>NZ_PNEC01000007.1 GCF_005886345.1 Pseudoalteromonas phenolica
GAATCGTCAGAGCCTGAATCATCAGCGCTTGATTCATCAGCGCTTGATTCATCAGCGCTTGAATCACTTTGCTCTTCGACGATTTGGGTTTCTGGCTCTTTTTCATCACTTGCGTTACAGCCGGTAAGTGCGAGTGCGATGCATAAAGACAGCAACTTCTTCTTAGACATTTTGACCTCTTTTTTTGTTGTTGTTGCAAAATTGTTCGATTTAATAA
This sequence comes from Pseudoalteromonas phenolica, assembly GCF_005886345.1. GTDB lineage: Bacteria > Pseudomonadota > Gammaproteobacteria > Enterobacterales > Alteromonadaceae > Pseudoalteromonas > Pseudoalteromonas phenolica_A. Next base: position 218 of record NZ_PNEC01000007.1, read on the forward strand.
GAGGGACAGATTTTTAACATGAATAATATATATTGTATACAATTATTTTTAATCACATTAATTTCTAAGGGTTTTAGTTTTTGTTGATCACTTAGGGAGTCATCAGAGCAGATCGAAAGAACGACTTGTTTGGGGTATTTATCATTTAGTTATTTATTCTTAACCCAGCCTAAGCTAAGTAAATAGCGGTTGCCTTTCAATACTGTTGATACTTGGTGTTCGGATATATCTGGTCGAAAAAGCTTAATGCGGCGGCTTTCAAATATGGGGTCCTTACATATAAACTCACCGCCATTTTGGGCATGTTTAAGAATTATATTTAAACGATAATGTTGGCCTGCAACTATTTTATCTTTGTGCGGAGGTATCTCACTTCCTTGTGGAAACTTGAGTAAATAAAGATCAAACTTTATCGGCCATATTGCGCCGCAAAGCAACATTTTATCGTACCCAGTATTTTGTCGACCTCTCTGCCAACGCAATAAGTTTTTTAATATAGGCATAGCTTTCAAGCTTGTTATTAAGTCTTACTCTGCATTTTCATAAGAGGGTTACGATATTAGACTCTTGATTAAACCTGCAACGCTGAGTGTCACTAAAATACTCACAAGCGTGCCCAGCATCACATATTCAGTGAGCTTTCGGTCTTTGCTTGCGGTTAAATCGCCAAAACGAAATACAGATTTGGCTGCTAAAATAAAGCCAACAGCAGCCCAGCTGTCGATTAAGATACAGGTTAATAATAGTACCCGTTCTAGTTGGCCGATGAGGTTGCCCGCTTGAGGTAAACTCTCTTGCTCATTACCCATATATGCCCAACGCTCTAACAACATGCGGATCATAATTGAAGCTGGTGTGAGTACCAGTAAGTAGCCTAAGCCTATGATTAAGTTGGTAGGTGTAGTGATAAAAAGCAGTAACTGTTCGCTGAGCGAGAAAGGGTTACTGAGGTTTAAGGTGATACATAAAATTACCAAGAGGTGGGCTGCTTGATCGACTAAGAATGGCACTACACCTTTACTCGAATAAGACTTTGCAATATCTATTATGTAGTGGCTGATAGTAATAAGCGTCGCATAACCAAAGGCTGCACTACTGATCTCAAAGTCATAGTTGTGTTGCCACGCTGCTAGTGCGATAAAACCGAGTACGCCATGAACTAAACTGTGCCAAACGACTTTGGTCGATTTAAAGTGTCGATTATTTCTGTCGTGCACCCAGCTCATGGGTTGCAGATAAAAGTCGGCGATAACATGACCAATGACCAGCCATAATAAAAGAGTTTGCCATTCAGTCATATTACATCTCCTTGCTGAAAAGTTGTGTTTCGCTCAATACAATGAACGCATCAATTAAGGTGTAATGGGCCAAGTTGAGTAACTTGGTTACATTGGCTCTACTTGTTTGTAATTGTGTGGCAAGTTGAGCATGTTCGGGCCTATTTTGTTGCAGATAAAGTAGTAAAGCGTGTGCTTGCTTAATGCTTAGTTTGCTCAGTAGTAGGTCTATAAATTTAATATTTAGTAAAAAACACTCGTTGGCTATACCGTTATATAACAAACGTTCATTTTTAATCGTGTCCAACCCACGACCCGCGCTGATTAACGCTTCGCCCGTTGCGGTTGCTAAGTCGTTTGCTGTGACTTTAATATCGCCACAGGCAAGACTGAGCTTCACGTCTAGCCCTTGTCGTAAGAAAAACAAACGTAGCTTTATAGCATGTAAAAACAGTGTATTTTGTTGCTTAAAAACGATTTGAAAGCTATCGCCTCGAAAAATATGAAAAACAGCCCCGATCTCTTCACTTAATTGAGTCAGGTGTTCAGCTAGGACTTTCATTAAATCTTGATAGTCTGCTTCAGATAAGCCTTGTGAATTGACAATATCGGCTGTGATCACACCTTGGTATATCTCGTACGGAGTTTGCATAGTAAGTAACCAAAATAATTAACACGAATAAAAGTAACTTAATTTGGTTACTTTCTCAAGTGTAACTTATTTTGGTTACATGAACGGCGGGCGTTAAAGTGGATGCTTGGTTTCGAGCAACCAAACATTAACGATTGGACGGTCTTGTTGATAAGACAACTTTATATCAAGCAACTGACCAGAGACTTGTTCATCAACGGTCATTTTGCTGTGAGAAATAAAGTAGTAGCCGTTATTGAAAGTCAGGGAGCTGGCTTGTTCTATTTCGATGCCTTTTATTTTGGCTAATTCAATCAAAGCATCTTTAATCGCCAGCTCAATGGCTGAGCTAAGTAACAGGTCTGGGGACATTTGCCCGCCATAACCAAAACGACCTTGGATCAAACTACGATCTTGATACATTGACTGAGATTGCCAATCTCTTGCCAGTTTGATGGCAGGCTCTGGCAGCACAAAATTACCAATCAAGGTACTGTTATATTCACACACATTCTTTAACAGTAACTGATTCGTGCGAGTAGTTTTAGCGGATACCTGACTTGATTGAGAAAAGCTTGCACTCTGAATTGCTAGCTTTTCATGACCAGACTGGCTCAAATATTCAGTGGCATTAACTTGGCTTTGATATAACAAATTGGCAATTAAGTTAGCATTTTGCTGTGCTTTAGATAGTTGCTGAGAGGGTGAACTGGTGAAAAAACTCACGCCAGTGATGGTATTACTTTTTTCATCGCACAACCAACTCGGGCTACATTGCGTAAACTGGCAACGTGAGAGGTGCGCTAAGGTTTGTTGCTGACTGAGAGAAAAAGGGTTTTGCTCCAAGGTGGCATAGCTATAAATAACCCCTTGGTGATTAAACTCAGGTAAAAAGCGGACTGTATGGGTTTGCGATAAAACGAGCTTAGCACTGCTTTGTAGTTGCGCGTGGTCAAAACCTGAAAAAGCCAATTGATGGTGTGTTAATAACAGAGCTAAAGCCGCTTTTCTGCTGCCTGCGATATTAATCTTCCCTTGGCTGTCATATTTTGCGGCAGCACCGATAAAGCCTATTATCTCTTTATTTACCGGATTAATAAACCAACTTGGAATGCGCAAGTTATCTTGCTGTTTTTTTAAACCCAGTGTGGTGTTACACCCGGATAATAACAGGTAAGTAAGTAATAAAAATAAAGGAAAAGATCTTATCCATTTCATAGTGCTATTCATCCTTAAAAGCTGTATGTATGTGTGCTTAATTCACACCGATTAATGACAAGTGGTCGTTAATCGCAAACTTCTGTTGAGCCATCTTGTTGTACTTGTTGTTCGGCCTCTAACTTGGCACGTTCGGCTTTAGAAATATACTTTGGCTTATTGCTTTTATGCAATTTTTCGTTCGCTTTTTTATCTTTCTTTTTTAGCTTTTCGTAGATTTTTTTACGTCTATTCATTGTGCACGACATATTAGAGCAAGAACACGTATTTTAACGGGTTTTATTAATTTTGCACCTAAGGCAAAAAAGTGAATTATTTCGTTAATAATTCATCTTAAAGGCTGGTATATTTTTAATGATTGCATACAATGTGCAAAATGTAATTGCGTTTTGCAAAATAATAAAAAGTGACAGCGCTTGGCCTGTGACTACCTTGGAGCCCAACATGATTAAACACACCCTAACTGCACTGGCCGTATGTGCAGTATTAGCAGGCTGCTCAACTGAGAATGCACAGCAATTAAAGCAACAAACAACATCAGACACAGCGCAAAATACACAGCTTAACCGTGCAGAAATAGACAACACGATTAATACTTACACTCGCACTTTTATAACTCACCAACCTGCTTTAGCGACGTCATTGAAACTGCAAAGTAGCGAATACGGCGAGTATGCCAACCGTTTGCCAAACTATTCATTGGCAGGCATGCAAGCTTTACAAATTGATATGCATGAAGCGGCCGAGCAATTAAAAGTACTGCAAAGTAAAAACTTGTCAGAAAAAGACCGTCTTCATGTGGCGGTCAATGAAGTGATTGCCCGTTATTACGCCGGTGATAGACAGTTTAGTGGTGGCTACATCGATACATGGGGTGGTCATTTACCTTATGTGGTTAACCAAATATCAGGGCCATTAATTGATATTCCGAATGTGTTAAAAGATCAGCATAGTGTTGCCACAGAAAAAGATGCAACGGATTATTTAAAGCGTTTATCGGCATTTGCAACCTTAACAGAGCAAGTTCGCAGTAAAGTCGCCGATGATGCCAGTAAAGGCATTATTTTACCTAAGCCACTTTTTCCAAATACATTGGGCTATTTAAATAACTTTACAGCACTGAAAGCAGCAGCCCACCCATTGGTTACAAGCTTTGCTGAAAAGTTGGCGTCAGTTGCTACGTTGGATGAAAAAACCAAAACGGTTTTGGTAAAAAAAGCGGCGAAAATTGTTGAGTCAGAGGTTTATCCAGCCTTTGCTAAAGTAAGCCAAGATATGCAAGCCCTTGAAGCTCAAGCACCAACGAAAGTTGGTATCTGGGCACAACCTAATGGTGAAGCGTTTTACCAACATGAAATCACGTATTTGGCTGACTCAACCATGACGGCTGAAGAAATTCATAATGTGGGTGTGGCAGAAGTTAAACGTATTTCAGAGCAAATGGATGCAATCTTAAAAGCCAACGGCTATACACAGGGCTCGGTTGGTGAGCGCATGCAAAAGCTTAGCGAAGAAGCACGCTTTTTATTTGCTGATAGCGATGAAGGACGGGAAGAGTTACTGGCATTTTTACGCGGTGAAATCAAAACCATTGAAGATAAAGCACTCAGCCTATTCTCTTCATTGCCACCTCAAGCGGTTGAAGTAAAACGTATTCCTAAAGCTGTAGAAGCGGGTGCACCAGGTGGTTACTACAATGCGCCATCACTGGATGGCAGTCGTCCGGGTATTTTTGCGATTAATTTAAAAGACATGAATGCTGTTCCAAGCTTTGGTCTAAAAACACTGACTTACCATGAAGCGGTACCGGGCCATCACTTCCAAATTGCATTAAATATGCTACAAACCGACATAGGGTTAATGCGTCAAAATGCATCATTCAATGGCTTTATCGAAGGCTGGGCGTTGTACTCTGAGCTCGTGGCTTATGAAATGGGGATGTATGAAAACGATCCATTTGGTGACTTAGGTCGACTACAAGCAGAAGCCTACCGTGCAGCGCGTTTAGTGGTTGATACTGGTTTACACCATAAGCAATGGACACGACAACAAGCGATTGAATATTTTGCTGAAGCTACAGGTTCTGCGATGAGTGACGTAGTGTCTGCAATAGACCGTTATATTGCGTGGCCAGGTCAAGCTCTGGGTTATAAGCTGGGTATGATCAAGTTAGTTGAGCTGCGTGATAAGGCTAAAACTGAGCTGGGCGATAACTTTGATATTAAAGCATTTCATGACTTAATTTTGTTAAAAGGCGCACGCCCGCTTGCGATTGTTGAACGCGATGTAGACACTTGGATCGCAGCACAAAAAAGCTAGATATAACACCAAATCCAACCATTAAAGGAAGCGCGAGCTTCCTTTTTATTTGAAACTAAAATGGCTACACAAATAGCCAAAGTTTCTCAGGTTACTTTTGAATTTACCAAAAAACTTTAGTGACTCTTAAAGTTCCACCATCAAATGAACATCGAGCAGCTAACGAAAAGTTATAAGTTGAAGAAATTTCAAACCATAATTGTTTGTTATTACTATCTAAACATTGGTAATGGTAGTAACGAAAGTCATTTGGACCACTGCCTCTTGCGTCAGTTTCAGTGCTGAAAGTGAATATAGCAGCAGTCATTAGAATAGATGTGATCATTTTTTTCATTTTATAATCCTTTATTTTCAGTGTTATTCCTTTCACGATGTATCACTTTTTATAACCATGATTAACGTGAACAAAATTAATACTACGTTGAGAGTTATTCCCTGTCCATCTCTAAAATATGACTGCGATTAAAGTGCACCATTATCTTTTAACAACTGATGTATCGATACAGCCATTGCTGTATAACCAGCTTGATTAAAGTGAACATAATCTGATTTCATTTCAGGTGTTTTCATTAACTTGCTGACAATTGACGGCGCGAACACCAGCTGATGTTTATCAGCAAGTTCTTTATAGAAAGGTGCTGATGTCGAAAATAGGTTTTTTTCGGGTACACCAATGAGCACAACTTGAACACCATAACTTTTAGCGATTGTGATCATTTCATCTAGATTGAATTGGATATCTTTTGGATTTTTGTTTTGCAAAACGTCATTCCCGCCTTCTAATAAAATCATAATAGTTGGGTTATGTTGCTCAATGACTTTTGAAAGACGTTGCAATCCTTCTTGGGTGGTTTCTCCTGAGATCCCAGCGTTGATCACTTCAATGCCCGATATTGAACTCAGTACACTTGGATAGCTATGTTCTTTGCTAGCTCCAACCCCTTGAGTCAGACTATCACCAAAAGCCAAAATAACATCGTGTTGTTGCAAAGCGGAAAGTTTGGGGGCGTCACTACATGCGCTGAGTAAAAAGATAAATAAATAGATTAGTAGATTTGAGTATTTCATTGTTGACCTGAAAAGGTGATGACATCAAAAGCATGAAAGTGATTAGAGATATATACGCTCTTTGAACGAGCCTAATACCTTTTATCTTTTAACGTGAGAATTTTAAAACGTTTGTTTATACCTAAACAAAGAAACAAAAAAAACAGTGCAGACAATATCAACGAACTATATAGGTTATCTTCAATGATATTACTTACTAATAATGCCAAGAAACAAAACGCAGTCAAAAAATACGAGCTTGGTTTAACGACAGATTTAGCCATTATGTTTAGAGTCCTTGCTATGAGAGTGCATAAGTTAAACTTTTTATTTGAATATTATGTTCGCATTTTTAAGTATTGAATCGCAACTTTTGTCTCTTATTCTTAATCTAAATGGGTATTTAGTATTGTTTTTTGTTGTGGTTTTAAAAGCTTTTCAGAAAAAGCGAGCGTAATAAAAACTTGTGAGGTGAAGTCACCGTATCACACGATGGCTTAACTTGTGCGTCTTGCCTGTAAGACTTAAGTTAAAGGTTATAATAAGAACAAAGGGTAGATAGGTATGAAAACTCCCACATTCATTATTTTGTCATCAATATTGGGTTTGCTCACCGCTAAGGTGAGTGCAACAAATCAAATAGAATATATAGATCAACAAAAACTCCATGATATTAATCAAGCTGTATCGGCTGCCAATATTGAAAAAGATATCAAAAAACTAGTCAGTTTTGGCACGCGACATACCTTATCAGAGACCGAGTCAGACACTCGAGGTATTGGTGCAGCAAGGCGCTGGATTAAGGCTGAATTTGAGGCCATTTCCAAAGCCTGTGGTGGCTGTTTAGAAGTGTATTACCAGTCAGAGATTATCAGTGGTGAAAAGCGCATACCTAACCCAACTGAGGTGGTGAGTGTTATCGCTGTACAGCGCGGACACACCGATCCCAATCGATACGTGATGATGTCGGGTGACATTGATTCTCGCATAACAGATGTGATGAATTTTACTGATGATGCACCCGGTGCAAATGATAATGCATCGGGTTTGGCAGGCACGTTAGAAGCGGCTCGCGTACTGAGTAAATATAGATTTAATGGCAGTATAGTGTATGCTGCACTGGCAGGCGAAGAGCAAGGCTTGTTTGGTGGTAAGATTTTGGCTAAACGAGCAAAAGCTGATGGCTGGCGATTAAAAGCGGTGCTGAATAATGACATGATCGGCAATATCGAAGGTGTGAATGGGGTAATTAATAACACCACCGCACGTATATTTGCCGAGGGCACACGACAAACAGAAAGTGAAGACGACATTCGCAACCGACGTTTTCGTGGTGGTGAAGTTGACTCGCCAAGTCGCAATTTGGCTCGATACATAGATTGGATGGCCGACCGTTATATTCCAAACCTAGATACCATGGTGGTGTATCGTTTAGATAGATTCCGCCGTGGCGGACATCATCGGCCATTTAATGATTTGGGCTTTCCAGGGGTGCGCATCATGGAAACCAACGAAAACTATAACCGACAACATCAAGATTTACGCACCGAAAACGGCATTGTTTATGGTGACACCATTGATGGCGTAAACTTTGACTATGCAGCCAAGTTGACAGCGCTTAACGCCGTTTCACTTGCTGGTATGGCATGGGCACCGACGCCACCAGCACAAGTGAGTATCAAGGGGGCAGTTTCACCAGACACTACACTGTCGTGGCAACTTGCAGACAAAAAAGAAAACCCACAGCTGGCGGGTTATAAAATCTATTGGCGACTGACAGACGCACCGCAGTGGCAATACAGTAAGTTTGTCGGCAAAGTCGACAGCTATACGCTTAGAAATGTGGTGATTGATAACTACTTCTTTGGTGTTGCCAGTGTTAGCAAAGATGGGTTTGAAAGCCCAGTGGTGTTCCCTGGTCACGCTGGAGATTTTGGGGACTGAAGTATGTACTGATAGTGGCTATGTAGAACAATACATAGCTAGTTATGCTCCAGTCATAAATAATAAAGCCTCAGTCATGACTGAGGCTTTTTAGTAAGAAAATGAACTTCTTCAGAAATTAGTGGCTGGCAGTCAGCGTTAAACCGCTATAAGTGTTGTAACCACGTAACATAATGTAGTAGGTGCCTCCGGTACCCGAATTTAAGCTACAACTTTCGGTATTTCCGTAACGGTAAGGGCGACAGTCATAGGTCGAAGTTGTCGGTGCTTGACCTTTTCTAACATACAGGTCTGCATCACCTGTGCCACCTGAGGTATTTACATTAAGCGTTACGCCCGCAGGAACATCAATGGTGTAAACTACTTGAGAGTTAGAAGCGCCAGACAGGTTGGTTTTAGGCACGCCATTTTGCAAACAGCTATCACCACAACTTGTGCCATCAGCAGTCTGAGCTTTTAAAGATACGCCAGAGAAAGCCTGATAGCCATGAACCATCACATGCCAAGTACCCGCAGTTGGGTTATTTACAGTACACGTTTCTTCGTTACCATTTTTGTATGGACGACAGCTATAAGACGACTTCGAAGGTTTAGTACCTTGTTGGATGTATAAATCAGCATCACCAGAGCCACCAGTCATGTTGAACGATACTTCTGCTTTGTTTGCTGGTACATCAAAAGTAAAGAATTGCTCTGAATTAGTCGCGCCAGAGATTGATACTGCAACACCATCTTGAAGTTCATTGCTTGGTGGATCGACCGGATCAACAGGGCCAGTACCATTATCGCCATTCGGGATTTGGCCATTGAAGTGACTCGATACTTGCGGCCAGATCAGGCTGATTTTAGCGCCTTTGTTGGTACAGCCACCTAAATGGTGAAGGGCAATTACTTTATTTGTTTGAGCTGCTAAAACAGGAGAACCTGACGAACCACCAATGGTGTCACAGTAGTAACCTAAATCTGTGCCCGTTCCACGACCCGTTGCGTTTGCATCATTGACTGAACATAAGCCTGTCGCATCACGATCTGACTCAATTGATAACTCTTTAGGGTTACCTGAACCATGTTGAGGGATGTAAATTCGCTCGCCCTGTGTAGCATCACGCACATCAAGACCAAAGTAGCCAAATGGTGCCGCTTTCGCGAAATCATTGATAGTAAATAGCGTGTAGTCTAGCGTGTAGTCAGTTTTAAGTAGATCTTTACCTGTTACTTTTACAACGGTATCTAATGTTGAACCATTACATGAAGTATGCTGATAATTGAACCAAACTTCTGTGTTGGCAAGCTCTGCACTTGACTCTACACAGTGGTTGTTGGTGAACATGCGGTTGTCACTACCTACACGCCAACCTGTACATAAGCCTGCGCCGTTCATAAGCAGTCGAGCTACAGGGCGAGAGCGCTCAAACTCAGTTGGGTTTGAATTCGCCCAGCATTGCACATCTTTTCGCTCCATTGCACCACAGGTTGAGTATATGCCCGTGTCAGTCTCAGCTGGCTGAACGAGTTCATTTTCAGTGCCATGATAGTAGCTGTCTATCTCAGCATTTAATGTATTCATTTCACTCTGTGCCAAAAGCGTATTACCCACATTGTTTCCAGGCGTATATTCAACAACGACTTTGTCCGCAGAGACAGACATAGCGTAGAAAGAAGACACGCCATCATCACCTTGCGCAGTCGTCGCTGCATTCATATTAAATTCTGTGTATTCATAGCGCTCGCTGCCATCTTCTGAGCGAACCACCAACTTACCACCATTTTGCAGTTTGATATTTTTGAAGTGGAGTTTGATATAGCTTGCATTGGGATGCGAAACAGTTTGTGTGATCACAGACTGACCGTTCATGCTCGCCGTTGCAAACTGACTGCTAAGCGGCAAATTCAGTTTAGAGGCTTTACCAATTGTGGTTTTTTGCGCTTTTGAAGTGTATTTCATCATTTGCGCTTCGGTTAATGGTGCTTGAGCCAATGCAGAGGCAGAAGCAACGCCAAGAATTGGCAGTAACATTTTTAATTTCATTTTATAGTTTCCTTCAACTTTGTATTTTTATTGGTACTAAGTACCGGCGATAAAACTAGCTTAGAAAACTCAATAGGTAAATTTAATGTTAATAATGTTTTAATATTAAGTTTTTAAACTTCCTTCGATTTAGAAATATAGACGGCTGCAAGGTTTCCTGAGTCTAAATTGGGTTTGTTTTTAAGTGTATGATTTTAAATGAATCGGTTCTGTTATTTCGTTAATCAGCAAGGTTGTTGCGTTTATTGAAATAAAAAGCATTGCAGATGAAATTTTTTAATATTATGTTGGTGTATATACAAAAGTATTAGCTTTTTGAGGATTCAACTTGGCTTGTAATGAGTGACCGAAAGCATCAAATAACTGAGTGCACACAGAGTTGTTGGGTAAGGACAGAGTTTATGTCGGCTTTTTATCGGGATATTCAGATACAGGTCAGGTTAAGGTTTTATAATCCCCGCACTTTTTCAACAACGACTATGATTAATAGATAAAAATAAGGTGTGAGTGATAGCGTGAAATCCATATTGGCATTTTTAGGCAATCGAAATTGGATGTTATGGGCATTATTGCTGGGGGTCGCAACCGGTTTGATATTTGGTGAGCGGGTGGCATTTTTGCAACCCATTGGTACCGGCTTCGTGAAGTTGATGCAAATAACCATATTTCCTTACATTGTTGTGAGCCTGATAGTAGGCCTTGGCAAATTTAATCCTGAACAAGTAAAAAGCATTTTAGTAAAAGCGGCGACTGTGATGGTGACTTTATGGATTGTTGGTCTAGCCGCTATATGGTGCTTTACCTTAACTTTACCAAAGCACGATGCAGGTACGTTTTTCTCTCCTGCTCTGATCTCTCCGGCGACATCGATTGACTTTGTCGCACAGTATATTCCAGATAACCCTTTTGCCTCCTTAGCTGAAGGTAATGTACCGGCTATTGTGATTTTCTGTATTGCTTTAGGTATGTCACTGATTGCTAACAAACGAAAAAGCCAAGTCTTAGACTTTCTTGAAGTTGTAGGTCAAGGGCTAACCGTGATCTCTAAAAAAATCATCGCTATTTTCCCTATCGGTATTTTTGCAATGACTGCCAGTACAGCAGGAACATTAAGCGTTGAGCAATTACATAACTTGCAAGTGTATTGGGTGTTGGTACTGTGCTTAGGCTTATATTTAATGCTGGTGTTATTGCCAATGTTAGTGGCGGCTGCAACGCCAATAAAATACAGAGACTTAATTTATGTGATGCGCAATGCCTGGATAACAGCTTTTAGTACAGGGAATGTATTTATTGTGCTGCCAGTGATCACCGAAGGGATTAAAGCACACATGCGTAAAATTGGCCGCAATGATGAACAGTCAGATCATATTGCCGAGGTTTTGGTACCAATTGCATATACTTTCCCGAGTTTAGGTAAATTAACGACCCTGATATTTGTTATGTTCGCGGCTTGGTTAACGGGCAATCCCGTTAGTTTTAGCGATATTCCCAATGTGACGCTCTCGGCTATGTTGAGCTATTTTGCAAACGTACACATTGCGATCCCGTTTTTATTAGACAGCTTGCGGATCCCCGCTGACAGTTACCAACTCTATCTTTCAATGTCGGTACTCAGTGCTAAAGTCGTCTCCCCGACAACGGTGGTGTATATCTTTGCCTTTGTACTATTGAGCATATTTTATTGCCGTAAGCAGTTGCATTTTAAACGCTTAAGATCGGCATATTATGTGATTTTACCCTGCGCATTATTGCCTGCTTTTATGGTCGCAAGTTTTACCTTAAATAGTCATTTAGCATCAGGTAGTAAAGCGGCGAATGACGTGATTGATAACATGGTGGTGTCAGATCAAGTCCCAGGTCATGTCTTGAGTCATGTACCACAAGCCTATCAAAGTGGTGAATTGTCTTTAACGAATATCGATGTGATCAAAAAACGCAATCTACTGAGGGTGGGTTACGTGGTGGATAACGTGCCTTTTAGTTATTTTAATCAAAAAGATGAGCTAGTAGGTTTCGATATTAGCTTAGCGCATAAGTTGGCGCATGATTTAAATGTTGAAGTGGAGTTTATTCCTTTTCAAAAGCACCAGCTCAATGAATATTTGAACAAAGGCTACTTTGATATCGCCATGTCGGGGTTAGAAATAAACGTGGCAGATTTAACTAAAGTGAGGTTTAGCCAAAAGGTTTTAGAGTTACAACTGGCTATTTTGGCGAAAGACTATGAGCTTTCTAGATTCAAAACAGTGGAGTTGATCCGCGGTGTCGATACGTTAAATTTTGCCCATATGGAGTACGCGCCATTATTAAAGCGCGTTCATGAGCGCAATGCGCGTATTCACTTTAAGCAACTATCAAATTTACAAGACTACTTTAAGTCGCCTGAACAATTTGATGGTTTAGTGATTAGCGCTGAAGCAGGCTTTGCCTGGAGTATGTTTTACCCTGAATTTGGTGTTGTAGTACCGGAAGGTGGCATGCCTAAGTATCCGATAGGATTTGCAGTGGCTAAACGAAACCTTGATTTACTGAGTTATGTTGATGCTTGGTTGGCTATCCAACAAACCAATGGCAGTATTGAAGATGCATATAACTATTGGATCTTAGGGCTTGGAACACAGCAAAAAGAAACCCGATGGTCAGTGCTTGATGATGTTATTCAACAGAGCTCAAAGTAAACACAACAAACTTTTGATTCAATATAAACGCGCTATTGTGGCGCGTTTATATTTTGCAGTGAACTTGCTTACTCAAAACTATGCATGTGCAGCATTTTTAATTTTCTGCTTTGTTGAGCGATAGTGTATTAACACAGCAGCACTCCACGACGTGAGAGAGAGTGCCGTGGCTAAGGCTGCACCCGTTAGGCCAAACTTAGGGATGAGTAGTAAATTGGCAATTACATTGATGCACAAAGCCAATAATCCAAAATGTACAATTTGTTTGCCGTGTCCTGAATATTGCAACCAAGTAGCGGTTAGTGCAGCAAATGCATTGAGCGCATATGCAGGAATTAAAATCATCATTGTCGTTTGTGCATCTAAATAGCCTTTACCAAATAGTGACAGTAAGGTACTTGAAAATAGCCAAAGCCCAAGCCCCACTAAAGCGGTAATGATCAAGGTTATTAGTCTAGCCTGTTTGAATAAAGTGAGTGCTTGAAGGTAATTACTCTCTAAATATTTACCAAGTAAGGGTGAGAACAAACTTGCGATAGTGACTTGCGCAACCGGAATTATATGCACTAAGGTATTTGCTGCTGCAAAGTGGCCAACACTGTGTTCATAAGCAAGCCATTCCAACATTAAAATATCTGCTTGATTGAGCATCAAAGTGACTAACATGGCTAGCATCATAGGAATAGATTGTTTAAAAAAAGCATGCTGTGAAGCATCACTCTCAACGGGCGTCAAAGTTACGATGTTTTTTTGAAACAGTAGCCAAATTTGCCAGACAACAATTACTGTGACAATGATGATCCCGGTCACAATAATAAGCTCAACACTCATGTCTATGTAAAGCTGGGCCAAAATCAGTACAGCACCGGTTTTAAGGACTGGTAATACAACGCGCCAAGGTAAGTTTGAAAAAGCCAGTAGCCTCGCACTTTGCAAGGTACGGCTTAACAAAGCTCCTAGCGCAATGATGGGCACAGCCACAATCATGATGGCAAGAGCATGATGGTCTTCTGCATCAAAGTGAATGACATGCAAGTAGCTTAATAGCCATACTAAGAAAATGATTAAAATTGACAGTATTAAGGCACGTTTAATATAGCTTGCCAGATAACATGACACCGCGGAGTTATCTTTGTCGGCAATATATTTAGACAGAATACGCGGGGCGAGTCTATCTCCACCCAATAGTACCAGTACAGATGCTAAAGTTGTGAGGGTGTATGCGACTTTATAATCACCATATTGGTGTGCTGCTAAATGCTGGCTTAGCGTCAGGTTAAACGCATAATCAGCGGCATAACCCAAAACAATTGAGCAAACGAGGACCCAAGCTCCTTGGCTTAAATAACGACTTTGTTCTTGCACTGTGTTCTTCCTAGTTCACGTTTTCATTCAAAGTAGCATGAAATTTTGAATACAATGTGGAAGTCGCGGGTTTTCTCCTGAATGATAAGTACACTCAGGGTTTTAAAGAGCAAGTTAAATTATTAGCGAACTTGAAGCGATTGAATTTTAATAAATGCCTCGCCCCCTTCAGCATCAGTTAAACTAGGCACAAAATACAGAGCCGATACATGATTGGTAATAATACCTTTATCTTTTGATGAAGCTGGTGTCCAACTAGGTCGCTGGAAATCATTTAAAGAAACTGTTTTGGTTGTCCAAGTATTGGCTGCCGGCAGAATGGTTTGGTAATGCGCATAGGTTTTATCACCCTCACCGCCATACTCTTTTTGCGATAACTTAATGACCAAGTCTTTATCACTTTGATAGGTGAGGGTAATACGAGCTTGCTCAGGCAGTTGCTTGTTTGGTAGGTCATAAATCAGCTCCACCCAAGAGTTATTTAACTTATCGACTCTAGGTACTCGCTTAAATGCAATTTCTACACGCTCCTCGTTAACCAAAGGTCCGTTAAATATAACTTGGCTACCATGCGGATCGGTAGCGTAATGCCATTGTGTTTCATTGAGATTCGAGGTTTTTATTGTTTGGCAGCCAAGCATAAAAATTGAAAATACGGCTGCAAGGCAGAGCGCTGACTTTTTCATAATAGATTCCTTATAAATATGTGTGACAACTTAAAGGCTAACTGCAAGCGAAAGCAAAAGAATTAGATGAGTCGAAAACTGCAAATATGAAGGTTTTGAGAGCAGATGCACTGTTATTGTCAGTTAATAATACTAAGTTGGTGCAATATAAAAATAGCGGTGAATTTTTCTCAATAAAATCAGAGCTAAAAACATGGTCTGAGAGTTGCTTTAAAAGAAGGCGGATTATTTTATAAGTGACTTTATTATGACAGCGGCATTATGTTACCAAAACACAGCTTCTCTGCATTTTTTACCATCTCAAATACGCATAGGGGGGCTGGAAGAACGGCAAGTTATCAAGCTTCTAAAAGAGCATATCATTGATATGTATGCAGCCTCACCAGAAGAGTGCGTTCATACTCTTAATATTAATGCTTTGCAGAGTGAGACGATAAAATTCTGGAGCGCGTGGCGCGGTGATGAAGCCGTTGGGTGTGTCGCGATTAAATATTTATCACCCTATCATTGTGAAATAAAATCAATGCGAACTAGCAATAAAGCCCGAGGTACAGGAGTCGGTCGTCAATTGCTTGAGCATGTTGTTCAGTATGCCAAACTCAACGGCGTAAAGCGTTTGAGTTTAGAAACTGGCACTATGGATTTCTTTGCCCCTGCTCGCAAATTATATAGTCAAAATGGCTTTGAGCCATGTGGACCTTTTGGCAATTACGGGGTTGATCCACATTCATGCTTTATGACACTCATTTTATAGACACTTAGGTATCTTGTACCTATATGTAATATAACTGACATAAAACTATTTTACTCTGCAAAGCTGAATTATCTTTGGTTTGGAATTAGCAATAAAACGTAAGCACCACTACGAAAATGCTGATTGGGTTGAGTAAAGTGCTATTTTTCAGTCATAAATTTAAAGCATTAAGTATTGCACTGGCAGGGATGCTTGCTGTAATTGCTATTCTATATCCACGTGAAATTTCGAGTAAAAAGCTGACAGCAGTTGCGCAAGTGAGATCTGATTTCAACTGGCTGAACAGAGAGCTAAATCAGCAAATAGAGCAGCTAAAAGATTTTTTCGTTACGCACGACAATTTAGATGCTCAATGTACTGAGCAAACGCTTCTTGAGCTTAGAAAAGCCCATTTTAAGATCCCCAACATAGCTGAAATGGGCATTATGAATCCAGAGGGTGAACTGGTTTGTACTAGTTGGAAAAAATTAGAGCAGCCAATCAGAACTGCAGGGCCTAAACCTCCCAAGACCTCAGAGCTGAGGTTTTTTGGCCCTATACATACCAGTTTTGTGGGAGAATCTGCACTCGTTATCGCTAAAACGCGCAGCGATGGCTATGAAATTAATGCCTTGTTACCCCAATCAATTTTGCACCACCAATTAGAAGATCTCGATCGACCATACAATTATATCGTGATCGCTGATTCACACTCAGGGGTGCCTATCTCCAAAATTGGGCAATATAGTTTACCAATAACAGAGCCATTGTTTCCCATATCAATGCCATTAATGTTAAAAGGTAGCACTTTTGATGATGGTGAAGCACACCTTCTTGTTGCTGAGCCATTGGCTGATTTGCCGAGCTTGTCTTTGATTATGGCAATTGATGAAGAGAAACTATATAGACATGTTTATATACCGTCTTTATCTAGCTTACTGATTTATACCATCACCTTTGTTTTATTATTTTTACTGGCAAGAAGTTACCAAAAATACTATCAGAGTCGAAAAAGTCACTTAAAAGATGCGATTTCTCAAGGCCAAATAACTAACTTTTATCAATTAATTTGGGACACGAAGAGCAAGCGTTTCGCCAGCGCTGAAACCTTAGTGCGCTTAAACGACCCTGTTGAGGGAATGCTTACACCTAACTTTTTTCTCGCAGATATTGAGGCCAGTGATTTGCTTAAAGAGATGACTTACAAAATCATTCACTCTTTAATTCAAGATGCTGACATTCTGACGAAACAACTCAATATAGAAAAGGTAAATATCAATATTACTGGTGAGCATCTAAAAGATGCACATTTTAAGACGCTAATATTAAAACTGAACCAGTTAATTCCTGTTTTGGTTTTAGAGCTCACCGAAAATGAATTAGTTGAACTAGATAACCAGCATGTCATTCAAGCGATTAATGACTTTAAAGCACAGGGCATATTGCTGGCGATTGACGATTTTGGTACAGGTTATGCGGGCTTACAGTATTTAAAGTCGTTGCCATTAGATATCATAAAAATTGATCAAAGTTATGTGGCGGCCATTGGCACCGAATCTCAACTTGCGACTATGTTAGATGCCCTAATTGAGCTTGCAAAAACGTTTAAAATTGATGTGGTGGCAGAAGGCGTTGAGACTCAAGCGCAAGCTGATTACTTAGTCGATAAAGGCGTGTATTTACATCAAGGCTGGAAATACCACAAAGCCTGTTTGCTGAGTGATATTTAAAAAGTACGTACCTAATATGGCGAGTTAGTAACCTTTTCATGTAGACTGCATGAGACATCTAATAATAAAAAGGACAATATTTTGAAACACATAGGGATTGCAGCAGTGACCGCTGAAGGCGCAGCAATAACATATAAATATATATGTTCTGCATCAGAGCAAGTGTTTGGCAAGCACACCCATCCAGAAATATCGATTCATGGCTTTTCATTTTCTGAGCATGTGAATTTTGGGCCTGAGCGTCTGAAAAAGTGGCAAGATTTATTGGTGCGTTCAATCAATAAATTAGAGGCTACTGGTGCACAACTGGTGATTTGCCCTTCAAACACGCCCCACGAAGTTTATGAGCAAGTATGTGAAAAAATTAATATCCCATGGCTGAATATTGCAGATGAAGTGGCTAAAGTTGCAGAGCAAAAACAATACAAGAAAATATTACTATTGGGCACTCAATTCACATTCAACAGTGCTTTTTATCCAAATGCCTTTGAACATTTAGCGGCTGAAATTGTTATACCAACTGATGAAGAGCAAGTGCTGGTGCATTCGATGATTGTTGATGAACTTGTTTCTGGCGTGGTAAGTGAAAACGCAAAACAGGCAATGCAAGGTTTACTCAGTAAATATGCTCAGCAAGGCCTAGATTCGGTTATTCTAGGGTGTACAGAATTACCCCTTATTATTGATGAAGCGCTTACTCATATGGCTATACTTGATTCAACACAGATCTTAGGCGACGCCGCCATAAAAGCGGCAACCAATTAATGATAGTGTAAATTGTAGTGAGTATGCTGATAGCTGCATTTTGGGCGGCTATCAGCTAAAACTATAACGTCTTTTAATTTCAACAACCTCGACTATATAAGATTTATACCATTTATCACGACCTAACTGTTGTGCAACGGAATGTTGGCTGTCTTGGTGCCAGCGTTTTATGTCATCTTCGTCAAGCCAATAAGAAATCGCGACTTCTTGCTCACCCTCTTGCACTGCTAAAAAGTCTTGGCAGTTGTATTTTTCAAAAGCAAGTTCTCGCATTACTTTGACCATTTTCGAATAGTCTGAGTCTTGTTTATTGGCGATGGCTTTAAAAATGACGGCGTACATACTTGCTCCTATATAGTAAATCAACGGCTTATAAATGTTTAGCTCTGAAAGCTTGGTAGGCTGTAAGCGCTTTTGGCACCGATACCACCGGGTTCTCGCCATGGCCTGCACCTTGGCTAAAGCTGTACTGCCAAGTAAGGTTTTCAGGCGCACCTTGCTCTAAGACTTCAATTAAGCCATTAAAAGATCCTGTGATGATGCTGGGTTCTTCAGCCCCTAGGCTTAAATAAAAGAGTTTAGGCTTCCCAGCCAGTTGCTTAATGTCTTGTCGAAATTGCTCAACTACCACTGAATCGTCATACCAAGCAGCGGGGCTAAAAGCAAAGTAACCGTTAAATAAGTCAGGTTTGGTGACCATGGTATAAATCACAAAACTACCACCAGCAGAGTAACCACTTAAAATGCGCTCGCCACTGAGAGAATAGTGTTTATACATATAAGGCAGTACTTCGGTCTCTATGAATGACAAGAACAAGTCTGCTTTGCCAAATATCTCAGGGTCGTTATCGTTTGCAGGGCGGGGCTCGATATTTACATCACGACGCGCATAAGGCGGCACTAAATCTCGGTTGCGGGTATTGGTCCAAAACTGATTCGGAATAGACACCAAAATTGCTTCGGGATAAGTTTTTTGCTCGGCAAACTCGTCGAGAACAGCGTCCCAACGGGCTAGGTTAAAGTTGCCGTCTGAGCGAATAATGAGGGGATATTGTTTATCGGCAGAATAATTTTCGGGCAAGCGGATAAATATTTTTCGAGATTCATTGAGCACCTGAGACTCTATCACGCGGTCTTCAAAGTCCGACGTGTAGTATTTGTTATATTGATAGGCTTTAAAACCTGAAAACCCTATTACAGCGAATAAAGCGGTGCCTAATAGCCAAGATTTTTTATTTGATTTTATTTTTATAAACATACTTTAAACATCCAAATCCTTGTTTCTGAATAGGTAACTTAATTTAAAACAACGAATATGAAAAGTAATCTGCGCATTCTTGTTAATCAAAATTGTAAGCAAAGATGTGAAAATGTTTCTTCACATTCCTTTCACAGCCAATCATAAATACTAAGCCCAGACATAAAAATAAACGGAGTTCACTATGGGCATCGCAATCAATTTAACGAACCTGACACACCATATTCCTGTTAATAAGGACTTAAACTTAGCATTACTTGAAAACGCATCATTGCAAATTAAAGCAACTGAACAAGTTGCCATCGTGGGCGCGTCAGGCAGTGGTAAAACGACTTTGTTGAGTATTCTGGCAGGTCTTGAGCCGCTGCAAAGTGGTGAATTGGCTTTTATCAAACAGCAGGTAGCACTTAATTCGGGCGAGATAAATCAGCATAGTGGCTTTGTGTTTCAGCAATTCCATTTAATTCCCGAGTTAGATGCATTGAATAATGTGGCACTGCCATTGAAATTAAAAGGTGATAAACAGGCATTTGAAAAAGCACGCAATTGGTTATCTAAAGTCGGCCTTACTGAACGTGCTGACTTTTCGGTCAGTAAGCTAAGTGGTGGTGAACAGCAGCGTGTTGCCATCGCGCGGGCTTTTGTCTCTGAGCCTGCGCTTATTTTTGCTGATGAACCAACGGGTAATCTTGATGAGCAAACCGCTGAGCATATCAGTCAATTAATGTTGAAATGTTGTCGCGAAACCAATGCGACTTTAGTGCTAATTACTCATAATCAAGCCTTAGCTGAACAGCTCGACACAGTTTATAAACTAGAGCATGGGAGGTTGCAGTTATGCTCGTAAATGCACTTTCAAATCTCATAGATAAACGCACGCCAGTGTCAGCCAATGGCTATTCCATCAAGTCATTATGGGCACTGTCTTGGCAATTTCATTGGCAGCAAACCCGCTCACGCGTCAATCTAGTTCAGTTACTCACACTCTTCATCTTATTCTTCTATCTGAGCTTCACCACACTGCTTGGCAATGGTGTACAAGGGTATTTAAAGCAAAACTTGCAGCAATTGTTAGGTGCTGACTCGGTGGTACAAACCTTTCAACCTTTAAACCAAGCTCAGCGTTCGGCGTTTATTCAACATAGTCATGAGCTTAGCGAAACCCAGACCTTTAATGTCACGCTGACGCATCAAGTCGCAGATAAACATTTGGCCCAATTAGTGAGATTAAAAGCCGTTGACGATAATTATCCTGTACTTGGTTCGCTAGGCGTAACTGAGGCTCAAGGGCTCACTACAACAGAGTATATAAAAGGGCCAAGCCAAGGTGAGATTTGGTTAGAACCACGTTTAGCCGCTGCCTTGTCACTTAAGATCAATGATGAAATTAAAGTCGCGGGGCAAACCTTTAGATTCACTCATTATTTGATCTCAGAGCCTGACAGGTTAAGTGAGGGGCATAACAGTGATATGCGTGCCATGGTGCATTTAGCCTCACTTAAAAAGTTAATAGAAGCCGATACACTTGAAGCGAAATCTTATCGATACTTAATGGCACATGATGAAACACAATTACAAAGTCTAGTTTCGGCCAGCGATGACATTGATGGCGCGACGCTCATCAATCAAACATTAGGTAATCACCCTTTAGCTAAAAGCTGGCAGCGAGTCGAAAAGTTTATGGGCTTAGTGTCTGTGTTGTTGGTGATTTTGGCGAGTATCATTTTGGCTCTAAGCAATCAAAACGTCATTAAGCCATTACAAACCTTTAGCGCTATTTGTATGGCCAATGGTTTAGCAAAACAGGCCAGTAAATGGTTGGTTATTTTTGGGGGTTTATTTACGACCGTTATTACTTTAGTGCCAAGTGTTTTATTGGCTACAGCGACCACTTATTTTGCGGTGCAATGGTTAGAAAACTACCAAATTGTGATTGCGCTTGATTGGCAGTGGACGGCGCTGTTAGAGGTGATAGCTATAGCACTCAGTCTTTATATTGCACTCACTTTGCCTGCTTGGTATTCAGTATTAACCACACCAGTTAAGCGCTTATTGATGAGTTATCAAGCTCCAGAGCGTAAGCAATGGCTCACGATTATGATGCCCCTCGTCGCTATTATTGCACTGATTGTATGGTACTCAGATAATTGGACTTTAACCGTCATGGTCGTCGGCACACTGTCGGCTTGCCTATTCGGTTTAGTTTTGTTTACTTGGTGTGTACTTGGCTTGGGCAAATGGGGGCTATCAAAGCGCGCTCAGCTATTTGGTTTTGCACTATACCTTATGCAACAACGTATATATGTAAAAGGGGCGCAGATCATTGCCTTAGGTTTGAGTCTGACCTTGCTGCTATTATCACTGCGGATCACGCAAGATGTCACCAATATACTTGAGCAACTTACCTTTAAAGGCCAAGGTAATGTGGTGATAAGCCAAGTAACGAAGACTGAGCAACAGGCGTTAGCGCAGTTTTTAACCCAATACCAAGGTCAAATTAACCATATTGCGCCATTTCAATACGCACAGCTAACCCATATCAATCAAGTCAAGCTTAACGAGACTGGGCTGCAACCCAGTGAGTCATCAGCGCGTTTAGAGCGACCCATTCGCCTGCACTGGCAAGCGAAAGTGCCAAGCAATAATAAAGTTGTATTGGGCAGTTGGCAAAGTGACCAAGTTCTTAAAGCAAATCAGTGGCCGGTTTCTATCGAAAGTGAAGTGTTTGAAGACATGCAATTTAAATTGGGTGATGTATTGCAAATGCGCATGGGTGAGCAGTCTGTGGAGTTGCTTGTTGCTTCTAAACATGACTTTGTTTCGGGCGGCAGTAACACGACGTTCTGGTTTGTAAGACATAGTAATGATGCGGTGGAAGATGTTGAAACATTTTATATGGGAGACGCACAACTGAGCGATGAAGCCCTGGCAAACCTTGGCCAAGTTTGGCAAGCACATCCTAGTATGCGCATGATGTCGGTAGATACCATATTGGCTGATATACGTTTCTATATGAACTTTTTAATCATGATAGTGGTGATCTACAGTGTATTCATTGCACTTCTTACTAACTTACTTTTAGCAGCTGCAATTTCGGTGCACCAAAAGCAAGATAAAGCCCGCAATGGTTTATTGACTGTATTTGGTATTGATAAAACCAAGCAAAAGTTACTGATATTTTATGAATGGGCAATTATTACCCTGTTGCCTGCATTGGTTGCCACTTTGTGTGTCTATTTCTCTATTGCTAGCTTTTATAAATATGAATTAGCCATGCCTTACCAAGCAAACTTTATGGCGGTGTTAACGCAAGCTTTACTAATGGCTGCAGCCATTGTTTTTACTGGTATTGTGATGTCGTTAAGGCAGTTAAAGACACCAACTAGGAGGTTACTAGAAGAGCAATAAAAGGTATTTATATTGAATTTTACAATAATAGTGCTTTGCTAAAGCACTATTATTGTGTGATATTAGTCCCCAATGAATGCACTGAATAAGGGAACTCTCATGCATAGAACTTGGGTTAATTGGGCAATAAAAACCATTGAAGCAGACTACACTCGTTCTGCTGATACTCATTTAATTCGTTTAGACTTAAAGTCTCACCCAGATATATTGCTTTATCTTAAAGATGAAAGTACTCACCCAACTGGCTCTTTGAAACACCGACTTGCCCGTTCACTTTTTTTGTATGCCTTATGTAATGGCCACATCACTGAAAACACCACAATTATAGAATCATCATCTGGAAGCACGGCTGTTTCAGAGGCCTACTTTGCTAAATTACTAGGTCTTGATTTTATTGCAGTCGTGCCAAAGTCAACGGCGCAAGAAAAAATCAAACAGATTGAGTTTTATGGTGGACGCTGCCACTTAGTTGAACAAACTGATCAAATTTATAGTGAATCTCAGCGCCTAGCTGATGAATTAAATGGTCACTATATGGATCAATTTACCTATGCAGAGCGTGCCACAGACTGGCGTGGTAATAACAATATTGCTGAAAGTATATTTAAACAAATGCAAGATGAACCTTATCCTATTCCTAGTTGGATAGTGATGAGTCCCGGGACTGGGGGCACTTCAGCGACTTTAGGGCGGTATTTAAGATTTCAAAAATACGATACCGGTTTGCTGGTGGTTGATCCAGAGTATTCAGTTTTTTACGACTATTTTAAAACCCGTAATACAGCTTTGACACTTGACCGAGGTAGCCGTATCGAAGGTATTGGCAGGCCACGTGTTGAACCGTCTTTTATTGCAGGGGTGGTAGACGAGATGCAAAAAGTGCCCGATGCCGCCAGTATTGCGACTATGCATTGGCTCAGTAGTAAATTAGGCAAGCGTGTAGGGCCATCATCAGGCACCAATATGTTTGGTGTATTAAATAAGGTATTAGAAATGCAGCAGCAAGGACAATCTGGTGCGATTGTTACTTTGCTATGTGACAGTGGCGAGCGGTATTTAAATACCTACCACAATCAGGACTGGGTTGCTGACAATATTGGAGACTACAGTCAATACAACGCTTTCTTAAAACAATTCCAATAACCTGAATTTTGATTAAGAGATTAACTAACATATTGATACTAGTTTGATATGTTTTTAAGTCTGCAGCTAGAGGCTTTTAGGGATAACAAAGCTCACGCGCCCAGCTATCGCCAAGGTACCTTCAACCATGAGGGCAAGGCTAATTGATGCGTCAATAGCTGGTCTATTGCAAGTGAATTCAGCGCCGTTAGCATTGAAAGTAGCCGCTGGAGATAAATTTATTAACTCATAGTTCAGGTAACATAACAATAAACAAAATAAGAAGTAAATACATGCACTTAAGAATCGCAACTCAGGATGATTTAACCGATTTATTGCACTTTGAACAAGCCGTAGTAGAAGCTGAACGTCCTTTTAACAAACACATAAAAGAAAAAAAGGCCACTTACTATGATTTGCCGTCATTAATAAATGACATAAATAGCCAATTACTGGTGTTAGAAGAAAAAGGCGAGATTATTGCCACGGGTTACATTCAAATTAGACCCAGCAAAAAGTCTCTGTCACACCAAGAACATGGTTACCTCGGCTTTATGTTCGTATTACCAGAGTATCGTGGTCGAGGCTTTAACCGTTTAGTGATGGATGCCTTGATTGGTTGGGGAAAAGCACAAGGCATCGACGTCTTTTATCTAGATGTATATGCGGAAAATCAAGCTGCGATTAACGCTTATAAGAAGTTAGGCTTCGAGCCTTCTTTGGTTGAGATGAAGCTTGAATGTGCTTAAAAGCCAGTCAGGCTAAATAAAGAAAATGACAAGGTCGCTACCGAGCCAATGGCAAGCATTGAGTATTCAGTTACTTTTTGTTGGTAGCGATTTTCATCATCTTTAGGTTCTAAAATAATCATCAAAATACCAGTAATGAAAAAAGCAAATGAGTAGATAACGAGAATCGTTAAAAGCGTATCAGTAAACATTATGACCTCATATTAAGCGCAAATAAAAAAGTAGCTTTATTGTGTAAAACAGTGAAAGTAATACAGACCGCGCAATTTTACCTCAATGTTCATGCCTCATCTATAAAATCTAACCTAAAGATATCAAAATATAGTTCGACTCTGTTCACATGCTTTGTAAATAACTTGTCTAATCTAGCGCAAAGATCATCTGAGTCGAAGTTTAAGTGATACAAACAATCTTGAAAATGGTGTGCTTTTGTTACATTATCACAAAATACTTAGAGTAATTGTACGAATTTAAATTTGGGGGGAATAAATGGTCTCACGTAGACAATTTACATTCAGTGCTGCGGCATTGGCTTTTTCGGGGTTAACCGTCAACATGATGGGCTGTCGCGGTAAAGAAGGCGATAGTGCGGCTTTGGCCGACATGCCGCTGTCATCAGGGTATGGCGATTTAGTTTCAGACAAAAATAGCATCCTAGACTTGCCGCCAGGGTTTAGTTATCAAGTGATCTCACAACTCGGCGATAAGATGGATGATGGTATGCCTGTACCAGACAATGCAGATGGTATGGGGTGTATCAAATTAGATGAAGACCGTGTCGCTTTGATTCGAAATCATGAGCTGGCTCAAAAGCACGTGAAAAAGTCAGCAGCGCCATGGCAGTCTTTTCAATCTAATAAAAGTTACGATAATTTAAAGTCTGGTACAGCACTACCGGGTGGAACCTCAACATTGGTTTACAATCTAAAAACGCAAGAGATAGAAAAACAATACATGAGCCTGATTGGCACTATCAGAAATTGTGCGGGTGGTACAACCCCTTGGGGCACTTGGTTAACTTGTGAAGAGTCAGTCGATCGCCCCGATGGTAATATTTCGAAAGATCATGGTTATATTTTTGAAGTACCTGCAGAGGCGAATGGTTTGGTAGAGCCCAAACCATTAGTCGCGATGGGTCGTTTCAACCATGAAGCGGCTGCTGTCGACCCAAGAACCGGCATTATTTATCTGACAGAAGACAGAGGCGACAGCCTACTTTATCGCTTTATGCCAAAAGTAAAAGGCCAGTTAAGTGAAGGGGGAACATTACAAGCCCTTGTCGTTAAACAAAAGCCAAAGTTTGATACTCGAAACTGGGCTGAAAACAGCATGGCACTGGGTGATTGGTTAGAGGTTGAATGGATCACGCTTTCAAACCCAGAAAGTCCCAATGATGATTTACGCGAACAGGGTTATGAAGCGGGCGCTGCGCTGTTTGCGCGTGGTGAAGGCATTCATTTTGGCACCAATGAATTGTATTTCTGTTGTACTAATGGAGGTCAAAAACAGTTTGGTCAAGTTATGCGTTATCAGCCATCTGCCTTTGAGGGCACAGCGCAAGAATCTCAGCACCCAGGCTTATTACAGTTATTTGTTGAGAGCACAGATGGTAGTCAGTATAACTTTGGTGACAACTTAACTGTGACTCCACAAGGCCATTTATTAGTGTGTGAAGACCAATATACCGATGTAACCCGAAACTTTTTAAGAGGGGTGACACCAAAAGGTGCAGTTTATCCGTTTGCAAAGCTTCACATTCAAACAGAGCCTGCAGGAGCGTGTTTCTCCCATGACGGCAAAACGTTATTTGTAAACCTTTACTCCCCGACTAAAACCCTCGCTATTACAGGTCCTTGGGAATCATTTAGTTAATAGCGACTTATATTCATACCTAAAACTCGTTTTCAGTCGGCTACGTTTCAAACCGTAGCCGCCCTCTTCTAGAGAAGTTAAAGATAAATTAAAAGTATAATTGTTAAATTATCTCTTTCTTATGTGGTTTTATCGGGTTTATTTTTAGTCTGTGAATAAATTGTTAAACTACCCTCATTTTTACAATTCTAACTTTTATGTAGATTGTTAGATCAGAAATAAAATAATAAATATTTAATATAGGAAGTAAAAAGTGTCGACAAGTGAAGTAGCTCAGCCAAGTAGCGGTGGTATCGTTGCATTTATTGAAAAGGCAGGTAAAAAAATACCCGATCCCATTATTATATTTATGTGGTTTTTGGTATTCGTATTTGCTTTAACCGCATTAATAGGCGGTTTAACGTTCGAAACACAAAGCGCTGATGGCAGCGCAATAACGCATACCATCAAAAATATGACAGAGGCGGAACATGTGCGTTGGGTGTTTGATAATGCCCTGCTGAACAACTGGCTCGGTTTTGGTGGCGGCGTATTAGGGGTTATCTTAATCGTGATGTTAGGTGTAGGGGTAGCTGAAAGCTCAGGCTTATTCAATGCCCTTATTAAGAAAATTGGCACACGTTTAAATGAAAAGTTTCTAGCGCCTGCACTTATCTTTTTAGGGATCATGAGCTCAATCGCAACCGATGCGGGCTACCTTATTCTTATTCCTTTGGCAGGTCTCTTATATGCGGGCCTTGGTAAAAACCCAATGATAGGTATGGCGGCTGCATTTGCCGGTGTATCAGCGGGGTTCAGTGCCAACTTAATCCCAGCCACGCCAGTAGATGTGATCATTGGTTTGAATGCACAAATTTTTGCTGAATCTCAAGGCATTCCTTTCCAAGCGGCAGATGGCAGTGCACTTACGCCAGCAACCATGCATTACTACTTTATTTTTGTCTCGACCTTTATGCTGGTGGGATTAGGTGCATGGGTAACCAAGAAGTTCATCGAACCTAAGTTTAAAGATATGCCTTATGACTTACCTGAGGGTATGGACTTGTCTGATTTTTCAGTGACTGAAGACGAGAAAAAAGGTCTTCGTGCCGCATTTTGGGGTCTACTTGCTTCAATTGGCGTAGTGGTTTTATTGGCGCTAGGGCCGCTAGCTCCATACGAAAATGACGCGGGCAAAACCGTGACGCCTTATTTAAATAATGTGATCTTGTTGATCACCTTTATTTTTACCTCTGTGGGTGCTGCTTTTGGTGTCGCAACAGGTAAATTCAAAAGCCTGATGGACGTAGTAAAAGCCATGGTCGCGCAAATGAATACCATGGGTTATATCTTAGTGCTTACCTTCTTCTGTTATAACTTCTTAGGTATTTTAGGTTATTCAGGCTTAGGCACATACATCACTTATCTAGGCGCAAGTGGTTTATCTGCGATGGGGTTACAAGATTCACCAATTATGTTGATAATCGGCTTTGTATTAACCACTGCTCTGATTAACCTATTCGTTGGTGGTCTTACGTCAAAGTGGATGCTATTAGGCCCAATTTTCGTGCCTATGCTGTATGCAGTAAACCCAGCCATGACGCCAGAACTTGTCGCTGCTGCGTATCGAGTTGCAGACTCATCGACAAACATCATCACTCCGATGATGACGTATGCCGGTGTTATTTTAGCGTTTATGCGTAAGTACAATAAAAACCTGAGTTTCGGTGATGTGATCACCATGATGATCCCGTACTCACTGACCTTCTTAGTGTTCTGGACTGGCTTATTAATCGCGTTCTTCGCGTTCAACATCCCGTTTGGGTTCTAAGTGCAAAATATATCTCGCTCCGCGAGATTACTTTTGCGCAAGGTGAAATGAGCGAGTTTAACCACTCTGGCTAGTGTTTGTTGCGTAGCAAGGTTATTTCTGCGCAACGTGGAATAAGCCGTTTTATATACTGTTAAGAAGTACTCTGTAAGCGAGATTACTTTTGCGCAAGGGTGACGAGTGACCGGAACGTAGTGCCGCAGCACGAGTAAGTGAGGGTATGGATACCCGAAGGACAATGCTACAGGGACGTAATCCCGCACGATATAAAATCGCGCCTACAAAGCAGCAACCTACTCGAACCCAACCTGTAGGCGCGGCTTTATGCCGCGCATTGTTTAGTTACTTCTCTGCAAAATTCACCAGTGTTTCACCACTCATGCGATAACCAATCCACTCATGTTGTGGCTCTGCGCCCAATGATTCGTAGAATTCGCGTGATGGCGTATTCCAATCTAAACAGCTCCATTCAAATCGGCCACAGCCTTTTTCAACGGCGATTTGTGCTAAACGTTTAAGTAGGGCAATACCAGCGCCTTTGCCTCTATGCTCAGGTGACACGTATAAATCTTCAAGATAAAGACCTGGCTTTGCTAGCCAAGTTGAATAGTTATAAAAATACACCGAGAAACCAATGGCTTCACCATCTAATTCACAAATTAAACCATGCACACCACTGTGCTCTGCGAACATGCTCGACTTAATGGTTTCTGGTGTGGCTAACACTTCATGCTCTGCTTTTTCATAAATGGCGAGCTCTTTAATAAAATATAAAATGGTGTCGATGTCGGTGACTTCTGCGGGTCGAATGGTAAGTTGTGACATAGCGCTTCCTCTTGGGTCTTATTCGCTCGTTATTTACTTTTTAAATATTAACCGAACAGAATAATGAAACCAGTGCATAATGTTCATAGTTAAATGAATACGGTGCAGGTTTATGGATCTCAAACAGTTTGACCTCAATTTATTACTGCTGTTCGATAAGCTTTATCAATATCGGTCGGTCTCAAAGGCCGCTGAGTCGTTATATTTAAGTCAATCTGCGTTTAGTCACGGCTTAGCTAGGCTGAGAAAGCGCCTAGACGACCCTTTATTTATTCGAGTGAATAATCAAATGCAGGCGACTGAAAGAGCTGAGCAATTAGCCCAGTATGTAAAACAAGCCTTGCCGTTACTAGAACTCGGACTAGGTCAAGCAAGCGGTTTCGACGCAAGTCACAGTGAGAAAACATTCCGTATCGCCGCGACCGATTACACTGAGTTTTGTTTTTTGCCTAAACTAACTCGGCACTTTGCCAAACAAGCGCCGCATATTCAGATTGAGATCTTGCCAGCCAGCCCTTTACCAATTAAAGAACAGTTGGAGCAGCGAAACTTAGATTTCGTATTAGGCTTTCAGCATGATGAACACCCGCAAGCCGGTGTTGAGCAGCTTGCTTGGTTCAGCGACAGTTACATTACCTTAGTGTGTAAAGCGCACCCGAGAATAAAAAATGCGCTGTCTCTAGAGCAATTTTTACAAGAGCAGCATATACGCATCGCACCGTGGGGAGAGTCACAAGGTATTGTCGACCAAGTATTAGCGAATTTAGGTCATACACGTCATGTTGCGTGTCAGCAAACCAGTGTACTTGTAGCACCGCACCTAGTGGCAGGCAGCGAGTATTTATTAACCCTGCCGACTCAAGTTGCCAAACAAGTACAGCAAGGGCAAAAGCTAACACGGTTACCACCACCTATCACGGTGCCCGACTATCATTTACAGCTTTATTGGCATCCACTAAAAGCCAGTAACCAGGCCAATAGATGGTTTGTAGAGCAAGTTAAAACCCTGTTTTTATAGGCTTAATCAAAACAAAAATAACTGGGGTGAAAAAACTTTAAAAATATTTCACCCCCTAATTCATAGTCGTCCGTTTATAGCAGTAAACCTTCTATAAAAAGAGACAGAATATGAAAACCAACAAAACCTTAATTGCATTAACCCTTGGCGCTTTGTTTAGCTCTTTGCTTATGACTGGCTGCTCGAACCAAGACTGCAAGAGTGAACAAACGGCGCAAAAAAACCAAGAACAATCTCAACAAGAGCGTAGAACAGCTCAAGAAGCCGTAGAAAATATTACGGTGACGGGGAGTCAGATCACAGAGGCGCAAGCCGATGACCTTACAAATGCTAGAGCCGTTGAATATATGCAGCTTAGTCAACCACAAGCATTGATTGCAGCGCCTGAAATGCGCAAAAGAATTGCGCCGCCAGCCCCTGAGTTTTTTGCTCATCCTGAGGAGCGTGATAATTACCTACCGAGCGAGAGCAATGGGGTATTTCAAGCCGCAACAACGCCTTTATCGACCTTTTCGGTGGATGTAGACACGGGCAGCTACGCCAATATTCGCAGTTATTTAAGTATGGGGCAAATGCCACCGACCGATGCAGTGCGCGAAGAAGCCTTTATTAATTACTTTGATTACAACTACAACGTGCCAGAAGACAAATCGCAGCCGTTTGCGACTTTTACAGAGTTGGCCCCAGCACCTTGGAATGATGAACGCCATATTTTGCGTATCGGCCTGCAAGGTTATGACTTACCGGCAAGTGAAAGAAAACCATCGAATCTGGTGTTTTTAGTCGACGTGTCGGGGTCGATGCACGACAAAAATAAACTGCCTTTATTGGTACAAAGCCTAACCATGATGGTAAAGCAGTTATCAGCCCGCGATACCGTGAGTTTAGTTACGTACGCAGGTAATGTGCAGGTGGTGTTAAGTCCTACTAAGGGTAAAGAAAAGCAAACCATCATAAATGCCTTAAAAGAACTCAAAGCAGGGGGCGGCACCTATGGTGAAAGTGGTATCAAAATGGCTTATCAAGAAGCGAAAAAAGCTTTTATTAAGGGTGGTGTGAACCGGGTCATTTTGGCCACTGATGGAGACTTTAATGTTGGTACCACAAGTATCGATGCGTTAAAAGATTTAATCGCAGAGCAGCGTAAACAAGGCATTTCATTAACCACACTGGGCTTTGGGCGAGGCAATTATAACGATGCCATGATGGAGCAATTAGCCAACATAGGTGATGGTAATCACGCTTATATTGATACCCTACATGAAGCACAAAAAGTCTTGTTAAGACAAATGAGTGGCACACTGCAGAGTATCGCCAACGACGTAAAAATTCAGCTCGAGTTTAATCCCGCTGAGGTTAAAGAATATCGTCTGATCGGTTATCAAAACCGTTTATTAAAAGACGAAGACTTTAATAACGATAAAGTCGATGCCGGTGAAATTGGGGTAGGTCATACGGTGACTGCATTGTACGAAGTGACTTTAGCAGGTAATAAAGGGCAAGTGGATGAGCTGCGTTACCAGCAAAAGAAAATGGTCAGTACCAGTGATGAATTACTTCATGTGAAAATTCGTTATAAATTACCGGGCGACACTGAGAGTAAACTGATCAGCCAAGTGGTCAATAAACAGCAGGTGTTACCAGACTTTAATAGCGCAAGCTCCGACTTTAAATTTGCAACCTCAGTGGCAGCATTTGCTCAAAAGCTTAAACAAAGCCAGTACCTTGGTGACATGAACTATCAAGATATTGCCAGTATTGCGCGGGCAAATAGAGGGGATGATCCGTTTAACTATCGCGGTGAATTTGTTAACTTGGTCGAATTGGCCAGTGCACTTTAATACATAGAAACTTTAATATTTATGACTCAAATCGCGCAATTACAATCAGACACGGACGAAGCGCTGATGCTCAGCTATGGCAAAGGCTGCCAAGCCGCCTTTGCCGAGTTATACGGCCGACATAAAGGACCAATGTATCGTTATGTGTGTCGTCAATTAGGTGCAAAGCATCAGGCTAAAGCTCAAGAGCTATTTCAAGAAATTTGGCTCAGAGTCATCGATAATCGGGCCAGTTATACGGTTGCGGCTAAGTTCAGCACTTGGCTTTACCGCATCGCCCATAATTTGTTGATTGATGAACACAGAAAACACACCGCGCGCGGTGAGCATCTAGTATTGGTTGATGAGGCGCTTAATAGTAACGATAGTGAGTCACCTGCTGTGCTAAGTTCAAGCCAAGACAATCACGAAAGCGAGATACATAATGACTTCTTGCAACGGGCGATTAAGCACTGTGTAGAATTACTGGTACCACAGCAAAGAGACGCATTTTTGTTGCGCCATGAAGCCGGATTTAGCGCAAGCCAAGTATGCGAAATTGTTGAGGCAAAACCCGAAACCGTGAAAACACGATTACGCTATGCTATGTCACAGCTAAGAGATTGTTTGCATCGCAAAGTAGACGCATCAGAAACAGGAGGCGCACGACAAGCATGAATAAGCAATTTAGTGATGACGAAATCATCAAGCTTTATCAGCAAAATAACGATGCAATGCCGCCCAAACATATAGATGACGTTATTTTAGCGCGTGCTGCAGATACCGTTAATGGTGAAAATAATACTTTTGATAAAAAAGAATACGATAACAGAGTTTTAGAGAGTAAATTACGATCGCAAAAAGCGACGAAAACCTCAAGCAGGTGGTGGCAATATTCAGGGCTCGCAGCCGCAATCGTCGCCGTTGCCGTGTTAGCGCCTTGGCAGTATTACCAAGATCCTATGTTAGTTTCAGTTGAATCAGTTGAAGTGCCAGCGATTTCAAAAGCGAAGCAAGCACAAGAA
Organism: Pseudoalteromonas phenolica; assembly: GCF_005886345.1. Taxonomy (GTDB): domain Bacteria; phylum Pseudomonadota; class Gammaproteobacteria; order Enterobacterales; family Alteromonadaceae; genus Pseudoalteromonas; species Pseudoalteromonas phenolica_A. Next base: position 33,550 of record NZ_PNEC01000007.1, read on the forward strand.
AGTGCCCCACAAATTGAGCGTGTAGAAATGCTAGCTGAAGACGTGCAAATGGAACGAATAGAAGTCACAGGCGCGAGAATTGAACGCGCAGCACCAGAGCAAAAAGCGCGAGTTGTTCAGCCTGTCTCACCAGTTATGTATGGCACTAATTTGTCTGAGCCAAATACCGAGCTGAATGCCAAGCCAAACGGCAAGTTTAAAGATATTTTAGCAAAGCTAGAAAACAAAGATGAAGCAGGCGCCCAAAGCGCATTAATTAAGTTACTTAAAGAAAAACCAGAATATCATGATGATATTCCAGAGCCATTAGAAGAATTATATCAAGCACTTGTAAAAAGTGGCAAAATTGAACGACCAGAAACGTCGTCAAAATCAGACGATAAATCGAAAGATAAGAACAAAAGTACTTAGCTTTAATAGAAGAGCAAATATGTACGAAATTAAACAAGGTCAACTCAGTGATATTCTGGTTATAGAAACCAATATCCCTGAGTTTGGCGCGCCAAAAACCTTAGAAATCATAAAGCAAAGGCTAGCAGATAAAACCTATTTACTGCTGGTGGCTTATCACAATGAGCAACCTGTGGGATATAAATTGGGTTATGCGCTATGTGACACGGTTTTTTATAGCTGGTTAGGTGCAGTGATGCCTGAGCATCGAGGGCAAGGTCTCGCACAAAGAATGCTTAATGAACAAGAAGCTTGGTTGCAAGCACAAAATTATCAAGCGGTGCAGGTTAAAACCATGAACCGCTTTCGAGCCATGCTCGCCATGTTAGTGAAAAACCACTATCACATCATTGATATTGAGCCGGGTGATACGTCACTCGACAATAAGATGCGCTTTGCAAAAGTGTTTTAATCTTTATCGACTCGAACACTGTCTTCTAAGTTAAAAATCTAGATAAAAAGCTAAAAGGAAAGTAAAAACAATGCGGTTTATTTATGTGGTCGACCCCATGTGCGCTTGGTGTTATGGCTTTGCGCCTGAGCTTGCGGCATTTTTAAAGCAGCACCCAGAGATTAAAGTTGACTGGATCATGGGTGGGCTCGCGCCTGACAATGACCAACCAATGGATGAAAGCCTTCGTACTGCAATTGCCGGCTACTGGCAGCAAATAGAGCAACGCACGCAAGTGAGTTTTAATCACGATTATTGGCAGCTAAATACCCCATATCGCTCTACCTACCCAGCCTGTCGCGCCGTGATAGCAGCAGAAACCTTAATCCCCAACAGTGCAGAGCTTATGGTTAAAGCGATTCAATCTGCGTATTACCAAAAAGCACAAAACCCGTCTTTGCAACAAACGCTTGTTGAATGTGCGCTAAGCATAGGTTTGGATGGTACTGAGTTTGAAAAAGTGTTGTTATCGGCTGAAACTGAAAGTCAATTACAGCAGCATTTGGGCTTGGTGCAACAGCTTAGAGTGAGTGGTTTTCCGGCGTTATTTTACGTGAATGACAATGATGAAGCGTTTGCTTTGGCGTTGGGGTTTTGTGAGGTAGGGGATTTAATTCAGAGATTTGATAAGTGCAAAAACAACATTGCATAGCAAGGTTACTTTTGCACAATATGAAATAGGATGTTGCAGCTTAATTGAAAAATTCATTAAGTGTTTTTTCATCACGAGTAATAATGACTTCAAGGTTCTTACCTGATGAAAGATAATTAAAATAATAACCAGATTCTTGACTCCACGATTGCTCGGACATTATTTTTGTAAACTTCATACCCAGTAGAGTTTTATCTTGTGTTATGGCATCTACTTGGACTTTGCAAAGGGAGGTTTTACATTCAACTTGTGAAATAGTGACGTCCGTGTTTTCTTGTTGCATTACCGCAGAGTAGATATTTTCTTCAAACGTATATGCCCAATCAGCATCTATTTCTTCAGCATCAAACTTAGACTGAATATTATTAAGTATCTTGTCACCAATTAATCCTTTACTCTCAATTTTGTCTGCTAAAGCGAGTAAAAATGCTTCCTCGTCAGCCAGCTTATTTTCACTATTAGACATAGAAGGTGACGTTGCTTGCGGTTTTAACTGAATTTCTTTACCTTCAGATAGGCTTAAGTGTTCCTTTACTATAGATGAGGTTAATTCTTCAGTTTCTATGTTAGAAATAACACCCTCTTTTATTTCACTATTCGTTTTAATCTTAAATTCCTGCTTTGAATGTGTGTCACTTTCATTTGAAGTGAATAGATATACGCTTACACATTATAAAGCTATTACAGGAAAAATTACTTTTATATTCATGTATCACCTTAAAATGGAGCTGGCGCTCCATGACTCTAGTTACCTAAAAGAGCAAATTGATATCAAATAACCAAATCTCAAAATCAATAAGGTTAAAAGATATTTTCCTTTTCAGTTTTTGGAACTTGGAGTTTTCCAAACGAGGTTGAAGAATTCGTTCTAGTCTTCAAACCTTTGTTTAGAACGTTCCAAAATTCACGTTAACGTAAAAACATCTCGAGTACAACAATTTAGAAGTATTTCTAATCTTTTGGATTTAATAACTTCTATAGTTTTACATAGTGATAGCAGCAGAAGCCTCAAGCCCCAACAGTGCAGAGCTCATGGTTAAAGCCATTCAATCAGCCTATTATCAAAAAGCGCAAAACCCGTCTTTGCAACAAACGCTTGTTGAATGTGCGCTAAGTATAGGCTTGGATGGCGCTGAGTTTGAAAAGGTGTTGTTATCGGCTGAAACTGAAAGTCAGTTACAGCAACATTTGGGCTTAGTGCAACAGCTTAGAGTGAGTGGTTTTCCGGCGTTGTTTTATGTGAATGAAAACAATGAAGCCTTTGCTTTGGCGTTGGGGTTTTGTGAGGTCGGGGATTTAGAAGAGAGATTTGATAAGTGTAAAAAACACATTGCATAAGTTGAGTTTTTCGTGTGTAGGTCGTGCTTTAGCGCGACAGGTTTAAAACCTGTTTTCAATTTAACCTTTTGTCGCGTTGGCGACGACAACCAAGGGGAGGCTGCCGCCGGTCTCCCCTTGGAACCCCTCGGCGCCCTTCATCACACTAGTTCCTTCAAACAATAAATTGATATGAACGTAAACGCCATGAAGGTACATCCATGTACAAGCATGGCTTGGCTCGCATCCATGCGAGCACATTGCTCATCAATTCATTATTTTCAGGGGGTGATAAAAGGGAAGGGAAGTTGCCTGTTGGATTTGTGAATTGGTTTTAAGGTGCAATATCTGTCACCAAAAATTGTAGAATTTGCCTTCCTGTAGCAGCGACTTATCGTGCAAAATATACGTTGCGAAGCAAGGTTACTTTTGCGCAAGGTGAATTGAGCAATTCTAATTTTCGATAGGCTTTTAACCTTTCCATCCATGGACTAAATCAGCCTTGCAGCGCATCCATGCGCTGACATTACTCATCAATTACTTATTTTCAGGCGAGATAGAAGGGGAAAGGGAGTTGCCTATTTGACTTGAAACAAGGTTGCAAAATGCAAGACCTGGCCCTTTAAATCTTCACATTTATAGTACACATTACTCATCAATTCATTCTGCTCAGGGTGTGATAAAAGGGAAGCATCAGTTGTTTTTGTGACAAATCTCGCACAATAAAATACTTGTCTTTTTTGTGTAATCTTTAAATAACTGATAGCGAAACTAATCAGCGAAAGGCTAGGAATAGTAATTTAAGATAGAGCTTTTTTAATAAAAATTAAACTAATTCTTTTACTTACTTTGGCTTTTACATATTTATAAAGTTGCCGCTCCAATAAAGCTTCAAGGTTAGCTGTAAGTTATTGTTAAAATAAAGTAAGAGGTCTTCTCTGTGATATTAAATTTCTTTATTTTAATAAGTGGTTAGAAAGTCTTGACTTTTGAGTTTTTATTGGATAGCTTAAATCTGTTTCTTGGGAACAATAATATAAAAACAATTTTTAATAAACATCAAAAGGAAATTATAATGAAATTAAAATTAAACAAGAAAAATATAAAGCAGCTTAATAAAAACAAAATATCTGAAGAGTATACAAAAAATATTGTGGGTGGTATTCAAGATACATACTCAGGTGGTTTTATGGAAGGTCGTGGTAACAATGGTAAAAGTTGTGTAAGCCCTCACTAAAAGTTAATTTCCTTAAAATCAGCTATATTGCTGTTAATTGATACCGAAACAACAAGGTTATAAATATCTTGTTGTTTCATTCTTAAATTTATTTTTTCATAACATTTAACCTTTTCTGTTATAATATATTCGCAGTTTTCGGCTCAAGTAAACAGTATGATAAAGTGTTGAGCGCTCAATTATTATATTTCTCTCCTATTATAAAGTGCATAGCCCTTACCCGAAAATAATTTATATACTCATATGGTGTGTAAGTTCTTCGTTATTTCAAACGGCAGTTTAAATTACTCATTTCACCTTGCGCAAAAGTAACCCCGAATTCAACTTAGAAGTGTGACACACTGTAACATCAAGCGGCCAGGGCTAATTCTTTAAAAATAACTGCCGGCTGCTTGAACCCTAAACACTTTCTTGGACGGTTATTAATCCTTGATTGAACAAACTGAATATACTCATCCGTTACCTGTCTTAAGTCTGACCCTTTCTTCACATATTGCCTCAAAAGACCATTCGCGTTTTCATTTGCACCTCGTTCCCAAGAGCTATATGGATGGGCAAAATATATGTCAGTATCAAGTGCTGCTCCAATCTGCTCATGGCCCGCGAACTCTCTACCGTTGTCTGCCGTGATTGTGTGTACACAGCCTTTAAATGGCATAAGCATTTCTATTGTCGCCTTGGTTACTGCATCTGCTGATTTTGACGACACTTTCTTCGTCAAATAGAACCGACTTTTACGTTCTAAAATGGTCACGATAGCACCTGTACCATGCTTACCTAATACAGTGTCGATTTCCCAATCACCAAATCGTTCTCGGCTATCAACAATTAATGGGCGTTCATCAATAGATACCGCATTTTTTATCGTTGGCGCTTTATCTTTCAGACCTTTACGATACCGCTTATGTCTTTGTCTCAAGTGACGATAGAGCTTACCACCTTGTCGTTTATCCAGAGCTACATAACGATAAATCCACTCATGACTAACGCACGCTCCTACACTTGTAAGCACACTGGAAATTTGCTCAGGGCTCCAGTCGATACGAAGCAGCAAGCGTACAAATTCAATGCGCTCAGCCGGAATACGATATTTGCGAGCTGTTTTACGCCTATTAACAGAATGAATGTGAGCATTCTGAGGGCAATAACCCCCATGGGTTTGATTTCTTTTTAACTCACGATACACCTTTGCACGATGGCATTTTACTTTTTGGGCAATTTCAGAAATTGAAATTCCCAGTTCCAAAAGGGTAGAAATCTGGTATCTTCTTCCCTCGGTCAACTGCTGATAACTCATAGTAGTATTGCTTGTTTCTTTGGCGAGAAGAGGATACCACTTTCGGCAGCTGGCTTCCTCTTCTACACCTTTCTATGAGTGTCGCACTTATTATCTGAAATCAGGACCTTGCTTCTCAACGTGTATTTTGCACGTTAATCCGTAACCTCAAAAAGAAGCACCTGATTCAATTGCGGGCCGTGCACATTAAAATTATTATCCGCCACCATCAGCAAACTGCGATTGCCATTCGCTAAAGTCGGGCCAAACGTTAAACCCTCCAAGTTATCAATCTGCTTCGACCCTAACTTGTCGGTAATCGTTGCTAAATCTAACACTAAGGTTTTCTTCGCGGCTTGAAACGACTGGTTTTTTAAAGAGGAAAGGTTCGATGTATCAGTTGCATCTTGCGTATCGATCAAGTAAATACTCACGTTATTGCCACCGTCTTTTAACCCTGACGTATAAGAGCGTTCCATGGTTAAAAATTGATGTTCGCTGATTTGTAAGATCTCAACTAAACCTGTGGTGCGAAATGCATCGGGTTTAGCGCCTTTACGGTTTACCAGTGGTTCAACGTAATAGGCGAACTGTTTTTGCATTTGCTTGCTGGCAAAATCAAAGTGTGAAATACGCACCATGCTGCCGTGTTTTAAAGTGGCTTCTTCACCATCTTGTTTTAGCGCGCCTTCCATCGACACCCAAATACCTTTACCCGACATATCGATTGTTACGCCTTCAAACACCGCGTTATGACGTGGGCCGGTGTTTTTACCGATGTTAAACATGCTTGGTAGCGTAAAAGTAGTTTGAGTTTGGTCTATGTCACCTGTGAGTGATTGCATAAAAATAGCAGGCGGTTTGTTGTATTTCACACTGCCTTCACTGGTCCAGACGATGCTGTTTTGCTTAGAGGCAGGAATTAAACTTTCAGGGTCGACAACACGCTTGCTCGACTTATTGCCCATGAGTGGTAATGACTTTTCGAACGTAATATTGCTGATTTTCGTGTTTTTTATCTCAGTACCTTCGATACTGATTTTAGCCTGAAAATAGCGCGGTTTTTCATAATCATCAGCAATCATTAAGTACTTGCCGTTTACGAACTCAATGCTCGATAAACCACCAACTTTATCACCATCAACGCTTAGCTCTGCAGAGATAATGTATTCGTCGAGAAAGTTAAGTTTGATAGGGGTTTTGTGTGCAAAAGCATTTGTAGAAAGCGTTGCCGATAAGGCGAGAGTCGAAAATATTAAATTGCGCATTGTTTTACTGTGTAGAATAAAAATCTAAACGACGAATATACGTGGCTGACGCTCAGATTGCACTTTTTATTGTTTATAGCACTGACGGTTTTCAGTTAGTTGCCAGAAAAGAGCCGTGATTATAATAAGCACTTATAAAATTTCTATTTCATAAAGGTTTGAGTGACCATACGATTTTAGGTCATAGGCCACGGCTGAGCCTTTCACATCAGTGACGAACACATTCACTGGAACATCCGAGACAGTTTCTCGTTGCTTATTGTTGATATTGATACTGTAAACAACTTGCGAACTTTGCTGTCGCTCGCAGTAATAAAGCAGGTCACCATCGAGTTTTAAACAACTTGGTAAACGCCTAATACCTAGGTCGCTAAATTCTAATAAGGTAGCTTGTTTATTTTGATTTTTTAATATGAGCGAGCGGCTTATAAAGTCATAGTAAATTAATCCCCGTTCATTTCTTGTTGCCACATAACTCGCATCAAGCGCGATGGTTCTTAAGGTCTTGTCTTGAAATGAAAAACTCATTAAATCATATGACTGCGCATTTTTGTTACTCAGAAATATTTCGTCATCCAACTCGGACCAGCCAATTAAATTAGCTGTGTGGGGCATCTCTGTTTTTAATATGATTTTTGATTCAGATGAAGAAAAAACAACGAGATACTTTTTATGTTCAGAGAAGAGTGTAAAGGCAATGTGGTCGCTATTTTTAGAAGTGATGATTTTATCAATTAAATCAGCTTTGACAGAGGATAAACGTGTACTGCCAGAAGCTTGTGATTTCCAAAGCTCATAGCTACCAGTTCTATTTGACGCAAAATATAAATTGTTGGAATCAGTTGATAAAACACCATTTAGATTGAGGCTTGGGTGATTAATATCTAGATGAGGTTGCTCTTGAACCCAGATATCGACACGGCTGGTTTGCGCATTAATTAATAAGCTGTTGTTATTGCTGTGTATATCTTGAATGGTTTCTTCTGGTGTAAGAGCTTTTAGTAAATTGACACTATTATCAGCTAAATCATATAACCACACTCCATTCTCGTTTTTATGCTTACCAATAATGGCAAGTTGGTTTTGATTTATATGCGTTAACTCATAAAGCCTAGTGAGGGGAGTCTCAATAAAAGAGGCTTGATTATTCTGTAGTTCATAACGCACAAGGTTGATTTTATTATCTTTATCATTACCAATATAAATTAGCTCTGAGTTACTGATAAAAGTAGGACTTTTAGTCTCAGTACCTAACCCAGTATATTCAAACTCACTGTTCGGTGTATCTAGGTCTAAAATAGCGATAAGGCTTTCGCCTCTTTCAAAGAAGTTCAACGCTAAATATTTACCATCAGGGCTAATTGTGAAGTTATTAATGCGTTGCTCAAAGTTTCTTAAAACTTTCCAACCTTCATTCACGTACTCAATAAGCTCACATGCTTTTTGACACCGAATTGAAATAAGCTTTCCATTTAAAAGAGTAAGACCTCTGTAGTTACTGGCTTGCTCGGTTATTTTATTAATTTTATTTGTATTGAGATCTTTGACGAAAATATGATGGTTATTCCGCTCACCAGCAACAAAGGCAAGGGTTTTGTTTTGTGGGTCTTTAATCACTTGATATAAAGAATCATTGCGTGAATAAATTAGTTTTTCCGTTGTTTTAATCCCTGCAGGTGCAACTGCCCAGTAGCTTGCAGCCAAGACAGTGCCGACACATAAGATGATGAGAGAGATTAAAAGGAATGGTTTTCTATGAATTTTTTTAACAGTATTTTTTTCAACAAACTCAATGGAAGGTAAGAGAATATAACCTTTACGAGGGATCGTTTTTATATATTGAGGTTGTTTGGGATCATCACAAAATAATTTTCTTAGCTCAAAAATAGCTCTAGTGACAAGTTCGGGATCAACAATTTGATTCGGCCAAACATGCTCTAAAATTTCAGTTTTACTAAAAACTTTACCTGGTTCTTGTGCAAGCAAGCATAAAACACTCATTACTTTGGGTTCGAGCCTAAATTCACGATTAAATAATCTTACTGAACTAGTGGCTGGTTCAATTTGGTAGTCTTTAATCTTGAAATTATGATTCATAAGTTAATGAATATTATAAATATAGTAACTCAATATTAACTTTATAAACTCCTCATTGCAATCAAGCTTTGTTGTTTTCATTCTGTATGAAACTTTACTTTTTAAGATGGAAAAAAATGAAAACTAAATTGTCTTTAATCGGTCTTTGCGTATCTCTAAATTGTCTTGCTAATGAGGTGGACTTAACTGTGACAAATGGTGGCACAGTTAACTACTCAGATTCATCTTGTACTGAAAATTGTAAAATAGATACCTCGAGTAATGATGTCATTCTATTTCCAAGTGACTCTGACTCAGCACAGTTTATGAATTGGTCTGGGCAAGAGTGTGATTTTGGTCAAGGGATGAGTTTTGATGCATTATCAAACAGTATAAGTGGCGCAAATGGTGGAGCGAAAACATTACAAACTTTGGATATAAATAATGATGGCACACCTGACTTAATGGGCATTAGTTTATTTTCCGGAACCGTTATAGAGTCAGTTAATCTAGGAAATGGTGATTTTGAAACAAGAACTGTCATACAAGATTTAGTGTATCCTGCAGCACTTGATAGTTTTGATTGGAATGGTGATGGTTATGATGATTTATTTGTTAGTGACTTTGGTAAATCAAGTATTAAAGTTTATTTAAATGATGGTAATGGTGCTTTAACATTCTCAGAAAATTTGAAACTTCCTGGTATACGCCCTTATGCTTTTTCAGTTTATAAAATAGCTGAGTCGAAAGCGCCTCAGATTGTTATTTCAAGCTTTTCAGCGAATACCAGTGGTGATTTATTTCAATTAGTTAGTAGCATAAGTGAAGCTAAAACGGCAATTTACTCTCAAGATGGAACTGATTTTAAAGAAACAAAGTTACTTTCTAATCGGGCAAGTATAACTTTAGATAGTTATGTTGATAGTTCAGGGAAGCTAAGCATTGCTTCAGCTGAAATAGCACATGGTGAGGTGGTCATTTATTCAGAATTAAATGATTTTTCGCCTAAAGTAGTTGACGAAAGTGGTGCTCCATATGGTGTAGCAATTGCTGACATTGATAATGACGGGCTTCAAGATGTGGTTACCGCTAATTACCGACCTTTTAGCTTAAGAGTAGGTTTTTCAATAAATGAAAATAATATGGAACCTCTTAAAGAAATAGCCAAAGGTACTGACGGTTTTACTGCAACTGCTGTAGCCGACTTCGACCAAGATGGTTTAAAAGACCTTGCAACAGGCGAGTTTAATACAAATCGTTTTTTCTATCATGCTGCTCAATCATATTTGGGGTGTGGCTTCAAACAAGGAGCCAGTGCTGAGGTAACCGCTAATTTTGAGCAAGGAACAACTCAGCAATCTTCTTCAACTTCTTCAACACAATCATCAGGGCAGTCGCAAACAACAAAAACAGAAATACCAAAGAGTGAGAGCTCAGGTGGTGGTAGCTTACCGCTGTGGTTAGCTGCTTTAGTACCTTTAAGCTACCTAAGAAGGAAGTTCCAATAATCACTTAGCTGAAATGTTTCCCTTATTTATATAAGGCTAAGTTGGTTGAGCAAAAGGAAATATGTGAATATTTCCTTTTTTTATTTTTAACTCTCTTAGACGATAAATAAATAATTAGAACATGCACTTAATAAACATCACGCCTATATCGACCTTCTTCGCTAAGCTGTTCGAACGCTGATGAGCCTAATATTTGTATTAAAGTATCTTCTACACCTTTGGCCATACCTTGTAAGCTGCCGCAAATTAAGATAGCAGCACCTTCTGTTATCCATGTTTTTAGTTGTTCACTTTGTGCAAATAACGCATCTTGCACATAACCTGTATGGCTTTGTCCAACTTCTATGCGAGAATCTAAAGTTTGTCTGGAAAAAGCAAAGTCGAGTTGGGCCAAATGTTCTGTTTTTGACCAAGCAGTAAGTTGCTCATGCCAAGGCAAGTCGTTACTGGCACATCGTTCTCCGTAAATTAACCAATTTAGCTTTTGTTGCTTGATTTCACGGTGTTTTAAATGCGCACGAAGACCTGCAAGGCCACTGCCATTACCGATTAAAATAAGCTTATTGGCGTCATCAATGGGATGGAATTTAGGGTTTGAACGCACCGAGATATTATTGGCAGAGTTAATGGCGGTGTGATGACATAAGTGACCTGAACCTAATCCTAATTTACCGTCTGGGTGTTTTTGTTCTCTGACCAATAAAGTGAGTTGGTTTTCTTCAGGTACACTGGCAATACTGTACTCTCGCACTTTGTTATCAATATGAAGTTGTGCAATATCACCAGCTTGCCATTTTAACTCAGAAGGCACTTTTAGGTTTATTTCAAACAAAGGTGCGCCGGGGCTACCTACATTAACTTGTTGCCGACTAGTTAAAGTGAGTGCGTGAGTGTGTTTTTTTGAGTGGAGGTCAGGTTGAACTCGTACCCTATCTTCAAGTTTATTTCTTTTTAGTATGTTTTTATCTGACAGTTTTTCATACCAGCTTGAGATGGCTTCTGGAGCGAGCTTATCGACCAAAACAGGTTCAAAAATTTTCTGACTGTTAGCGTGACTTAGCGCATCGTTAACATCAATGCCAAATTGACAAAACTGTTTGTAGTCGCTGTCTCCCAAAGCAAGTATTGCATGTTTTAAATGCGCTAAATTAGGCTGTTGAGAGGTTAAATGGTCGATAAAATATCGACCATTATCAGGCGCTTCACCTTCACCATATGTGCTGACCACCAAAAGTAATGTATCGATATTGGTCAGTGGGTATCGAGCCAACTCATTTAAACTCAGGCAAATACAATGATTACTCTGAGCATTGAATTTAGCCTCAAGCTCATAACTCAGTTGCGCGGCAGAACCGCTTTCACTGGCATAAGCAATAATGGTGTTAGCCTTCGGCTTTTTAACTTTTTGCCAATAAGTTAAGAGTGGCTTGCGATAACACCAAAATGTAAAAGCAGAGTAGCCAGCTAAAATAAGGCTGGCTTGAACAGCGGGTGAAGCGAGTAACATATTAGTCTGGTAATACTTCTAACACAGCAATATAAGTCCCCTTACGCACAGTAGCAGGGGATTTGGCTTGGCTGTCTTCGTATTCTGCTTCTAAGAAGTAGCGACCTGCACCATTCCATTTTAGTGTCACTATGCCTTCATCATTACTTTTGGCTTTAATTTCTTCTTGTGCATCACGGAAACGAGTCCCTTCTTGAATTGCAGTAATTTCAGCGCCGACAGCAGGTTTACCATCAATTAAGAATTTGAACTGTGCTTCTTCACCAGCATAAAGTTCATTTGGGTGTGTAATGGCAACGAGCTCTAAACCTTTATTCGTTGGCTCTAGGGTTTTATTGGTTGGTGCGCCTAAGGTAACGAAAGTTTCCATACGACGAGCGTATTGGCTAATATTTAAATCATCGGCTTTTTTAGGTACGCGTTTTTCAAACTCAGCCATAGAGAAAGCTTCGCCACGACCTGGGTACCATTTTGGTTCGCCATTTTCTTTCCACTGCGCATACAAGCCACTTGTTTCCATGAAAATTTTATATGTGCCTTGCTGATTTAATGCTAGGTCAAATACATGACGGTATTTGCCTTTGTGCATGTTTTCAACTTGGGTTGCTGAACCATCAGGTTTATTTACTTTCACTCCAGTAAATCGACCTGCATTATAATTTGAAACGAAAATATCGTTTGAAACGGCGGCATCAAAACTTACCCAGCGGTTTTCACCTGATAGCTGTGTTTCTTGTGGCACAATCCAAGCTCGGTGTGCGTTAACGTTAAAGCAACTAGCAGCTAAACCTGCTAATAATAGCGACTTAAGAAAGTTTACTTTCATGGGGAGGGTCCTATGGGTTAATCGTGAATGAAATGGCGCCAAGCTCGGTTTTACCCGATTTGTTAAATGTCTGCATGTCTGCTTGCGGCCAGTTGAACGGAATATTAATGAGTTCTCTGCCACCGACTTCGCGAGCAGCTTCAACGCGTAGGCGATATTTTCCAGCAGGTAGATCTGTTAATTTGGCTTCTGCAAGAGAAAAGTTCAACTGGTGCGTACCAGGGCCTTGAGTCGCCCCGCTCATACCATCAACAGGTAAGTCAAGGTTACGCCCCGTTCTGCGCCACCATTGACGCATATCTTTTAGCCACTTTTCGCCTTCTTTATTGCGCATATCAACGTCGTACCAGACAGCTAAGTTGCTCACTACCTTGTTTTTACTGTTTTCAATCCAGACTGCAACGTAAGGTTTATGGTATTCAGCAACATCAAGTCTTGGAAGCTCGACCGAGATGTTTATATCACTCGCTAAAGTTGGCGCTGTAACAACAGCCAATAAGGCTGAGGCTATAACTTGTTTCATATTTATTCCTTAATGTGCACTGAGTATTAAAATTAGAACTGGAAAAATCGCACCAGCAACAACTAAAGGCCATGTGCTTGGACGTTGATTTGCATAGCGTACAAGCAGCCATAAACCGCTCAAAGAAAACACGATGCAAAGGATTGAAAAAAAGTCGATAAACCATCGCCAAGCGTCGCTGGTGTTGCGGCCTTTGTGTAAATCGTTTAAGTATGAGATTACGCCGCGGTTCGTGTTTTCATAGATGAGCAAACCGCTTTCAAGCTCAATGGTTAGCCAAGCATCTCCCCCGGGTTTTGGCATACCTAAATACACCTCATAGTCATCCCACTCAGCATCTGTTTTTGGTGTAGCAATATTGTGTTCGTTTATCAAAAATTGCCTAACAGCTTGGGGAAGTGGGCCGCTTTCTCGATTGTTCAGTGTCTGTTTAATGCCCTCACTGAGCTCGATTTCTAACGTGGTTATCACAGGTGTCGCTTTAATATCTGCTGCATGATTTAAGGTGATCCCCGTCACTGAAAATAACAACATACCGACAAGGCATAATGCAGATGTGATCCAGTGCCATTGTCTGACAGTGCCAAGCAAATTTGAAAGTTTCATTAAGGAGTGCAGCGAGCTTATAACAATTAAATCTAAGGCAATTATACATAATTAACAGTAAATAAGAAGGATTTTTATTTGCGTTTCTTTTTTGGGGAGGGTTGAATATTGTCTTACTTTTTATTTATGCAAGTTTAAAGTGGGATGATGATTCAATCGGCTGACTACTTTGACGTGAGCTAGGAGTTAAATAGTCTAATTGCCTAGACATACAGTTAACAAAGAGACCTGTATATTAACGCGGTCTCTTTTACGTTATTCATAAATTGAAGCAACACTTTATATGAGCATTGGCTTAAAAGTAGATCTTCTTAGCATGATAGTCTATGACTAATTTATTTTGCTTAAAGTTAGTCAGGCCCATCAGTAAAACAGGTTGTTCTTGATAACCCAAAGCCGAGAAAACTGGCATATCAGCTAGAAAGCTTTCTTCATTGACGACAGCGTGTCTGCCAATTTGAAAGTCTACTTTGGCAAGCTTATGTTTAGTGACGCCTTTATTATGTAACCCTTTTAATTTATCTTCTTCTAAAATTGCAACATTCAATAAGTCATGAAGCTTTGAGTTAACCACATTAGTGGGTGCGCCAGTATCGAGTATGGCATCTACTTTTTGGCCGTTGAACCAAGTATGAATTTTAATAAAGTTGTCTTCTATTCTGAAATCTACAGCCCTTAATTTATCTTTACTCGAGTGAGGGCATTGGCTGCTTATGAATGTTACCTGCTTATTTGTGAAGTCATAAATATTACAGTAACTAGATAAAAATCCATGACCCAAAATGCCAGGTACCAATTGAGAGTGCGTTTTTAATCCATCAAGATCTTGCACAATATATGTTAAGTCACTTATTTGGATATTGTTTAGTTGAGTGTTTTTTAATCTTGCTTGGGTGAGTGTCATTTTGCCTACAGCACCTTGCACTTCAATTTGGTCTATGCGCTCCTGTGATGGTGATAATTTGGTCAATAGACTATTTGGAATAACACCGATATTTGCTGCGGTATCAAGGATCATCGGATAACGTTCAACATCATTTAGTTGTGTCGACACGTAAATATGGCCTTTATCAGTGAGGTGCATTGGTACATTGGTACTGATAATCGCCTCTTTTTCTAATTTTTGATTGGCACAGCCTGTGATTACTAAGGTTGTTAAAATTGTCAATAATGCTTTCATAATTCACCTACTTTCTGTTGCGTTGAAGTGAATTTACAAGGTAATTGTCAAGCAATTATCAAGAGGAGCAAGATAGTGTTAATTTAAATTTTGTTCCTTGGTTTAGGTCGCTTTTTAACTCTAATGCAATGCCCATGAGTGAGGTTAGCTGCTTACAAATTGGCAGACCTAGACCAAGACTATTGTTATCTGTTCTTGAAGTTTGAACACGATAGAAGCGTTCAAAGATAGATCTTTGTTGTTCTAGGCTGATCCCTTTTCCATAATCTTGAATGACGATTTCTATGCCTGAACTAGCTCGGGTCAATGTGATCTGAATTTTTTTTCCATCAGCACCGTATTTAAACGCGTTATCTATCAGATTAATGAGGATTTGACGAAGCCTAAGCTCGTCCACATAGTGGAATATGTTCTCTTGAATTTCACTAATCAGCGTCACACCATCACGTTGTGCTTGCAGTGTATATCTTGTTTTCAATCTACCCATTAACTCAGAAAGATTAACCTCTTCGGGTTGCAGTTTGAGTTGATTTGACTCGGTAAGCGACAATAAACTTAAGTCATCAATCAGTTGGTTTATTGAAGTGAGCTCTTTGGATAATAAGGCTAATTGTTCTTTTGATATCGGAACAATGCCATCTTCCATAGCTTCAATGCGAGATTGCATCGCGTTTAGTGGAGTTCGAAGTTCATGGGACAGGTCCGAGTTCATCTGCTTATATTGTTGATGTAACCCCTGCAGCCAAGCTGCAAGGCGGTTAAAACTCGATAAAATATCTGACACTTCATCTTGGTTATTCACGTCAATGCGAGTATCTAGATGACCCTTCTCAATATTTTCAAAGTTGTTTTTAAGTTGAGAAAGAGGTTTTAAAAAATACCATGCACCGAACCATGACAAAATTGCCGCGATAATAGATAAGCCGAACAGATTTAGCATAAATTGGTCAGAGAGATTTTGCATCATCATTGATTCATGCTGTTTTCGAGCCAGTAACTGCTTGGGTAACCAAAACAATTTATACTTTTTAGCTTTGCGGTCTAATTTTAATTGGGTATGCGTAAATTGAAGAATCAGTAGCCTTTGTTTTGACTGTGATATCGTGAATTGATGCCCATTATTTACTGTAATATATTGAGCTTTATAGTCTTTAGCAGACTCAGGTAAAGTAGTCTGGTTATGTTCGTCTACAATAATAAATAGTTGTTTATCAAACAAAGTTGATAGCTGTTTTAATAACTTTGGTATGGGTAAGGCAGAATCAAGTTTATTTAGCGTTTCATCAACATCATCTTCATCAAGTAAGTCACTACTCATCATAACGGCACTTTGTTGATTAAACTCAGTGAATGCATTACTGGCTGAATGCACTGACATTAAGTAATAGCTGCCAAGCAGTAAAAAAGTGCAGCTTGCTACCAAAAGCGTAAATTTCGTTTTTAGTTTCACGCTGTTTTACTCGCTATAAATTGATAACCTTGGCCATAGTGAGTGGCAATAAATATTGGTGACTTTTTACTGTCAGCCAATTTTTTTCTTAAGTTAGCTAAATGGGTGTCTACTGTTCGATCAGTAATGTCGGTGGCACCTTGCCAAACTAAAGTAATGAGTTGTTCACGCGATACAATTTGCAGTGGTCTTTTGGCTAAACAGATCAACAGCGCATACTCTAAAGCCGTTAATTTTAAAGGCTTAGATGCCAGAGTAACCAGTTTATTATGCGGTGATATTTCAAGTTTGCCAAACTTTAAAGTATCAACAACCATATTAGGTTTTTGAGTGCGCTTTAATAAAGCCTGTACTCTTGATACAACTTCTCTGGGACTATAGGGTTTGCATACATAATCATCCGCGCCCAGCTCGAATCCCAGTAACCTTTCTGACTCGGTTATTTTAGCGGTTACCATAATGCTGGGAAGTTGTTTGGAAACGGCGAGTTGTAATAACTCCATCCCATCGCCTTTGGGCAGCATGATATCAAAAATCGCGAGGTCAAAGTTAAGATTAGCCAATGCACGTTTAGCATCAGCGGCATTATCAAAATGATTAACTTTGTATCCTTGACGTTCTAAATAAAGCGTAAGAATTTCAGCACTGCTTGCATCATCTTCTACATAAATGATTGACACTTTATTTTTCAATTTGCACTTATTCCATTATAACTACTGTGATTAACTCAAGCGCTGAGCTTTTATAACGCCAGACTAACATATTTATTTTGTTTGAGAACTAATAAAATAGCTATTTAAAACATTGCATTAAGTTTTTCTGTTACAGATATTGAAACGATGTGGTTTAGTTAGAAAGTAACGTTTTTGAATGAAAAATTATGGTATTATGATATGGAATTGAATACTTTTTTAGCTTTATATTTTATTGAGCGCCAGTGTGTTACTGGTTTGGAAGGCGCGGAGTCGATAAGGTGTTGAAAGTCTATGTCTGAAAAATTAATTTCTCCCTCATGGGCTAATATCACGGACTCAGGTTGCAATGACTCAATCGCTTGTAATGACCTTCGGTAGCAACGCGGATAGAACAGTGGATAAGGCGCAATAAACTTGCCTTTGACTTTTACAATTAAGTCAGCAATGTAAACTCTTTTTGCAGGTATGTGAAAAGCGGCAATGTCTCCGTCAGTGTGCCCCGGTGTGTGAATAATTTGCCAGTCATCAAACCCAGGTATGGTCATGCCGTCTGCAAGAAATTAGTCGCAACCCAAAAGTTTCACTGAGCGTATGGTGGGATCACATAGGCCAACAAGTAAGAGTTGTCGGACTAGCTGAATAGATATCAGAGCAAGCAGCAATACAGTTTTGGCAGACACGTTCGCGTTCAGCACAACTAACCACATTAAGCTGCGAACAAAGCCAGCCGCTATCGTCAGAGTCAGCATTAGTTGAGCAGTTTGATAAAACTCAACAAACATTTGAAGGTTAGGAAGTAACAAAACCTCAAAATTGGGGAGGGTATAGTATTCGACCTGTCTCAATTGAGTTTTTAGCATTCGCATAAAGCCGCTTACATCTTAGGACTCGTTTTACCAAAAAAAATGATGTTTGGACAAAAATGTTGCTGCAACCTTAAAGCAAAAAAAATGAATACCCTAGTCTAAACTAAGGTATTCAAATTACTGTTTAGAAAGTAAAGCGTACAGTTACACTGTGGTGACCATCTTCTTTTACTTTAACTAATACTTTTGCACCTTCAGGAATAACAATATTAGCTGACATTTTGTTGCCGCCAGCCGTGGTTAGTTCAGCATCTGACTTCTTACCTTTTGCAAGTACTATGATGTCACCTTTTACTTTTGCAGTTGGGTAAGGCTTTCCATGGTCACGAAGGTATAAGCTAGCACCTGACTCTTCACGAACAAGTTCAAAGACCATTTCGTGCTCAACTTTCACTACGCCACCATGAAGGGGCTTTGTATCACCATGTGCTGATGCATTTGGTGCGAAGAACAGTGCGCCAAGCGCTACGAAAACTAATGTAATAAATGTGTTTTTCATGTTTTATTTCTCTTTATGTTGATATTAAAAAGGTTGCTCCCTTCACAATATGCGCAAGGGAAACAGGTTATTAAATAAGCTCTGTTGAGTTGCTGCTCAGCCATTTTTCAGTTGGTTTTTTACCAAACTTCCAGTACAGCAAAGGGGTTAACAAGGTATCTAACAAGGTCGAGCTCATAAGGCCTGAGAAGATAACAATTGCAACAGGGTGCAATATCTCTTTACCAGGCTGATCAGCCGCCCACAACAAAGGTATTAACGCGAACGCTGTTACCATCGAAGTCATCAGTACGGGTGATAAACGCTCTTTTGCACCGCGAATAATCAATGCCTTATCGAATACTTCGCCCTCAAAGCGAATTAAGTTTAGATAGTGGCTAATTTTTAAAATGCCATTTCGTGCAGTAATGCCCGTTAAGGTAATAAACCCAACCACAGAGGCGACCGACAGTGAAGTATGAGTTAACCACATCGCAATCACGGCACCAATTAAGGCCATAGGTAAACTACACATAATAATGGTTGCAAACACCATGGATTGATAGCGCAGGTAAAGTACCATGAAGATCAGTGCAAATGACAAAACTGACAGCACAATGAGCAAACGCATGGCTTGTTCTTGCGCTAAAAATTGCCCTTCTAGACTAATAAAACTGTCATCGGGTAACTCATGCGCAGCCACGATTTCGCGAATATCTGCAAGCAGCGTTTTTACATCGACATTCTCACTGTTGGCATATAACACTAAACGGCGGCGTCCATTTTCACGAAGCACCTGATTAGGGCCGTCAAGCAATTGAATATCAGCAATATAGGAAACCGGAATGGCCCCCGCTGGTGAATCAATTAAGGTCTTTGCAATGGCAGCAGGCGTTCGATTTTCATCTTCTAAGCGAAGTACTAACTCAAAGCGTTTTACCCCATCAATCACATCGGTTACGCTGGTGCCTTCAGTAAGCATGTTTAACTGGCGAAGCGCTGAGCCCGGTGTTAAGCCATATTTAGCTAAGTCTTCATACTTTAAACGCACACTCAACTGCGGAATAAGCACTTGTTTTTCAATGTTGATATCGACAAGGCCTGGAACGCTTTCAAGCTTTTTACGCAGACTTTCAGCACTGATGCGTAAGCCCTCTAAATCATCACCAAACAACTTAATCGCAAGCTGCGCACGCACACCCGATAATAAGTGGTCGAGTCTATGGGAAATTGGCTGACCGATAGCAACTTGCCCAGGTAAAACAGACAATTTGTCACGAATTTCAGCAAGCACTTCATCGCGACTTCGTTCAGATGAAACTAAGTCTACATCTACCTCTGACGAGTGAACGCCTTCAGCGTGTTCATCTAATTCTGCACGGCCTGTGCGCCTACCCACTTGCGTGACTTCTGGCACAGATAGCAGTAGTGACTCAGCCAAATGCCCCATTTTATTCGACTCTTCCAGCGACGTGCCTGGCTCAAATATAATGCCAAGCACGAGTGAGCCTTCGTTAAAAGCAGGCAAAAATGCTCTTGGAAATTGTGTGATACTTGCCGCCGAAAGCAGTGCTACAACACCTGTTACCGCAATCAGCTGTTTTGATTTAGGCAGCGCCCAATCAATCCAAAGGCTTTGTAAATGCTTTAATTTTACCACCAACCAGCTATCGCCTTGGTGGATCACTTTTGCATTCGGCAGTAAGAAGTAACACAGCACAGGGGTCACCGTCATCGATACCAAGAGTGAGCCTAGGATCGCAACAATATAGGCAAGCCCTAATGGCGAAAATAATCGACCTTCAATGCCTGGTAGTGCAAACAGTGGTAAAAAAACCAAGATAACAATCGCGGTCGCATAAACAATGCCTGAGCGCACTTCTACACTGGCTTGCCACACCACATCAAAAACAGATTTTGGAGACTGCGATTTCGCGTTTTGTTTTAATCGCCTTAGAATATTTTCAACGTCTACCACCGAGTCATCCACTAATTCACCGATGGCAATTGCAAGGCCACCTAAGGTCATAACGTTAATGCTTTGATTAAGCCACTGAAAAATCAATACCGTCACCGCTAAAGAAAGCGGAATAGCAAACAATGAAATAAGCGTTGTTTTTGCTGAAAATAGAAACAAAAACAGTACGATAGTGACCATAAAGGCACCATCTCGCAGCGCCTCGGTCACATTATCTATGGATGATTTAATAAAATCGGCTTGGCGGAACAGTACTTGTGGCTGGGCAATGCCTTTTGGTAAACCCGCATTGAGCTCTGTTAGAGCTGATTCAATTTGTGTGGTTAATTGCACCGTGTCGGCACTGGGTTGCTTTTGCACATTAATCACTACTGCAGGTTTGCCATTAAAGCCGCCATCACCGCGTTTTTCAGCTGCGGCATAACTCACAGAGGCAACTTGAGAAAGTAGCACTGGACGACCATCATGCCAGCCAACCGCCAAGTTTTTCAGGTGTTCAACATCGAGCGTGCGGCCTTGGTGGCGAATTAAATACTCTTGATTATTTAAATCAACAAAGCCACCACCGAAATTAGTAGCAAAGTCATTTAGCGATGCTTTTAGTGACGCTAAATTCACATTTAACTGACGCATGCGCATTGTATCGGGTGCAACACGTAGTTGACGTACTTCACCACCAATAGGGATCACCTGTGACACACCAGGAATAGCTAATAATCGTGGGCGCAATACAAAATCGGCATATTCGCGGGCGGCCATTGCATCAGTATCATCTTCGGCATCAATTGGCAGCGCAATTAACATCACCTCCCCCATAATAGACGACACAGGTCCCATTACAGACGTAATGCCCGTCGGTAGTTGCTCTGATGCTAAACCTAATCGCTCAGAGACCAACTGACGATTTCGATAAATATCGGTACCCCATTCAAACTCAATGTAAACAATGGATAAACCAATGCCAGAAGTTGAGCGAATACGGGTAACACCAGTCACTCCATTGAGTAAATTTTCAAGAGGAAAGGTCACCAGTTGCTCAACCTCTTCTGGGGCCATGCCTCCTGCTTCAGTTAACACAGTGACGACCGGTTTATTGAGGTTTGGAAATACATCCACAGGCAGTTTTTGCCCTTGCCACACACCATAAGCTATCATGACAAAGGCAAGCAAGAGCACAACCAAGCGGTTTTTTAAGCTGCTTTTTACTAATAAATTGAACATTTATACTGCCTATCTCACTTGGTTTAACAATGATGCACCTGTCACCACAACGCGGTTATCTGCACCTAAGCCTTCGGTGACTAACACAAGCCCTGGCTCAAGATGTTGATAGTTAATTAGCTGAGGTAAAAAGCGCTCTGCCGAAAGTTTTATCCACACTTGTGGTAAATTATTTTGGCTCAGTACAACCGCATCTAAAGGGATCACAATGCCTTGTTGCTTTTTATTAATAGGCGCGTGTAAGCGGATGTTCTGATTGATAAATAAGCTGCTTTCAACATGCTCTTGTGCCAGCTCAAAATTAACATGCGCTAAACCATTCACAAGCTCGGGTGAAAAGCCTAAATAGTTAAGTGAGATTGCTGGCTGCTCAATCACTTTTGCTGAGGTTAATTGCTTAGTAAGCGCAAAATCTTTAGTGCTTGCTTCAATTAAAAATTGGTTAGGTGCGATTATCTCAAACAAGGCTTCACCGGCTTTAACCCATTGTCCGCGCGAAACCTTGTGGTTAATAAGCACACCCGAGATAGGTGCAATTAACACCTCTGGTTTCTCAAGACCTTTTTGCAGCGCTTGAGCCTGTTGTTTTAAGCTTAAAAGCTCAGTTTCTAGCTGCTCTAACGCTTGTTTTGAGGCTAAATCTCCCAGCTTCTTTAGACGCGCAACATCGCGATTGGTTTGCTCAATGCGATTGCGGATCGCAATTAATTCACTGGTTTGACTGGCAAGTTCATAGGCGGTGTCTTGATAACGAATTAAGCCAAGCACATCGCCTGCGTTCACTTTTGCACCCGTTGGATAAATACCAGTTTCAGGGGCGTCTAATCGACCGTCACTACTTGATTGAATTTTTGCATAACCATCTGGGTGTGGTTTTACAATGGCATCTAAACGAACATGTTTTTTTACTTCTGACTCAGTAACAAACTGAGTACGGATATTGAGTAAAGCTTGGTGCTTCATCGGCATAATGACCGAACCGTCCGCTTGTTTACCAAGCCCACCTTCAACTTTGTTAGACTTTTGATCTAAGTGTTCACCGTTAGGGCCATGTGCGCCAGGTGAGGCAAATAAACTAAGCGAATATAAACTAAGTGATAACAATACCGCGTTTTTAAGCTTCATTATTTACGCTCCTTAGACAAACGACCGACAAGCAAACCAATCACAAATACACCAATACACAGCAAAACAATCAGCCAAGGGAAGTCATGGTGATGATCATCATGTTCGGCATTTTCATGTGCGTCAGTTGATTCAACAGCTTGGTGGTTTTCTAAATTTGCCACTAATAAATCACCATTTTCTTCGGTCAAAATGGTCATGACGATTTCATGTAATCCCGCTTGCTTTAGCTGAGCAAGCAGGGTTTGATCGGTCACAATATAGGATTGTAACTGCGCTGAGAATTCAGCACTTGAGGCCATTTCGCCAAGCTCTAAATCGATTGATGCATCAGCTATTGGGGTGTTGGTTTTAAAATCGTGGAGGTAAATAACCAGTTGGTTTTCAAGTAACTCGCCAGCCAATTCGAAGGTTTCGGTGAAACTTTCAAACTTCGGATTGGTCGAAGCCGCGACTTTAGTTCGCGTATCTAAATGTTCACCATTTGGGCCATGGGCACCAGGAGACGCTATCGCTTTGGTGATAAAAACAAGCGATAAAAGCAATAAAGCTAATATAAAACGTGTACTAAACTGCTTTTGATGCAGTGCATAAAATGTAATAGACATAGTTAATCCAAAAAAACAAAAACTCTAGCCAAGCAACAACAGTCACTGACTACTAAACGTTAATTTGAATTAAGCCCGAGGGGGAGGTGTGGTGTGTTTTATAAAGGGCGGTGACCAATTATTATTAATTGATACAATTGAGCCCATTGGTTTTATTTCGGCTTTGGAATAAGGGAAAGCATCTAAAGCAACCGTTGCACAGCAATGTAAGTCTTGATTAATGTGTTTTACTGCGTCTTTAGTAAATGAAATTTCAAACTCGCTTTCGTTGTCATGATCATGACTATGCGGCTGACCTATTTCATGAAGTAATTGGTGAACATCGCCTTGAGTATGATGCTTCTCTCCATGCGCAGCACTTCCGAATACCTGAGTACTCAGAATGCAAAGCATCATTACAAGAAGAGTTAATTTACGCATTAGGCGAATGTTTTCATAAGGTTTTAGTTGATGCTAGCATTGATATTTAACAAGCTCAATTTTTAATTTTCAAAAAGTTTTTTAGTTATTGTGTTCAACAATTGAACTTAAAACTAATAAAATAGACAAGAAAGTCAAACTAAGCTGTTCTGAAATAAGCCTGACAATCAAACTTCAAGTGGTTGATACTTATAGTTTGTTGGCGTCGACCTCTTCAACCATGTGCCATTCTGAATTAGCTTCAAGAATGTGCTTTGGTATGTTCTCAGTCCAAGCTTTATCAACATCTAAGTTTATGTTTAATAAGTCTCTATTTTCAACTGATGCGAAACGGTAAATTATGTCGTTATATACAGCGGTGAACTTTGCGCTACCAAGCACAGGTTTACCTTCTGTGAAGTAACCAATTACATCGTGACCCGCTAAAATAACGCCATTTTGATCTGTTTCAGTATCGTGACCTGCATGGGCGATTGATGAAATACCGATTAAAGCCACGGCTATTGCTGTTTTGAAAGAAGTGAATAAAGCCATCAGATTTGCTCCAAGTGTTCGAGTTGCAGATAGCTTAACCAGTGAGCAAACTTGCTGATATATCCAAACTGCCAGAATATATGTCGAAAAATCCGAATCGTTTAAACCCAGTGCTAATGGATATTAAGTGCTTTTTTAAACTTATATTTTACAGAGCGCCAATGGGTCATTGGGGTGGTGGGCGCTGACTCTATCAAGCTGTCGAAGTCTATATCAGCAAACTCTAACTCGCCGTCATGCGCTAAAATGACGGACTTAGGCTGGAGTAATTTAATGGCCTGCAACGAGTTGCGGTAACGTCGAGGATAAAACAGAGGAAATGGTGGGATTAATTTACCTTTTACTTTAACCATTAAATCAGCCACATAAACACGCTCTGAAGGGATATGATAAGCGGCAATGTCGCGGTCGGTGTGACCAG
The DNA here is from genome assembly GCF_005886345.1 of Pseudoalteromonas phenolica. Taxonomy (GTDB): domain Bacteria; phylum Pseudomonadota; class Gammaproteobacteria; order Enterobacterales; family Alteromonadaceae; genus Pseudoalteromonas; species Pseudoalteromonas phenolica_A. The sequence continues at coordinate 58,223 of NZ_PNEC01000007.1, forward strand.
GGATGTGCATGACTTGCCAGTCATCAAAGCCAGGTATGGTCATGCCGTCTGCGAGAAAATGGTCGGCTTGCAACTTTCTTGGGTAAAACAGATTTTGTTTTTTCTTGCCTTTTCGACCAGCAACATAAAGCGCGAGTAGCATATCAGTCCAATGCATTAACATGCCATCTAGGCCACGATACCAGTGCCCCGGAGCATTACATACAGCAATTTTTGCCCCAGTGGTTTTAGCGAGTTTATGAGCACCACCGGCGTGATCAGGGTGCATATGAGTTACTAGAATGACTTTTAAGTCGCTAATGGTACGATTGAGAGTTTGCGTTATAAAGCTCAATACAGTGTCATGATCTGCACGACAGCAACCATCAAGCAGCATGAGTTTATCATGATACTCAACAAGATAAATTGTTTGTATATAACCTTCTATTTGATGGATTTTCATGAAAGATGCTCCCTAACGCACTAAGCATTTTTATAACTCATCTGACCACTTTGTGCAAAATTTAGTGCTCATCTAATTCAGCATAGCCTTGTGCTGCTTGTTCAGAGTGTTCTGTCACACATGAAAATGTCTGCAAAGGTAGAGTAAAGTCATGCCATAAATAGTGTTCGGTTTGCTCAAGTGAGTTGGGTTGGTAGTTGTTGTCTAGACTTGCCCTTTTAGCGACACTGTGGTGCACCACAGGCGTTAAGCTAGGGTCGATTTTATTGTCTTTCATCACACAACAAATTCTGTCATCTAAGGTTAACCAATCAATAAAGAAAGTGCGGGTTTGTTGATGGTTGAGCCCTAACGCACTGGGAGATAGAGATAAATCGTCGTGACTGATGGTGCCTTGAAGTGCGTCGGGGCAAGCTCGTTTGAGACAATCGCTATCAGTGATGTCTAAAGTAAAGCGCGGCAAGTCATGTGTCTGTTGCATATATTTGAGCCAATTAATGGCATAGCCAAGTGCTACATCAGCGAGGCCATCCATTTTATATCCGCCCCCAACATCTGAATGAGCACCAGCAAACCAAATTTCTGTGATCCTATTAGGATCATGGTTCATCAATGTTGGCTGAAATGCTTTACGCTTTTCATCAAGACTGACTAAATGAGTGGCGTGTTTGACTAGGTTTGAAATAGTGCGACCATGCTCGAAAACTACTGAGAATTTAGGGCGTTTGCGAGTGCTTAAATCGGGTAGACCGATGCTCGCAACGGTATCAAATACACATAAGAATATGAAAGGAGGTGTTTCGTCATTGTTAATGGCATGCTCAATCAAAGAGACAAATCGCCTTGCTAAAGCTGCACCACGAGAGAACCCAGTGATTAATACGGTGTCACCTGTTCGGTAGTGATTTAAAAAGTCATTTCTTGCTTTATTGAGAATGTATGACACATCCCATGAATTAAACGCTAAGCCTTGATTAATAAAGCGGTTAAACCAGCCGCCATACGTACCTACCCCTTGATAGTAAAAGCAATGTGCAATGTTGCTGCGATTTGACAGGCCATAATACTCGCCATCTCGATGTAGGTTACCACCCATTAAAAAGTGCAGTTTTAAGATATTACTGATGCTAGCATCTTTTTGTTCATCATATTGTTTTGCATCTTCAGGCTCATTACCTGTGCCATCAAAATTAAAAACGATCAGCCTACTCATTTTCTTCCTTAGACAATGTATTTTTAGCAATAAAGGCTAGTAAGCGCTTTATTTTGGATTAAGTCTCTAGAGTAACCTCCACAGCATGCAAGGACATTGCTCCCTTAGGTGGCTGATTACTATATCAATTGTCTTTTTTCATTGCACTATTTGCTTTTTCAGAGCTGAAACAGTTTTTATTTTTGCAATTGATTTTGCAAATCAATCTCATTTACATTATATTGCGTCGCGATTCAATAATAACCAATTTAGGCTCTCTTATGACAAGTCGTGTATTTAAGTTAAGCGCTCTATTCGTTGCTACTTCAGCAATTCTTTCAAGTCATGCTTTTGCTGATGATGGCAAAAAAGACATTGAGAAAATCCAAGTATTAGGTGACAAGCACAGTAACTATCTGGCAGTTGAAGCAGAAACAGCTACTAAGCTAGGTATTTCAATTAAAGAAACACCGCAATCTGTGCGAGTGGTGACGCGTGCGCTGATGGACGACTTTTCATTAGACGATGTGAATCAAGTACTAGAAACGACACCGGGTGTCTCAGTTGAGAAGATAGAAACAGACCGAACTTACTACAAAGCACGTGGCTTCGATATTCTTAACTTTCAAGTAGATGGCTTAGGCTTACCGCAAGAGCGAGGTTCATTGCAGGGTACATTAGACACTGCAATTTATCAACGAATTGAAGTTGTGATGGGTGCAAACGGCATGATGACAGGTGCAGGTAACCCGTCAGCAACAGTTAACTTTATTCGTAAACGCCCAACGACCGATTTACGTGCTGATGTGTCAGTAACAGCAGGCTCTTGGTCAAATAAACGTGTTGAAGCAGATATGTCAGGTAGCTTCAATGATATGGTTTCTAGCCGCGCTGTTGTGGTTAAACAAAAGCGTAACTCTTACTTAGATCGCTATGCGGTAGATCGTGAAGTATTTTATGGCATTACTGAGTTTGCTTTAACAGACACAACGACGTTAACGACCAGTTTAACCTATCAAAGTAATGATGCTGACAGCCCGCTTTGGGGTGCATTAGCTTTATTTGATAACAAAGGTCAGCCGACAAACTATGATGTTTCTACTTCAACAGCAGCAGATTGGGCATATTGGAACAACACCTCAAAACAAGCATTTGTTGAGCTTGAGCAATATATTGGCGACGAGTGGAGTGTCATTGCACGTTATGCACACACGCAAAACGAGCAAGACTCAAATCTATTTTATGTTTACGGCACGCCAGATTCAGAAACTGGTTTAGGCCTAACTGGTTATGCCAGCGATTATCAACTACGTGATCGAGTCAATTTATTTGATGTGTATGCGCGCGGCAGCTTTGAGTTATTTGGTCAAGAGCATCTCGTGGCTTTTGGTGCTAGCGAAGCCGATATGTATTACTTTGATCGCTCTTTATATGATTATCAAACCGGCAATGGTTTCCCGCCAATGCCTAACATGAATGAGTGGGATGGTGTTGCGCCGGTGCCAACTTTGGTTGATGTAAACCCTGCGGCCCCTGGCTCCGATGTACACAGTGAACAAAGCTCTCAATATGTATCCGCGCGTTTTTCTCTTACTGATGATTTAAAATTACTCGCTGGTCTTAGATACACAAATTGGGAAACACAAGGGGTATCATATGGCAATAATAAAGGTCGCAAAGAGAGTGATACAACTCCGCATATTGGTCTAGTGTATTCAGTCAATGACGATATTAATCTATACATCTCAGACACAGATACTTTCGCGCCTCAAACCGAGACTAACGCTAGTGGTTCTCAGTTAGCACCAATTATCGGTGATACACAAGAATTGGGTGTAAAAGCAGAACTATTCGACTCGAGGTTGATGCTAAATGTAGCGCTATTCAACGCAGAGCAAGTGAACATCGCTGTTGCAGATGTGGCAAACTCGACACCAGATAATCCAATACACAAGGCGGCACCAGGGATACAATCTAAGGGCTATGAAATCGAGTTAAGTGGTGAATTGGGCTATGGTTTCAGTGCGCACGTAGGTTATAGCAATACAGATATTGATGTGTCAGACACTATCAATGCAGGCAACGTTGAAGCGCAACTTGTAAAAGATTACACACCAAAACAAGTATTTAAGCTAGCAGTTAAACATGACGTTGAAGCCATTGAAGGGTTAAGCTTTGGTATGAACATGCGTTGGCAAGATGAGATCAGCCGTATACAAAATGCCACTGAAAACTTCGTTACTAAACAAGACGCCTATGCGATTGTTAATTTTATGGCAAGCTACGAAATCAACGATCAAGTTAACCTGACCTTCAATGCTAATAATGTATTTGATGAGAAGTACATTAACTCATTGTATTGGGCACAAGGTTTCTATGGTGCACCTCGTAACTATGCATTGACTTTAAATTGGTCATTGTAAGTTTATAAAAAATTTAAGGCCGCTTATGCGGCCTTTTGTGTTTTTAACCAGATGAGGGGCAATCAAAAATGAAAAAAACACTCCATTTATGGCATCGCTATCTTGGATTAGTCGTCGCCATTCCACTGATCATTATTTCTCTAACAGGCAGTATTTTAGTTTTTAAAGAAGAACTCGATCATTGGTTAATGCCAGAACTTGCGGTTGTAGAGGGCGAAACAGGTAAAAGATTAAGTTATGACGAGTTAAGAGCTGAGCTCAACAACCAGCTTCAGGGTTATGAAATTGGCAGTTGGGAAGTATTTGATGATGGTATAGCAGCAGATCGTGTATATGTGCTCAAACACGGCACCAACGAATGGTTTAAAGTCTATCTTGACCAATATCAAGGGGTTGTGCGTTCTGAGCCCGTTGCGGTCAATCATTACCTAACAGACTGGCTGCTTGATTTGCACTATAAGTTTTTGATTGGTGATACCGGGCTTTGGGTTACAGGTGTAGCATCACTCATATTGCTATTTATGGGCATCTCCGGGCTGGTAATTTATCGTCAGTTTTGGAAAAAGTTTTTTACCTTGAGGCTAAAGGTGAAGCGTATTGCGCTGTTTAGCGATATCCATAAATTAGTTGGTATTTGGTCAGCACCCGTTCTATTAATCATTGGTTTCACAGGGGTGTATTGGAATATTTCTGAGATCATTCATCATGAGCTTGAGCATAGTGAAGAACATCAATATGTGATAACTGAAAGACTCTACAATCACCAGCTTTCACTCGATAAAATGATTGCTGAATCAACTCAGCAAATGGGTGGGTTTAGGCCAACTTATTTACTTTTTCCATATGAGCCTGAACTTCAAGTCATATTCTTCGGAGAAGTAAGCAACACCAGTTTTGTCACCAGCGAATATGCTTCTATGGTGACTTTTAATAAGCAAACAGGTGAGCGTATGCCAAATTATGATATTCGTGAAGCGCCGTTTTTTTTAGTCGCTGTTGATAGCTTTCGTAAGCTTCACTTTGGCTATTTTGCTGGTCTACCTAGCCGAATTATTTGGTGTGTGATTGGCTTAACGCCGCTTATCTTTGCTATTACAGGTTGCTACTTATGGCTAAAAAGGAGAAGGCCAAAGAAGCGTTTATCAGCAAAAACACAATTAGCTTAGAAGTGTAAAAGCCAGAACCGTTTCTGGCTTTTAAATTAATTAGGCTACAGTTGAAAGTCGTATACCGAGCCTAAGCTCATAATTTGTGTAAGCTCATCTAATGCTTGTTGAGACTCCTGCATTAAACTTGGATCTGCCAAATCAGCTTCTACCAGACGGTCGCGATAATGTTTATTTACCCACTTAGTTAATGTGTTGTGCAGCGTATCAGTCATTAAACAATGAGAGTTAACCGCATTTAATTCTTGTTGTGATAATGCAACTCTTAACCTCAAGCAAGCAGGTCCTCCCCCATTTTGCATGCTTTGTTTTAAGTCCATGTAAATGACTTCGTTAATCGGGTTACTTGCTTGACAAAGTGCTGCCAAATAGCGTTCTACAGTATCGATTGTTTGGCATTCGCTCGGAGCAATTAATGCCATTCCGCCATTTGGCAAGCTTACTAGTTGGCTGTTGAAGATATAGCTTTGAACAGCTTCACCAACACTCAAATCAGCGTCAGAGACTTCGATTAAATGAAGCGGGCGTGAGCCTGTGTAATTTTGTCTGATTTGCGCAATAACTTTTTTCTGTTGATAGAATGCTTGTTCATGAAATAAAAATACATTCTCATTGCCAATGGCGATCACGTCATTGTGGAATACACCTTGATCTATCACTGCAGGGTTCTGCTGAATGTAGAGCGTTTGCGCTGGATCTAGTTGGTGACTTCGGGCAATTGCTTCACTGGCTTGACGAGTTTGCCTTGCTGGGAAAACCTGTGGTTTTACTTTGCTATTCATATCTTCACCATATACAAAAAGCGCCAACCCTGAATGACCATAACTATCGGCTAAACGGGTGTAGTTTGCGGCGCCTTCATCTCCAAACAGGGGGTGTTGTGGTAAAGGTGCATGGTGCGTAAACATGGACTCATCTGCAAAAGTGGCTTTTAAAATTTTGCTGGTGGTTTTTGCTTCAATAGCGCGGTGAATTTTGTTGTTTAAGTTCGCTGGGGTGAAATGCACCTTGCCGTCACCACTATCAGCACTTGGTGAAATGGTTGCCGCATTGGCTGTCCACATAGAAGCTGCTGAATAGCATGCTTTTAAAAATTGTGGTGCTGATTTTGAAGCCTGAGAGATGACATTGGCATCTGAGCCTGAAAAGCCTAGGCTTCTTAATGTGACCAAATCAGGTCGAGCATTGGGTGCTAAAACGCCTTGAGGTAAACCCATCTGGCTAAGCATATGCATTTTCTCTAAACCTTGGAGTGCGGCTTTTTTTGGGTTTGCGACTTTATTGGCATTCGATTTTGATGCCATGTTGCCATATGACAGCCCGGCATAATTATGTGTTGGTCCAACTAACCCATCAAAATTAACTTCAGTGTAATTCATAGTTGCCTCATTATGGTGCAATTGTGCACTACTTTAGTGTTGTTCTTATCCCGTTGACGATGATGTATATAAAAAATCATTAATAATCAGCGTGTTAATTTTTATAAAGCAACATCAAGGCCTTTACCTAATCAATACGCATGCCACATTATTAGAACTGCGAGGAAATTGGATAAAGAGTCTATTGTGTAGCGAATCGCGTAATGAACAATAAGCAATATGTTTTAGGTGTGCAAAGTGACGCTTGTTCTTTGGAAAAGCAGTAAGCGCTGGTTTTACAAAAAATTCGACTAATCTTTACACTGATAAGGTTCAGGTCTAAGTTTTATTATTAGGTGTGTTTTAATTGCCTTTAAGTGTGGCATTTATATTTATTCGGCTTTTTTATGGAGAAACATGCAATTATCCACATCAACTCTGTTGCTGATGAGTGGGATAGGTGTCATTACCTCGGCCTTATCACTTATTTTCTTATGGTTTGCAAATAAAGATATAAAAGCCGTACGTTATTGGGCGTTGTCAGCATGCTTTTTATTAGTTGGTTTATTACTTTTTAAAGGCCAAGGTGATTTACCCGGTTGGTTAAAATACATCATACCAAACTTTGTGGTCCAAACCGCTTTTTGGTTGATCCTCTATGGCACTTATCAGGCCTGTGAGCAGCAAATTCACAAACCCACTCTTTTCAATTTTATTTTTAGTTATGCCGCTTTACACATCATCTTTACTTTCGTGATCCCCAGTTATCAATTTAGGTTTACGCTTGGAGTGTTGACTGCAATGACTTCACTTATTTGGATGTTTTGGGGGTTACATCGATATAGCTATGGTAAATATAAAATATCTACTCGTTTGATATTTTTGAGTATCTCGATATTAATTAGTGTGTCTCTAGTAACAGTCTTTGATGTTAATTGGGGAGACGCTAATACATTACACCAAGATGAATCATTGAAAGCGCAGTGGTTTATTATTTCAATGTTCATTAGCCAATTATTATTCAATTTTGCGTTCGCTATTATGGTTGGTGAAATCAGGCACTATAAAAATAAGTTAAGCAAAGAACAGTTAGTCATTATGAATATTGCTCTTAGTAAAGAAAATGAAAGAGCTGAAGCACACTCTAAATTAAAATCTGAATTTTTGGCAAATATGAGTCATGAAATTCGTACACCTATAAACGGAGTAATTGGGTGTTTAGATCTACTTCAGAGCACTAAGCTATCGACTCAACAATTACAATATACTGAGTTAGCTCACGCTAGTGCCAATTCACTGCTAGGCGTGATTAATGACATTTTAGATTTCTCTAAAATAGAATCTGGCAAGTTAGCTATCAATCCAGAGCAGATTGACTTGTTAGCTTTGTTAGACAGCGTTGCTAAATCATTTGCTATCGAATTGAGCCAAAAACCAGTGACATTGTATGTAGATTGCCATCAAGTTATGCACCACACATTATTGTTAGATCCTGTTCGCTTGAGACAAATATTAAATAACTTACTGAGCAACGCGATCAAATTTACTAAACAAGGCCATGTACAGTTGTCACTTTCGTCACAAAAAAATACACAAGGAAAGGTAGTTTTAACGGCAAATGTCTCTGATACAGGGGTTGGTATAAGCGAGCAAGGACAACGAAAATTGTTCAATGCTTTTAGTCAATGTGATGCATCAACCACTCGTTTATTTGGAGGTACAGGACTGGGCTTAGTGATTGTGAAACGTTTGTGTAAGTTAATGGGAGGAGATATTGAGCTGGTTAATAGCGAGCTCGATAAAGGAAGTGAATTTGTTTTTTCTATTTTGGTTGATGAAGTACATATTCAGCAAGCAGATCTCGATCAGAGCATGCATGTACCGAACAATATAGCGCTTTACTCTCCAAACGACACTTTTTTAACCATAATGCAAAATCAATTTAAATCTCGCGGCTTTTCTTTGAGTGTCCTAGATACAAAAAATATAGCCAAAAACTATTATGATTTAATCATCTTGGATTTGGTTAATTGTAAAGAGTCAGGCCTTGAATATACCTTTTTAATAGAAAGTGCAAAAAGCCATGCTGATGAGGTTTGCGTTATCAGTGCAGTAAACAGCGAGCTTTCAAATCATCTTAAACTTGGAATAACAGAATGTTCGATATTTTATCATCCGTTCACTTGCTATGATCTGATGCAGTTATTTAGTAAGAAAACGCTTCAAGAAACAACAGAACCGTTAATATTAAAAGAAGATGTATCAGCCTATTCTTTACATGGGCTTAAGGTACTGCTTGCTGAAGACAACAAGGTTAATCAACTAGTTGCTACCAAAATGCTGTCGAATTGGGGGGTTGAATTTGTAATCGCAAATTCAGGCCAAGAGGTACTCAATATTTTATTGAAAACTAAACCTAACGATTTCGATATGATCTTAATGGATTGTCAAATGCCAATCTTAGATGGATACCAAACAACTAAGCAAATAAGAGCTGCGCAGGATTATGCTTCATTTAAAAATATTCCGATTATAGCGCTTACGGCAAATGCCATGACAGGAGATAAAGAAAAGTGTTTAGAAAGTGGAATGAGTGGTTATGTGAGCAAACCCATTGAAGCTGAAGCGTTGAGGCAAGAAATGTCGAATCAGTTAGCAAGCTCGCTAAACCAAGGTTAGTGACTGTGTCTTTTAAATAGTATTAGGATAACTAGAGAATCTAGCGACAAGCTGATAATCTGAATAAACAATAATCAAAAAGGAAATAACATGGATCCAGTTACACTCATTATAGAGTTTATCTTTACCGTCGAATTCTTCTTATTGCTGTTTGTAGTCATAATACTCAAAAGTAGCATTAAATTCGTACCACAGAACCGCGCTTGGATGGTGGAGCGTTTTGGTAAATATCAATCAACCAAAGAAGCGGGTTTAAATTTCATTGTCCCTTTCATTGATCGAATTTCAGCAGATCGTAGCTTAAAAGAGCAGGCGGTCGATGTACCTTCTCAATCAGCCATTACCAAAGATAACATTTCTCTTATTGTAGACGGTGTTCTTTATTTCCGAGTTTTAGACCCTTATAAAGCGACTTATGGAGTTGATGATTACATTTTCGCTGTCACTCAATTGGCTCAGACGACCATGCGTAGTGAGTTAGGGAAAATGGAATTAGACAAAACCTTTGAGGAACGAGATCTACTCAATACAAATATTGTGACGGCCATAAACTCTGCGTCAGATCCTTGGGGGATCCAAGTTTTACGTTATGAAATCAAAGATATCGTGCCGCCAAACTCTGTTATGGAAGCCATGGAGGCACAAATGAAAGCTGAACGTGTTAAGCGTGCACAAATTTTAGAGTCTGAAGGTGATAGACAAGCTGCCATTAATGTTGCAGAAGGTAAAAAGCAGGCTCAAGTTCTTGCTGCTGAAGCTGATAAAGCAGAGCAAATTTTGCAGGCTGAAGGTGAAGCAAAAGCAATTTTAGCAGTTGCAGAAGCACAAGCTGACGCACTACGTAAAGTGGGGGAAGCGGCCAATACAGATGAAGGCCAAAAAGCCATCCAGCTAGATTTAGCGACTAAAGCCATAGGTGCAAAAGAAGCAATAGCCAGAGAGTCTTCTGTGGTATTACTTCCTGATAATGGCACAGATGCCAGCTCATTAGTGGCTCAGGGTATGTCGATTATTAACTCGTTAAACCAAAAGCAAAAAGGTTAGCCTATGGCATTTTTGACAGACAATATTGCGCAAACACTCCTTATATTAGGTGTCATAGCACTGATTGTTGAAGTGGCAGTGCTTGGCTTTGCCACTTTTGTGTTGTTCTTTGTCGGCCTTTCATTGGTGTTCAGTGGAGCCTTGATGTATGCAGGGTTACTCGATGCAAGTTGGACCACCGCACTTTGGGTAAATGCCATCATTACTGCAGGTTTGGCAGCACTACTTTGGAAGCCGCTTAAAAGGTTACAAGAAAGTCGTGAGTCAACTGATGTGCACAGTGATTTTGCAGAGCTTACTTTCACCTTAGAACATGACATAGATGAGCATAACGGTTATAAATATGCTTATTCAGGCATAGAGTGGTTAGTTAAGAGTAAACAACCTCTGAGCAAAGGCAGCCAAGTCAAGGTCGTGAAAAAAGACGTCGGTGTATTTTGGGTTGAACTTCAATAAAGAGGGAGATAACCCGCATTTTTAACTTTATAAAAGCAGGCGAAAGCCTGCTTTTTTGCTATATTAGCTGTATAAGAGTATTTATTACTTTGATTGCTGAAAATTATCGGAAGCACTTGAAAAATAACACAAGGCAATCACAAACCCAGTCATTAATGTATCTATACCAAAAAGCAGATCTTCTATCTGATTAGTAATAACCGTTTCGCTGCTTAATCCAGGTACAATTAGTGTAAAGGGAATGCAGATTACATAAATAAAACGCCCAATGTTGGAAAAAAATAATAATGAAATGTTTGCACAAAAGGCAATAAGTGTGGCAGCCAAAGAGATCCAGTCAAGCCATGTAAGTGCGTTTTCTGAAGCATCCAAGAATTGTTGAATCAAATCTGGGTATTGGTAGTCTTTAACCGCAGAGTAGGTTATCGCACTTATTACTGACAACAAGCTCAATGCAATAAATAGTCTAAAGGTAGCTTTATTCATTGTTATATCCCTACAGCCCTTGTTCAACCATTTCTTTAACTTTGACTGCTTTTTCAAAGTGATCTAACTGATGAGTCTGTATCCACCAAGTAGCAGCTTCCATGAGTTGTTCAGGATTGTCGTTTTTATTAGCAAAAAAAGCGTAAAACGACACACCGACGGTCTCTCCCTTTTTAGTTATCTTCTGTTCACACACAGATATGATTTTATCTCTTAAGCTTTGATGCATTGATATTCCTTATAGTCACTCTAATACCCGGCCCTCGAATTAGAAGACTTGCTTATAAGTGGATTAATTCAAGAGGCATAGTAACTGAAAGATGTATATTCATGAAAGCTACAAAGTTTATTGGAGGTAAAAAGAACGCATAGATAGAAAATAATCGGCTCAACATTCTGTAGGAGCCGATCATGACACATCTAATTTTAATTGTTGTTATGACTCTGCATCATTGCAGAAGGTATTTTTTATCACATAATTATGAATTGATTATGGAGAACACATTGATTATCAAGGTTTTCCCAGCTCTTACAGAGCGGCTATGAAGAAGGCATGGTGGAGAAATTAATGAAAGGGATAATCTAAACTTTTTTGTGATATTATCACGATATGATGTTCGTGTTTAGATTCGAGTTTACTCACAAATGAGGGGATAGTAAGTGGAACCCATTATTGTTGTCGTTGGTTTTCTTGGTGCCGGAAAAACCACATTATTGAAACGTTTGGTCACTGAATATAGTCAAGCGAATTGGTCGCCTTTTGTGGTTTTAAATGACTATGAAAATGCCAGTTTAGATGCACTGCAGTTCTTAGATATGCTCGATGAAAAAAGCTTGAAAGCATTGAATGGCAGCTGTATTTGTTGCAGTGGTGTTGGTGAACTAAGAGAGTCGGTTAACCGAATTACTGAGCGAGTAAATGGTATAACACTCATTGAAGCGAATGGCACGACCGATGCCTGCGCATTAATGGGGTTTCTTGGTGTGGGGATCGAAGCGCGTTTTATGCCTCCAGTTCAAATTTCTGTGGTTGATGTTAAAAATTGGCAGTTGAGAAATGTTCATAACGAGCTAGAAGCGAATCAAATACAAGTTTCGTCGTTGATCACATTGTCTCACACCGATTCAGTAAGCGAAGCACGCTTAGCCCAGGTAAAAGACGATATTAGAGCGATTAATCCCGCTGCAGAGATCTTGCTTTGTGAAGAGCTAGAAATTAATAAACTGCCTGAGTTGTTGCCATCTAGTAATAGGGCAGAAAAGTTTGAGCATCATAAGTCACATTGGTCGTCTTGCTCTGTTGATTTACCTCCGCTGCCCGATCCGATTTGTATAAAAGACATTTGTGATGCTATTCCCGATAGCGTACTTAGAGTAAAAGGGTGCACAGTATTGGGTAATGAACAGGGGTTTACTTATTTTGAACGCTGCCCAGATGGCGAAGTGTTTGTTCGACCCTACCGAGGTAAACCAACCACAGGTGCAAAACTCCTTACCATTGGGCCGGGTAGTGAGGTTAAATTACTCGAGTCCGCAATAGCTAAGAGTATAGAGTTCGCAGCCAGCCGGCATAGTGTGTAATGCTGTGTCTAAAAGTTAGCCTATTGAAACGGTAATGTTCAACCTTAACCATCTAATAAATCTGCAGAAGTTAAAGTCGATTGATGTCGTTCGAGTGTTTATCTTTCATAATGACAATCACACAGGCAAATGACACCATTGAAATATATAAAATATCCGCCAGCCAACCTGTTGTATTGATGGGGTGGTTGGGCTCTATGATATAACCTACTTCTGCAAATAGCGTAAAAATTGCACGCAGCATTAATTGCAGTAGCACCAGTATCTCCATAATAAATAAAGGTAAATAGTGCAGTCGTTTTGCGTGTTTTATGCCTTGATAGAGTAAATAGATACCAACTAGTTTGATTATCATAACACACAGTGTAAATACGGTGATCCTCACTTCAAATGAGTATGATAATGCCGCGATGAACTGTAGCCCAAATAGAAAGATCATGATGGTAATTATATGTTTGATATTGAATTGAACGGATAAATGATTCAAAACGCCCAATAAAATAAACACATAATTAAGCGCAAAAAGTGTGTTTTCTAAACCAATATTCAGTGCGACTAATGTTGAGCCAAAAGGCAGTGCAACAACATCAAAGAAAGAAGACCAAAAATAGGCAAATGTATTAAGTACACCAGCTAGAGACCAATACAAGAAAGGCGTCGATGACCTATTAGCCATAAAAAGAATCAACATGCCAATCGCCATGGCTAAGCTCAGGATTGCACCTGTAAACTGTAATTCCATAGGGTCAAAACACATCATCACGATTCCTTGTGTACATTTTATCAGGTCGCGAGTTTAAATTATTTGGATGCAATTTGTTAGGTTTAATTTATGCAAATTTACGACACTGTGTTTAAAAATGCAGTAATGGCTTTTAGTATTTGAGTATATCAATTACTAAGTTTAACTTGGCTGTAACGAATTATCTGTGTATACAAATCTACAAATAACCAAGCTAAAACTTATCAAAAGTGTTGATAAATCAATACTCTCTAATTTAGTCAAATAAAATTTTTACTTTTAAGGAGGGCAATGCTTATCTGCATTACCCATTTTCAGTCAGCCAATAAGGAGAGTTTGTAGATATTTAAGTTCGTTATGCAAAAGTCAGTATCGAATGTTAAAAGGTTGTTTTGTGGCTTTAAGTTTTTACTAGGCATCTGTATCTTCAATAATTAAATGATTTATAAATACAGTCATTATTAAATAAGTTGCTGCGATTAGAATCCGTTAACCCTAGCCATTGATTTATGGTAGGCATAATGGCTGACTGATGCAGCAATAAATGGGTATGCCTTAACCCTTCGAACTTTTTTAATTTATTTTTGGTTGATCCTTGCTTAAATAATAAATAATTCAACTCATAGTTACTCATATTATCAATTCCACCATAGATAAAGAGTACAGGTTTTGTGATCAGTTGAGCCGGAGATACTGCATCAGACGTAACCTCATAAGTGTACCCACTTATGTTATTAACCAGCTTTAAGGCTTTATATTGGTAGTGCAAAACAAGGTCACTGATCCATTTCGGAGACTGTTTGGCAAATTTAGGTATGGTTTGTTCTAGTGAATGCATCGGTGCGATGACCACTAAGTGATTAACTCTGTCATCAACAGAGGCAATGTGAAGACCCGCACTGGCACCCAATGAAAACCCCAAAATATCAAACGTTTCAATTTTGAGTAAGTCCATTAATGCACTGACATCTTGACCTTCTTCAGCGCCAAATGAGACCCAGTTTCCAGTACTATTACCATGGCCACGAAGGTCTGGGATGATCACTTTGTAACCATGTTGAGAAAGAGCGAGTCCATAATTTAGCAGACTATTTTTGTTTCTTCCCCAACCATGAAGCAACACTAAAGTCTTTTGAGGTAGCAACTTTTGACTACTGTTGTTGCATGGCGCTTCAAGCCATTTCCAATGGGTGGCAATTCGCCAAATTTTACCACTTTCATGAATAACGGGTTTGGTTAGATAGTCAAAACCATAATTGTTTGGTTCTATCTCAATGAAGCTAACATCTATACCTCGAGAAGGTAAGTGTATACTTTTCTGCTTCACACCATCGATACTGAGTAGTCCATCATGACCCGAGTTATAAGGGCTAAATTGGCGACTTAACTCATATCCGATTAAAGATTTATTCGGAGCTCTAACCATTTGGTCCGCAATTAAATGACTCATACAAGATGAAAGTGTTAGCAGTATGAGAAGCGTTAAAACTAATAACATACTTAATCTCGAAACTGCGTGTTTACTTTTGGTAAAGTTTTTCATAGATGCAATTAACTTATTGATTCAAATATAAAAGAAACGATCTATTTTTTAAGACTGGTATACAAGCGCTGATCTACGAGTTGGATATTGATGCGGTAAATTGTGTCATGTTAATCAGATGAACCCGTTAAGCTGGACATAGGCGCGATAGAATGCCTGAGTGGATTAAATAAAATATAGAGTGATTGAGTAATTGTACTGCACCAAGACGTACCTGTGCCCTTCTGCTGAGTCAATTAAGTGATCTGATTTCTTTGATTTGACTGAATGTCTGAGTTGTTGAAAAAGCCGCTACTTTTAAAAAGTGGTAAGTGTACAAATTACACGCACGATAGTGCATGTTTCATCTTCAGGAATATAGCTAAGAGGAGTGAAAATCTCTTTCTAAATGAACCGTGTTATTTATAGATTTCAAATATGTATATTGGCTTAAAATTGAGACTTAACATTTTTCATGTAGCTTCGGCTTGCGGGCATGTGTAATCCAGATTTTAAAATTAGGGTATAGTCACCTTTTCCTTTCGGCTCAAACTTATCGATGGCATGAAGGTTTACAATGACTGAGCGATGAACGCGTTGAAAAATTTTAGGGTCTAGCATGTCAACCATGTTATTGAGGGATTCTCTTTTTAAAAAATTACCTTCGTCGGTGATAATTTCAAGATAATCCCCAGCGCCTTGCACAACGCAAATATTTTCAACAGGTAAGAGAAACAGTTTTTTATTACGTTCTAAAGCCATAAACTCTGAAAAAGTTGATACTGACGACATTGAAGATATTGCGTGAGCCACTTTTTCTGCCTCTTCACCGTTTAAAAACTGTAAACCATGTTTGAAAGCAAGATAAAAACTACACCATAACAATGTTACTAAGGTGAAGTTAAGAGAGCCAGAAAACCAACTTGTCCAACTTTCTTGCCATAATATAAAACCACTTTGAGAAGCGCTAATAGGGTTAATTAATAATGTCGTTAATGTGCCAATCAGGTAAGAGAGTATGATGCAAATCAACAGTATATTTAGTGTTTTTTTATTTTGAAATCTATCGAATACTGAAATAAATAAAAAAGTAAAAAGGAAGCCTAAAACACCATAAAGTACATTTCTGACAAGCGCGATTTCAAAGCCCATTTCTTGACTCAAACCCGATAAAAACATCACGAAGGCAGATATGCCCCAAAAAGCGATATGGAATTGCCAGAAGTCTCGACCATAATACTGAGCGGTATGCCTGTTTTTTTTTTTCTCTATGCTTTGCGTGTTTAAACTCAAGAAACTAACCTAAGAGTCAGAATAACATGTAAATATCATCTCATTTGGTCTTGGGTGAAGCAAGTCTGAAGCACCGCATTGAAGCTGCCAGTTACATATAACTTTGGTGCATTGTTCAGGTTTATTTGTTTCCCTAAATATTCAATGTTTTGGAAGGAAAAATCGCCTTTATTGATTTAGCCCGAAACAATTGATGTACCATCCTTTACTGCAAACTTCGGACGTGATGAAGGTTTAAAGTGGGTCAAACGCCGTCGAATCGATTTCGTTAATTCATTTTCGATATCGTAAAAATACAGTATGTCTCCTTCAGCCTTACAAATAAAAAGCTATATAATACATGGTCTTAAAATTTGGCATGTCATTTGTAATACAGCTTCTATACGTCATTGTGAGGATAAATTATGGATGTATTGGTGAAGCCTAAAAGACAATTTAAACGTTTGCATAGTGTGGTGATATTGCTTGGCGTTTTAATTTTTTCGAGCATATGGTTGTTCTTTCAGCCTAGCTATGCACAGCAAGTCAATAAAAAAGATATTTGGTCAGCGTCCGTTAAGCAGGGTGATTTAGCACTAAGCGTATCAGGGTTTGGTCGGTTGAAGTCAAAAAAGCCTCGATTGTTGACAGCCAAAAGTCAGGCAACGGTTGATGAAATTATTTTAAAACCGGGTGCTGAGGTAACCCCCGATAGTGTTATTTTAAAGCTTTCAGATCCGAATATTACCCAATCGGTGCGCGATGCAAAGCGTGCTTACATCGACAGTCAAAACCAGCGTATTCAAACGGATATTAACCAAAAACGCGAATTGCTTGCTCAGCAAGCAGAATTAGCCCGCATCCAAGCTGATCTTGAAAGTGCCGAACTCGAAGCGAACGCACAGAGTCAGTTGGTCAGCAAAGGAATCGTTTCTAATATCGACTATCAACGTACTAAATTACAAGTCAGACAGTTAACTCGACGTTTAGAGATTGAAACTGCTCGCATTACCCAGCTTGAAGCCCTGCATGCAGCCAATTTAAAAATTGCCGATTCTAATATTTTGGCACAACAAGAAGCATTAGATTTAGTACAACAACAACTCGACAGCCTAACTGTTAAAGCGGGTATTCATGGTGTGGTGCAATCACTGAGTGTGGAGCTCGGGCAAGCGGTAAATTTAGGGGAGCAATTGGCTTTAGTCGGCAGTACCACCGATCTCTATGCTTTGCTGAACGTGCCACAGTCAAAAATGCAGTCTATTCAACTGGCGCAAGCGGTAAGCATCAATACTCGTCGTGGTGAGATCTCAGGGGAAGTGATACGTATTGATCCGGTGATCAACAACGGCAATATACAGGTTGAAGTGGCGTTAAACGGCGCGTTAACCGACAACGCACGACCAGAGTTAAACATCGAAGGCACAATTGCTGTGGGTCAATTAGAAAACGCACTGTTTATTAAAAAGCCCGTCAATGTAAAAGCTTTTTCAAATTCGACTTTATTTAAATTAACCGATAACGGCTCGGCCATTGCTACCCCAGTTCAGTTTGGTGCCGCAACAGACGAGCAAATTCAGATACTTGCTGGCGCAGAGCCTAACGAGCAGTTTATTCTTAGTGATATGACTCGCTGGCAAGCACACACCCACATTGCCATTGTTAAGTAAACAGTGCTTAAAGGAAAAAATTATGAGTAACACAAAAATAAAACTAACCAATATCACGAAAAAGTTTGTCACTAGCGAGATGGAAACCCATGCTTTAAGAGGCGTAGAATTAGAGATATTTGCCGGTGATTATGTGTCTATTTCAGGGCCATCTGGCTGTGGCAAGTCTACGCTTCTATCGATTTTAGGTTTGTTAGACAGTGCCTCAGGTGGTGAATATATATTAGCCGGGCATGATGTGAGTAATTTGAGTGTGAATCAAAGAGCAAGTATGCGTAACGAACATATTGGCTTTGTATTTCAGTCATTTAACTTAATTGATGAACTCACTGTTTTTGACAATATTGCATTACCACTGCGCTACCGTGAAAAGGCATTATCTCAGAGTGAAGTAAAACAAAAAGTAGAGGCTTGCTTAGCAAAAGTTGAAATGACGCACAGGGCCAGTCACAAGCCAAACCAGTTATCTGGTGGTCAACAGCAGCGTGTTGCCATTGCCAGAGCATTAGTGAATGACCCTGCAATTTTACTTGTGGACGAGCCAACGGGTAACCTAGATTCTAAAAATGGTGATGCTGTAATGGCAATGCTGGCTGAGCTAAACCGCCAAGGTACCACCATCTGTATGGTAACGCATGATCCAAGGTATGCAGATATGGCCAAGCGCAAATTGCATCTTCTGGACGGTGTGATGGCTGATGAATTTAAAATGGAGTTGGCAGTATGAGTATCTTAAAGCAAGAGTTTAAGCTAGCAATTAGCAGCTTATTGCGCCTGCCAGGCTTTAGTTTAACGGTGATCACAACACTGGCCGTTACCCTAGCTGCACTGGCTGTGGTGATAAACATTAATTATTTGGTACTCACAAAACCACTGCCCTATCCGAATGCTGATAAGCTCATTGTAACCGATCAAAGTGAAACCATTAACGGCGATACCCAGTATGGTTTTCAGATCCTATCGGCGCAATACCATATTTATAGTGACAAAACACTCATTGAAACGATGGCACTGATGAGCCTGCATGGTGAAAAGCTCAGAGACGTAGATGGCACACCATTTTTAGATGGTGCTAGAGTCACGCCTGAGTATTTCTCTATGCTGGCAGTGCCAATGCATCTGGGTCGCCACTTCAACGAAGACGAAGGAGTCAACTTTAAGCAAAGGGTATTGGTATTAAGCTATGATATGTGGCAAGAGCATTTTGGTGCAAATCCAAACATCATTGGCACATTTACCACTGTGGGTAACCATGCTTACAAAATTGTTGGCGTAACGGCGGAGTTGTTCCAACCACCAGAAGTATTTGGCAACTTTCCGCTAGAAGCTTGGTTTAGTTTTGACCAAGAAATTGATGTTACCAATCGCTGGGCGAGTATCACTGGCGGCATTAATGGCATTGCCATTTTAAAAGACAATGTATCGATTGAGCAGGCAAACAAAACACTGGGCGCACAAATAAATGAACTCTATTTAAGTCGTGATGATGTGGCACCAAACACCAGCATTGGCGCCCAATTTATGCCATTAAAGGATAAAATTATTGCCGACAGTGATGAAATGGCTTTGTTATTACTGGCAGGGGTGCTCACCCTCTTGTTCATTGCCGTGACTAACATGAGTAACCTGTTTTTATCTCGAGCTGTACAAAAACAGCGTGTTATGGCGATTCAAGCAGCCATTGGCGCTAAAACTAAACACATTTTTTGGGGCATGTTCAGTGAAACCATTATTCTGACCATGTTAGCCTGTGTATTTGGCTTATTGATTGCGGGCTGGACTATGGTGTGGCTAGAGAGCGACTTACAGTATATGTTCCCACGTATGCAGCGCTTAGCCCTTGACCCTACCACCATTACAGCAAGCTTTATTATTACACTCGTGATTGCCGTCATTATGGCCAAACTGGCGAGTAATCAAGTCAATTACGAGCACCTCAATGAAGCATTACAAAGCAGTGGTAAAGGCACTGGTGCACAAATTTCATCAACGGCACGCAATGTGTTAGTGGCCGTACAAGTTGGGTTGGCGACCGCTTTGTTGCTAGGTGCCACCACAGTGCTCACACCAGCAGTTAAACGCGTCACACAAGACGTGGCATTTAACACCGACAATGTACACTATGTGCGCGTCGATGTTGGGCAAATAAGTGAAGGCTTTTTTGAATTAACACAGCAGTTAAAGTCACAATTTAAAGACCTTCCTCAAGTAAAAGATGTCACATTAACTCGTCTTACGCCACTACAAATGGGGTGGGAAAACTATCTATACGATGCCAAAGATACCATGCTAGGTATTGTCAGTACTGCGCAATTTGATTCAAACACATTTGAGTTACTTGGTATTCCAATGTTACATGGTCGAAGCTTTAGCGAACTCACAGATTCTAATACAATTCCTCAAGAAATCATCATCAGTGAGTCATTAGCTAAGCGCCTATTTAATAGTAATGAGGCTGCCATTGGTCAAACCTTGCAAGCACGGGCAGGTGAGCCGTTGGCTGTTGTTGGGGTTGTGGGTGATATTTATGTCCCTGATCGCCAAGTTGATTATGCGCGTGAGCGATACTATTTACCATTTATACCAAACCCACGCTTTGGTCTAAGTATCAAAACGGATGGACCAATCAGTGATGCCGAAATTCTCGCAACCCTTAAACAAGTGAACCCTATGCTGAGCATCGGCCTTCACCGTACCTTAAATGAACTTCTCACACTCAGGCTGCGTGAGCCAACGCTCATTGCCATACTGACAGTGAGCTTAATTACACTGGCGCTAAGCTTAGCTGCAGCAGGTATATATGGTGTTTTAAGTTACAGCGTACAAATGAGACGTTACGAGCTAGGGATTCACTTATCATTAGGAGCGCACACCGGACAAGTCATAAAAATGGTGATGAAGCAAAGTATGCAGCCTGTGGTGATAGGATTAGTGCTAGGCGGCTTGTTAGCTGGGATAGGGTATTTACTTGGTACTCGGTTATTGGCAATGAGCATTACTGGAGATCTGACAGTTTTGATAGTCGCTTTGCCTGTTATTGCATTGATATCATTGCTAGCTTGTTATTTACCGGTGAAATCAGTGATAGCATCAGACCCAATAAAAGCGCTTAGAAATGAGTAGTGCTTAATAAATCTCAACAAAGCTTAGCCTAGCCTTTAAGACAAAGGCTAGGCTATTATTTCAAAGATAAAAGTAAGAAAGCGGTGTTAACAAGGAACAACCATGTCAGTAGTAAATAACAAACAACATATTTTGATTGTAGAAGACAGGGCTGATATTCGCTTAAGTCTAAGGTTATTGCTTTGTAATCATGGTTTCGAAGTCTTAGAAGCTCACTCTCCGTCAAGTGCTAAAATGGTTTTGTCAGAGCATCAAATTGACCTAATCTTACTCGATATGAACTTTGAGTTCGATACCACATCTGGTGAAGAAGGGTTGGCTTTTCTAAGAGCTCAACAAAAAAAAAGTTTTCCACCAATTTTAGCTATGACTGCATGGTCAAGTGTCTCTTTGGCTGTTGAAGCCATGCAGTTGGGCGCGAAAGATTTTTTTGCTAAGCCGTGGGATAATCATGCTGTTGTGATGATGGTCAAAAAACATCTTGCTTTAGCACAAATTGATCGTCAAGAAACGATTACTCAAAATGAGTCATTGGTTCAACGAAGCAAAAGTGATATTTCATCAACCAACAATACAATATCAATTTTGTGGCACAGCCCACAGATGCAAAAGTTAAAAGCGCAGTTAGAGCGTGTCGCTAAAACCGATGCAACCATATTTTTGCGAGGTGAAAATGGCACAGGTAAAAGCTGTATCGCAGAGTATGTGCACAATTACTCTGCGCGAAATGGTGAGTTTGTTTCTGTTAACATGGGTGCCATTCCTGAAAGCTTGTTTGAAAGCGAGCTGTTTGGACATAAAAAAGGCGCATTTACCGATGCTAAACAAGATAGAGCCGGGCGCTTTGAGCTTGCCAATAATGGTACTTTATTTTTAGATGAAGTCGCGACAATGGGGCTGAATCAACAAGCTAAACTGCTCAGAGTGCTTGAATCAAAACAGTTCGAGCGAGTCGGTGATACGCATACTCAACAGGCGAACTGTCGCATTATTGCGGCATCCAATGCCGACTTTGAAGCCATGCTCGAAAGTGGCGAGTTTAGAACCGATTTGTATTTTAGATTGAACACCATAGAGCTGACGATCCTTCCTTTGAGCGCACGTTCTGAAGACATCATTGTGTTGGCAGAGCACTTCATTGAATTACATGCCAAACAATACCAAGTTAACCCGTTACCTTTAAGCAATTTAGCCGAGAACGCTTTGCTTGATTATTCATGGCCGGGTAACGTTAGAGAGCTCAGTCATATGATGGCAAGGGCGGTTTTAATGGCCGAAGGTGACTGTATCGATGTGCAAGATCTTGATTTTAAAGTGCTGAACAATTCATCTAAGAATGTATCATCGGAAGATGATATTACTTTGATGACCCTTGAGGATGCTGAGAAAAAACTACTTAAAATGGCCCTTGTGCAAACGCACAATAATGTAGAACAAGCAGGCGAGTTACTGGGCATAAGTAAAAGTGCTATTTACCGTCGTTTAGAAAAGTTTGGTATGTCTACTAAGTAAGTTGCTTAATAAAAAATAATGAGCCAGCACATGTTCAAACTAATAAAAAAACTTGTAGAGCAACTAGAGTTACTTTCCATAGAAAGCATACTGACATTGTTTATTGGCAGTTGCTTGTTGGTTTTGTCTGGTCTAACGGGCTTTATCCTTTGGTATAGCTCAGCTACTGTCTTAGTGGTTTGCACTGTCTTGGTGTTATTAATTTGCCCTTTTGCGTTGCTTTGTTGGTTTGTTAAACGGACTTTGCTCAACCCTTACTATCGTTTTTCAGCTGTACTCGAGGCAATAAGAAATGAAGACTATTCTTTGCGCGCAAACCCTAAATTTAATCAAGGCGTAGTTAAATTATTAGCAGATGAAATTACTACTATCTCGGTTGATCTGCAAAACAGGAAATCGCAGTATGATCAACAAGCAGTATTAGTACTCAGACTCATTGAGCAACTTGCAACGCCTATTGTTGTTTTTAACAAAGAGCATAGATTGCATCATGCTAATGAGGCTTTTTCTAATTGGTGTAAGCAACCATGGCAGACCCTCAGGCACACAAGCGCGGACGACTTAGGCTTTATGTTAGTCGATAATAAATGGCAATTAAGGGATGAATCTTTTATCTCAAAATGGCAGCTACGGCATAGTCAATTCACCATGCAAGAGCAGAATTATCAATTGTTGGTATTAACTAACATTGAGCAGGTGGTGTATCACACTGAGCAAGTAGCTTGGCAGAAAATGACTCGCGTATTGAGTCATGAAATCAATAATTCACTGTCACCCATTAAGTCGTTAGCACAAACACTACAAGATATGCTTAAAAGGAATGACGAGTTTGCGAATTTAGATCCGGCTTTACAGGTTATTATTGAGCGCAGTAATGGTTTGATGCAATTTGTAAATCGTTATGCGAATTTAAGTAAACAATTCGATGTTCATTTAGAACCATTCGAGATTACGCCATTATTTAAATCGGTAAGCAATTTGTTTGATTACCCCATTGAGATTAAATGCAGCAAGCTTGAAGTACTTGCAGATAAAGTATTGCTCGAACAAGTGTTGGTTAATTTGGTAAAGAATGCGATTGAAGCGAGCAAATCACAACAACCAATTCAATTAGATGCTTACAAGCAGGGAAAGCAAATTTTTATTGAAGTAAAAGATTCGGGGTCGGGTATTCATAACGCTGATAATTTATTTGTGCCGTTTTATACCACCAAATCGCAAGGCAAAGGTATAGGGCTTAACTTGTGTAGGAATATGATTGAGCAACAAGGTGCAAAACTTACGTTGAGCAACCGCTTAGATGCGCCAGGTGTAGTTGCTCAATGTCAATTTTATCTACATTAGGTATTCTATTTTAGTCTGATTATAACGTCATAAAAATGCTCATCAAGCGCTGCCCGAAGTCCATTTCTAAACGAACTTTGTTAATTGTTGCTTTAATCAATTAACTGTCAAAGCTCCGGAAAAATAAAATTTTAAGATAAAAAAATAACAGATTTAAGTTTCATACCCGCTCTAATGAGATTGGTAAATTAATACAAAGTTGTTAAAACTCTGAATTTTGACTAGATGAGTGATAAATATTAAGTGCTGAAAACGCAAAAATAATGTTCTTCTGATAGCAGGCAAACTTAAACGATCTATTTAAATACTTCTGACGTAAATAAGGACATGAAGAATTATTTGGCCTATTTATGCAACTACCTGTATTTCCTCTACCTGTATTTTTATTACCAGGTGGTGTAACTCGTCTGAGGATCTTTGAACCTAGATATAAAAAATTGGTTTCTATTGCGACCCGAGACCAAGGTTTTGCCTTGACTGTTTACAAGCCTGATACAGAGTTTGAAGTATCAGAATGGGCGGCTTGGGTTGATATCATTGATTTTTATGAAGAAGACGGCATGTTGCATATCGATGTAAAAGCAAAGTCATTGGTGAGTTTGTCTGAGGTTCATTTTGATGAGGATAACCTACGCTTTGCACAGTGCCAGCCAATAAATCATTGGCCTGAGGCGAGCAGTAGTGAAAGTCATATTGCTTTAGCTGATAAGCTTGAAGAGATTTTTTCACTGCATGGAGATATTCAAAGTTTATATTCAGACCCTCAGTTCCAAGACCCAAATTGGGTGTGTGCTAGATTTTTAGAGTTACTGCCACTGTCCATGGAACAAAAAGAAGTGTTTGTTGAACCCTACAGTTTTGATAAAGCTCAAAATTTCCTGCATACCGTTATGTTAGGTTAAATCAGATATATCATCTACACTTCCAGTATCCGCTAAAATTAAATTGATCTATACCTATTCTTCCATCGTAATGAAAGAAAATGCAATTAATGGGTTTAGTCATGGTGAGCACAGAAAATAGGAACACCCATCCTTCGATGAGCACAACGAAACAATCTCAGACTCCAGCCTCTGAAATTGATGGCAAAACATTGTCTTCTTGGTTAATTAGTGTGGCACAAGAGCGTGATAAAAGCGCCTTTGCGAATTTATTTAAATGGTTCTCTCCAAAGATCATTGGTTTTGGTCGTAAGCAGTTTAACAATCCTGTTATGGCCAATGAGTTACTGCAAGAAACGATGACTAACGTATGGCGAAAGGCACACCTTTATAACGTAGAAAAAGGCGCTGCTACTACTTGGATATACACAGTCATGCGTAATATTAGCTTTGATATGTTGCGCAAAATCCAATCCAATCAAGAAGACACCATAAGTGAAGATATATGGCCTTTAGCTGAGGCGCAAAACAGTGATGAACACATGTTTGCAGATCATCTTATGGACAAACAGCTAGAGCAATATCTAAATCGGTTACCTGAAAATCAAAAGCAAGTTGTTCGTGGCGTGTATTTTCAAGAGCTTTCACAAGAGCAACTTGCAAAACAATTAAATATCCCACTCGGGACAGTTAAATCAAGACTGAGACTAGCACTAACAAAACTAAAACAGCACATAGGAGCAAATCATGATTAAGCACCATCCTAAACTAGAGATGCTTGAAAGCTATGTTGCTGGTGAGTTACCTGCATCAGTTAATATTATGATTGCTGCTCACATAGAAATGTGCCCAAAATGTCAGCAACAAGTCACAGAGCTTACAGGTAAAGCAGCAGATTCATGTTTCGATTTCGATACCATAGATGTAGGCGAACTCGAATTACAGTTCGACTTTGATTCATTTATTGATGATATTACCCAAGACACATACATTGAAGAAATTGTTGAATCTGAAATACAAGAAATAACAGTGGCAGATACGCCATACTGTTTGCCGCAAGTGTTAAGAAATATTGAACGTTCAAATTGGATGAATTTAGGCAAATTATCCCGCTCTCGATTTGAACTTGAAGACGGCGATTTACGCATGAGTCTTTTGCATATTGACGCCGAGGGCTCGGTACCAAATCATACACATAACGGCTTTGAGATCACGTTATTAGTCGATGGAAGCTTTGAAGATGAAATGGGTACTTACCAACGCGGAGATTTTATCTGGCTTGATGGCAACGACACTCATACACCCGTTACCAAAGAAGGGTGTTTGTGCTTAACTGTATCTAGCGATTCGCTGCACTTTACCCAAGGGCTTAGCAAATTACTTAACCCGATTGGTAAATTTATTTACTAGGAGATGGTAATGAATACGTTTAACACAGAATTTTCTTCACCAGTTAAAATTGGTATTAGCGCTTGCCTGACTGGTGATAAAGTGCGCTTTGACAAAAGTCACAAGAAGTCTGATTTTTGTATGAATCAGTTAGGTAAATACGTCGAATATGAAAAGTTTTGCCCTGAGGTCGCTGTTGGTTTGCCTATCCCAAGGCCAACCATAAGACAAATAAAATACGATGATCTGATTGCAGTTTCTCGCCCTGATGGCTCTATGGATGTCACAGAAGAGATGACTGATTATGGTCAAAAAGTGTCATCTCGTATTGACCATTTAAGTGGCTTTGTGTTTATGAAAGGCAGTCCTAGTTGTGGCATGTCGCGAGTTAAAGTGTATTACGAGCATGGTAAAGGCTGCGAACACAATGGTGTCGGATTATTTGCAAAGCAGATATTAGAAGCTCACCCTAACTTACCTTGTGAAGAAAATGGTCGCTTAAATGATGCAGTATTAAGAGAAAACTTTGTAACTCGCGTTTTCACTTACAAAAAGTGGCAAGACATTGTTGCTTCCGGGATCACAAAGCACAAACTTATAGAATTTCACAGCCAAAATAAATACTTGGTCATGAGTCATAGTCTGCAGGCATATAAGAGCATAGGCAAACTTTTGGGTGAGTCGAAAGAGCCTTTAGAAGCTATAGCGGAGCAATACATTTCAATGTTAATGGCTGCACTGAAAATTCCAGCGACTCGCCGAAATAACACGAATACGCTTCAGCATTTACAGGGATACTTCAAAAAAGTACTCGATAAAACAAAGAAAGAAGAATTGACCGAGCAAGTATTTGCCTATCGACAAGGCCTAGTACCATTACTCGTCCCATTGACACTCATTAATCATTACCTTCGTGATTATCCTAACGAGTATTTGTCTAAACAAGTGTATCTAAACCCATATCCGGCAGATTTAAAATTAAGGTTTAGCCTGTAATGAGTACCCTTTATTGGATAAGGAAAGATTTTAGACTCGATGACAACCCCGCATTAATACAAGCCCTATCGCAAGGATGTAAACAGGCAATTTTCATCTCTACTCCAAATACCTGGCAGCGGCATAACGTCGCACCTATTCAGGTCGACTTTATGGCGCGTCATTTGGCGTGGTTCGAACAACAACTTAACGCCCAAGGTGTTGAGCTGACAGTGATAAGCGGCAGTGATTTTAATAATCAAATCGATCAATTATTGCGTTTTTGCTCTGCGCATCAAATCACGAGGGTTTTTGCAAACAGCCAGCTAGAAATAGATGAGGTAGACAGAGATAAACAAGTTGCTGCAGGTATTGAACTGAACTTGTTTGAAGCCGATGTGATGTTGCCAAAAGGCACTGTACGCAACAAGCAGGGCGAAATGTTTAAAGTCTTTACACCGTTCAAAAAGGCATGGTTGCAAGCGGTTAAACAAAGTGGCTTTGATCAAGGCTATTTAGGCAACCTAGCGGCAGTTGATGTTGAATTTGACGAGCATAAATTTAGTTTCGATTACCCAAAAGCTAATTCGTCAAAATGGCCGTTGGCTGACACTACTTTACGACAAGTTTTACCACGCTTTTTATCTGAAAAGCATGATGATTATGAGCTGTATAGAGACAGACCAGATTTAAAAGCAACCAGTGGTTTGTCTCCTTATCTAGCCATCGGTGCTATTAGTCCAAAACGAGTTTTCATTGAGCTAATTAATCATATGCCAAATGTGCTAGAAGACATGAAATCCCCACAATTTAGCTGGTTGAATGAGTTGATTTGGCGGGAGTTTTATCGTCATCTTTTAGATTCATTCCCAAGCTTAAGTAAAAATAAAGACTTTCAAGAAAAATTTCATGGCTTCACATGGCCAGATAATCAAGATAAATTCGAACTTTGGTGTAATGCACAAACTGGGTTCCCAATTGTTGATGCTGCAATTAAACAGCTTAAACAAACAGGTTGGATGCACAATCGCTTACGCATGATAGTCGCCAGCTTTTTAACTAAACATTTGCTGGTGGATTGGCGAAAAGGCGAAGCGTTTTTTATGCAGCATCTTATAGATGGTGATTTGGCGGCTAATAACGGCGGTTGGCAATGGGCGGCGGGCACAGGGTGCGATGCACAACCATATTTTAGGATCTTTAACCCACTAACACAGAGTGAGAAGTTTGATCCCAACGGAGATTTTATCCGTAAGCATTTACCACAATTAGAAAATGTGCCGACCAAACATATTCACGCACCGCAAGCTTATTTGGCTGCAACAGGTCAAAATGATGTGTACCCCGATGCGATTGTTGATTTAAAAGAAGCAAGAAATCAGGCACTAGAATATTACAAGAATGAGTTATCTTAAATATGTCGAATAATGCCTTGATATCAGATTTTTTAAAGCTGTATAACCAACTTGATAAGTCAAATCTTGAGTTATTAAATGAAGTGTACGCCGATAATATCATCTTTGAAGATCCGCTTCATAGAATAGAAGGTTTACCTGCACTCACAGACTACTTTGCCAACATGTATGAGAACCTAAACCAAGGCCAATTCGAAATCCATACGTCATTTGAACAAGATGACCAAGCAAGTGTGTATTGGGTAATGACTTTTTCACACAAGAAGATCAAACAAGGCCAGTCACTAAAAGTGAATGGCAACACATACCTTGAATTTGAGAATGGCAAAGTTGTTTATCACCGTGACTACTTTGACGCGGGTGAAATGATTTATCAGCACTTGCCAGTATTTGGGACTGTGATTAATTTAATTAAACGCAGGACAGCAGCATGAGTACACATTCTAGAGTCGTTGTGATAACAGGCGCTTCATCCGGAATTGGTGAAGCTCTGGCACTTGAGTATGCTCAGCAAGGTTTTATGGTGTATGCGTGTGGTAGAAACCAAACAAAGTTGAATGCATTAAGTGATAACTCAGTAAACATTACGCCTTGTACTTTTGACTTAAACGATCAAACCGAATTAAAAAATGCCTTGCCAAAAGATTTAGCCATCGACCATTTAATTCTAAATGCAGGTACGTGTGAGTACATAGATAATCCTAAACAGTTTGATGGCGCATTATTTGAAAGAGTGATTCAAACTAATTTGATTTCTGTGGGTTATTGTTTAGAAGCTTGGCTAAAGCAGGTAAAGTTTGGGGGGCAGGTTGGCTTGATGAGTTCAAGTGCCGCCTATGTGCCACTTACGCGCGCAGAAGCTTATGGTGCGTCAAAAGCGGGTATTTCTTATTTAGCTAAGACACTAAGTGTTGACCTTGAACCACAAGAAATCGGCATCAGTGTCATACACCCTGGTTTCGTAAAAACACCGCTTACTAATAAAAATGACTTTGATATGCCCGGCATTATCGATGCTGGTGACGCTGCCAAAGCCATTTTTAAAGGCATGAGCAAAGGCACATTTGATATTCATTTTCCTAAAGGCTTTACGTGGACGCTTAAAGTCTTATCTTTTCTACCATTTAGTCTATGGCGTCCGCTCGCTAAAAGGATGATAAAAACATGAAGAAAATTGCCATAATTGGAAGTGGTATTTCTGGTTTAACCTGCGCTTACTTGTTATCGAAAAAATACGAAATTAAGTTATTTGAAAAGAACGATTATATTGGCGGTCATACAGCAACAGTTGATGTTGAGGTCGATGGTAAAGAGTATGCTATCGATACAGGTTTTATTGTTTGTAACAACAAAACCTATCCAAATTTTTTAAAATTGCTTAGCCAAATTGGCGTTGACTATAAAGATACTGAAATGAGTTTTAGTGTCCATAATGTTCAATCGGGCTTAGAGTACAACGGCAACAATTTAAACTCGTTGTTTGCGCAGCGCCGCAACATTCTAAACCCTAAATTTTGGGGGCTAATTAGAGAAATCCTGCGCTTCAACAAAGCGTGTAAGGCATTACATGCTCAGCAAATAGCCCCTCATTTAACATTGGGTGACTTTTTAGACGAACATAATTTTTCAGATTATTTCAGCCAACATTATATTTTGCCAATGGGTGCAGCCATCTGGTCAACTAGCTTAAAAGAGATGCGTGACTTTGAACTGCGTTTCTTTGTGCAATTTTTCTTCAACCATGGTTTGTTAAATATCAGCGACCGCCCGCAATGGCATGTGATAAAAGGCGGCTCTCGTGAATATGTGAAGCCGTTAACACGTGAATTTGCAGACAAAATTTGTCTCAATAGTGACATAAGTTCTGTAACGCGTAACGAAGATAATGTAGTGGTAAAGCTTGCTGATGGTACTGAAGAGCTATTTGATGAAGTGGTGCTTGCATGCCATTCAGATCAAGCTCTTGCATTATTGGCAGATGCTAACGAACAAGAGCAGCAAGTACTTGGTACTATACCTTACAGTGAAAACCATGTTGTGTTGCATACCGACACCAACATGCTGCCAAAACGCCAATTAGCTTGGGCTAGCTGGAACTACCGTTTAGACAATACTAATATGCGCCCAGCCGCGGTGACCTACAATATGAATATATTGCAGGGTCTGCTAAGTGACACTACCTTCTGCGTGACATTGAATCAAACGGCTATCATAGATAAAACCAAAATATTAAGAGAATTCACCTATCACCACCCGGTGTTTAACAAGCAAAGTATGGCTGCGCAGCAGCGTCGCTCTGACATTTGTGGCAAAAATCGCACGCACTTCTGCGGCGCTTACTGGTACAACGGTTTTCACGAAGATGGCGTGCGTTCAGCACTAGATGTGTGTAAACGGTTCGAGTGTGAGCTGTAGTTATGAATAGCGCGATTTATCAGGGCCAAGTCAGGCACAGACGCTTTAGTCCTAAAAGTCATGAGTTTAACTACACCATGACACAACTTGCGCTAGACTTAGATGAAGTTGAAGAATTAGCAGCTTCTCATTCTGTATTTAGCTTGAAAAAATTTGCGCCTATGAGTTTTTTTCAAGCTGATTATGTAAAAAATGAACCCGGTAATTTAAAACAACGTATAGCAAGTAAAGTTTCCCAACTGGGTGGGAAATGGGATGGCGAAAGAGTCACGTTAATGGGTCAATGCCGATGTTTCGGTTTTTATTTTAGCCCTGCAAACTTTTATTTTTGTTATCAAAATGACGGTGAGTGTCGCTACATGCTGGTTGAGGTAAGCAATACACCTTGGCTTGAGCGTCATTACTACTTGGTCGATTTACAAAGCGATATGAAAACTCAAAAAGATTTTCATGTCTCTCCTTTTATGGACTTAGACATGCAATATCATTGGCGGGTAAAGCCGCCAGCAGAGCAGGTTTTGGTTCACATTGAAAATCATAAAGACCAGAAACAATTTGATGCCACGCTTGCGATGAAAAAGCGTGAAATAACAAAGACTAGTTTGTTTAAAGCATGGCTGTTTGCGCCGCTAATGCCAATTAAAGTGGTTGCTGGCATTTATTGGCAAGCTGCTAAATTGTTTGCCAAGCGTATCCCATTTATTGCGCACCCTGAGACTAGAGGTTAATAATGGAACAGTCATCTACCAACGTCACTGCAACATCGAATCCAGAGCAACTTTCTTGGTTTGAAAATAAATGTCGCAACCTGGTTATTTCGTTACTCGATAAGCTACAAAAAGCCAGTTTAGAAATAGAAGAAGCCGGACAAATAACTCGTTTAGGTAACACAGACGCCAAACTATGCGGCAAGATCATCGTTCAAGATGCGTCTATGTATGTCGATTTCGTAAAAGGGGGTAGCATTGCAGCAGCTGAAGCCTACATCGCGAAGAAATGGACAACGCCAAACTTAACCGAGGTTATTCAAGTATTTGCCCGTTGCCAAGAACAACTAGATGCAATCGAGAAGCAGGGCGCGTGGTTTACCCAACTGAAAAATAAGATTTTTCACCGCAAGAATGCCAACACTCAAAGCGGCTCAAAAAATAACATCCTAGCGCATTATGACTTAGGCAATGAGTTATATACGCGCTTTTTAGATAGCACCATGATGTATTCAAGTGCTATATACAGCGACACGGCAATAGAGCTGCATGATGCGCAACTTAACAAACTTAAAACTATCTGCGACAAGCTCGATTTAAAGCCGACCGATCATCTTATTGAAATTGGCACGGGATGGGGGGGCTTGGCTATATTTGCTGCTGAGCACTATGGTTGTCAGGTGACAACGACGACAATTTCAGATGCACAATATGAATATGCCGTAGATAAAGTAAAAGCCAAGGGGCTTGAAGATAAGATCACTTTGCTTAAAAAAGACTACCGCTTACTCGAGGGCAAGTACGACAAATTAGTATCAATCGAAATGATAGAAGCCGTTGGTCATGAGTTTATGGCGGAGTTTTTCGCTAAGTGTAATAGCTTACTGAAAGATGACGGCTTAATGCTTGTTCAAGCCATTACCATTTTAGATTCTCGTTACGATCATTACCGTACTAACGTTGACTTCATTCAGCGCTATATTTTTCCGGGTGGGTGTTTGCCATCGATAGCGATTATGAGTAAGCACGTTGCCGAGCAAACCAATATGATGCTTGATAATATCCAAGATATAGGTCTGCACTATGCAAGAACACTGGCAGACTGGCGCAAAGGTTTTGATGAAAATTGGCAAGCGCTCACCGAGTTCGGTTTCGACGAGCAGTTTAAGCGTTTATGGCATTTTTATCTGGCATATTGTGAAGGAGCATTTCTAGAGCGTGTGATAAGCACTCATCATCTAGTGCTTCGTAAGCCTCATTATCGAAACGATGCTGATGAACAAATTTGCCGTTATTAACTTCTTCCTATTCCAGCTTGTATGGTTTACATGTGCTTTGTTAACCGAGCATGCAAGCTGGTTTTTATTGCCTTTAATTGCACTGCACTTTGCTTTATTTAAACAAAGGACTCGAGATTTCAAATTGTTGCCGATAGCGTCAGTTGGCATTTCTTTTGATTTTTTAATGTTCAAGTTGGGTATTTTAACCTTTAATGAAGGCTTCTTCCCGGCATGGTTATGCCTACTTTGGCTGATGTTTGTGCTTAGCCTAAATTACTCTTTTGATTGGTTGAACAAACTGAATGTGTTTGTTAATGCTTTAATTGGTGGCATCTTTGGTCCGCTGAGTTATTTTGCTGCTGTTAAATTTGGTGCACTTGGCATGGGTGTTGCGCAGACACAATTTTTATTTATTTATGCGCTGGGTTGGGCGTTAGTTATGCCTTTGTTGATCTATTTAAATAACAAGCCGTATTACAAGTTAAGTTAAATCAACAGGTACACGTCATGCGTGTGATTTTTTTTATTTGTTTTTTCTTTTCTTTTAACGTCCTTGCCTCACCAGTACAAGACCTTATTAAATACGGTGAGGGTCAAATGTCTGTGATGTTTTGGGAGCTGTATAAAGCAGAGTTGTTCGGACAAACACCTAGTTATCAAGCTGGTGCCACCCCAATTGCGCTGAAAATCACTTACCTCAGAGACATAGACAAAGAAGACTTGATAGAAGCCACATTAGATCAATGGGGTCACATTGGCTATGAAAATGAAGCTATTCCAAATTGGGCAACGCAACTTGAGCAGATCTGGCCCGATATCAAAGAGGGTAGCCAACTTATTATTCGTTTACACCCCGATGGTGCGTCGGATTTTTATGATGCAACGCGCAAAATAGGAAGCATGACAGATCAGCAATTTGGTAAAGCTTTTCTTGCGATTTGGCTCAGTGAAAAAACTTCGGAGCCGAAACTGCGTGCGCAACTTATTGGAGAGAAAAAATGATCAGAGTGTTAACACTCATCTTTGGATTGATGTTTTTAGTTGGGTGTTCAAGCAACCATATTGATGATTACGTTGGTAAAACACCTGAATTAAAATTAGAGGAGTTTTTTCAGGGCGAGCTTAAAGCTCATGGTGTAGTGCTCGACAGAGGTGGTGCATTTCAGCGAAGCTTTACTGTGAAGTTGATCGGCACTTGGCAGCAAGAAGATGGTCAACTGAAAGGCAAGCTAGATGAGTGGTTTGTCTACGATGATGGTGAGAAAGACATGCGCACTTGGCTGATAACTAAAACCGCAGACGGTGAATATACAGGCACTGCGAATGATGTAATTGGTCAAGCAAACGGTCAGGCCCGCGGGAATGCTTTGTACTGGCGTTATGATTTAGAAATTCAATATAAAGGCGATCCTTTGGTCGTTACCCTTGATGATTGGATGTATCTAGTGGATGAAAATCGCTTAATTAACCGTACTGAGATTATTAAGTTTGGTTTTAAAGTGGGTGAAGTGTTGTTGAGTATTGAGAAGGTGTAATTCGCCTTCTCAAGAACTAATCACGCAAATCTATTGATTTATTTTTAATTTATAGCAATTTACGTAAAGGTTGACCTTCACCTCTATAAAGATTGATTGGCGTCAGTATTACTTCATCATTTTTATTGCTCAGTTTATAGTAATTTTCAGTACACTCGAAAGAAAACGACTCATCTTCTCTTAGGAGCAAGCGTCGCTTAGGCTCGTCATTAATTTGTCCAAAGAACTGCTTATTTTCTTCAGAGATAGTCATGACGCGGTTGTCTGTAAATTGATATTTTCCAATTAAATTTTTAGCTAAGCCTTTGTTGATTTTAGTGATTGGGGCTGGAGATAAACTTATTTGCCTTGCAATCATATCAAGCACCAAAGGACCAGGGTGCTTTGCATCATTATTACTGAATGCAACGGCATAGAGGTCATCGTCAGGTAAGTAAATTGACCATGTCATAAATCCAGGGATCCAGCCCTCGTGGTTGATGGTCTTTTTGCCGCTAATGGGGTAGTTATAAAGGCCAAATCCGTAAGGCGAAGTTTCTCCATTATTTAAAACAGTTGGCGTTATCATTTTTTGATAACTTGGTTTAGAAATAACTTTTCCACTAATGAGAGCTTGGTGCCAGCGGCTCATATCTTCTAAAGTTGAAACAATTGCGCCTGAGGCATGAACCCAGCTTCTGTCTACTTTGATAGGTGAATTATTGTCGCTTGTGTAGCCTGTTGTGCCAGTGTTGCCTTCATCCTGTTTTGTGACGTAGGAATGGTTCATTTGCAAGGGGCTAAAAATATGGGTTCTAAGATAGTCGGCATAATTCAAGCCCGATGCCACTTCGATAACCTTTCCGAGTAAGACATACCCTGTATTGGAGTAGTTAAACACCTCGCCTGGTCCGGCTATAACAGACTGTTTTGTGATTTCTTTAATGATGGCATCAAGGTCTTGCTTTATATGCCATATATTTCTGATCCTTGCATCGTTATTGTAGTTTGGTAAACCAGAAGTATGACTGAGCACGCTTGCTATGGTCACTTGGGCAAATTCTGTAGGTAACCCAGCTATAAAATCTCCAAGCGTGTCAGATAGTGCAAGTTTGTTTTTTTCTACTAATTGTAAAATGGCAGCAGCAGTAAATTGTTTTGATACAGAACCGATTTGAAAAACATTATCAAGTTTTAACACTTGTTTGCTTTTAATATCTGAAAGACCAGCGACACCGGTATAAATAAGTTTGCCTGATTGTTCTATTCTGACAGCTAATCCAGGATTAGAGTCTGAAGTGTGGCAAGCAAGCATATCATCGAAAACACTAATGTTAGCGTGAGCAGAAAGAGTAAATAAAGACGAAGCTAGTACTGCTGTCCTAAGCATGTGTTTTTCCTATATTGATAAAATTTAAAGTATTGCTGGCTTAGTAAGTAAAGCGTATCTAATTAATACAACTTTCATATAATCATGTAGTTATAGTTGCATTATTATTGAACTTTAACTGAACTGTTTATGAACGAGTAATTTTTGCTGCGCGCCTAGCTTCGAATAAACTTTGAGGAGGGTTTGCATATAAATCAGTATTTATTGGAGTAATTAAAGGTGTTTATTAATGGTTTCAACAATGAAAGCTAGTTATATTAAGATATAACTAACTTGCTTAATATAGCCTTTGATTATAAAAGCAGAAACAGACAAAATAGATAAGTCGATATTATTAGCAGTGGAATTAAAAAACTCCATTTTTCAGTGGCTCTCCGCAGCCATGTAGTTGGAGGTTATCAGGTTAATGACAATTGAGAGCACAGTGCCTATAGCATGGAAAATTAATCACACCTCCCTTTCTCTTCATCATAAAAATGGTTGTATTACACTTGATGCCAAGCAGTATGCGCTGCTTATGTTGTTTCAGCACAATAGTAAGAAAAATATTACTAAAGAGCAGATTTTTGACTCTCTTTGGCAAGATAAAATTGTATCTGAAGACGCAATTTATGTTGCTATAAATAACCTCAGAAAAACGTTAGGAGATGATCCAAAACATCTATGCTATATAAAAACGGTTTCTGGTGTTGGCTATCGTTGGATTGGCCCAGAGTTTAAACGCCACACTCGGTTGGGTTATAAATCAACACATTTAGCCATTGCCGTTTCGTTTTTATTAATTGGGTTTGGCATATTATTGTTTAAGCCTAGTTCAGAGAAACAAAGTATTCCTAGCGATCTAATTGAGCCTTTTAATCACGCAAGGTTTATCTAGAAAATCAGCATGATGCTTTGCCAACGGCAATTGAAATGCTTAAAGATATCGTGTTAATTCACCCGGAGCTAACAGAGCCGACTTTGTGGTTGGCGAAAGCTTATCTAACTCAGCCTGATCATCAAGAAGCAAACCTACAACTTGCGAAATTGACTTTTATGACACGGTTAAATGTTAAAGAAGCTGAGCAATATTTTATAAATTCTTTACCACACCCAGAAGGCCATCATTTATATGGACAGTACTTGTTGGCCGTTGGTCATTTTGAAGAGGCTATGGCACAAATTAAGCAATATCAAATTCTTCTACCTGATGCGTATTCAAGTGAAAGCATTGCTTGGACTTATTATATGAGCCAGCAATATGAGCTTGCTTTAAATGAACTTGAAAAGCTCTATTCTTATAACTCAGATAGTGTGTCTTATCATGTTTGTTTGGGCGCTATATATACAAAACTGGGTAATAAGCTTGGCGCATTTAATGCCTTGGCAGAAGTAATGAAACATAGGGGCTATACGCCAAACGATATCACTCATCTTACGGAGTTATATGAACAAAGCGGTATAAAAGCGGTTTATGAATGGTTACTTTATCAAGACACATCACGTACAGACCTTGGTCATTATTCGGGGACTATGGCGCTAGCGAGATATGCTACAGTTTTGGGTAAGAACGAACTGGCAATTCAATATCTAAAACAGGCGGCTCAAGAAGGTCGTTATGAAGTGCTTTGGATAGCGTCGGACTCACATTATTCAACTCTATGGGGGTTAGTTGAATTTAAAAAGCTGGCAGCTGAACTAAATCTAATAAACTGAAAAGTATAGTAATAAAAATTATTAAGATAATTTAAGGTCCTTTTCAGGACTTATATGTCATCTCTAAATTAGTGTCTTCCTAGCTTTTAGGAGGAACGTAATTTGAAATCTTTTACCAAATTGAATATCACTTTTTATCTTTGCTTATTAATTCCTTTTGTTGTTTTTGCACACAGTGGTGAGCATCAAGCTAATATCAAGCTAGGAGGTCAAAACTGGGGAGGAATAACCGCTCAGGATAATACAGCATACGTGGGAAGTGATGATGGCAAGTTGTACGCGATAGATTTAAAAAATCACAAAATCATTTGGGCTTTTCCTACAACAGGCAAAGTGCGTTCAAAGCCTTTATTGGACGGCCAGGCTGTTTTATTTAGTAGTGATGACGGCCATTTATATTCGCTCGATAGAAAAAGCGCTTTGGTGAACTGGCAAACTAACCTTAATGACAGGCAGGTCGCTAGACAGTTACCTGAAGATAAGTCACCTTGGAGTTTTGATTACACCAAATCAAGTCCTGTAGTGAGCAATAACACTATATTTGTTGGTAGTGCAGATAATCACTTATACGCAATTAATAAAACCACAGGTAAGGTTGAATGGCGTTTTGAAACAAATAGTATGATCCGCGGTATAGCGACGCTTGATGAACAAAATGTTTATATCGGTAGTTGGCAAGGAACTGTCTATGCAATTGACAAAAAAACGGGTCAATTAAATTGGCAATTTGCCAGTAAAGGGATCATTTCATCGAGTCCGTCATTATATAACCAGACATTAATTATTAGCTCTAGAGATACCTATATTTATGGATTAAATAAGGATACAGGTAAGGTGAAATGGCAGATTGTGATGCCTGATGGGTCATGGGTTGAGTCCAGTGCTGTTGTTGATAACTCAGCTGGTACTTTTTACATAGGTAGTTCAGATGCCAAGAAGTTAT
Organism: Pseudoalteromonas phenolica; assembly: GCF_005886345.1. Lineage (GTDB taxonomy): Bacteria > Pseudomonadota > Gammaproteobacteria > Enterobacterales > Alteromonadaceae > Pseudoalteromonas > Pseudoalteromonas phenolica_A. Next base: position 96,839 of record NZ_PNEC01000007.1, read on the forward strand.
ATAAAATAGATGCACAGACAGGCGCTATAATTTGGCAAACATCTTTATCAGGTTGGGCTTGGGGTAAGCCTGTTATGTCAGAGCACTATGTCTTTATTGGTGCTACGGGGCATGATCATACGGGTTGGTTTAAAACACAGCGCGGCTTTTACGCGTTAGATAAAACCACAGGAAAAATAGCATGGCAGTATCAGCCGTCAAAAATTACAGGGTTTGTGCATGGAGGAGTATACGCTGAGCCAGCAATTGCTAATAATAAGGTGGTAGTACCCGATTTAGATGGGCATATTCATATTTTTGAACTTTAAAAATCTAGAGCAAGATTTTATCGAGCATTGAAAAAGGCCTTAAATGTATATTTAAGGCCTTTTGAGTATTAATTTACCTTTTTCAGTAATACTTCTACAGCTTTTTCAATTTGCTTATCACGGCCTTGCTCAACAGATTCAGGGTCGTTTTTAACAAGATAATCAGGCATGGTTTGGTTGTTTTCTAAATACTCACCTTTGGTGTTTTTCATGCCCACTTGTGGCACACCGGCTCGGAAGTCACCTGAAATACCCATTTCCCACCAAACTGCGGTCATTGTACCTGGCACAGGCATACCCACCATTTCACCTAAACCTAATTGATCATATGTGTATGAGAACGCATGGGCATCACTGTAGTTACCTTCGTTGATAAGTAAAACAGATGGTTTGTTCCATTGATCTAGCGGATCGCCGTGATACTGACGACCGCGAACATGCATAGTGAAGTACTCTTCACCACTGAGTAGTTTCGCAAGATCGTTATGTAACCAGCCGCCGCCGTTAAAGCGCGTGTCAACTACAATGGCTTTCTTATCAAAGTGCTTACCAAGAAGACGAGAGTAAACGGCTCTAAAGCTCGGATCGTTCATACCACGCACATGCACATAGCCCAGTTGTCCATTTGATAACTCTTCGACAAGCGCTTCTCGTGAGGCAACCCAGCGCTCGTATAATAAGTTACTTATATTTCGGCTTGTTGTAGGCTTGATCACTTCATCAAACAGCTCACCGTTTGTGTCTTCGAAAGTAAAACGCACGCGTTTTCCGGCAGTATGATCTAATAGCTTAAATAAGTTTTGAGTAGCGTCTAGTTTTACGCCGTTGACCGCTTTTAGAGTCACACCCGCTTTTACTTGGCTACTCGCTTTGTCGAATGGTCCTTTAGCCAAAACTTCTTCAACTTTAAATGGGTTTACGTCATTAAAAAATAAACCAAGTCGACCCGTACTCGCATCAGTCGATTTTGCTGCAGGACGGTATGAAGAACCTATGTGAGACGCATTGAGTTCGCCTGTCATTTCTGCAAATAAGTTTGCGAAGTCACGGCCATGTCCGATTGAGCTGAGTTTATTGCGATAGGATTTACCGACATCATGCCAATCAATTCCATGATAATCGTCACGATAAAACTTATCGTCAATGACACGCCAGCTGTGGTCGAACATAAACTCTCGTTCTTTTGCTGCTTGCAGCTGCATAACAGGTTTAGTCGATATAGGTTTAAGTGAAATCTTATTGCCTACCTTGCCTTGACGTAGGTTACCATCAGCAAGAATAACGATATTTTTTTCATCTTCACTAAAGCTCATGCTGACTCTGCGAGCATTTAGTTTAGCAACCAACTCTGTTTTTCTGTCACGAATTGAGTGACGCCACAAGTCATAGCCTTTCTCAAAACGGGCAAAATAGTAAAGCGCTTTTGTGTCTTTTGTTAAGTAAGCTTGGCCTAAATCTGAGGCATGTAAGGTTAAGCGAGCGGTTCTTCTTTCAATATCATCCCATTCAATATCAAGCTTTTGCTTTTCCTTCTCAGATGTGTCTTCTGATTTAGCTTTTTCGTCAGATTTGTTGTGTTTTTTTAACTCTTTGTGAAGTGCATATTCTTCTTTAGACATTTTAAAACGATCGTAGCTGTCTTGAGTTAAAAATGCCGCCATCACATCATATTCACGGCCCCAGCTACCATGATCTCTTTGTCCATAACGAGAGCTAGCCCAAAGTACGGCTTCGCCATCGGTATGCCATGAAGGGGAAGTGTCACTATAACCCGATAAGCTAATATCGCGAGGTTGTTGTGAACCATCAGATGGAAATACACCTATGTTAGTAACGAATAATCGGCTTCTTGGGGCGAAATCTGCAGTCATCCAATAGCTATCTGGTGCCCATGCAAATGTGATGTCGCCATCTGCATATGAATAATTGTGTTTCTTACCCAGCGCAACATTTACTTTTTTAGATTCACGATCTACGACTTGAATTTCATCACGTGCTGATAAAAAAGCAATCTTCTTACCATCAGGTGAATAAACTGGTTGAAAGCTATCAGTGTCAGCTTGATGAATGACTTGCTCTGTTAGCTTGGTTGCAGCAAAAAAGTAGTGTTCAGACTCATCGGCAAGCGAAGTTTCATATAAACCCCAGCTGTCGCCTCGTTCGGCAGCATAAAGTAGTGTTTTGCCATCCTTATGGAAAGACACTGAACGCTCTTGCTGCGGTGTATTAGTAATGGCACGGGTAGTGCCGAATTTTGTGCTTGCAACAAATACTTCACCACGAGCAATAAAGGCTACTTCTTTGCCGTTTGGAGAAACGGCATACTCAGTGATCTTGCCACCAAGTAATGTAGGCATCATGTCATCTTCTTGCACATCATTGGCAATATTGATTTTTACATGTTTTGCAGAGCCACCTTTGGAAGTATAAATACTACCATGATGAACAAATGCTAATGTACCTTTATCACTGATAGATAAGCTACGAACAGGATACTGTTTAAACTTCGTAATTTGCTTTTTGTTATCATCATCTAGATCTGCACGCCATACGTTAAACGCCCCTGATTTTTCTTCAGACGTGTAGTAATAGGTATTGTTATCAGCCCAAACAGGATTGTGATCACCGCCTTCGAATGAAGTTAATTGAGAGTGTTTTCCTGTGACTAAATCTTGTAGCCAAATATCACGTGCAAATGCAGACACATCATGCTTTCTAAATTGATTTTCGTATGCCTTTTCATCTCTGTAGAGCACGCGTTTACCATCTGGTGCGTACTGCAATTCAGATGCTGGAATGGTCGATAACATATTTGGTGTGCCACCATTTACATTGACCGTGTAACTTTCTGTGAGTCTAGTTGTTGGGAAAATTGTAGAACTTTTAGAGTCTTGACGAGCTGACGTAAACAGCACTGTTTTGTCATTTTTGTCAAAATCTTGAGGAATATCATGTGATGAGTGATAGGTTAAGCGTTTTGCTTTACCGCCAGAAGATGGCATAACATAAATGTCTAAATTACCATTTCTATCGCTGGCAAAAGCGATTTTCTTTCCATCATTTGACCATATTGGGTGGCCGTCCCAATCACTGTGTAAAGTGAGTGGTCTTGCCGTTCCGCCTTTACTTGAAACTGTATAAATATCTCCTTTATACGAGAAAGCTATTTGTTTTCCATCAGGCGAAATACTGCTGTGCAAAAACCATTCATTGCTTTTTGAAGCATAAACAGATGAGCTCAACACAGCTAATGCCGATAGCACGTATTTGGCTAAATGCATATTTGTTTCCTTGAGTTGAATGATACAAAAGTATCAAATTTAATTATTTTTATATTGTTTCATTGTAACAATTGATTAAAAAATAGCGGCTTACTTAAGATGAAACAACACTAAAGTAAGCCGGTTTACCTGAAAATAATGCAAATGTTGCTTCAAGATGAACTGATTATTAATTACTTCCGTAATACCACACAGGAGGGCTTATGAAACTTAGCAAACTAGAAAAATTTTTTTTCGTAGACAAACTTGTATATCACTCGCTTGATTTAGCACTTTACAACGTCAGTGTGATTATTGATGGCAAAGAAGAAATGGTGACTGACGAAAAGGGAGTAAGGTTGAAAAGTCACAATTTCGTTTCATTGCAAAAAATGCTTAAGAATGTCAATGCTAAGCAACAAGTGATGCGACAATTCAGTGCATATGACGAGATGGTTGGAGGGCCTGAAAAAGAAAATAATATGATGGAAATACCGTTAGGAAATAATCAACTTTTTTGATGCTTTTAGGGTTAACTCTAGCTTTTAAAATTCAAATTTTACATCTTTTTCTCTATTAAATTTTAAATTCTTAATTTTTATCAAATCGTTGCGCTCTAAATTTCATTGTTAATCAATTGCTATCCGAATTAAATTTATATTCAATTTTTTTTAATGATTTTTTAAATAATTCTGATCTACTTTAAATTTCTCTGCGTAATTTTGTATGAATTTTACACTAAGAGGAATGAAGTGGTGATTAAATCAATCAAATTGGGAGCCATCGTAGGGCTTTCGTTGATCATGTTCGGCTGTAGCGACGATGATGATAAAAAAACAGAAATACAACCTCAACTGCCTGAGGTTGCCACAATTGTCGACGTAGCCGCTGCAAATGGTAACTTTACAACACTGGTGTCTTTACTTGAGGCAACGAACCTAGACGATACGTTAGATAATGAAAGTGCAAATTTCACCGTATTTGCGCCAACAGACGAGGCTTTTGCAGCATTAGGGCAAGAAACACTCGACGCACTTGCTGCTGACCCTGATACGCTATCTAAAATACTTACATATCACGTTTTGGCGAGCAAAGTAGAAGCCGATGCTGCGTTAGCTAGCGCAGGAAATGCTGTAGCAACTGTAAATGGTGCCAATATAGCGCTGTCTTTATCTGGCGACAATCTATTGGTCAATACCAGTACCGTTACAGCAACCGATGTAATGGCTGAGAATGGCGTTATTCATGTAATCGATGCTGTTTTAATGCCTCCTGCACCAACGAGCTCAGATGTTAATATTGTTGAAACTGCAAAAGCAGCGGGTAACTTCACGACATTAATTGCTGCACTTGAAAGAACCGGTTTAGATGCTGTGTTAGCTGACGAATCTGGTTCATTTACTGTGTTTGCTCCGACTGATGATGCATTTGCAGCAGTGGGCACTAAGTTAATTAATACCTTACTAGCAAACCCAGACGTGTTGTCTGATATCCTAAAGCAGCATGTTCTGCCTCTCAATGCTGACTCAGTAACAGCAATGACGCTTAACGGTAAATCTGTTAAAACGGTACTGGAAAATGAGTTGGCCATTTCTATCAATGCTGAGTCAGACTCATTGTTATTTGGCGGCGCTAAAATTGTTACTAAGGACATAGTAACCTCTAACGGTACAATTCATGTTATCGACAGTGTCATAGTCAACGACGTTGAACTGCCACAAAGCTACGGTACGATCGCCGATGTTGCGACTGAGAATGGTAGTTTCACTACACTACTTTCTTTACTAGGTGCAACTGGACTTGACGAGCTTGTTGCTGATCCAACTAAAACCTTTACTGTGTTTGCACCAACAGATGCTGCTTTTTCTGCTCTAAGCAGCGAAACGCTTACAGCACTGCAGAATGACACTGAATTACTCAGCAGTGTATTGCTATACCACGTTATTGCAGATCAAAAAGTTATGTCTGACGGTGCAGTTTCTGTAGCAAACAGCGAAGATAACTTTGCGACGATGGCAAATGAAGGTAAAACTGCATTGACATATCAAAATTCTAAATTGTTTATTAACGACGCTTTGGTTTCTGCTGCGAATGTAATGGCCGACAATGGTGTGATACACGTCATTGATAAAGTGATTACTCCTCCTGCAGAAATGGGTGAGCCGACTAAAACAGTAGTTGAAACTGCGGTAGAAACATCTAGTTTATCGACTTTAGTAACTGCGCTTCAACAGGCTGAACTTGTCGATGCACTCAGTGATTCAGAAGCCAATTTTACTGTATTTGCCCCTACAAATGCAGCCTTTAAGAAAATCCCAGCCGCTGATTTAACGGCACTGTTAGCTGACAAAGATGCATTAACAGCAGTATTAAAACAGCATGTATTAGCTTCGTCGGTCAGTAGTTTGAATGCTTTTGCAGCTAATGGTAAAGAAGTTGAAACTTTACAAGGTAATAAGTTAACAGTAAGCCTTGTAGATTTTGCGGGCGTATCTAACACCGAAAACGATGCTGTAACTTACAGTAAAGAAAATGGTGTTCTCGTAACTGGTGCAGCTGCTGAAATGGCAGGTAAGACTCTATATGTTTTTGACAACGATTTAGAAAACTCAATGAGTCAATGTAATGATGCTTGTGCGACTAATTGGCCGCCAGTTATCGCAACTAACGAACAAATCGCAAATGTACCAGGCTTGTCATTAGTAGAAAGAGCAGATGGTATGTTGCAAGTTGCTTACTTAGGTAGACCGCTTTATAGCTATATTCAAGATGAAGCTGCTGGTGATATGAAAGGTGATGCTGTTGGAGATGTATGGTGGGCAGTTAAACTACCAACTTCAGGTTTACAGATTGAAGGCGCTAATGTCACAACGACAGACATTTATACTTCTAATGGGGTTGTTCACTTAATTGATACGGTAATCACAAACGTTCAATAATCTTTTCCCAATCTCTAGCGCCTTACATATGGACTTATGGGGGCGCTTTTTTATTGTACAGTAATTTTAATTTTGCTAATTTGATTTTCTGCTGAAAATTCAGCAGGGAAACATCAAAATGAAATTAAACCTATCATAGAAAAAGCTAAGTGGCAGACAATAATACCTTACAAATCAGCTAACCCCCTAATATAGCCAGCGGTACATTCACTCAAATTCAACAATTATGCTCACCAACTGCAGAAAATTTATGCAATAACACTGATGTATTTAGAGGATGCCCAACAGGCGCTGACTGTTACAGTAGCCCGCAATACGCATGTATAGATCCAAAAAGTAAGCGCTTGCGCCGAGGAATTAACTCGGCGCGATTCGAACTGGGTAAAGGCTAAGAACCCGAATTATCTCTTGTTCAGAAATTGGCTTAGCAACAAAATCATCCATTCCAACTGCGAAGCACTGCTCTTTATCAGTATCAAAGGTATTAGCTGTCATGGCAACAATGGTAGGACGTTGCTGTTTATATCGATGAATGATCGCCTTAGTTGCATCATAGCCATTCATGACAGGCATTTGAATATCCATAAATATAAAGCTGTAATGCTTTTTTTCTAACTTCTCTAAGGCGACTTGTCCGTTTTCAGCAATATCAAACTCATACCCTAACTTTGCTAATAATAACCCCGCCACCTTCTGATTAATGAGGTTGTCTTCTACAATTAAAATACTGTGAGGTTGCAGCTTTAAGTCGTGTTTAATGTCTGGAGCTTGGTGGGTGTTCGAAGAAAGTGGAGTTAACTCAGAGACCACTTTTAATGGCAGTGTAACTATGAATTTAGTGCCTTGCTCTTGTTTACTTTCAACTTTAATGTTTCCGCACATAGCTTTTGCAAGCTTTGAAGTAATAGCTAAGCCGAGGCCTGTTCCGCCATATTGACGCGTCGTTGAGCCATCACCTTGCACAAAAGGCTCAAACAACCAAGTTTGGGCATCTTCTGACATGCCTGGACCAGTATCAGAAACTTCGATATTTAAGTTAAAAAGGTTATTAGCGTCGCTCTGACCATTAACAATGATTGAGATTTCGCCTTGCTCAGTGAATTTAACTGCATTATTAAGAATATTACTTAATAATTGATTAATTCTAAGTGTATCGCCAATTAATTGTCTCGGTACATTTGGACTTATCTGACATTTTAAACATAACTTTTTATCTTTTATGACTTTCTTAATGGGTTGCAGTAAAGCTTTAAAGAAGTCATTCACAACAAAAGGGGTAGTCAGTATTTTTATATTATTTGTATCTATCTGGCTGTATTCTAGTACATCATTTACGACGTTTAGTAAATTATGTGTGCTGTCGTAAATGGTCGTCAGCATATCGAATTGGGTTTGCTCTAACTCAGTGCTTTGTAACAACTTAACCAAGCTTAAAATCCCGTTCATGGGGGTTTTAAGTTCATGAGACATATTCCCCAAAAACTCTGATTTTAATTGATTGGAACGTAATAGAACTTGCGCTTCATTTTTTAATTTTATGCGCTTATGTTCTTGTTCTTTTGTTATCAATAAGCGTTTTACTGCGGCACTAAACAGTTCAATAAGTATCAGCGATGATGAGCTAAAAGCTTGATTCTGCTGTAAGAAGACAAGTGTGTTTGCTTTATCATTTTCTAGAGGAAGAATTTGATAGGTGAGATAAAAATCAATCTGGTTAAGTTTAATGATTGTATTGTTTTTCAACTCTTTAATAGAAAGCTTGTTTATTTCACTAATAAGTGAGTCTTCACTGTCTCCGTATAGATAATCAGTTTGACCGTTACTATGGATCATTAAGCAATGATCAAAGTTTAAAGTCCAAAGTAACTTGTTTACGGCATTGAGCAAGATAGTTTTAGATGACAAATCACTATGCATACTCTCATCAGCTAAATTGCTGGTGAGTTCGATTAAAGAAGATAATTGATAAGAGTCAGTTATACTGCTTTTCATAATTAGACTACGATATTGTCTTTAAGTAAGTTTGCAAATTCTTCATCAACGACTAACATCATACCCTGAGCTAAGGTATTAGAGTAATTGACCACACTAGCAAGAGACATGAGTTCAAACACTTGGTTTTTGGTTAAGCCATTGTTTAATAAACTTAGATGATCTTGCTCAGTGACAGAAGTATTATTTGTCGCCATTTTAACAGCAAAGTCTATAGCCACTTTGACGCGTTTAGGGCTTAACTCAGATGATTTTTGTAGCACTTGGTTGATGGTTTCGTCATCAATATTTAAATATTTGCACATAGCACAGTGGATAGAAGTGCAGTAGACACATTCACGCTCGTTCGATATAGCAATGAACACTAACTCTTTGAGTGCGCGAGGCAATTCACCAGTAAGTAAAACATTTTTAAGCAGTGCCCAAGTAGTAGAGAGAATGTGCGGGTTGTATTTACCTAGTACTTTAAAATAATCGACAAGCCCTGCATTGCCTAAGTGTTCAAATATATCATCGTATATTTCTTTGACTTTACTATCAGAATCAGCGTACTCCAACGTATCGTAAATACTCATACCAAGTTCGCTCCTTCAGTTCGATGATATTTAAAAAATTCATATCTTAAATCTTAGTTCTTTTTCATCAGATAAAAAGAAAAAACGACAAATTTTATCATTAGGTATGATTAGTAACTTTGCACTGAAAACTTAGCTCGAGTTTCTGAAATTTCTGAATAAGTAAAATGTCGTTTTTTTTACTACGCTAGTTTTTTTGAGCACTGTTAAGGATTTGCAGAAACACGCCAGAGTGCTCTAAATGAATAAAAGCCTGTTGAAGTTTATTGACAGTTTTCTGAGTGAGGGATGCTTTACTAAATGCAAAGTAAACAGGTGCTTCATTGACAACCAAAGGGTGAATGTAAACGTCTCTGGGGGTGAGTTGATGCCTAATTTCATATTCAATATTCAGCCTTTCTTCCAAAAAACCAAAGATTCTACTTTTATTAAAAGAGAAAGTTTAGTGTAATTATTTGGCACTTTAAAAAATATGTATCTGGATTGCTCAGTGAAGATACAAATTTAGTAAAATCGCTGCCATAAAAAGCACCTTCTTGAACCCCAATGGGTAATGGTGTGCTTTTTATATCCTCAAAGCGGTTTAAGATGATCTTTGGGCTGGCTTTGCTTACAACAAGAATTTGTTCAATTCCCTGTGGGCCGATAAAGTGAATATATTTAGAACGCTCAGTGGTTTTACTCACGCTCATCATCATGTCCAAATTACCTGTTTCGAGCATTTTTAACGCTCTTCCCCAGCGGATTGGTACAAATTTATAGGTGCAGCCTGCTTGATTCAACAACGTTTTAATAAGCTCGATATCGATGCCTTGCCATTGCTGGTTTTCGTCGCGATGTGATTGTGCCGCATAATCCTCAACACGCACCACAAGTTCACAACTCAAAGTGTAGGTACTTGCTAGAAAGAGTGCGAAAGCGAGGAGTTGTTTAAACATGATAAATGCAATGAGCTTATGGCACCATTTGAGTTTAGTTCAGTTGCTCTTTTATTGCTCTGCTATTGCAAACTTTTTAATATCGCCTTCAACGCTTTCCATCTTCGCAATGAGCAAGCTTCCATCTGGCTTAATATCATAATGCCAAATAAGTGACCCAGATTTTTTTAAAGTAGGAGAGCTTGGCTTCTGCATATCAAGTTGCCAGATATAATCTTGTTTCGACCATTGGCTGAGCCAATACATAGATTGGTTTTGAAATCTGACATCTCGAAAGTGATTGGCTTGCTGCTTAGAGAGTGTTGTTAATACTTTCAAGTTATTGAAATTATCTAAAGTATTCGTTGTCATTAGCTGTTGGTTTTTTAATAGCAACCATTGCTGCGTTTGATGATGAAAACCAACAAATTGATTTTTTAACTGTGTTTGTTGAATAATGCGACCAGTTAGATCATAGACATAAACATGCTCACCATCAGAACCCCACACTTGCTCGTTATTTATCCATCCCGCGTTTTGTAAAGTGAGTGGTAGGTTTGATGCAAACTGTTTCGTTGTACGGTTTCTATCATATAAAACAATGTCGTTATCACGGTTAGACAACAACAGACTATTATCGGGTGACCAATTTAATATGCCGACATATTCATGGCCTTGGTGGAAAGATAGCTGCCGAATTTTATCATTAGCATGTAAATAAACTTCACACACCCCAGTACGGCGGGACATGAATGCTGTTTCTCCAAGCAAATTACTGACGGGCAAATAATCAATACTTGAGCTTGAGAAAATCGGCAGGTCATCATTATCTTTGATATTAACTTGCCAGCTCTCAGCTGCTGCAAAAATATCTCCATGTTTATCAATAGAAAGAGTAGAAAATATGCCTTGGGTAGAGCGCATCACACTATATTGCTGATTGTTCAAATGTGTCGCAATGAGGTTATGGTATTTACTTTCATCATTTGTGATGACAGTTTGCTGCTTAACATCAAAGGCTGCCAGCCAAATCGGGTAGGGCCATGACAGATGTATATTTCCGTCTAGAGTTATCAGCTTTGTATGGTGATTAACTTGTTTTACAAGAAAGTAAGTTTGGTTTTCCCACGCCTTGAGTGCTTTTATTAACTTCTCGCCTTTGCTAAGTGGCACGGGTATCTTTACAAATTGTTGTGTGCTCAAACGATACAAAAAACCATCACTGTTACCCCAATGGTGCACAACGAGTGTGAGCTCGTCATCTGACTGCCAGATTGGCGCTTCAATACGGTCACATGAAATCGCTTTAGATTCGTGTAACTGTTTGCCATTACTGCTAATAATTTTTAAAACACATTTATCTTCAAGATATTGCCAAAACGCCACAAGGTCTTTTTTGGGGTGCCAACTTGGGTGTGCGACTCGGGTATTGAAAGTATGCTCGTAGAGGTGATTTCCTAACTTATTGGCAATAACGAGTTGATCAAACTGACTGACATACGCAATAAGGTCTTGCTCTATATGCGCGGCAATATCAAACTCTAACCCCAGCTCATAACTAATGTCTTCAACCTTGTATTCAGGTGGTGTAAGTGGTTGAGGAGTCTGGTTAAAAAAAGCAATAGCACTAAAACATGCGATGAAAAATAGAGTAAACAAGGTTAAATAGAGCGGTTTTCTTTTCAGTGTGTCAGCGCGTACAAAAGAAGCCGAGTTAAGGCTAGGCGAAGCCAATTCAAAATTATGGGGATTCGGCAAAGTGTCAACTGATTTGAGTCTTACTTCAGCGATAAACACATAGCCTTTTTTTGGAATGGTTTTTATATATTTGGGCGTTCTTGGTGTGTCTTTTAATACCTTACGTAGCTTCGTGAGCAGTTGATAAAGGCTATTCGCTTCAACTATGGTGTCTGGCCAAAGTTCATCATTTAACAGGCCTTGCGATAAGGTTGTACCTTCTTGGGTAATGAACAGTTCAAGTAATCGAGCGACTTGAGGCTCTAACTTTTGTGTGTGTAGGGTTTCACTACACACAAGTTCATCTGTTTCTGGATAAAACACCCAAGTGTCAAATTGATATCCCTGTGACGAAGCTGGCATAAAACGCTTACTGCAGTTATTTAAATCACTCTAATAACCGAAAGTTATCTTTATTAAGATAAAAGTCAATGTTTATAAGGCTTTCATGAGAGTTATTCAGAAAAATTTCAGGTTTTTTCAGTGCAAGTTTTGTTGCAATGAGCGCATTGAAATTCAGTTGGAAGTCGTAATGAAAATTTCACACATAGCAAAAGCAGTAGCATTGGCCTCATTCTCAATAGCGCCATCAGTGTTGGCTCAGACAATTTTACTTGATGGCAAGTTAGATGAGCCACAGTGGCAGCAAGCAACAGCATTTAATACTTTTTATAAAGTTGTGCCTGCTACACTCGAACAAACTAAAAAACAAGTTAATGCCAAAGTCTACAGTGATGAAAAGGGCATTTATGTTGGCATTATTAATTATCAAAGTGCCGAGACGCGTAAAAAACAATTCAATATCAAAGATAACTTTATGCAAGGCGAGTTCAATCGTATTTATCTCGACTTTGGCGGTGATGGTAGTAGTGGTTATTTATTTGCGACAACCCTAGGTGGTGGTACGCAAGATGCGGTACTTACCCCCCAACTAACAACTGACTACGATTGGGATGGAGACTGGCAAAGCCAGTACTTTGAGCATGACGATTACTGGTCAACCGAGGTGTTTATTCCTTGGCACACTGTATCCTTCCACCATTCAGCAGGTGAAAATAGTCAATCAGAGATTGGTGTTTCTATTCAGCTTTATGATATTGCTAATAATTTTATTTACGCGAGCCAAAAACAAACGATTAGTAATAGTGACTTTTATTTAGCAATGCCGAAGGTATCTGCTGAGATCCCTAATCAGCAGCAACTGGCGTTTATACCTTATATTACCCAGCAAAATGATTTATCAGACCGACAAGGAGATAAGGGGCAAACTGATGTAGGCTTCGATTTAATATATAAACCTGCGCACCATCAGAAGCTGAGCGTGTCAGTGAATCCAGATTTCGGTCAAGTTGACAGTGACGACGTAAATATTAACTACAGTGCAGTTGAAACGCTAAGAACTGATAAACGCCCGTTTTTCACCCAAGATATCAGCGTATTTAACGTCCAAGCAGAGCAAAATACCAAGCTGATACATACCCGCCGAATAGGTGCCGGCAGTGATGATGGCAGTGAAAATATCACCCCAATTGATGAAGCCGTACGATTTGTTCATCAAGGAGAGCAATTGCAACTAGGTGCATTTGCTGTTGAAGAATCGAATTTAGACAGTGATGCGGGCAAATCATTTTATGCGGCAAGGGCGAAATATCGCCAAAATAATTGGCAAACCGGCTTGTTAACCACCCATGTTAAGCGCCCATACCTAGATAGAAGCGCCAGTACATTGGCTTGGGATAGTCAGTATCAAAGTGCAACTTGGTCATTACAAGGGGCGTTACTACTTAGCCATATTGGTACAGACGCTGAAGTAAATACCACACAAACCGGTAACGGCCTGAGCTTAAACTTGGGCTATCAGTTTTCACCCAATACAAAAATTACGAATCGTTTCTTAAAACTAAACGACCAGTTCGACAATCGAGATATGGGGTATTTGGTTAGAAACGATTGGCAATATGCTCAGTCTGAGTTTGAACATTCGGTGAATTACTCGAATGATTGGGTTACACGTGTGAAGCATGTGGTAAAGCTCAGCCATGAAAGTAATGGCGCGTCACAAAGTTTACCCGCTTGGCAAACATACTCTAGCCAATTTATGTTAACGACAGGGGCGCGGTTTAATTTAACTTTTGATTACTTAACCCAAGGCGAGCAAGATAATCTCGGCTTTAACACGACCGCATTTACCCAGCCCTCGTCACAAGGTGTCAGGCTATTTTACCAAAGCCCATATGTAGGAGACTTCAGTTGGGCAGCTAGCTTTGAATATGACAAAGAAGGCTTCGACTCAACATCAACCCAATATGCGGTGGACTTAACTTGGATGCCTCATGCCAATTGGAGCATAAATTGGAATAACTATTTAAGAACTGGTGAAGGTTGGCTGGTGGCTAATCAGCAAAATGTGATCAGCGAATACGACAGAGATTACTTTGCTTCAAATATCATCGTAAATGGCTTGATCACTGAGAAGTTAGAGTGGTCTAGTTCAATACAAGTCGCATTCTTAGACGCCAAAACTCAGCAAGTTTTTGCAGTACAAGAGCAAGGCGAGTTACTTAAGCAAGACCTTGATACCAGTTTTGAAGACAATCGTTTAACTGCCCAGTTTAAATTGCGTTATCGTATGGGGCCCTTCTCAGATGTGTTTTTGGTTTACCGCCGAGGCAGTGTTGATAGCGACAGTTATGACCGCGATTCAATCGGACAAAACAGTTATGGCAATCGCACAAGCACGCTTTGGACAAACCCCATTGAAGACAGTGTGACGTTTAAGGTTCGATATTTATTCTGATAAACATAAGCAAAAAATTAGCTAACACAACAAGGGAGCTGAATGCCCCTTTTTTAAAATGTGGAGTTAATTCTCAAATGTAAATGAATATTAATTTTTTAATATTCATTTACATTTGTACTTTTGATGGTAACATTCTCACTAAATTAGGTACTTAACTCTATTCTCTAGTTGTGAAAAAGCTATACATAATAACAATAATAATTTTACTAAGCCTTTATACTTCAACATCTTGTGCTAAATACAACGATAATATGAAAGGCATACCGACCAAAGTAGCTGTCTACACTGATGGTGATTACATCTACTTTACACTTAATAATCAGCCCACAAGCCATCCAAAGTGTAGAAGCAACTATTTCGTTATTCCTTCTTCTGTTCCTCAAAACAGAAGAGAAATGCTTCTTTCCAGGTTGTTAACCGCTTACGCAATGAAAGAAAAGGTCAATATTGGCTACGACAATAGTGTCGAATGCGCCGATGGCTACATAAAAGTACATAGAGTTGGCTAAGACCCTTACCGAGTTTAAACAAACAATTGATAGGAATATAGAACTTGAAAAGTTTTACAACAATCTTGTTGATGTTCATTCTTTTACCCTTTGATACTCAAGCAAAACGTTACTGGCCAAGTAAAACACTTACCAAATGGTCTTTCTATATGAATAACGGTGTTGCTTATATTCGCTCAGATGAATTTGCATCACATTGTAGATACTCTCGAGGGCAAATTAATATGGATGGGACTGAGTTTAACCGCGCACAGTATTCGTATGCATTATCTGCAAAAGCTAGAAATAAAAAACTCAGATATGTCGTCGATAGTGACCAAACTATATGTATTATAACCGGCTTACAAGAGGTCGATTAAAAACATGAAAAAACTAATATTTATTCTCTTTATTACGCTGGTTTTGTTCACTAAACCAGCGTTTTCTATGTCTACAGCTTCATACTATCAGATCCAAGATATTTGGACTTGGGCTGATTACACAAAAGGTGTGATAAAAATTCGCTTAAAAAGCCCAGACTCGAACACTCAAAACCTTTGTCCTACGGGGTTTTGGATTGATAAAACGAATAGCAGTAACGCTCAGCTTTTAAGTGTTGCTTTATCTGCCTATCACACCGGTACAAAAGTAAAAATATACGCGAGTGAAGCCGAAGATTGGAGTGGTTTGAGCTCTAAGGAATGCAAGCTAAAACTAATTGTCTTAGAACCTAAATAACATGAGTAAAAGAAATATAAACATGAAAAAGCTCATTTTAACTATCACTTTGCTAATTGCTCCTTTTTTCTCAATGGCGGCAACATGTTCAAAGACGGGTTGTATAGACAAAATTCAAATGCTTTATGTAAACGCTGATGGCAATATTTATATTGGTATGCCAGGTGATGAAAAGTTAGCGAACTGCACCCCAGTCAGTGGTGTTTACTTTACGCTCCCACCAACTGCAGAAAACAAAAAAGAAGTTTACTCAGCACTTTTAGCTGCGCAAATGGCAGATAAAGTCGTGCATGTCAGAGTGAAAGAAGGCACGAGCAAGTGTGAGATTGCGTACATCACTTTAGATACACGTAGATAGATAAAATTTTAAAACCCGAATTAAAATATAGAAGATCATAAGAATGAAAAAATACATTCATGGAAGAAGAGCTCTGCTCTTCAAGTTGCTCACTGTGTTGAGTCTCACTTCAATAAATAATTTAGCCCTAGCCAACACTGAACAATTTGAACAAGCCTATGCGCCGATAATGGTTGGCAACATCACAACGTTTATACCTATTGGTTTAACACCTGATGCAGTTGTACGAGTATCAAGTAAACAAGTGGGTGATCAAACCCAGTTAGCTTGGACGCCTTCTTCAAATGCTGAGTATTATAAAGTCCTAAAATATAATGGCAGTTCATGGGTAACCGTAATGCCCAAAGTTACGAATAGTTTCTATACCTATAATGGTACGGGGCAGTTTAGAGTTGTTGCGTGCTTTAAATATGGGTGTCAAACATCTACAGCAACCAGCGTCGATGAAAAAAATGAGTTATCTATCAGTGCCTTCTACACACAAACAAACGCACAGATAAGCGAAAATAGCCAAGTGACAGTGGCTTGGCAGCTTGCGGGCTCTACCAGTGCTACTGTTACCCATATTCAAAACGGCCGAGCAACGACTAAGCCAATCACAGCCTTACAATCAGGCTCTACAAGTTTTCATGTAAAGTCAGACTCTAAATTTCGATTAACAGCCAGCGGGTTTAATGGCGAAACAACTTCAACAGAGATCCATGTTGCAACTCAAAGAGCTAACCCTTTCTTAGATAAAGGCCTTAAGAGTGAATATAAACAACCGTTTTATAATCTTGGCTTAGATATTATTCAGCGAACCATTTTACAAACTGAGCACCATTTAGTTTTTGCTACACATGACAACAAACTATTCTTTTATAGAGCTTATCAAGAGCAGGGACAGCCCGTGTCTTGGCAACAAGAATGGCAGCTAACGCTTGATGGCGTTGTGAACAGTGTTCCTAATTTAACAGAAAACTATTTGTATTTTAGTGAAACCAATGCAAGTAACCAAGGGCGCCTTTGTAAAGCACGCTTGACCGATAAACAAAATTTAATCTGTTCAGATTACTATGCAGAGCCATTGTTAACGAGCCCTATCATTGTCAATAACGATGGTGATTACTCAGCAAAATTTGTTGATTCTATTTCACCAACAAGCAAGGCCAGAGGGGTTTATGCGTTTTATCAAAATGGCGATGTGCGTATTTTTGACCAACAAACGCTAGCCCCTAAACCGCAGAGTTTTACTTTAGAAAATGAACTTGAACAACCGATGATTAATACGCCGACGGTATTTTTAAATAAAAAACGGATTCAAGGTATCAGTCCTCAATTTTTGATTAAAGAGCGAGACAACGTAATGGGTGTAGGTATTCCTACAAATCAGATTGTGCAACAAGCCCAAAGCTTTGGGGTGCTGGCTTATGGTCAACAAGCTACGCCTAAGCCAATGACAGTCATTTGGAAAGGGAAGCTATAAGATGCTGAATAAAATAATAAATAAAAGCAAAAGCTTATTAGCACTTGCGTTACTTGGCGGTTTTTCTTCTACGGCTATTGCAGGTGCTTGTACGAATGAATCAGGATTTTCTTTTCAAGAAGGTCAAAACCTTAGGCTTGAATTGGAAAATATAAAAACCTATGAAGGCAGTTATCATCCCGGTCATACTATTACTTATATGGGAATTACAGAAGTTAAGGTTGGCCGTGTTAAATATTCAAAGGCAAACTGGACAGATGACATTAAAAGTAACCCAAATGATCCGGATGAAATAATTCCGGTACTCAATTTGCTACGTTTGCCCAGTTTTGGCAGTCACAGCATAAGTGTTGAAACTTTAACTGAGTCCGAGACATGTAATGATAGTGGACCTGATGTTGATGACAATGGCTGTTCAATAAATGAAGGTGGTGATTATTGCACTCTTACTGTTGAATATAAACGAAGAACAACGCCATCAATCGATGATGTTAGCTCTAGGGAAGTAAAAAGAGATTCATCTTTCCGGGTTTCATTCACCGCAAGAGATGCTGGAAGTGATCTCAAAAAAGTGGTCATTGAAAAAGACGGTAGACCTGTACGTACCTGTAACAATTCAGGCACTGAATCACTAACATGTAGCAAACAATATAGTAAAAATTCTCTTAATTATGGCGAACATACTTGGACAGCCACTGCAACTGATAGATTTGGTAATCAAAGTAGCAACACGGCAAAAGTTACAATTATTGAGGAAAACAGCGGGCCGCAAATAAGCGATATCAAAGTGTCTAACGATGGTGCTTTATCACCAGGAGAAGACGCACTGGTTTCGTTTACAATCAGAGACCCAAGTACGCAATCAGGCAATCAGTTAAATTTAAATACCTTCAGGCTTAACGGCAGTGATGATTTTTTACGTAATTGCTCAACAAGTACAACAACCGAGATAATATGTGAAGACCTCGCCGTCTACGCAACACCAGATGATGGCGAGGAGACATTCAAAATAACCGTAAGCATAAGTGATAACGCGAATGCGAGTGCAGTAAATTATGTCAAAGTAAAATTTAATTATGCGCCAGAAGCTCGTTTTGTCGACATGCGTGAGTCTGTCTTTAAAGACGAAACCTTGTCAATCAAAGTCAATGCAAGAGACAACAGCGGTTTAGAAAGTACACAAATTTGTGTCATGCCAAGCACAAATGAAGACGCGAGCACAACAGATTGTAGAACACAATTGGAGGCAACTTGTGAATATGACAACACAAAGTCATGGCCATGGTTATGCTCAGCAAACTTTATATTTAGTGAACATAGATATCAAACTAATCAGCTCGACTTTTACATTGTTGTAAAAGATGAAAAAGGTAAACCATTACAAGAAGCTATTGAGCATAAGGTCACGTTTAAAGATCGATTTAATCTATCAGGCACTATAGAAAATAACGGCAATGATCATATATATAATGTGGGTGATACCGTTACTGCTGTGATTAAGGTTGGCCAGTTTTCAAGTGATGCCAACTGGTTAAATGCTGTGAGTATCAGTGGTGTTGATACAAAAGACCTTACCTTTAACCCCTTAATTCCTACGGCTCTGCCTGTTGTAGATACAGGTGATCCTGAAAAGGCAAAAACGATTACCATTAGCTGGGAAGCAAAGTCTGCTGAGTTAAATCAACAGATTTCCGTGACAGCAACCGCGGGAAAAAAAGATGCAGATAATAAAGACCTAAGTAATATCACGATTAATAATAGACATATCGGTGATATCACTGTCAACGACCCTACACCAGCAAAACCGTCTCCTCCAACGCTTAGTTATGTTGAAACTGGCAATCGATACAAATTGTCGATTACCGAGTTTGATGATACCAAAGAGTTTTATGTAAAAGCTTACGTAGCAGGTAAATTAGAAGCACAGCAACGTATTTCAGTTGCAGATAAGATATCAGTTGATTTTACATTTGAATCTAGGGCGCAAATGCACCGTAAAGAATTGTACTTTACAGTAAAAGGTCGTAATTATTTAGGTCAAGACTCTAGCAATTATGTAGAGGGTGATGAGCAGCACAGTAGAAGTATCATTATTAATCATGAAGTGCTCAAACCACTCTCTCCCTATTTTAATGAACAGCAGCGACAAGAGTCAGGCTCTTACACATTAACTTGGCCAAGTCCTGATGATTCAACTTCATATTATAAAGTGAATTACTGGAAAGGGCTGCCGAGTCAAAAATCAACGTCTACTCAGCATATGTCTGGCGCAATAAACACAAATAGATTTTATGTGCCTCGCTATATGAGTGAGCAAGTTGTGGTTCAGCAGGGTCAATACACTTTTGAGTTAATAGCATGTAATGCAAAAGATGAGTGTACTGCGGGCCAGCAAATCACCATAGATCATATGGCGCCAATTTTACAATCTTTCGTTGGTCCAAGCTGTGAATCGTTATCGGCGTGTGACGCGAATTATAGCTGCGAACAAGACCAAAGTTGTAATGACCCAGTTATCTTTAACTTAAGAGGATTATTTTTAAATGCCTCACAAGGGGTGATAACAGCAAGAGTACGTGCAACGGGTGAGATATTCTCGGGAGTAAATAAAACACTCTCTGGCAATGACCTTTCTGTACAATTTAATAAAAAAGTGTATCAAGGTTATATGCAGGGCGGGTTAGAAATTACCGCTTCAAACGGCGTTTATCAAGGTCACGACAAAGCAACCAGTTCACTTGTGGTCGATTCTACAGGCAGTGATGGACAGCCAGATTTATTAGATAGTCCAATCGCAGTGAGTGATAACGGCTATTTATATGCCGGCCGAGACACAGGGCTGGCAGGATACAAATTCAATGATAACAATGGACTAGATGAACTTTGGTTATATCAACCTAAAACTAATAACAGTGGACGCGATGATGTCGCAGCCAAAGTGGTTGCGCGCCCATTGGTTGAGAGTATTGACATTGATGACCATATTTATTTTGGTTCTGTGAATCATCAATTTTACAAGCTACGTCATAGACCAGCACAAGCAAGCGAGTCAGCAAGAACAGTTCAAGACTGGTTGTTTACGTCTAAAGGTCCGATTGTTGCACCTGCACAATTAGATGAAAACAGTAATTTATATGTTGGTTCAATGGATGCAAGCTTGTATTCATTAGATAAAGACACAGGTCATGTACAGTGGCAGTATCATTTCCCAGCCGGCATTAATCATCAAGTTGATGTTTCGTCAGCAGGGCAAATTTATGTAAAAACGTCAGATGGTGAATTACACGTAATAGATCGAGAGCTGATCTCAGCCAATGCCATTAAATGGCGCGACTTTGGTGTGCTGTATGATGCATTCAGAGAGCAAATAGAAGAATGGAAAAGCACCCGTTGGACGCCAAATCAAGAGCATCCAGAACTAACTAGGTTAACCAAAGCCGCTGTAATATTACTACAACGCGCACCAAGTCGAGATCAACTGAGTTTACTGACTTATTTATATGATATTGGCTACCCATTTAACGAGCTTATCAGTGCGCTTATTAATGCCAACCCTGACTTAGCCAATGCTGACGATGCTACTTTTATTCGTACCTTGTTTGAATATTTCCTTGGTGACGCCAATACCAGCAGCATAATTGGCGCTGGTAACCAAGCTTATTGGGTTGGTCAATTACAAGCAGGTCAAACACGCGCGGAAGTCTTTATTGCGATGTTAAGTGCAGGTGCTGAAAAACAGCAATATAACTCAGTCGTTTACAGTTTACTGTATGATTTTTATGACTACTGTATGCCCTCGAGGGATTGTAGTTATGACTATGACTCAGATGGCGATGGTTTAAGTAACTTAGTTGAAGCCTACTTAGGTACCAATCCGATTGATGCAAGTGATGGGTTAGCAACGCCAAGTTTAACCGCGACTGATAATGGCCTTGGCACCATTGAGTTAGAAATGGGCACCACTGGTCTTATTCATGAATATGAGCTTTATATTTCTGAAGGAACTGGCTACTATCGTGCAGAGGTTATTGCAGCGCAAAGTGCGTCAACTGAGCCTGCAAATGGCGACACAACCAATTGGCTTAAAAAATTCGATAGTGGTGAGTACCGCTTTAAGGTAAAGGCATGCGTTCGTGTGGCATTAGCAAATAACCCTAGAGTATTACACTGTAGTAACAACTACTCTAACGAACAAACAATACTAATCAACGACAGTATTAAAACCTCACCAATTAGCATCTCGTTACCCTATACGCAAGCACCAATGGATGCACCGAGTAATGATGTGTTATTAGAGCATGCTGGGTTTGCCCCAACGTTAGGGTCATTTAGAGTCAGTGAATCAGGCTCCGCTACGTATAATATTCCGATTGAGCTTCCTGCAGGTATCACAGGCGTTAAACCTTCTGTGAGTTTAGGTTACAACTCGCAAACACCGCGCACGAATGTGGCATTAGGCTGGAACTTAAGTGCGGCTTCTAGCATTAGTCGCTGTCGACAAACCAAAGCACAAGACGGCCAATTTAAAGGCATTACATTCAGTGACGACGACAAATATTGTCTTGATGGTCAGCGCTTAATGCAAATTGATGGTGCGTTTGTTCCTGGTTTTGAAACGATTGCGGCATATGAAACAGAAATACAAAGCCATCAAACAATTATTAAAGTAAGTCACGATGAAACAGGCAGAGATATGTTTGTTATTCGTGACAAAGATGGCAGTTATAAATACTATGGTGGTACTGAAAACAGTGAAGTTACCATCACCGACAGTAATGATGAAACACAAGTTTTAACCTGGTTACTTCATACTGTACAAGACAACCTACAAAACGATGAGACAACGATTTCATATAGCTATACCACAGAGGCAACAAACTCAGATAAGTTAGGCGCAAATGAAAGAGTCATTAGCCAAATACAATATAGTGGTAATACAGTTGCGTTTGAATACGAGACATTGCCTGTTTATCGCTCAAGTTATATTGACGGCGATAAGATGGAGCAAACTTCGCAGCTAACAGGTATTGTTGTTAGAAATCATAATGGTTTCGAGTTAAGTCGTTACGAGCCTCACTATATTTCTGCAACGAACGGTATACGTTTATTAAAGAGCATTGCGCAATGTCGTAATACTGTATGCAAACGCCCCATAACATTTGACTACGAAAGTTACACAGCCAACATTAATTTTGGCTCTTCGAGTACCATATTTTCTGCTTCGGGTGATAACAAGCTTGCTGCTATAACCCTGCTAGATACCCTAGGTGATGGCACGCCTGAAGTTGCAACACTGGAAAGAGTAGGTCATAAAGAATACGAGCTATGCCTTTTTGAAGGCAACACTTTTGAAAACCCAACAGAGCTTGCATGTACGACCATTGATCGTTACGACAACGACGAGTCAGTTGCAATGACTGTAGTAGACGAAAACGGTGATGGTAAGCAGTCGTTGTGGATAAGTCTTCAAAAAGAGTACAACAGTGGTCAAAATGCTAATCAATATTATTGGGAAAAAGCATCTTTTGAAAAGATTGTAGGATCAGGTCGAATTAAAACACAAGGTATTCCTGTAGGAAGCTATGCTCCCTTCATTAAAAACTTTAAAACTGCTGACTTTAATGGTGATGGTTATAGTGACTTAGTCTTTTTACAAAAAGAAGTAAGCTTACCAAGAGAAAATGAGTGGCACTCATTGTTCGATAATAAAAATGAACTATTTGTTGCCATGTATGATCCTGAAATTGAACAATACGCTGAACCAAAACAGTTAAGGTCAAGCGATCCAGGTGATTACTCTAGTTTCATTGAAAAAAATACCCCTTGGTATGCAATGGATGTTAACTTTGATGGCTTGGCAGACATAGTGTCATTGCGTTGTCCAAGTAACGACTGTGGTGAAGGCAAAGCCAAAACAGTTTATGTAAGCACGAATAATGGCATCTATCCGCATGGCGGCTTTCTTCAATTTACTTCGAGCGCAGTAACAAGCACATCGGCAAAAAACATCGAGCATTTGACCCCGACAGATGTTAATAGTGATGGCTTAGTTGACTTTATTTACTTAAAAACAAGTGAGCACAATGACAAGGTAAAAGAATGGCGTTTGGCATTGAATAAATCGAGTCAGCGTCATTTATATGAAAATAAACGTATTTCTTGGTCGAAAACGGATCCTCAAAGGGATGATTTACCGAGTGACCTTGTTGCACCTTTGGTTTCTGATATAAACAAAGATGGTGCGATTGAACTTTACTTCCCAGTTAACAGCGATACAAACCCAAATTCTGCAGGTTGGTTACAATACGTTTGGCAGGTTGATGATGAATTGTTCCTAAAAACTGAAAGTTATACGCCGTTTATGACGCCAAATTTGAACTTAAACAAGGGTGATTATGCATTTACAGCAGATTACAATAATGACGGTGTACAAGACTTACTGTTCAAAACAGGCGATTCAGTTGTTGTAAAATACAATCTGGAACAATCACCATATGAGGGATATTTATCAGATATTACACAAGGTTATGAAAATAAAACCCATATTGATTATGGTCTAATGACAGATCCGTCTGTGTATTCAGCCGCTTCGCCATATAACCCTATGACTGGTTTTGCAGAAGATAAAGATGATGAAGATGCATTTAAAGCTCAAGGTTTAAAAGTCACGCCAATTATCGGTCCATCACCTTTAGTTAAAGAGGTCTCGACTGATAGCCCAAGCAGTATCAATGATACGCTTAAAACGTCTGTGAGCTATAGCTACGAAGGCGCGCAAGTCCAGTTTGGTGGCCGTGGTATGCTGGGCTTTAAATCGTTAACAACAACAAACGTAAAAGATGGGCATACGTTCTCTACTACTACTCGTTACCATCAAGCCTTTCC
Source organism: Pseudoalteromonas phenolica (assembly GCF_005886345.1). GTDB lineage: Bacteria > Pseudomonadota > Gammaproteobacteria > Enterobacterales > Alteromonadaceae > Pseudoalteromonas > Pseudoalteromonas phenolica_A. The sequence goes on from NZ_PNEC01000007.1 coordinate 121,301, forward strand.
TAAAACGGGTATGCCGGCAAGAACTATTAAAACAGTAAATGATGAGGTTATTAGCAGTAGCCTCAATGAATACAAAGTATTAACTGTATTGAATAGACCGAAAAACATTTACAGAGTATTTAATGAGATCACGAAAGAGTGTTCATCATTAATTGACTTAGTCGATACCGGTGTTATTCAAAGGAATGGCAGGGACTGCTCTATTAATGAAACCGACCAAGATGAATACGGTAATGTTATCCAAACTATTTCTAAGCGAGTCGAATCTAAATTTACGCGTATTTATATACCACCAAATATGCCAAATCCTGAATGGACTTTAATAGACTCGTTAGATACTTCAGCTGATAAGGTTTTATCGAGTGTAACAACCGAGAATACGTATGGCCCGAGTACTGGTTATGACGACACCTACAAAGTGTTAGGACGCTTAACTGAATCAACAGTGACGCACAGTGCCAAAGGTAAAGTTGATCATTCACTGACTTCTAAGTTTACCTATTATGGCCCTCAGCACGAACATGCTTACATGTTAGAAAGCGAAGTCATTGCTGAAGATCAAGGGTGTGATTATGAGTTAACCACAGAACATGTTTATGACGCTTTGGGTAATACAACATCAGTGAGTACCACCAATAGTGGTTGTGATACCGACAAACAGCAAACGCGTATTAAAGAAACGGTGTTTGATGACGAGGGACGTTACCCACTTTATACCAAGCAAATAGGTGATGCAGAGCAACAAGGGTTATTCGTAAAGGGTGCAGAGGTCATCAGCCGCAATGTATTTGGCCAAGTGACAGAAGCGCAAACTGTTAATGGCACTCGTGCCTTATCAATTTACGACGTGTTTGGCTCAAAAATTGGTACTTATGCGACCTCGGGTACACAAAGCTATACCTATTTAACAGCTTGTAACGACAGCGATGCTTGTGTGGCGCAATCTAATAAACTTGTTAATGGTGAGCTAGTTGAAAAGCAATACCTAGATAGAATGGGGCGCGTTTACAAGTCGTCAAGTCTAACGGCAAAAGGGACTTGGTTACATAACACAGTCAGCTATGACAAACATGGTCGAGCACTTGAACAAATAGCACCAGGTAGCGCAGGAGTTACAACTGTGTATGACGTATTTGATCGTGTGATTAGCAGCACAGATAACGATACCAATGTAACAACCACTTATTCGCAGTCAGGGCGCACAAACACAGTAGAAGTAAGCGGTACAGGGGTGTCAACCGGAGCACAAGAAACGTCATCTACTAAAAATGCCTTAGGCCAGCTCATTTCAGCAACCGATGCACTGGGTAACGTGTTGACATACACCTACGACAGTCGCGGTAATCAGTTGACGGTGAGTTCATCTGCCGACGATGGAGATGTATTAATTACCAATACGTTTGATTTGTTGGGTCGAAAAGAGACTTCTGCTGATGTAGACAGAGGTAATTGGTCTTATATACATAACGCATTTGGTGAGTTAACTCAGCAAACAGATGCCCGTGGTGTAGAAACACATATTCGTTATGACTCATTTGGTCGAAAAATAAGGCAGTGGCATACCGTGCCTAGTAATGAAATAGAAAATGAGGGTGAAAGCAACTGGGTGTACGGTGAAGAGCTCAGCAATGTTCATCAGTTAATATCAGCTTCTCAAGGCAATGACTGGGAACAATACTACTTCTATGACACATTCGGTCGTTCTGCTGCAACGCTAACCGCCATTGAAAACAATCAATGTATAGAAGGGGTTACTTTTAATACTCGTTTGAACGACTTGCGTATAAAGCCTAGCCATCATGATAAAGATGCCTCAGGTAATGCAAGAAACATCACAGACCTACAAACAGTCACAAATCCTTTGGCGTCTAGATGTGTGATTCAGCAGACAGCCTATGACGAATTTGGTCGTGTAAGCTTACAATTTGACGACTACCGTCGACTTGAAAGTGGTGAGTATATTGAAGCGCGAGGTGTCAAAAATACCTACCAAAATGGTCAAGTTGTGGCGAAACATGAAGCACGAGAAGGGCGTTCTGGTCAAACATATTACGAACTTCAGACATTGAATGAACGCGGCCAAGTGACGCACTACAAGAAAGGTCGTGCGTTAATGGAGGTCACATATGACAGCCGAGGTTTATTGTCTGAAATAGCGTCGACCAATTACGACTACATTCAGGCCGACAGTTATCGCTTTGATGGATTAGGTAATTTAACTCGTCGAGCACAAATTGCATTACCTGAAGAAACTTATGAGTATGATTTACTTAACCGAGTAACCCATGTGCAAGACCTGAACTTGTTCAGCTACAGTGATAGCGGCAATTTAGAGAGCAAAGCTGAGACTTTTACATATACCAACAGCAGCCAAACGCAGTGTCGTAAAGTACAGAAAAAGTGGTCGCAAAGATTTGGTGAAAATGGTGCGCCAAGACATGCCATTACAAGCCGAGATTACGACAGTGCTGATAACGAAGACAGCTGTAGTGACTCTGATAATGGCGGTGGCGGTACCGGTGGGCCCATTGTCATTTTGCCACCACCAATCGATATTAGACCTCCAGTTGATGGTACATGGGGGAATGATAGTCCGTTACTTGGTTCGCAGCCTCAAAGTGCACAAATAAATACAATGGCCTTGGGCAGTGCAGCCAATACTAAGGTAACAGAACGCTTTGAATACGATGCAAACGGTAATCAAACCAAGTTGTATGTGAATAACAGCAGCTACCGTACGGTAAAGTACACGGCACGTAATAAAGCCTATTTCATTGATGCCAATAATGAAGAGGTTACCTTTGCGTATGATGTGAATAATCGCCGTTACAAGCGTAAAGATGAAAAGCAAACCGTCTACTATGTAGGTGCTTTAGAGCTGACCGTTGAAACGTCTGAGAACCCGAACGATACAACACCATTTGTAAAGCGTTACATTGGTAATGATGCACAACAGAAGTATTTTATGGACGGTAATGCGTCGCTACAGTGGATGTTTACCGACCACCAAGGCTCTGTGATTGCAATTACAAATAGAAATTACAAGTTGTTGGGTCGTTATTCGTATGGGGTGTTTGGAACGCAAAAATCTCATACATTATTAAATAATGTAGATGCAATTAACTTTGCACCTAATTTGACCATTTTTGACCGTGTGTCTGATAACTTCAGAACCTATACAGGTCATGAGCCAGTCAAACTGGGCAGTGATAAGCGTGTTATTCACATGAATGGTCGCATTTATGACTCGAGCACGGGCAGCTTTATGCAGGCTGATCCTGTGGTGCAAGCACCGACCAATTTGCAAAATTATAATGCGTACAGTTATGTGCTGAATAATCCGTTGAGTTATACGGATCCGAGCGGGTATTTCTTTAGTAAGCTAATAAAAAAAGTACAAAGAAATGTAATACGTGCAGCCGTTAAAGTTTTTGGTGCAGAGCTTGTGAGTATGGCTGGTAACCTTGCATCAGCAGCGTGTGGTCCAGCGGTCGGAGCCTGTGCAGCATATTGGAATTACGAGTTCACTCGTGCAATGGGCGGTTCTTCTTCACAGGCATTCAAAGCCGGTGCAATAGCAGGCCTAACCGCACAGGCATTCTACGAGGTCGGCCAGCACTTTAAAGCCGAATTTAAAATTACAAAAGATTTTGGCTTTGCAGACTTGAAGCTAGGTCAGCAGCTTCAGTGGGCCGGTACGCATGCGGTAGTTGGCGGCATATCTTCAGTTGCATCTGGTGGTAAGTTTGGTCACGGGTTCATTTCGGCTGGCTTTACCAAGATGGCAATGGGTAACGCTGGGTTTAATATGAGCAACCGTGATTGGTCAGCGATTGCAGGCAGAACGGCTGTTGCTGCGGTGATTGGTGGTACTGCCAGTGCGTTATCTGGTGGAAAGTTTGCAAATGGTGCGAAGACTGCGGCTATGATGCATTTGTTGAATGCTGAGGGTCCTGCTGGCTTAAAAAATAGGCTTAGAGAAAAAGATTTTGGCAAAACAATTAAGCGTATTAAAACAGGTAGAAGTTGGACTAGAAAAAGTGCAGGTACTAAAACAGAAGATAAACTTTTCGAATTATTAGCTGAAGCTGGAAAAGGGGCTATAAGGGATTTACTGGCAAAAGAAGGATTTGCAAGAGATGTTTTTGATAAATTACCAACGCCACAAAAATTTGATGAGTTTGTCAGATTTGAAACTGTTTACGAGTGGGAGTATTTTGAAGTTCCATATTCAATTGATATTTCAACTGAAAGTGTTTATGACCATGAAATAACGTTATTTTGGCAAAATGCAGTACCATTACAGAAGTATGATTATACAGTGGAGTATTCATATGCAAACCATAAGAACAAATATTGTTTTGTCTGTTAAGAAAAACTTAATATATTGGCTTTCTTTAATATTTTTAATAGTAGTAACATGTATTTTTAATAATTTGGAAAGATTACCTGATCATTATAGTACAGAAGATTCTAGTCCTGAACATACTATTGAACCGCTGTTCAAAAATATTGAAGAAGCTAGAAGATATTATGATGCTAAAGAAAAGCAAAAATATGAAAAGTTTAATGACATCGTTGATGCAAAGCTCGCTAACGATGAGTTGATTCAAAACTTGTGCATTGCAATTATTTTTATTGGCCTGATGGTGTTTTTTTTATGTAAAAGTAAATTTGAATTGTCCTTTTTGTTCATTTCATACCTTATTGCAGGTTTGATAGGTTTAGTAAATGGAGTAAGTTTAATTTTCATAATTCTTATAATTCTTGCCTTGATAAAGACTTATTTGATTTATTTTATAAAAGAGCTACCAAAAGACTGGGATAAATCAATTGACAAAGACAAGTGGAATAGAAAATAACAACCACGGGGTCAGGTCTTGCATTGCAGAACCATGGGGTCAGGTCTTGGAACTAATCCGCGGGGTCAGGTCTTGCATTGT
>NZ_PNEC01000070.1 GCF_005886345.1 Pseudoalteromonas phenolica
CAACTGAGCTAACGACCCATTATAGATAAGTTTAGATATGTGGTGGGTCGTACTGGACTTGAACCAGTGACCCTCGCCTTGTAAGGGCGATGCTCTCCCAACTGAGCTAACGACCCATATCTAAAAACAACACGTTACCGTGTCGTTGTGGAGCGGTATTATAGGGAGACTTGCAACAGAGTCAATAGTTGAATTTACAATTTTGGTCTGTCTGCGGGTTTTATCATCAAATTGCAATTATTCTTCATTATATACCTAGTGCATTTTCACGTTCAAAAATATAAAAAAACAAGAAAATTGATTCATTGAAAAAGAAGCCAAAGTCAAAGTGCTCAATATTATGAATTATATGCAGGGCTATATTAGTAAATGAAAGGTGATGGTCTTTAAGCTTGTCTCAAAACTAACTATAGATGCTCTTTTTTATAGAGCGGAATACAGAGCATCAATAGCAAACATCATGACTCTGGTCGGTATTTGAATGTGGCAGGCAATAAAATAGAATAATTTGAAGGCTAAGGTGGTGATATAGAGAGGGTTTAGTTGCCTCAAAATGGTTGTTGTGGTTATATATGCGCCTGTTTGCTGTTTTTTAAAGCGAACAGTAAAAAGTTAATGAAAAATTGTTGACTTTAATTTTATGGGTGCATAGAATGCGCCCCGCACTCAGCAATACAGGTGACTAACTGAAAGGTTAGATAAGCCCAAGGTAAGGGGCTATAGCTCAGCTGGGAGAGCGCCTCGCTGGCAGCGAGGAGGTCTGCGGTTCGATCCCGCATAGCTCCACCAATTTACTAAGTGCAAATGTCCTAGAAAACACAGTTTTGTGTCCCCTTCGTCTAGAGGCCTAGGACACCGCCCTTTCACGGCGGTAACAGGGGTTCGAATCCCCTAGGGGACGCCAATTTCGCTACTTCTTCGAATGGAGTAGGGGAGTTAATATACTCGTATGGTAAGAGTTAAAATAACCAGTCCTAGTGACACATTATCTATATGATACTGCGTCCCCTTCGTCTAGAGGCCTAGGACACCGCCCTTTCACGGCGGTAACAGGGGTTCGAATCCCCTAGGGGACGCCACTTTATTTAAAGTGCTCAAGATAAACGCTCGTATGGTAAGAGCTTAAATAACCAGTCCTAGTGACACATTATCTACATGATACTGCGTCCCCTTCGTCTAGAGGCCTAGGACACCGCCCTTTCACGGCGGTAACAGGGGTTCGAATCCCCTAGGGGACGCCACTTTTCTTAAGGTGCTCAAGATAAACGCTCGTATGGTAAGAGCTTAAATAACCAGTCCTAGTGACACATTATCTACATGATATTGCGTCCCCTTCGTCTAGATCGGGAG
>NZ_PNEC01000071.1 GCF_005886345.1 Pseudoalteromonas phenolica
GATCAAGTCTGAGCTAGTACAGGTTATTATATTACTTTAAACCTTTGCTTGAGAATAAAGTCACTTTATTTGTCACAAATGTGATAGTAATATTTTCCTCTTCACTGCCCCATACACAATTGGTGTGTAATGTTTTTTCTTCACAAGAATCTGCTGAGCCTATAATTGCTTCAACTTCCGTTTTGTCCATGCCGACTTTGATTTTGTCGTAGTTTTCTTTATTTACTTTTGAACACCCAGCTAAAGTAAGTAGTGCTGCTACTAGTAGTAACTTTTTCATATTAACCCTCGTGCTTAGTGTTTATATTTTCTTATTTGAAATATTATCCCGAGTCTAGGGTGATCTAAGTAATGTATATCACCACTATAAACACGAGTATATTGAGACATTCTTGCTTGTTGTAATTCACCTTCGTTATCAATGAAATTGATATCTAGATCTGTTGTAACAAACAAATAATGTCTGACATGAATTTTCATTAGCCCTTCAACTTGCCACTTAAATTCATCGTTAATCGCTTGATGTTGTATAGGCTTATCTAAAAGGCTAATGTAACCATCATTACTGATGTTATTAATTGCTTTATAGCTGGTTGGTTTAGCAATTTTTTGGCCGGCTATGATTTCAATACTTGGCGCTCGTCGGCTACTCATTTCAGGAAAGCGCCAGCCAGTATGTAATATTGGATTCAATCCTTTACGCTTTAATTTATTTAAAACAGATTCAAATTGAAACTGTTCTTCAGCGAGCAAATACATTGAATCCATATGCTCTTGCGGCTCTGCAAAGGGGGCTAATGGCAACGACTCCATTTGTTCAAGATAATTTCTATCATCATCACATTGCCAAGAGCTGGATGTCGCCACAATTTGCTGACTTAATTCTCTAGGATCAAATTGTCGTTCACCTGCCAAACATTGGGTCTGACCTTGATTGTTTAGCCCTGTTTCTATCATATCCAATGTTTTTCGAGCCTGAATCGGTTTACGCTCAAGTTTAAAATCTTCTCGTAACTCAGGCGTTGGTTTTTGCTCAAAAGCAATGAGTTCAATTTCAAACCAACGGGTTGCGTTTGCATTGGCTGCAAACACAGTTAAAAACGTCAATGTTGTGAGGTTTAAAAGCTTATGCTTCATGCAGATGCCTTTTTATCAAAATCATTTATCATGGCGCTGATTAATTTTAGTCTTTCTTGGCCATTTTTTTCTTCTATATTGAAGCGTAACTTATTTGCACCTTCCATTCTATAGACTGACGGATTACTTTGTATCAAAGCAATGATGAACGTTGGGTTAACTTTTGTATCTGAACTGAACTCGAAATAGCCACCTTTGATGTTCGCTTCTATTTTACTCACACCAATTTTGTTCGCTTGAAGTTTAATTTCCTGTATAGCAAACAAGTTTTTAGTCGCATCTGGTAACATTCCAAAACGGTCAATAAGTTCAACTTTCATTTCGTCGATTTCATCGGCATTTGTAATAGAGGCGATACGCTTATACATGCTAAGTCGAATATTTACATCTGGAATATAGTCATCTGGTAGCAGCGCAGGAATTTTAAGATCTACTTCAGTTTGCTGTTGTAACAAGTTCTCAAGAGTTGGCTCTTTACCATCGCGTAGCGCTTGAACGGCATGTTCAAGCATTTCCATATATAGAGTGAAGCCAACTGACTGGATTTGACCACTTTGATCATCACCTAACAACTCACCAGCACCACGAATTTCTAAATCGTGTGTTGCCAGCGCAAAACCAGCGCCTAAGTCTTCAAGTGACTCTATGGCTTGTAGACGTTTTACTGCATCTTTACTGAGTGATTGGCTATTTCTAGTTAATAGGTAAGCATAAGCTTGATGGTGGCTTCGGCCAACACGACCTCTTAATTGATGAAGTTGTGCAAGACCAAGCTTGTCAGCTCTATCCATGATAATGGTATTTGCAGACGGAATATCGATACCTGTTTCGATGATGGTTGTACACACCAGTACATTATGCTTTTGGTGATAAAAATCACTCATCAAGTTTTCTAATTCACGTTCGCGCATTTGACCATGGGCAATGGCGACACTGGCTTCAGGCACAAGCTCTGAAATGTCAAATGCCGTTTTTTCAATGGTTTCAACATTATTGTGTAAGAAATACACTTGGCCACCACGTTTTATTTCACGCAAAATGGCTTCTCTTATGAGCTCATCATTACGCTCTTGCACAAAGGTTTTCACAGCTAGGCGTTTTGCCGGTGGTGTAGCGATAATAGAGAGATCGCGCATGCCACTCATCGCCATATTAAGCGTTCTTGGTATTGGTGTGGCTGTCAGGGTTAAAATATCAACGTCAGCACGGAGCTGCTTAATTTTCTCTTTTTGACGCACACCAAAGCGGTGCTCTTCGTCAACAATGAGTAAGCCTAAATCACTGAATTTAATATTGTCTTGGATCAGTTTATGTGTACCGATGACAATATCTATGGTGCCATTTTCTAGCTTAGCTAATGTTTCTTTTTGTTCTTTTGTGCTGTTAAATCGAGATAACACGCCAACTTCAACGGGTAAATCTGCAAAGCGGTCTTTGAAGTTTTCAAAGTGTTGTTGAGCAAGAAGTGTGGTTGGTACCAGTACAGCAACTTGTTTGCCATCGTTAACCGCGGCAAATGCACCACGCATTGCCACTTCAGTTTTACCAAAGCCAACGTCACCACACACTAATCTATCCATCGCTTGATTAGATTGCATATCTGCAAGTACAGCATCAATGGCGTTACGTTGATCGTCGGTTTCTTCAAATGGGAAGCTATCGGCAAAGTCACGATAGCCCTGACCATCAAGTTTAAACTTGTATCCTGGTTTACTCTGGCGTTTAGCATAGATATCGAGTAATTCAGCGGCAACGTCTCTGACTTTTTCTGCGGCTCGCCTTTTCGCCTTTTCCCACACATCTGAACCTAGCTTATGTAGTGGTGCGGATGCTTCTTCACCACCAGAATAACGACTCAACATGTGTAAAGCTGATACCGGTACATATAGTTTAGCTTCGTTAGCATAGGTAATGGTAACAAACTCGGTTGCAACACCAGCAGCATCAATAGTTTGTAAACCTAGGTATCTTCCCACACCATGATCTAAATGAACAATTGGTTGACCTTCTTTGAGTTCGGCTAAATTACGAATTAAAGCATCTTGTCCTTGTTCATATTTATGCTTCCTTCTGCGTCGTTGTGAAACCTTTATACCAAGTAATTCTTGCTCAGTAATAATATTAAGTTTGGGCTTACCAGAAAGTGAAATACTTTGCTCGAGTGGACTGACAATAATACCAACGTCATTAGAGGTAGCGATATAATCGTTGAGATGGTCGAATTGCTTAAGCTTTAAATTTGTTGTTTTTAATAGTGTAAGTAGTGATTCTCGACGACCGTCAGATTCTACACTAAATAAAATGCGTGCTTTTTGTTTCTTTTGATCAGAAACAAACTTTAAAATTGTATCGTAAGGATCTGGTTTTTTATGGTCTATTCGAATGCCATCAATTAAGGCCGCATCTAAATTTGTGTTACCCGCTTTAGTAGGCAGGTTAGCTTGACTTAAATTGACTCGTGCGAATTGTTTAAACTGCTGATAAAGCGATTCTACGGGTAAGTAGAGTTTTTCTGGTGATAAAAGCGGTCTTAAAGGGTCAACTCGTCGGTTTTCGTAACGCTTTTCAACATCTTCCCAAAAACTTTTTGCAGCATGCTCTATGTCTGAAAGATGCATAATTGCCGCATTTTCTGGGAGGTAATCAAAAATGGTAGAAAGTGACTCAAAGAATAGGGGTAAATAATACTCGATACCAGCAGGCCAATTTGCCTTGCTAACCTGCATATAGATAGAGTCTTGTTCAGAGCTTGCCCCAAATTCTGCCCGATAAGCAGTTCTGAACCTTTCAATATTTTCTGGGTTAGTTGGAAATTCATGGGCCGGTAATAGGTCTATTTCTTTGACGGTATCACTAGAGCGCTGAGTTTCAATATCGAATAAACGGATTGAATCTATTTCGTCGTCAAAAAAATCAATGCGGTAGGGGGTTTTACTGCCCATCGGATATAAATCGACAATAGAGCCTCTCACTGCAAATTCACCATGTTCCATAACTTGTTGAACATGTCGATAACCGGACTCTGTTAATGAATCTTTTAGCTGCTGAGCATCAACAGTATCTCCACACTTAAATTTAAGTGCTTGACCATAAATAAAACTTGGTGGCGCTGTTCTAAGCATGAGTGTTGAAACTGGGATAATTAGAACAGTTTTATTCTGTTGCTTTAATGCATTCAGCGTTTCAAGGCGTTGTGAAATAATATCTTGGTGTGGCGAGAAGTGATCATAAGGGAGCGTTTCCCAGTCAGGGAATGTCATCACCTTATGTTCTTGTAATAAATAGTCTAACTCTGTTTCAAGGCGCAAAGCAGAAGGGGTGTCGGGGGTCACAATAACCGTCATCGCCTTTTTATCAGCTATGCTTGCACTAATTGTGAGTGCTAAGCCACTGCCTGTTAACTGTCCCCAACTAATTTTGTCTTTGTTATTTTTTACCCAAGGCATGGATTGCCAATGCGCAGACGCCATGAAAGCTCCTATTTATTATAATAATGCTGAGAATTAGAGGTGGTTAACACCACCCCTGTTTAGTCTCTATAAATTTTTTGTAAGTCATCGTAATGGTCGATACGGCGGTCACGTAGATACGGCCAAATACGGCGAACAGATTCACTACGGGCCTGATCAATGTCTACCGTTAAGGTTTGATCTTTTTGCTCATCAGCATGAAGCAACATTTCACCTTGAGGACCTGCAACAAAAGAGTTACCCCAAAATTGAATGCCTTCACTTTGACCTGATGGATCTGCTTCATGACCTACACGGTTTACTGAAATCACAGGCACTCCATTTGCAACAGCGTGCGCACGTTGCGAGATGATCCATGCGTCACGTTGACGAATTTGCTCATTTTTATCATCGCGAGGGTCCCAGCCAATCGCTGTTGGGTAAATTAATAACTCAGCGCCAGCCATTGCCATTAAACGTGCAGCTTCAGGGAACCATTGGTCCCAACATACTAATACCCCTAATTTACCAACCGACGTTTGAATTGGTTCAAAGCCCAAATCACCAGGCGTAAAATAGAACTTTTCGTAAAAACCAGGATCATCAGGGATGTGCATTTTTCTGTATTTTCCAGCGATGCTGCCATCGGTCTCCAATACAACTGCAGTATTGTGATATAAGCCCGTAGCACGCTTTTCAAATAGAGAGGTTACAATTACAACATTCAGTTCTTTCGCGAGTTCACCATAATTTTCAGTCGAAGGACCTGGGATCGTTTCTGCTAGATCGAACAGAGCTGTATCTTCTGTTTGGCAAAAATACAGGCTTCGGTGAAGTTCTTGAAGCACAATAAGTTTGGCACCTTGCGCTGCGGCTTTTCTAATTTCAACGACTGTTTTATTGGTGTTTTCACTAACGTCACTTGAGTTACTGTGTTGAACAATGCCCACTTTTAATTTATTAGACATGTTAAATCCTCTTTAAAAAGCCTTTCGGCAATTGCATGGTAATACAGTGTAAGCTGCCAAATTGATGAATGATTGGTACACAATCAACCCCAATCACAGTATGTTCAGGATAAGCAAATTGGATTTGTTTCAGTGCAAGCGCATCTTTTTTGTCATTATAAACAGGTACGAGTACCGTTTTGTTGATAATTAAATAGTTCGCGTAAGTTGCTGGTAGACGTTCGCTTTCATCATTGAGGATAGCTTCTGGCCAAGGTAGCTCTATTAATTTATAAGCCTCACCTGATGGTGTGTTGAATGAACGTAACTGTTCAGCCATCTTAGCTAAAGCAGCATAATGTTCATCATTTTCATCATCGCAGCTAATGTAGACTAAGGTATTTCCTGGTGCAAATCTCACTAGGGTATCGATGTGACTGTCGGTGTCATCACCTGCTAAATAACCGTGTTCGAGCCATAAGAAATCATTAGCACCTAATTTGTCTTTTAAGATTGCTTCAACGTCATCTTTTGACAAATCTGGGTTGCGGTTATCATTTAATAAGCATTCCGTGGTTGTTAATAATGTACCTGCTTCATTAATTTCAATGCCGCCACCTTCAAGTACCATGTCCACGACATCATAATCATTCTCAGGTGCTGCAAGCTCATTGACCAGTACACTATTGATTTTATTATCTAGTTCAGCAGCAAATTTATTTCCCCAGCCTGTAAAGGTGAAGTCTTTAATTGATAGCTGACCTTCAGCATTTTGGGTTGTAATAGGGCCGTGATCTCGAGCCCAGGTATCATTGCAAGGGGTAACTACAAAGTGAACTTTTGTAAGGTCAACTTCATGGTTTTTTAGTAAGTTCGAAATATGAGCTTTAAGTGATGCATTGTGGGCAACAATTACCACATCTTCCACTTGTGAAATTTGCTGGCATAAAGCGACGTAAACAGGCTCAACTTTGTCTAAAATATCAGACCAATCAGTATCTAAATGAGGCCAAGTTAGCATGACTGCATCTTGCTCGGCCCATTCTGGTAAAAGTGTAAATTGCATTAGCGATTGACATAAAAGAAATATAATTTTCTATTTTATCATTTACACTCGAACTGTCAGTATTTTTGTCTGCTCGTTACTTATTTTGCTTCTTTTTAAGTTGTCGTGTTTGTGCATGTAGACTTGCTCTGACCATTAACTCTTGATCATCGTCTCTTATTTGTACAAAAGCCAAAGTATGCTGATATTGATTTTCACCTAAATATTCAACGTCAATGACTTGTGTATAACAATAAATCGCACAGGCCTCATGATTTAAAAATATTTTGGTTCTTAAGTTTTGACCAACTGAAAAGGGGGAAGAACAGGTTACTTTAAGACCACCACCACCATAACTATCACAATATTGATTGTTATCGTCGGGTTGCTCTGTTGCGAGAATATGACTCATTATTAGGTCTATTTTTCGCGACTGTGCTTTTAAGTATTCAGCTAACTCAGAGGCAACATCACCTAAATTTCTTAGTGGTCTTAATGCATTAACATCTAATTCATTTACTTCATTTGCCAACCTAAAAAGTGGAGGGATGGAAAGTTCTAGCGCCTGTTTAGTTTGTGGTACTTCATTTTCTTCTACAGCAAACAGATTGACTTGATTTGCTTCTTCTACTTGAAAATAGGCACTAAATTCTTCTTTTAAGTTGCTGCTCATTTGGTTAAGGCTCAATTAAATTTAAAGTATCTTAACCTTGTTTATTATTAATCTCTAGTTTTGTTGTTCATTAGTAGCTTTATATGATATGTTTTTAGAACACATCATACATATGGCTTAATCTATTGAATAGTGTTATAAATTATAAAAAAGACAAGGAAAACAATGAAGATCCCAGCGCAATTAAAAGAGGGGAGTAAAGTTGTAATTTGTACTTTCTCATCTCCAGTTCCCCTGAGTTTCGAAAAACGTTTTAATGAATGCATAAAGACTTTAAAGTCGAAAGGGCTAAATGTTTATATTGATGAAGATGTCTTATCTGATGTAGCCATTTCAAAACAGCTCATTGCAAATTCATTAAATAAATATCTATGTGACGATAAGTATGATGCGGTTATTCCACCATGGGGTGGTGATTTTGCCATTGAAATTTTGTCATTGCTCGATTGGGAAACTATCGCTAAATCAAAACCAAAATGGATTTTTGGTTTTTCTGATGTAAGTACTCTGACAAGTGCAATATCTCTTCATGTAGGATGGCACACAATTCATAGCTCAAATCTGATGCAAATTGCAGCGAATGAAAATTGTGATTATGTTAAATCACTGTTTGATTTACTTTTCAACGCACAGATGGGGTATTCGTTTGAGCAGATATCTTCCTCTTATCATGAGTTTGATTATCCCGATTATATAAGAGAGCCTTTATCGTCTTATACATTGGATACCTTGAGTGAATTGATCACCATTAATAATTTTAATGAAAAGTCATTAAAAGGGTCATTAGTTGGTGGTTGCCTTGATACCCTTCAATTGACGATGGGTTCAAAGTTTTTATCCTTGGGTAATTTAAGAAATTCAGGAAGCAATATCGTTTTTCTAGAAAATGCTGAGTTAAGTACTATGCAATATAAGCGCGCTCTTTTGAGTCTTAAATTAAAAGGGGTCTTTTCAAATTGTAGCTGTATTTTAATTGGTAGAAATAAATTTGAATATTTGAATAACTCACTTGGAAATGAAGAAAAGACATTAACAGATGCACTTGCTGACCTAAACATCCCAGTTATCGGAAACTTAGATATAGGTCATGTTTCTCCAAACTTCTCTCTAGTAAACGGTGCAGAAGCAGAAATTAGCTTTGTCAAAAACAAAATAATCTTAAAGCAAACTATTTAATAAAATTATGACTATTCAATGCTTTGTGCTTTACCTTTTTTTGGGGTGGAAAACCAATCTACTTTTAACTGGTTAAAAGTATTAGTTTTTCATCAGTATTCTAGTATTTTTATCTCTTTCTCTTATTATCCCTTAAATTTAAATTGATATCATTTTAGATTTACATTAATTTAGTACTAAAGGGTTAGTTTTATTTGCCCGTTATATAAAAATAAAGTGCATCACTTATTGTGAATGCCAATATGAGTTATCTTAACTATGGATTTTAACACCTCGTTATCTCATTCTGCCCAGTGCCTTAAGCAAGCGATTCCGCTCCTGGTTAAATATAAAATTCCTGTAACCCCGATTAATTATGCAATTTGGTATTGTTACGTTCTAGGTAGTAACTTGGCTTTAAATTTTGAGCTTGATAATATTCTAGCTGAACATGGTACATGCACAGCTTCATCATCCAGGTATTTATTTGATAAGTACCTATCTGACAAAGATTTGGCCTTGTTTCATCAAATTTCTGATAACTTTCAAGGCACGCTTGAGTCTGTTCAAACAGATATTGACACAACAATACAGAGTTCACAAAACTTTAACTCTGTGTTGTTGCAGTGTAAAAGTGATCTAAGTTCACTCGATAAATCCGACATATCTAGTTTTGATAATGTACTCAATTACGTCGAAAAATTGACTGAAGAGTCTGTTTATATGCAGCAAACTGCATTCTCTTTTCAAAAAAAATTGCAAGCTGCTTATAGTGAAATAACGATATTAAAACAAACCCTTGAAAATACGCAAGAAGCGGCAAACACAGATCAGCTTACTGGCTTACTTAATAGAGGTAAGTTCGATGAAGATATTGTTTTACATATAAATAAATTTATAAATGACAGCGCAATATCTAAAACACTAATTTTTTTAGATATTGATTATTTTAAACAATTTAATGACGATTTTGGACATCAAAAAGGCGATGACGTGCTTAAAGTTGTAGCTAATAAACTTACCAGACATTGTTCAAATAATGTTAAGGCTTACAGATATGGTGGTGAAGAATTCTGTATTCTAGCTGATTTTAAAAGTGTTAGTGAGGCTTTAAACTTCTGTCAGGCTATTCGACAAGACATTGAAAAGCTCTCAGTTAAGGGTAAGAAAACCGGTAAAGCTATACGCAATATAACAGCGAGCTTTGGTATTGCTTTTTATAAACAAAAACAAAGTTTAGAGGACTTTATTGCTTCTGCAGACAAGGCTTTGTATCTAGCAAAGGCCCATGGCCGGAATAGAGTAGAAATTGCACCAGCAATTTAATCAGGTTTTAACGAATTAATTTGACGCAATAATGTGATTTTATTTTACATAGGGATGGTTACAATAATCCTGTTTTCACACTTATCCCTCATGTTTACCCATGATGTGTTTTAGGCCGCGTTTAGCGGCCTTTTTTACCCTTCTTTAAAATACTACTGTTAAAGCAGTGTCAGCTTAAATCAGATCCATCTTTGTTCATTGAGTCTAATAATTCTTGCGACTCATGAAAAAGCCGCATCAGAAGTGAGTGCGGCTTATTTTGTTCATATATTGCTTCGGTTATTTATAACACCATGGCAGCAATCCAACCAAATATTAGCAATGGAATATTAAAGTGGATGAATGTCGGGATCACTGAGTCTTTAATATGGTCATGCTGACCGTCTGCATTGAGTCCAGAGGTTGGGCCTAAAGTTGAATCAGAAGCAGGGGAGCCAGCATCGCCTAAAGCGCCCGCTGTGCCGACTAAAGCAGCAGTTGCCATTGGAGAAAAGCCGATAGTTAGGCAAAGTGGAACAAATAAAGTGGCAATAATTGGCACTGTAGAAAAAGAGCTACCTATACCCATTGTTATCAATAAACCCACCAGTAAAATCATTGCAGCTGCTAAAGGCTTATTACCCGCGACTATATTAGCTGTAGTGTTAACCAAACTAGCTACATCACCCGTTGCTTTCATGACTGACGCGAAGCCTTGAGCTGAAATCATGATGAAGCCAATCATTGCCATCATAGCAACACCTTGGCTAAAGACGTCTGAGCTTTGCTCCCACTTTACAATGCCGAAAATACTAAAAATCATCACGCCAACAAGGCCACCTAAAATCATTGAGCCACTGATATTTTGTGCCAGTAATGAGCATACAACGGCAATACCGCCAATGATCATTACCTTTTTAGGATTCTCCACATTTATCTTGGTCGTTGATTTTTCTGATTCTTTTTCTGAGTAGTGTCTATCTTTTCTATAACTGAAAAACACAGCGATGATCAGGCCAACAAGCATACCTATGGCTGGAATAATCATAGCTTCAGGTACATCTGTATTAGCTATTTCTAAGCCATTTTCAGCTAAGTTCTTATGTAAAATTGAATAAAGATAAATACCGCCAAAACCATAGGGAAGTACCATGTAGGAAGTCGCAAGCCCAAACGTTAAAATACAAGCAATAGCACGTCTATCAAGTTGTAGTTTATTAAAGACTACCAATAATGGCGGGATCAAAATAGGTATGAATGCGATATGTACAGGGACCAAATTTTGTGACGTAATCGCACATGCCAAAATGATGGTCATGATTAACATACTTAACGTTTGCATGTGCTTAGAGTGTGCTTTGTCGACTTTTGAAAGTAATTTCTCTGCAAGAATGAGCGTTAAGCCAGATTTTGATATGGCTACTGCAAATGCACCGAGCATGGCGTAGCTTAACGCGATTTCGGCACCACCAGATAAACCACTGTTAAATGCTTGTAATGTATCACCTAAACCGAGACCTGCGATCAAACCTGCGGACAATGCACTGATTGTCATTGCTACAATCACGTTTACTCTAGCCAAAGACAGGCCTAACATGAGTAAAACTCCAATTAATACTGAATTCATACTAATCTCTTTTATTGTTTTTAAATTGTTTTTTTAATGATAAATACTGTTTCTTTAATTCTGCTAATTCACTTTTATTTCCATATCGGACTTTTTCGAACTCATATAAAAAATTATTAAGTTCTACTCCTAACTTTGGATATTTTGATTGAAGAGCCGAAATGATTTGTCCAGGTGTTTTAGTATTATCAAATTCACCACAAGCGCTAACTTGTAATTTGCGTAACAGTTTAACAGGCAAGGGAGTGGATTGATGAGAATTTCGTTGTAATATCCAATATATTAAGGAGAATAACAGGCAAAGCCCAATAATTACGGCTATACCTGAAAGCATTTTAGCCTTTTCACCAAATATATTTTTCAGAAAGCTACTTTGCTTTTGGTCATCAAAATTTAAAACCCAACGTGTCCATTGATAATCAAATGACTCTAGTTGCAACCGTAGCCAATTAACTAATGCAACATCAGATAACCCCATGAGTGTCATGCCAATGTTACTTTTCAATTCTTCAGACAATTGGCTATGCTGAGATAAAGAGCCATTTAAACGCTCTGGCGATACCCATGCTGTTGGATCTAACTCGAGCCAACCTTGATTAGGGACGTAATATTCAAGCCAAGCATGTGCATCGTATTGATAAACACTGTAGTAGTTATTTTCTGAATTGAGTTCACCACCTAAATAGCCCGACACTAATCTTGCTGGGATCCCAACAGTGCGCATCATCATGGCAACCGTAGAAGCATAATGCCCACAAAAACCTGCTTTGTTGTTAAATAAGAATTCATCAATTTTGTTATTAGACTGGCTGATAGGTGGGTTAAGCGTATAAGTAAAACCTTTAGCTAAAATATAATTCCTCAATAAAGCAATAAATTCAGCTGTATCAGTACTCTGTTTATCAAACTGCTCAGCAAGTGCTCTTGCTTGTGGATTTAAATCACTTGGTAATTGAATATTTTGTCTGTATTGCCAACGGGTAATACTGGAGTCTTGAGTGTCAACGACATTGTAAACCTTGTATTCGAATGCTGAACTGACAGGGCGCTTTCTATAAGGTAGACCGAATACATTAGTAGCGACTAAGTCTTGCTCTGTAGTCATTTTTTCAAGCGTATAAAGCCATTTTAAATGGCTGGGCTCTGCAATAATGGTGTAGCTATTTGAATTATCACTGGCTTGATAATTCGCTGAAACACTTTGTAATGACGACATATTCCAACGTGTACCATCAAATTCATCATGTATAAGCGCACGCCAATAAAATGGGCCTTCCACATTTCTCTCTTTTGGGAAAATAGCTCGGAATACTAACTCATTTGACTCGGACAATTTTGAAATTTCAAATGGATCAACATTTTCTGATAGGCCAGTTTTGGCGGAGTTAGGTCCAGGGAGTTGCCAAAATGCAGGTAATTTAGGGATAAAAAGTACTAACATTACGCTGACTGGTATTGTTAGAGCCAATTTGCTGAATGCGTTTTTAACGGCTTCTTTTGGTGAAAACTCATATTGATATATCAGCATTAAGGATAAATTAAAGCCAATTAATATAAATACCAACAATGCTGAGAAGAAATTTTGCGAGAATATAAATAAGCAGGGAATTGTGAAAAAGTTAAGTACAAACACTTGCATGGTTTGTCTGTCACTTTTCGCTTGATAGATTTTCAATATTGATGCCAAAAGCATCATAGCAACAAAGAATGCGACTGAGTTTTTTACACCAACAAACCCCATTAACAGTGCAATACCCGCCAAAGCACTGCCATTGATAATACTGCTAGTTATGGCCTTTTTATAGATTATTCTGTTTAATTCGTAAGCTATAAATAAGCCCGTAATATATGACACAATAGCGAAACCAAGATCACTGGACATTATCCAAGCAAGTAATAGGTATATTAGAGAGCAAGCAATTTGATTAAGCTTCACTTAGTGCCTCCAAACATTGCTTCTTGTGGCTGTTTCCGTGGCTTAAAGTAATGAGTCGGTTTGGTAATTTAAGGGCATAACTCTGTTGTTCTATTTCAGCTTGTACGACTAAAAAACTCAGCTGTGACAGCTTATCTTCTTTAGTGCCTGATACTTTATCAAAATCAAAGCCATAATTGGCTGACTTATGGGGAGATTGATAGTCTTTAACCAAAAGCTCTTTATTTTTAGCAAAGTGTCGCCATGATATCCTATGTATACTCATACCTTCGCGGTAACTTTTTAATTCATTAAAATCTTCAGCTAAAGCGTGATCATCCAGTGCTTTTTCGCCTTTTTCTGAAATAATAAAACTATCTTTTGGAAGCTCTGTCTCGATTTGTGTTGGGTAGGCATAGATGTGCTTTTCGCTTATCAAATAGCTCCAAATTGTGACTAAGCCAAACGGATAGTGAGTGAGAATTTTAAAACGTCCGATTGTGTGTTTTCCACGCTTTACTGGCAGAAATACGTCTAGAAACTCGTTATTTTTTATTTTTTTTAAAATGCTTTTTTCTTTTGTTTCAATATGTTCAATTTGAATGTCGTAACGTTGTTTTTGATTTTCGATTTTGAAAGTCACCGATGGTCGCTTATCTACAAAATCATCTTTAATTGCTGCAACTTCAATCTCCAAGCCATTGAAATTACTAAAAGCAAATATCAAGCACATGAGCAGAAGAACAAACATTAAATATGAGACAGCTAAGATCAAATTATTTTGATAATTAATGCCTAATATAAAGTTTAAGACTGCGATCCCTAAAAACCCCAGCCCTGATTTAGATGGTGAAACATAAATGGTGTCATGTTTTAGTTTTATAATCTCTCCTTGATGCTTTTTTAGTAACAAAGCATCAAACCAAGCGGGTTGGGGCAGTTTAATCATTACATCCGAACCGGCACTTGTGCGTATATATCGTCGATGATTCTAAATTGTTCCATAGCATCTAAATTGAGCCTGTGACCGGCAACAGCAGGAAAAACAGCCTGCACATCATCATGGGTCACATAGTCTCTGCCGTGGATCATGGCCCATGCTTTACTGGCTGTTCCTAATGCAATACTCGCACGTGGTGATAGGGGATCTTTAAATAACCCAGACTCTCGAGTGAAACTCACTAAATCTAATATGTATTGAACAACTTGCTCTTTTATTTCCATTTCTTCAATGGCTAATTGCAATTCCGATAGGGTGTTTAATTTCATCAATTGCGTTAGGTTTGCTTTTCTACCATGTTCTCCAAGTATAAGCTTCTTCTCAGCCTCTTTAGACGGGTAACCTAAGCTCACGCGCATAAAAAAGCGGTCTAATTGTGATTCTGGTAGGGGGTGTGTACCTGATTGATGAAGCGGATTTTGTGTGGCAATAACAAAGAATGGTTCAGGCAAACTATGACTCTGACCATCCATGGTTACTTGCCTTTCTTCCATGGCTTCAAGTAATGCACTTTGTGTTTTCGGGCTCGCTCGGTTTATTTCATCAGCCAGCAAAACTTGTGTAAAAATAGGGCCTTCATGGAATACAAAGCTTTGCTTATCGGTATTGAATATAGTTGAGCCAGTTATGTCAGCAGGGAGTAAATCACTGGTAAATTGCACTCTTTGATAAGTTAAACCTAACACTTCAGCTAAACCATGAGATAAAGTGGTTTTCCCCATACCTGGCAAATCTTCAATCAGTAGGTGGCCTTTACAAAGTAAACTACAAATTGCCAATTTTACTTGAGGTTGTTTATCATAGATAACGGTTGAAAGTGCTTCTAGGAGCGTATTTATTTTTATATTCATGTAACCAGTTCTAATCTTTTTAATACAGTATCGACTTTCTTGGCATTAAATGGCTTTTCTATAAAATCTTTAGCACCACATTCCCAAGTATTTTGCACACATTCCAGACTGTTATGTCCAGAACACATAATGACATGTGATTTAGGATAGTGTTCATTCAAATACTCTAAAATGCCTGAACCATCAGTATTAGGAAGCTCAATATCGAGGAAAATTAAGTTAGGAGGATTTTTTTCAAGGAGATGCTTTGCAGACTCGAAGTCTTCAGAACCTGATACTTCTTCAAATCCGAGATCTTCCAATATATTGCCTAAATACTCACGGGCTTCAACTGAGTCGTCGATAATTAAAATTGGTTCTAGCGGTCTAACAAATTCCATATGTTTTTACTTCTTAAAAAATTTTTCTTCATACTAAGATAACAGGCAAGATTAAACAACACATTACACCACTTTAAAATGTCCGATACCGTCTAGTATTGGACATTAAGTGTAATTTATAAATGTTGTGAGTTATTTATTAGTTCATCTACCTCACCTACACTTACATCCCATAATTTATATTATGTTAAATAAATTCAATAACTATGATTCACCAATATAACCTTTGATTATTTAAAGATATTTTCTTCCCTATTTAGTATTAAAAGTTCTGTTATGGTGTTTTAGAAATTAATCTTTGCTATATGCTTACTATTATTCACTAGATCAGCAATTGATTTCGAATTGGTTTTTATTTCCTGAGCACGTTTCGAGAATTGCGCTTCCAAACTTGAAGCCAAACTTTTATATTTTTTATTTATATAGTGATGTCCTGTTACGTCTTCTAATTTTTCACTCTTAAATAAATCTTGTTTTAGATTTGATAAGCTCGCAGCTATTTCTAAATCGTTAGATAAAATTACATCAAGTTGATTGTGTTCAAACAATACATTTGGATCGCCATTTGTATTAACGCCATAACACGATAAGTATTCTTTTGTGCAGACTTGCTCATAGATTTTATAACTCATGTTATAGCCAACTGGAATTTTTCCTTGTAATGCCATTTCACAATCTTTCGGGGTTTTGCAATACAAATTGATAGATGCATAAATTAATATTGGTATTAGCATTTTATTAATGGGATCTCAGGCCATCGCGTTGTATATCTTCGCGATAACCAATCTCTTTTCATTTGCCACTGATTGCTTTGTAACTCTGTGGCAATACGTAAGCTACTGCTGCCGTAGCGTTTGTTGATTGTATCTAAGCACTGCATAAGCTCTGGCTTATCATCAGAAACATTAAACATATCAATTTGTTGGTGCATATCGTCTTCGAGTTCAATGGCGCCAATACCCGCTTTGTAATATCGCACACCCGGTTGAAATAATTGGCTGAAGACTAACTCAACTTGTTTGGCAAATACCGTACTATCATTCGATGGCACAGCAAGTTTCTGAATAAACGACCTTTTATAGTAATTATCTTCATGTGGTGAGCTATGAGCGAAGATAATTAATCGCTTCGTTAAAGAACCTTGTTTGCGTAGTTTTTTGGCTACGATTGAACAGTGCGTTGCCAATGACGCTTTAAGTGCGAATGAGTTTTCGACGCGCTCACCAAAACTGCGGGTGCTGAATACTTCTTTTTTGCGCTGTTTTACATCATCCCATGATAAACATGATATCCCGTTAAGCTCCGATATCGTTCGCTCAAGCACAACACTAAATTGTTTTCGCATCATTTTTGGGTTTTGTTTAGCTAAATCTAACGCACTTTCGATGCCGAATAACTTAAGTTGCTTGGTTAATCGGCGCCCTACACCCCAAATATCCGATACTGCCATATTGGCTAAAATTTGCTTTCGAGACTTTTCACTATCAATAACGGCAACGCCTGTTGCGCCTACAAACTTCTTAGCCGCATGATTAGCGGCTTTCGCAAGAGTAGGTGTTGGCCCAAAGCCTACCCCTACTGGCAACTTAGTTTTGCGCCAAACCGTGCGGCGAATAAGGTGCCCGTATTCATACCAAGAGCTCACCACATCACTATAGCCATCAAACTTTAGAAATGACTCATCAATGGAATATACATAATGTTGATCACTAAAACGGTTGATAATGGCCATCATTTTGTCACTTAAATCAGCGTATAACTCATAATTTGATGAGCGAATAACCACATTATGCTTATCTAAAATAGGCTTTAATTTGAAGTAAGGCTCAAACTTTGGAACGCCAAGTTTTTTTACTTCAGGAGATGCCGCAACAATGCAGCCGTCATTGTTTGAGAGTACAACAACAGGCCGCTTACGTATTGATAAGTCGAATACTTTTTCGGCTGAAGCATAAAATGAGGTGGCATCAATTAGCGCATACATTGTTTTAATCTCATGTTTTGCCGATGCATTCTTAATGAACCAGTCACAATACCTTCAAGCTGAAAAACATCACAATCACTGATAAACACTGGTTTAAACACTGGTGATGCAGATAATAGCCGTCGGTTATGGATATCAAGGATTTTACATACAAACTCATTGTTGAAATTAGCAACAATCACATCTTGGTCTTTTGGCTCGGCCGCCCTATCTACAATCAATAAATCACCATCAAAAATACCAACGCCCTGCATCGAATCACCAGATGCGAGGCCTAAAAAAGTGGCGTTAGGGTCACCAACTATGAGTTGGTCAAGGGATAAACCGAGCTCTTTATATTCTGCTGCGGGAGACTCAAAACCGCTGATCCCCGCAGCTGCTTTAACTGGTATTACTTTCATACTGCACCCAAATACATATACTGTATATAAATACAGTATATGTATAATTGGTCATATCGGCAAGTTTAACGATGCTAGCAAAAGAACGACACTTGAGAATAAAATAGGCGAAAAAAAGCGGCTTAGTGATCACTAAGCCGCTAACTTAAATACTAAACCTCAATATTAAGTGCTCTATTTTGAGAATTGCTTTTATCTTTGGATTACTTCAAGCAAAACGCCCTACTTTGCTGATTGTTTTCTAAACGTACTTTGTTGCCAGTAAAGGTTTCGAATAATGTTGTATGAGCTGATTTCGAAAATGTATCATCTCTGGTATCATAGTCTTCAATCCAAGCCAATAACATGGCTAGATTTTCATCTTGTGCTTCTTTTGATGGGTATTTGTGCGGCTCCCAAGGACGCGCTTGAGCATTGGCTTTACAGGTCTTAATATCTAAATCGATAAACACCAAATGCTGACACTGCTCTGTGATCGGTTTAATGAGATCACTATAGCAACCCTCAATCACCCAATCTGAATGGGATTGAATAAACTCGTTGATTTTATCGAGCGAAGAATCAAGTGGTGCCCGAGTTGGTGGTGACGTTGGTAACCAAGCAAGTGTATCTAAATCTAAATGTGCGGCTGAATGTTCTTGTGCTAAACGCTTTGAAAGCGTTGATTTTCCTGAGCCCGAGTTTCCAAAAATAATCGTTTTCATTCGATAGTCCTTACCTATTCAGCCGTCATAAATTGATTAATGAAGCGCCGCTGTAAATGGGATCTTCTTACATATCTCGGCTTCAGCCTCAAGTATTTCTACTAAGCGAGCATCAACAATGTCTTTATCAAAGTATTCGTAGCCCAATTCTACAAATAGATTTTTATGTTTTTCTTCTGATTTAGCAATGGATACATAAAAGTCTTTCTCTTTGCCTTCAGGTAAGGCTTCAGCAACCAAAGAAAAACGTTCGTGGCCTCGCGCTTCAATCACCGCAGCCACTAACAGACGGTCGATTAAGAATTCATCGGTGCCCTGTCTGAATAATGCGCGCATACCTTTAATATAAGGGTCTTTTTGATCATTACCTAAGGTAACCCCACGCTCTGTTAATAATTTCAATACCTGCTTAAAGTGGATCATCTCTTCAATGGCTAAATCTGTCATCGCTTTCACAAGCTTAATTCTGTCAGGGTAATGACCCAACATAGACATAGCCATGCCAGATGCTTTTTTTTCAGCGGCTGCGTGATCTTGTAAAAAAGTATCAAAATCAGCGAGCACTTTTTCTGTCCAATTAAACGGGGTGTGGTACTTCAGTTCAAACATAAACATTCTTAATCAATATAAACTGAGGGTATTCTAGCGTAGGATATACATGAATTAAACAGATTGTATAAATGTGAGTAAATCGGCGTCTTTGTCTACTTTCCCTATGCGCGTAGAGCTGATTTTAAGTGGGTGCTTTAAGTCATTCCAAGCCGTAACTTTACCATTCACGTTGAGCTTAGGCATGTCTGTCATTTCTGTGCTAGCAGCATCAATTTCTAGAAAATCACACAGTTTTGTAAAACTGTTTGGGTGGCTAACATTCAAAAACAAATGCTGCGCTTGAGTGTCCTCGAAAAACGCAATGGCTTTGGCTTTATGTATTTCGTAACACTTAGTAAGAAATTCAAAGTTATCAAGATGCTCGGCATCTAATCCTGAAAAGGAGTTTAAAAAACAGCGCTTAATTGTGTCGTTAAAGCCACCCTTATCTGAAAACAGGTTTCCTGACATGCGCGTTAATAATTTAGAGATAGATGGTAGCCAGACTAATAAGTCTCTTTCTAAATAAATGAATTTAGCATCAGGATATTTTTGATACAGCAACGCATAATCATTAAATACGGGCGTGTCGGCAATGACTTGCGCGTTATTAAATGTCTCTATTGTATAAGCTGTATGTGCCGTCGTTAAACCAAGTTCAATGCATGCGGCACAAAGACTTGTCGTGCCAGTTCTCGGTAACCCGATAATAAAGATTTTATTCATAATGCGCCCTACAATGGTGAAGGCGCATTATAGCGAAAAATTTATACTAACCCTCTTAATTAAGCGAACTATTTTGAGCCGAGAAATACTTGTCTATAGCACAGCTAACGCGTCCTGCTCTCGCTAAGGTACCTACATCCATATAGGCAAGGCGAAATTTTGCTATTTAGTTGTTCTAAATCAGAAATTTTCAACGACGCTAGCGCCAGTTTTAGTCCCTCAAAATGATTGAGGATTGGTATTATTGCTTAATCAAATAAGTGACGAAAACTTCAGAAGAAATAACAATGTCAGAAACATTATATGCCTGCTTATGTGCTCGGCCTGATTCAATCATTGATTGTCTTCCATATGGTGTTGGCATAGATGGCGCATTTGCAAAATTTACAGAATAAACACGGTCTAATTTAGCATCGAATGCGCTAGCCAGTTCTTTAGCTTCAAATTTAGCGTCTTTGATAGCCAATTTTTTTAGCTTATCTTGCACTTCTTCAGCTTTTGAATAAGAAAACTGCGTATAACCAATTTCATTTATACCAGCCTCAACAAGTTCTTGTAAAAACAAAGCATACTTATTAACGTCAGTCAGCTTTATCTCAACATTTCGTGTTACCTGAAAAGTACTAAACTCCTGCTTTTGAGTAACTTGGTTATATTCGTGTTGGCGATAGATATTTAGCTGTGATGCATCAATGTTATTTTTACTGACATTAAAAGTATTAGCGACTTTTATCACTCGCGCGATCACACTGTCTACTTCATCTTTTGCTTTGTTGATGTTTTTATCTGAGTGAGAAATCGCAACATTTAAAACAACTTGATCTGGCTGAACAAGCTGCTCTGCATAGCCTGTAACACTTAAATGTGGACTTGTCGGCTCTGCATAAGCGTAATTAAAACTTGAAGATAAAAGTAAAGACGTAACGGCTAGTAATTTCTTAAACATACCTACTCCATTTATGGATATTGAGCCAAAATCAGAGTTAAATCTCTAATGTGGCCAAAGATGCGCTATTAAACTAAAAACTTGATTAATTAAGGCTGAATAGAGAAAACAACTTTAAGGAGTCGCTAATAAAGTCGAGTT
Source organism: Pseudoalteromonas phenolica (assembly GCF_005886345.1). Lineage (GTDB taxonomy): Bacteria > Pseudomonadota > Gammaproteobacteria > Enterobacterales > Alteromonadaceae > Pseudoalteromonas > Pseudoalteromonas phenolica_A. The sequence continues at coordinate 20,978 of NZ_PNEC01000071.1, forward strand.
AATGAGGTTAAATAAGTATCAATACACTTCAACTATTAACTCTTAAATCTCAGATTCTGCCATTTTTGATTAAATAAATTAATCGCTTATTTTACTAACGGTGTTTTTAAACAAACAACATTGCCAAATACACTCGGCACTTGATCAATTATACGATGAAAACTAATCCTATTTTCACCAAGCACCACTGCCAGTACACCTATTATGACAAACTAATCATAAAAGCGACCTTGCATGGGTACTTTTCGCAGACGCTTATCCTTCCTAGCCCCCTTATTGGCAATAAATAGCTTTGAATGTCTTTAATAAAATAATCAATGTATTAACTATAACGTCAGCCCTTCATTTTCAAAATTTAAAATCTGTTTTAAGCAAAATTAGACATAAAAAAAGCCAGCAAAATTGCTGGCTCAATTCATATCACAAATGATGTATTAAATACTACAACGCTTGTAATTACGGTACTCAGGGTACCAGTAATTTTTCTCTATTGCTTTAAGGATAGCTTCATCAGACATTTCTAATGCAACACCTTCTTCCATCGCTTTCTTCGCAACAGCAAACGCAATCTTCTTACTTAACGGTTCGATCTCCACTAGCGCAGGTAATAAACTACCTTTACCTGTATTTGCACGAGGTGAAGCTTCAGCAAGCATTTCACTTGATACCATCAGCATAGCATCAGTGATGCGCTTGGCTTTAGCTGCAATAACGCCTAAACCAATACCTGGGAAAATATAGCTATTGTTACACTGAGGAATAATGAACTTTTCACCGTTATATTCCACTTCACCAAATGGGCTACCAGTTGCAACAATAGCTTGGCCATTCGTCCACTCGATAACATCTATTGGATGTGCTTCAACTTGACGTGAAGGATTACTTAGAGGGAAGATAATTGGCTGCTCACATCCTGAATGCATCGCTTTAATCACTTGCTCAGTGAAAAGCCCTGGTTGACCAGAAACACCAATTAAAATGTCTGGTTTCGCACAGTGCATTACATCTAATAAAGACGCAAAATCACCACTATACTGCCAATCAGTTAAAGCATCTTTTTGTTGCACAAGTGCAGCTTGGAAATCACGTAGCCCTTCCATACCTTCAGTAAGTAGACCGAATCTGTCAACCATGTACACTTGGCTACGCGCTTGCTCGTCCGAAATGCCTTCAGATACCATTTGACTGATGATCTGCTCAGCAATACCACAACCCGCAGAGCCTGCACCAACAAACACCACTTTTTGGTCACTCAGTTTTACGTCTTTAACACGGCAAGCAGCAAGTAAAGAGCCCACAGTAACCGCCGCAGTGCCTTGAATATCATCATTAAAGCTACAAATCGTATCTTTATAACGCTTAAGTAGAGGCATGGCATTTGGTTGTGCAAAATCTTCAAATTGAAGCAGTACGTTTGGCCAACGACGTTTAACCGCTTTGATGAACAAGTCTAAGAACTCGTCATATTGCTCTTGATTAATACGCTTATGACGTGCACCCATATACATAGGATCGGAAAGTAGCTTTTCATTATTAGTACCCACATCAAGCATAACAGGTAGCGTGTAAGCAGGGCTAATACCGCCACAAACGGTATAAAGCGATAATTTACCAATTGGAATACCCATACCACCGATGCCTTGATCACCTAAACCAAGAATACGCTCACCATCAGTAACAACAATCACTTTTACTTTGCCTTTTGTCGCATTACGTAAAATATCGTCGATATTGTGACGCTCTTCATATGAAATAAATAGACCACGAGAGCTGCGATAAATATCAGAGAATTTTTCACATGCATCACCTACCGTCGGCGTATAAATGATAGGCATCATTTCTTCTAAATGATCGCGAACCAAACGGTAATAAAGTGTTTCGTTGTTATCTTGAATTGCACGAAGATAAATGTGCTTATTTAAGTTATCACTGAATGAAGAGTACTGCTGATAACAACGCTCTACTTGCTCTTCAATGGTTTCGAAACGCGGTGGCAATAACCCATTTAAGTTAAAGTTCTCACGCTCTGATTGACTAAATGCGCTGCCTTTGTTTAATAAAGGCGTTTCTAACAGGTTAGGACCTGAGTATGGAATGTATAGATAATTTGGATCGGTTTGTTTAGTCATATTTACTTGTAATGATACGTCTGGCTGATTTTATTATTACTTAGCTGTGAATAGGCAAGAAAGCAAAAAATTGCTTATAAATAAAAAAGGCGCTTTAACACAACTAGATAATTAAAGAGCCTTGCAGTATATCTTAAAAATATCACTAAACCTATGGGTTTAGCCGTCACTCACCGAGCACAATGCCCTCTCGTCGAGGATCTGCGCCACCTACAAGCTGACCTCCGACCAGTTCAATACCATGTAGACCTGAGTTCAAGTCCCGAATAAAAACTTTATGGCCTAAACTTTCAAAATAAGATTGATATTTTTCAAGCTCAGTGCCTTTTTCTAAAGTCGTTACTTTATTGCGATTAGTAATTTTAGGAAGGTCAATAGCAGACTGAATATCTAACTGCCAATCAAGTACACCTATCAATGTTTGCGCAACATAATTAATAATACGACTTCCTCCCGGTGAGCCAACAACTAAACGCAGACTGCCATCTTTGTTGAACACCATAACAGGCGACATAGAACTACGTGGACGTTTATTTGCTTCAACGCGATTTGCGCGTAATTGACCATTCTTCTTCGGGGTAAGGGCAAAGTCGGTTAGCTGGTTATTTAACAAATAGCCGTCAACCATGACTGTAGAGCCAAAGGCCATTTCGATAGAGCTGGTCATAGAGACTGCATTCCCTGCTTGGTCCACAATTGAAACATGCGTCGTTGAAGGCAGTTCATAGCTGTTATCAGCGGCATAACTTAACGTTCCATTTAACGGTTTACCTACAGGGACTTTGTGATTATCTCTGTCTGAAATCAGCTTTGCTCGTTCAGCTAAATATACGTCATCAAGTAATGCATCGGTTGGCACGGTCACAAAATCAGGATCCGCCACATAATGATTTCTGTCTGCAAATGCCAAGCGTGAAGCTTGGGTGAATAAGTGCAGCGCTTTGGGGTCATTAGGCTGATATTCGCTTAACTTTTTACCTTCAAGTAATTTCAAAATTTGCAGTACAGCAACACCACCACTACTCGGTGGTGCCATAGAGCACACTTTATAAGCATGATAAGACGTACAGATCGCGTCTCTATATTTACTTTGGTAATTTTCTAGGTCTGATAAAGACAATAACCCAGGTGCAATTTCAGAGCTTTGCACTGCATCAACCACATTTTCTGCATGTTGCCCTGTATAAAAAGCCGAAATACCCTGCTCAGATATATGCTTGTATAACATAGCCAATTTAGGGTTTTTACGAATACTGCCGACAGCTAAAGGTTGATCATCTGGGTAAAAGTACGCTTTCGCTTCAGGCAAACGGGTAAGGCCCGGATTAAACTTTTTAGATAACAACATATTCAGACGAGGCGAAACCACAAACCCTTGCTCAGCTAATTGAATTGCAGGCTCAAATAACTCGGCCCAAGCCAATTTACCATGTTCTTTATGCGCCTTATCAAAAGCATGCAGAATACCAGGTACACCCACCGAGCGACCACCTACAACGGCCTTAATCCAAGGTGCAGCTTTGCCGTTTTCGTCTAAGAATAAACCTGAGGTTGCTTTAGCTGGTGCTGTTTCTCTGCCGTCTAATGTTGTCAATGCATTTTCATTTTGATCGTAATGCAAAATAAAAGCACCGCCACCAATACCTGAAGATTGAGGTTCAACCAAGGTTAAAACCAACTGCGTGGCAATTGCCGCATCAATTGCACTGCCGCCCTTGTCGAGCATCAATTTACCCGCTTTAACAGCGTAAGGATTTGCAGCCGCAATCATATAATTATCGGAGATTTGCTTTTGCTTTTTTGTAAAACCAGTTGCAGCTTCTGGCTCTCTTACTTCTTGTTTTGGTGATACTTGACTAGAGCATGCACTTAAAAAGGCTACTGAGCATATAGATAACGCGAAAGGCAGAGATTTGAATGTCATAGTTGTTGTCATTAATTTTCAAGTTCTAGCTTGCATGATAAGAGTAAACGGGCAAAATATGCAAAAAATAAAAAAGAATATTGATTGATGATCCAACTGCCATTTGACAGAAAATATATACTGCCTCCCATTCTACTTACATTGCTTAGCAGCGCATTAATGGTTTTAAATACCAATGACTTACTTGAATTCCATCGAGACAAAATAGCAACAGGCGAAATTTGGCGGATATTTACCGGACAATTTGTACACGCGAACCCAACTCATTTACTACTTAATATTGTAGGTATTGGCTTCATATGGCTTTTACACGCTGAACATAGAACACAAAACCAATATTATACACATACCGCTTTTTTAGCTTTATGGACTGGGCTAGGCATTTGGCTATTTGTGCCAGATATAAAAATCTATACTGGGTTAAGTGGCTTATTACATGGCGTTATTGTTTGGGGCGCACTTAAAGACATCCAAGTCGGTATGCGTTCAGGCATATTATTATTCATTGGTATTTGGGGAAAGCTTGCTTGGGAGCAGTATTCTGGACCAAGCGCAGACGTCGGTGAACTGATCCAATCCCGCGTAGCCATTGAAGCACACTTAATTGGAGCCATCGGTGGACTGATTATGGGCTTACGATTAATTAAAGAAGAACTCTTAGTAAAATCAGAAAAGAAAGACTAAATATTAAAAAGGCCATAGAGTGACATGGCCTTTTTAATTAATAGACTCACTAGTCAATGAGCAATGCTCTCATCGCGTCATTCATTGCATGTTTGACTACTGGGATATGATCAACATCATAATCTAGTTTAACTATTTCGAGCTCTTTAAATTGCTCATACTCAAGCATTGCTTGAAACCAATCTACATAGCGGCCATTGCTAACACGACCTCTCGCAGCTATTAATATGGCTTTACTTTTTAAACGACGATCAAGCACGCCTCTGTCAGAAACAAGTAAAGGAGTTATTTCTGTATGCGCCCAGAAGCTACCATCAAACGAAACGTGCGCGCTAAAAAACGGATCTTGTGGATCATCCATTAACATGGCTAAACCTGCAAACAAACCAGTATAAGAGTGCCCAACTATACTGCGTTTAGAATGATTTATTGGATAATTAGACTCGAACTTTGGGGCCAATTCATTAACAATGAAATTAAAATAATCTTGTGCTAACGGCCATTGAGAATAATCCTCACGGTGCTTGTAGTTAGCATCGACAAAGTTTTCAATGCCAATAATAATCGCTTCAATTTCTTGTTTATCTAGGCTATCTGCCACTTTACTAAAATGCCACTCTGCGTCTAAAACATATAAAACAGGGTAAGTTTTATTAGCGCTTATGTTTTTTGGTAAATATAGCTGAATTGGATATGTAACACCTGTAATTGTAGATGAAACAGGCTCAAGAATGGAACGCTCGCCAGCTTGGAAAGGCTGAAGTGTCTGAGCACTTGGTTTTTCTGCACTGTCAGACCCTGAACCTCCACACCCAACAAGAAACAATAGAGAAAAACATAAGAGCAGCTTATAGAATGCTTTGAACGAGTAAGAAAAAAAATCAAAAACCTTATAAGTTTTAAAACATTAAAGTAGCAAAAAGTCACCTTATGCACGAATGCATTTATAAGTAAGTTGAATGAAAAACGCCAGAGCTCGAATCTCTGGCGTTTTGATAAACTACTAAAGCAAAATTGTTATAGAGTGTCTTCTAACCACTTAAAGAACTCACGCTGCCACACAATACCGTTTTGCGGTGTCAGTACCCAATGGTTTTCTTCTGGGAATAGTAAAAAACGACTTTTTAGGCCACGAAGCTTAGCAGCTTGGAAGGCCGCAATACCTTGCTCAAGTGGCACACGGTAGTCTTTTGCTCCATGGATAACAAACATAGGCGCATCCCATTTATCAATGTGATTGATAGGGTTAAATTGACCGTATGCTTTGTTCGTAGATGCGTTATTTTCCCAATAAGCACCGCCAAGCTCGTTATTTACGAAGAACAGCTCTTCAGTTGTGCCGTACATGCTGCGTAAGTCGAAAATACCACAGTGTGCAATAAAGGTTTTGAATCGGCCCTCATGGTTGCCTGCTAAATAAAATGCAGAGTAACCGCCGTAACTGGCACCTACAGCACCAATTCGAGACTTATCAACGTAAGACTCTTTCGCAACATCATCAATTGCAGCAAGGTAATCTTCCATTACTTGACCGCCCCAATCGTTACTGATGTCTCTGTTCCATTGCTCACCGTGACCTGGCATACCACGACGGTTAGGTGCAACAACAATATAGCCCTGAGAAGCCATTACTTGGAAGTTCCAACGGAAAGAATAGAACTGTGAAAGAGCAGACTGTGGGCCACCTTGTAAATAAAGAAGTGTTGGATATTTCTTCTTCTTATCAAAGTTAGGTGGATAAATCACCCAAGTCAGCATATCTTGACCATCAGTCGTTTTAACCATACGTTTTTCTACGTTTGGTAAATCAAGACCCGCATAGAAAGCATCGTTCTCTTTGGTTAGAGCTGTTAGCTTTTTACTGCGTAGGTCAAAGCGATAAATTTCACGTGCGGCATTCATGCTATTTCGTGTAACAACAAGTTTGTCTTTAAGTACAGCAACAATGCCATTTACGTCAAACTGACCTTTAGTAAGCTGTTTAATCTTTGGCTTAGATTTACCTTTTGTATTCACGGCAACCTGGAAAAGTTGGACCGTACCATCGATTGGCGCAATGAAGTAAATGCTTTTACCATCGTGACTCCACTTAAAACTATTAACTGTGCCATCCCAATGCTCAGTTAGGTTAAGCTCACGATTTTTAACTTTAACGATAATGTCGTTTTTGTCAGCTTCGTTACCCGCTTCATCCATTTGTAGCCAAGCTAAATGACCTTTTGAAGAGAACGCAGGATATTTATCGTAACCTAAGTTACTTTCAGTGATATTGGTCGTCTTTTTACTTTTCAAGTTATAACGATAAATATCAGTATTGGTGCTTTTTACATACTCGGTGCCAGTAAGCTTTTTACTTACATAATAAATGTATTCACCTTTTGGGCCCCAAGTATAATCAACGACACCACCAAATGGTGATGTAGGGCTATCAAACGGCATGCCCTTCATAATGTCGACTTTTTCTTCTGTCTTAAGATCTTGATAGAACACATGCTTATACTTGCCGTCTTTCCATGTATCCCAATGACGGTAATTTAAATCGTCGAACACATACGCATTGGCTTTGCCTAGCTCTTTGTAACGTTCTGTCGCTAGAACATCTTCTAGCTGTACTTTTTTGTGAAAAAGTTTTTTCGTACCATCAGGTGAAAGGCTTTTGTCAATCACAACACCTTGGTAGTTTTCTAATAGTTGTGCATCACCACCTTTTAGAGAAACTTGATAAACTTTGCTATCAAAATTGTTGTTTTTAACGCTTGGTGTCGTAACTTTATAAATGACGTGAGTTTTGTCTTTATTAAGGCCTAAAGCACTGACTCTTTTTAGTTCCCACAACTTTTCAGGTGTCATCACCTCATTGGCAAAAGCACCAACACTAAAAGCCAGTCCCAAGCTGACTGATACAATCGTTCGCATCATCGCGAATGTCCTCCAAAAATAAATCGATGTAAGAGTACATAATTAGAGGACGTGTGAATAGTAGATGAGATAATATAATGATTTATTTTATTAAAGTATGTTTGGTTTAAAAGCTGAGTCTAAAAAGCCCAACCTAACACTAAAGACAAGTCGTTTATTTTATCAGAATAAGTGACATCAGCGGAATATGTGCCCTGTTCGGTTTCTTTAATGCGAAATTGCGAGTACTCAATACCGATGAAAATACTATCTGAAACTTCAAATTCAGAGCCCTCTGAAAAGTATGTATCTCTACCACTATGGTTTTGTTCTTGGATATCATTCACAACCAACATAGCCGGCGAATGTTGTTTATAACGCCAATTAGCTAAAATAGCAGGCTAATATTAGCGACGAAGGAGCGCAAGCCTGCTGTTTTTCGTCGGATATTAACCCGCTTTTGCACACATCAAATTGTTATCTTTGTTTATTTTACGCTCATATTCACTTGG
>NZ_PNEC01000072.1 GCF_005886345.1 Pseudoalteromonas phenolica
AGTCGGGGAGGGGGAGCCAATATTCAGATTCTCATAGACTTTTCCTAAACATTGCACTACCCTACTACAGTTAATTTTTTCCTTTAAAATCGCTGAGTCAGCTAAATTTAATAATTAAAATTTTTGCTTATTTTGCGATAATTGTTCCTCAATTTTTATATTAGTCTGACGATAAAGAACCGTATTATCTTGGCTATAAGTATGCGCTCAAAAAATTTAGGCTAGCTTAATCGCGACTAAATTATTTGAAGTTTGGAATAAAACTAAAAAGAACTGAAAGACACAATAATGGCAGGCTTTAAAAAACTTATATTTGTGCAATTGATCTCTTGGCTTCTGTTTTCACTTGTTGGTGTATTCTTCTTTGCGACCAGCTTTGATTCAGCAGTGTCAAAAGCACAGCAAAGTGCACAAGTAATGGTGACTCAGTATATAAAAGAAAAAACCATGGCAGAGGTCACCCCTCAGCATATTCGTCAAGCACTGGCGAATGGCAATGTATTTTCAACCTTCATTGTAAGAGACTTTAATGGTGACACAGTTTTAAACGTTAACACCCACAGTCCATTACCTTTTATAGCTGAAATTATCGAATCGAATATTAATGCTATTCGCCCGCAATTTGCTGTAAATGTGACCAAAGACATTAAAATCGAATTCATTATTAATGCACAAAGCCAAGCTCAGCTGTTACAACAAGCTGTCATCATGATGTTTATTATCACCGCCCTACTCGCATTTATTCCTGTCTTCTATATGAAAGCAATTTATAAACGCTTAAATCGTAATGTCAGTATGACTGTTGCAGATGCGGTAGATATGTACATTACTCAAAACCAAGTGACCGACAGCATAGAAAATGACTTTAACGCAGGTAAGGTACAAGCACTGGGTGCAGAGCTTGCTCCTTCTTTTAATCGTTTAGCGCATTTCTTAAAGAGTAAACAAGAAGATATTCAAAGTGCCGCGCAAAGTATAAAGCAGGAAGCTTATAAAGATGTGGTAACCGGTCTGGGTAACCGCAACATGTTCGTGGAGTATTACGAGCAGCATATTGAATCAAGTAGCAAAAAATCATTTGGTACCCTTGCTATGATCCGTTGTAGTGAACTACAAGTGATCAACCAAACTCGTGGCTATCAAAAAGGTGACGAGTACATAAAATCAGTCTCCGAAATAATTACGCATGTTTGTGGCACTTATACTGGCGGGCAAACTTTCAGGTTAAATAGCTCTGACTTTGCGGTTATATTGCCTAATATTCCGGCAAAAGAAGCCGAACATTTCGGTGATACATTACAAGCAAGGTTCACTCAATATCAACAAAACCAAGAGCTCAGCTCAGTGGCTAACACGGGTATTGTCCCATACGAAACAGGTAAGCCATTAGGCGAGATATTATCTGTGGTCGATAATGCCATGAGTATGGCCCAGAGTAAGCAAGCGAATGCGTGGCATATTCAACGCGAATCGGATCTTATCAACAATGTTGGTGCAGGTTTTGGTAACCAAAATTGGCGTAAAGTGATCCATGATGTGATCGAAGCAAAACGCGTCAGCTTGATGATGCAAAACATTATGCCGATTGGTAAAAATGTTAAAGCCTATGCCGAAATCCAAGCCCGTTTTAAAACCGAAGATAACCAAATGCTGCCAACGGCGTCTTTCTTGGCGATGGCAGAAAAACTTGAGATGGCCATCGAAATCGATAAATTGATCATAGATACGTCACTTGAGCTCATAAAAACCCGTAACTTCACTGAAAAGTTCTTCGGTATCAATGTCACTGCATCAAGTGCCCACTCAGATCAATTTGTGATCTGGCTAGAGCGTCGTCTGTTGAAAGATGCCAACATTGCTTCGAAATTGATTTTTGAAGTGAGCGAGTTTGGTTTACAGCAAAATATTAAAGCCAGTAAACGCTTTATCGATATGGTTCACCGTGTTGGTGCCCGTATCACCGTTGAACGTTTTGGTGTTGGTTTAACCTCATTTAAGTTCTTCAGAGATTTGAAACCTGACTTCATCAAGATGGATGCAAGTTATACCCGTGGTCTTGAAGAAGATAAAAACAACCAGTACTTCATGCGACTGATGGTCGACCTAGCACACCGCATAGGGGTGAGCGTGTTTGCTGAAGGGGTTGAGAACCAAGAAGAAAAGCACGTAGTTGAAACACTCTGCCTCGACGGTGTTCAGGGTTACTACATAGAGAAACCCAAAGAAATATAACAGCAAAAAACCACACTAAAAATAGGCCCTTTCAGGGCCTTTTTTGATTTCGCTGCGTATATCCGTAAATCTTTACAAAAATAACCATTTATCAAAACAATTCTGCCGTTTTTGTTGTGATATTCAGCGCCAAACTTGGTAAAATTAACAATCGCTAGGCACTCAATAAAAAGGCGTCAACGTTAGGGGCTATAATGACTGAATATATTCTGTTGCTGATTGGCACAGTATTAGTAAATAATTTCGTGTTAGTACAATTCTTAGGCTTATGCCCTTTCATGGGCGTATCAGGCAAATTAGACACTGCCGTTGGTATGTCAATGGCCACAACTTTTGTACTCACGCTAGCCTCAGTGACGAGTTACCTTGTTAACGAGTATATATTGCAACCTCTCGAATTAGAGTTCTTACGCACCATGAGCTTCATACTCGTTATTGCTGTGGTGGTGCAATTTACCGAAATGGTGGTGAAGAAAACCAGCCCTACCCTTTACCGTTTACTGGGTATTTTCTTACCGCTTATCACAACTAACTGTGCAGTATTAGGTGTTGCCCTACTTAACATTAAAAATGAGCATACCTTTATGAGTTCAGCCGTGTTCGGTTTTGGTGCCGCTGTCGGTTTTTCTATGGTGCTGGTTTTATTTGCCGCACTGCGTGAACGCCTGGCAGTTGCCGATGTACCAACACCGTTCAAAGGTGCGTCAATCGCCATGATCACCGCCGGCTTAATGTCTCTTGCCTTTATGGGCTTTTCTGGATTAGTGAAGTTTTAACCATGACCTTGTTTTATGCACTCATTGCGCTAGGTTCACTGGCGCTGATTTTTGGCCTTATTTTAGGTTATGCCGCGGTAAAATATCGCGTTGAAAGTAGCCCTGTTGTCGACCAAGTCGATGCCATTTTACCGCAAACACAATGCGGCCAATGTGGTTACCCTGGCTGTCGTCCTTACGCTGAAGCCATCGCCAATGGCGACGAAATTAATAAATGCCCACCGGGTGGTGATGCCACCATTAAAAAGCTAGCCGATTTAATGGGCGTTGAGCCTAAACCTTTAGCCGGCGGCGAAGAAGCCGAACCAGCTAAAACTGTGGCATATATTCGTGAAGATGAATGTATTGGTTGCACTAAATGTATTCAAGCTTGTCCGGTTGACGCCATTGTTGGTGCTACAAGACAAATGCATACCGTGTTAAAAGATGAATGTACCGGCTGTGATTTATGCGTTGAGCCTTGCCCGGTTGATTGTATTGATATGATCCCTGTTGCTGAAACAAAGCAAACATGGAAATGGCAGTTAAACGCCATTAACGTCACTCAGATTGATTAGAGGTTGCCGTGGAATCGTTATTTGAACAAATTGAACGTGGAACGCTGTGGCAATTTCCTGGTGGTATTCACCCACCAGAACAAAAAACATTGTCAAACCAAGCTCCAATTCGCCAGTTACCCTTACCTGATAAGTTGGTTATTCCGTTAAAGCAGCATATTGGTGCCAACGGTCAACTGCTTGTCCATGTGGGCGATCATGTTTTAAAAGGTCAAGCACTAACAAAACCAGCTGGAAATTGGTCTTTACCTATCCATGCCGCTACTTCAGGCATCATCACCGCCATTGAACATAGACCATCGGCACACCCGTCAGCTTTGCCAGAGCCGAGCATCGTGCTTGAACCTGATGGTCAAGACACTTGGTGTGCGCTTGAACCTCTTGCTCAATACAAAGATATTTCAAAACAGCAACTGGTTGATAAAATTCATGATGCAGGTATTGCCGGTATGGGTGGCGCAGGCTTCCCGACTTATGTGAAAGCAAGCAGCCAAGCTGAGATTGATTTTTTTGTTGTCAATGGCGTTGAATGTGAACCTTATATCACAGCCGATGACATGTTAATGCGTGAGCATGCTGAGCAAATCGTGCAAGGTATTGAAATCATGCAACACCTACTCTCTCCAAAGTATGTGTTAGTTGGTATTGAAGATAATAAGCCCGAGGCCATTGCTGCGATGCAAAAAGCCTCATCACATAACGATAAAATCTTAGTTCGATCAGTGCCAACCAAATACCCTTCTGGCGGTGAAAAACAGCTGATCAAAGTACTGACTTCTCGTGAAGTGCCCAGTGCGGGCATTCCTGCAGATATTGGCGTATTAGTGCAAAACGTCGGTACTTTATTTGCGATAAGCGACGCTGTGCTTCGTGGCAAACCGCTCATTGAGCGTGTTGTTACTGTAACCGGTAACACCATCAAACAAGCACAAAATGTTTGGGCACTGATGGGCACTGAGATTAAGCACCTACTCGATAGCCAAGGGTTCGAACCCGTTACTGCACAGCGTGTCATCATGGGTGGGCCAATGATGGGCTTCACTTTGCCAACAGTGCGCATTCCTGTGGTCAAAACCACCAACTGTATTTTGGCACCTGACAATCAAGAGCTGGCTGAGCCAAACGATGAAAAAGCTTGTATCCGCTGTAGTGCATGTGCCGATGCTTGCCCGCAAACTTTACTACCACAGCAATTACAGTGGTTTGCTAAAGGCAAAGAGTATCAAAAGCTTGAAGAATACAACCTGTTTGATTGTATTGAATGTGGTGCGTGTTCGTACGTGTGCCCGAGTGAAATTCCACTGGTGCAATATTACCGTGTTGCCAAAGCTGAGATCCGTGAACAAAAACTAGAACAGATCAAAGCAGAAAGAGCAAAAGAACGTTTCGAAGCCCGTAAAGAGCGTTTAGAGCGAGAGCAAGAAGAACGTCAAAACCGTCACAAGCGTTCAGCGAGCCGTTCTACTCAATCAGCGCAAAGTAAAGAAAAAGTGGCTGAAGCACTTGAGCGTGTTAAGAGTAAGAAAGCACCAGAAAAATCAGCAGTTGAAGCTGCAATCGCCCGAGCTAAAGCGAAAAAAGCAGCTGATGGTTCACTCGAGCCAGATAATAGTGCTGTTGCATTAGAGCGCGCTAAGCGTAAAGAGCAAGCTCGCCAATACAAGGCTGAGAAAGCCACTGATGACAGTGCCGATAAGCCTAAAGATAATAAGGCTGCTGTTGCCGCAGCCATTGCCCGCGCGAAAGCGAAAAAGGCCGCACAACAAACAGCAGCTGATGATGTAAATTCAGAACAGCAAGCAACTCAAACTGACGCATCGACCGATCCTCGCAAGGCCGCAGTTGCCGCCGCCATTGCTCGTGCAAAAGCAAAGAAAGCGGCACAAAACGCAGAACAAGATGAAGCGCCAGCTGAAACTGAAAGCATAGAAGATCCGCGTAAAGCCGCTGTTGCTGCCGCCATTGCCCGTGCAAAAGCAAAGAAAGTAGCTAAAGAGACTGAGCAAAGCGATAGCTCAGTATCTGATAGCGAGCCGGAAGATCCGCGCAAAGCTGCTGTTGCAGCTGCTATCGCCCGAGCGAAAGCAAAGAAAGCAGCTAAAGAAACAGAACAAAGCGATGAAACTGTAGCTGATAGCGAGCCGGAAGATCCGCGTAAAGCCGCTGTTGCAGCGGCCATCGCTCGAGCAAAAGCGAAAAAAGCAGCGAAAGAAGCTGAGCAAAGCGATGCT
>NZ_PNEC01000073.1 GCF_005886345.1 Pseudoalteromonas phenolica
TGCGCCTGTACTAATAAGCCAAACTTTAAATTAAAAACACTCACCAAACTCAAAATTGCAAAGAAGCATTCGACTGGTGAATGATGATTCTGGTCACAGCTTAAATTGAAAAATGAAAAGCCAAGACCGACTTAAAACTTAATTACGCCACTGTACCTAAAAGCTGATTTGAAGGAAAGACTTGAAGTAAAAACCGTTTCAAAGACAGCAATTTAAAGTGACGCATAACGCCCGATTAACGGGTAAAAGTTGTGGGCTAAAATTGAGCGAAGCGAATAGCCCGCAAGTTTTTTTATCCCTGTTTAATTGCTTGTTATGCGTTGACACACCACTTTCAAAGCGCTTGCGCCTGCACCAATAAACCTAACTTTAAATTTAAAAACACTCACCAAACTCAAAATTGCAAAGAAGCGCTCGACTGGTGAATGACCTTTCTGGTCACAGCTTAAATTGAAAAACGAAAAGCCAAGACCAACTAAAAACTTGATTACGCCACTGTACCTAAAAGCTGATTTGAAGAAAAGACTTGAGGCAAAAACCGTATTAAAGACAGCGATTTAAAGTGACGCATAACGCTTGCAGCAAAGGCAAATTTTGCTGAGCTGGTTTTTGCCTGCGAAGCAGAATTACAAAAAGCGGCACAGTAAAATTTGTCCTGTTTGACTGCACTTGTTATACGCTTTTACTCATATTTAAACAATGGGTTATAGATTAAACCCAATATATTTCCAAACGGATCTTTAACGGTGCCTAACTTTATACCGCCACCAACCTCGGTTATTGGTGTATGAGCCTTAGCACCAAGTTTAAGAAGACGCTCGTATTCAGACTCAATCTTATTTACTCCCCAATATGCAACTACATTAGCTCCTTTGGGAGCCACTTTTTTCTCGGGCATTAAACCAAGCTCAAACCCTCGAATATTAAAACCGATGTAATAAGGTTCATCGAAATAAGGCTCAACCCCAAAGGCTTCTGTGTACCACTTTTTAGCTTCATCCAATTTTTCGAAAGTATAAACCGTAGTACGCAGCCCTAACATTTTTGATTGTGGGGATTCTTTGGATACAGCGCTTACTGAGGCTAATACCAATCCCAATATTAAAAAGCTAAAAATATGTTTCATAATTTGATGTTTTCTACTGTGATTGACTAGCGTATAACGCCCAACTAACCGGTGAGGTTTGCTGGCACGTTGTTTTGCGTGTTTTTGCAAAACGCGTGACCGTAAACCGAATCCGAGTTTAGTTGCTTGTTAGGCATCGTTATTATCTGGTTAATTCGGTGGCTGCACAAACATACGCCCATGCTGTATTACCTGATTTAAAGTTACCAGCTACACGCACATATTCTTCAACTTCATACTCATCAGCTTGATTTAATTCTGATGGTGTTATCTCAAAAACTGTACCTTCAACTTCATCTGAATCATTTCCCGTAAACTTCAAAATTGGGTGAATATCTGTACCGCTAGTTTTTATTACCGATTCATCTTTGATTTTTACTTCAGAAAGGGTGTAACCAATTAACGCATCTTTTTGACCATTTAACTTACGGCCAAACGTTTCTGTCTGGACATGTTCCATTTGTAACGTGCCGTATGAGAATAACTTTTCCATTTATTACCTCGATATTTATAAGTACATCCGAACAGATGCCTAACGCTTAGCTAACAGGCAAAATTGAATAAGCTAAAATCGAGCGAAGCGACGAGCTTATTTAATTTTGTCCTAGTTTAGTGGCTTGTTATATTTACCCGCCACCATGCTTTTGATTTTTATTTGGCAAGTCATTACAAACGGTACAATTAATATTTTTTCGGTAATAGTAAACACGCGTAATTGCAACAATACTTACTGTTATTAATGCCCAAAATACACCGAACTCAATAGAGTATTCTAGACCCCTGCCCTTCAAATATTGAACACTTGATAGTAGGACAAAAATTAGTGGTAAAGCTATGATATATTGAAAAAACCATTTTTTTATTGGCATATTGCTTCCTTAACGCTCCCAACTAAAAGTAAATATAACGCCCGATTAACGGGTAAAAAATTGTGGGCTAAAATTGAGCGAAGCGAATAGCCCGCAAGTTTTTTATCCCTGTTTAATTGCTTGTTATGCGTTGACACACCACTTTCAAAGCGCTTGCGCCTGCACTTATAAGCCAAACTAAAAATTAAAAAAACCCACCAAACCAAAAATTGCAAAAGAAGCATTCGACTGGTGAATGACCTTTCTGGTCACAGCTTAAATTGAAAAACGAAAAGCCAAGACCAACTAAAAACTTAATTACGCCACTGTACCTAAAAGCTAATTTGAAGAACTGGCTTGAAGTAAAAACCGCTTTAAAGACAGCGATTTAAAGTGACGCATAACGCCTTACTAATGGGCGCATAAATGCTTGGCTAAAATTAGCGACGAAGGAGCACAAGCCAAGCGTTTTGCGTCCTTTTGAGTAACTTGTTATATGGCTTTTACCACATTGGTGAATTTTGTATTGTTGAGGACTTTCTCAAACTCTGCTTTTGAGATTTCCTTTTCTTCACCAATTAATTCGAACTTACCTTCTGACAAAAAGCCGTACTCATCTTCGATATGCGTTTCGCTATAGAACAACGCATTTCCCGAGGCGAAAACTTGAATTACTTTTGAAACGTATTCATCTTCACCGACTTCAAAATACCAATCAGAAGTTCCCCAGTGATCTAACTTGTCACCTGTTGATTCGTCCCAATGGTATAAATAATACTTGTGCATTTCCCTAGCCATATAACGAATGAGATGGACTC
>NZ_PNEC01000074.1 GCF_005886345.1 Pseudoalteromonas phenolica
GATGAATTCGTTGACAATCGGGGGAGTCCATGTAGCTTGCCTAACCGGCGAAAAATAGCAGGCTAAAATTAGCGACGAAGGAGCGCAAGCCTGCTGTTTTGCGTCCTTTGGTTTAGGCACTTGTTATATTTTATTTAAATGCAATTGCAAGTTGAGTTTTTCCTTAAATTTTATGGGAAACTCTATATCGACTTGATGATCGAAAACTGCTTTTGGAACTTCATTTTCTGTTTCATAAACAACCGCCATATTTGGTAAAAATTCTAATCTCGCGGAGTTTAGAGCTTCTTTAATTGGAGCCGCAGGTAAAGAGGCGGGGTCTAATTTTAAGATATCCACTTTAATCACACGACCACTTTTATCAAAGAATACCTTCGCGCTAACTTTTCCAATAGTCACATTTTCAACGGTCCCAGCTTTAAATTCAGGATCTGGAACGTTTATTATCGCATCACTGCCGTAAAATACAGGAGGCACACACGCTAAACTTTGAAAGCTAGTCACTAAAACTATTGCTAAGAAATACTTCATACACTTCTCAAAATATAACGCCCGATTAACGGGTAAAAAATTGTGGGCTAAAATTGAGCGTAGCGAATAGCCCGCAAGTTTTTTATCCCAGTTGAATTGCTTGTTATATGCCAAATACACCAAAAATAGCAAACAAAATCACTACTGGTATCAAAAACGCTATTATTTTTTGAATCATTGAACCTGCAATTTTTTTAAAAAATGGAACGTCAGAACGACCGATAAAATTGAAAGTGTGCTCAGCGCTGAACAATACAAACAAAGACGCCGTAACAAGAGCCAAAGTAACCTTGCTCCATGTAAGAAATAATGTAAAACAAACTAATAGCAAAATACCAACTAGTGGAATTAGCAAGTTTCTTAGGAGTTTATTGATGAGGCTATCCTTGGCATATAACGCCCGATTAACGGG
>NZ_PNEC01000075.1 GCF_005886345.1 Pseudoalteromonas phenolica
TTTGTTTAACGGCCTTGTTAGCAGTTGCTTTGTTTCCGCCATGCTCTTATTTTTTTAACTAAAGAGACTTCATTTTCACCAGCTACTGAAGAGCCATAGAACTGCGGGTTAATTTTAAAACCATAAGGCCCCATAACTCTGTACTCTGGAGTAACTGAGATAATTACGAGGCCAGCTTTTAGACCTCCAGTAGCTCTATGAACTGGATTTTTGCAACCTCTCACGGCTTTTTTAGGTATGGTCTTCACCCCAAAAACTGTGCAAACTTTTAAAGAATCTGAGTTAAGCTCCAATGCTCTACCTCGTGGGAAGAACAGCATTATTTGATAACCAAATTCACACAATACAATCCATATGAGACAAGCAACAAAAACAATAAAGTAAAAATCACTTAACTCATTGAAATTCACAACGCTAACAACAACATCTTGCCACAAAACATTGATCAGCCACACTCCACCTATAAAAAGAAGTATGTTCAGGATTAATGTTGATAATTTGAAGGTAAAATTTTCGTTGTTCACTTTTGACTGCTAACGCCTTAATAAACGGCG
>NZ_PNEC01000076.1 GCF_005886345.1 Pseudoalteromonas phenolica
TGATTGTTCAGACATGTACTAACAGTTCCCTTTGATTTAAACATAACGCCCTGTTAACAGGCAAAATATAGTTGGCTAAGATTAAGCGACGAAGGAGCAAAAGCCAACTGTATTTTGTCCTTGTTGAACAGATTGTTATATTTCATTTCCGCGTACATCAAAGTTACGAACTTCTAATTTAACATCATAATTTTTAGTTATAAAATTAACTAATGCGTCGATATCTAAGGTACCAAAATATTTAATTGCGATATTTCTACGCTTTAAAAAGAAAGTCCAAGTGATGGATTCATCGTTATCACCTGTGTCTTTGATTATCTTTTCAATAATATTGATATCATCAATTGAAAAAACAATATCTTTTTCTAATTTTTCACTAGGTGATAAGAGCAATACTTCGTTATTGAAAACTCTTGCGATCCAATCTCCATTTGCTTTGATTTCACGATAAGCTTGAGTAAAAAAATACCCTGCGAATAAAAAGAATAAAGAAAAGACTAACGTAACTAAGATAGAAGCAGGAAAGTTATCAATTGTTCTTTCTACGACACCATAGAAACTTAGATCATCTTTACTCCCGACATAGCTTAACCACCCAAATGGTAATAATGTACAAAGAGCGCCGATGACGATTAGCCCGTACCCAACACCTTTTGAATCAATTTTTTCTTCGTACAGCAAAGTACCACCGGAACCAGATTGAAATATAACGCCTAAATATGAGGCGTATTAAGCTTGGCTATACTAGCGAAGAATGAGCGCCAGCCAAGCTTTAGACGTCCATTCATAATTTCCTTGTTAGGTGCCAAAATACATTTGGTTGAAATTGTAGTCATGCATGAATGAAAACATAATTTTATCAATCACCTCCTCATCCTGAGTAAAAATATTTATGTCGCAATATTCTGAAAGTTTAAACCAATTATTACGATAAAAGACTTCTGCACAAAATTTTCCATTGTATAAAATTTTTGTAGATTTTCTTCCATTTAACTTTTTAGGTAAGCAGTAATCAATATCTGTGCCATCAGTAAATCTAAACGATTTAGGCGAAGATATTCGGCTTACCTCAACTTCCGCACTCTTTAAGTAACTCTTTTCATACGGATCACCAGAGTATATTAATTGAACACCTCTTTTAAGTTGCAGTTCTAACAGTAATTTATTAATAGAGTAGCCTAGATCTGAATCATCACTTATTTCATATCGTTCAAAAAACACAAACCAATTTGTTTTTCGAATAGAGACTCGAACCACAATGTGCACCTAACGCCTTAATAAACGGCGAAAAATAGTAGGCTATAATAAGCGACGAAGGAGCGCAAGCCTACTGTTTTGCGTCCACGGTTTAATTAACTTGTTAGTTACTCTTGCCACCCGCATGCTGGATGTTAAGATTAAAGGGTTCACTTTCGTCACCTTTTGGCGATACAGCAACGATTTGTAATACGAAATCAATTTTTTCCTGATTGTTATAACTGCCATCTAACCACACGAAAAACATTGAATTTTCACTTGGGTTGTATCGCGAGGGCATTACTGCATAGTCTGGAATGACATGGCTTTCAAAAGTACCTGATACAATCTTTAATTTATACCCTGTAGCTCTAACGGGATTCTCGTTTTCAAATTTTATTTTTATGATTCCAGCGTCGGAACATGAACCCCGATTTCCATCATCATAACCTCGCTTAATTGTTTCTACACTAGCCTTTGGTATAGCCAATGGATGGTTTTTCTTTTTGTACAAAGGACTAGGTAAAAATTCATCGTATCCGGGCGCGAAACTACAAGCGTTTGCTGTGCTGTGTGATAAGAACAGCGTGATGAATAGTAGAAATTTTCGCATGACTTCCCTGAGTAACTAAC
>NZ_PNEC01000077.1 GCF_005886345.1 Pseudoalteromonas phenolica
CACCAAACCCAAAATTGCAAAGAAGCGTTCTACTGGTGAATGACCTTTCTGGTCACAGCTTAAATTGAAAAACGAAAAGCCAAGACCAACTTAAAATTTGATGACGCCACTGTACCTAAAAGCTGATTTTAAGAAAAGACTTGAAGTAAAAACCGTATTAAAGACAGCAATTTAAAGTGACGCATAACGCCTCGCTTAACCGGCGCAAAATAGCAGGCTAAAATTAGCGACGAAGGAGCGCAAGCCTGCTGTTTTGCGTCCTTTGGTTAAAGCGCTTGTTAGGTATACTTTTCTCCGAATTTCTTTTTAGTATTTTCGAAAATGATAAAACCTATTACCGTGCCAATAGGAAATAAAGGCATCATTAGAATACCCGTAATTCTGGAAATTACTCGAGCTAACTCAGACTTAATCTTACAACCATAAGCGATTGAAAAGTGTAGTAGTGGAAAAAATAGAGTTACGATTGGTAGGTAGAATTTACATGCTTCCGTCAAACTATCTGATGCTCCAAATGTTGGAATGCCAAATAAAATGAAACTAAGTAGTCCCAAAAATATATGCATTTTCATCAAGGTTTTAAAATTTGCCACTTACTTCCCTTGTATACCTAACGCCCCACTAAGGAGCGAGTAATAGTTGGCTAAAATGTGTAGCGAAGCGAAACCGAGCCAACTGTTACGAGTCCCGCTTCAGTGGTTTGTTATATGCCTCTTTCCAAGGGGTATTTCTACAAGTTTCAAACTTCTCTAACATTAACGAATATAAGTACTCACTCAAAGTATCCCATGACTCATCAATAGTTGTAACCCTACAGTTTTTAGAAGCAGGAAACCTCTTGCCAACTTCCAAGTATTCACCTTCATTTGACCAACTCGAAGACAGAATAAAGAAGCGCAGCCCATCAAAACATTGATTATTTCTGGGTTCTCTTTCGTATAGAACACGAGGTAATCCTTTGCGCAATGAGTTGATTTTTTCAAGCTCTGTTTCATTTAATACCTTGTGACAAGGCATTGGATCATGAAATATTGAAGTTGCCCAATGAAAATCACCTTTATTATTTAACCAAATAAAATCATGAGATCTCATCCCTAAAATCTCAGCTCTAATATTCCACTCTTCAACTTGAGCGACTAGATTGAAAGAGAGAATAGCTAGAAACAGGGGAGCAAAGTATTTCACGGCACTTCCTTTGGCATATAACGCCACAATATGGGGCGCAGAAGAACTTGGCTACAATAGGAACGAAGTGACGCAGCCAAGCTTTTGCGTCCACTCATAATTGCATTGTTATAAGTGCGTGTTACAGGATGCTGCCTGGACATTTATCTGGTGAGATGCCCTTTGCAATTTCAGAAATTTTCTCAAAAGCTGATTCACCTCGGGACGTTGCTGCATAAGATGTGATATTTGTCGCACCATTTTCACTTGCAATGCTAACGATTAAAAAGTGATGAGGCCCTTTGTAAAGAATGTTTTTAACAATGATCTCTGTTACTCCTGATTTCTTTTGTTTCGAAACACTCAAAGTTTCACCGTAATTATTACCATCCATTTTCACCGAGCTAGATTTGTAGCACTTTTGAAAATAATTGAATATTGCCTCCTCAACTTCTGTAGTCGAAGAGTTACTAGCTACAACATTAACTGTCCCTGACGCTTTAACCGCTTCAATAGTGTTTACATTCATACAGCCGGTAAGCAATACTGATAATGCAATTCCAAATATTAACTTCATTAAATACTCTCTTTTTAAAATAACTGCCAGCACTTATAACGCTTAGCTAACAGGCAAAATTAAGTAAGCCAAAATCGAGCGAAGCGACGAGCTTATTTAATTTTGTCCTAGTTTAGCGCCTTGTTATGCGTTGACACACCACTTTCAAAGCGCTTGCGCCTGCACTAATAAGCCAAACTAAAAATTAAAAAACACCCACCAAACCAAAAATTGAAAAGAAGCATTCGACTGGTGAATGACCTTTCTGGTCACAGCTTAAATTGAAAAACGAAAAAGCTAAGACCAACTTAAAACTTATTTACGCCACTGTACCTAAAAGCTGATTTGAAGAAAAGGCTTGAAGTAAAAACTGCATTAAAGACAGCGATTTAAAGTGACGCATAACGCCTGGCGCAACGGCGAGCGGCGCGCAGCAAAGCGAGTCCAGCCCAAGGGGGGTTTTTCCCTTGGGCGATGTTGACGCCACTTGTTAGGTGATTATTTCCCACCACGATACAACGCCCCTAAATCTAGTATGTAGTGCCCGATAATTTCTTTCTCTTTTATGTTTGCGATTACAACAAGATAAGTGTCATCTATAGGTACAGCTATACCGATATGCTGATACAAGCCATTTTGCGTCTCGTAAATATGATTGACCTTCCAATCCCATGCAGAGCAATTATGGTACTCAGATTCTATAACTGGATCTGCGTAACCCCAGAGATCAACGATTTCATCTGCAGTTTCTGTCACGTTAATCATTTTTGGTGAAAGAGTTTCGTCATACTCTTCCTTGGTTAGTAATTTACGACCCATCTTTTACACCTAACGCTTAGCTAACAGGCAAAATTAAATAAGCTAAAATCGAGCGAAGCGACGAGATTATTTAATTTTGTCCTAGTTTAGCGCCTTGTTATGTTTACTTTTTCTTCAAATAACCTTCATTTTCCATGCACTGTCGTGCTTTTGCATATGCTTGATAATTTTCACCCGTAGTTTCTACAATTACAGACCTTTCAGCTCGAATAAAATCGCATTTCTTCATAGCTAAACTAAATTTAGCTTCATCAGTTACTGCCGATTTATCAGAGTTCAGCCACCCTCGTGGAGTTTCTGAGGTCGATGCACATGCTGAAAGCATAATGCTCAAAATTGTGACTCCAATAACCTTTCTCATATATTCCTCGTAAACATAACGCCTTAATAAACGGCGAAAAATAGTAGGCTAAAATAAGCGACGAAGGAGCGCAAGCCTACTGTTTTGCGTCCATAGTTTAATTAACTTGTTAGGTATATTTACGCACAAGCTTAAAACATAACCATGTTATTGGTAGAACAATCAGGGGTCCTAAGTAGTCTGAAACCCTTAGAGCCACCCCATCAAAAAATAAACCGGCCAAAACAAAGTAAAGAGTGACAGTGTATACAGAGCAAACGGAAATACCCAACCAAATAGGCCAACTCTTGTTTAGTAGAGCTAAGAATGTTGCTGTTATCATGCTGGGAATGGCGAAACTACTGAAAGCTGCAATATCATCAAAATTTTCACTCGCTATAAAAGCATTTCTTGCTTCCTGTGAGCTAGTTAAAACTTCAATTGCGTCATAGAGCACACCGATAGAACCATGAAAAGAAACATAGTATACAAACGCCCCAACTAGAAATGACAACAAGTCTTTCATATATACCTAACGCCTTAATAAACGGCGGAAAATAGCAGGCTAAACTAAGCGAAGAATGAGCGCAAGCCTGCTGTTTTGCATCCATGTTTAATTAAATTGTTAGGCATACTAGGCGCCTCTGTATGACATTATCGCAACTAAGTTACTGGGTTTAGCATTATTTACTGTTATTACCCATTGCTCTAGAAAATTGTTACCTTGATACAGAGTATATGAAGTTGTAGTTAGGCTACCTGATTGAGAAACTAACTCTTTTTTATAAGTAAACCCGCTGTTTTTTGGTGGTAACCAAGCTTCCATACTAGCTTGAATTGTTTTTGGCTCACCTTGGTGTATAAACACAGAACAAAGTCTATTTTCGAGTAATACAAGCCCGAAATCACCATCATCATTATTCAAGTGCCAAGCTTTGCCTGCGTTACCTTTTAGGTAATTTTGAGCAATTTGCTCAGGTGCAATTACGAAACCTTCTCTGTTGGCTAATTGCTCTAGAGCCTTTGAACTTTGGCGACCAACAACACATGTTCCCATAAACAATTGGATTGGCGTTGATTTTCTTAGAGCAAGACCCTCATCTTCTTTCTCTGGTGTTGATTTACACCCAACTGTTGATAGAAGAAGGGTTACAAGAATGTAAAATTTAACTCGATTCATATTCCGTATGCCTAACGCCGTTGTAACCGGCAAAAAATTGTTGGCTAAAATGTGAAGCGAAGCGTAACAGCCAACAGTTTTTTGTCCGCGTTGACGACCTTGTTATGCGTTGACACTCAAAATTGAAAGCGCTTGCGCCTGCACCAATAAGCCAAACTTAAAATTAAAAAACACTCACCAAACCCAAAATTGCAAAGAAGCGTTCGACTGGTGAATGACCTTTCTGGTCACAGCTTAAATTGAAATACGAAAAGCCAAGACCAACTTAAAACTTGATTGCACCACTGTACCTAAAAGCTGATTTGAAGAAAAGGCTTGAGGCAAAAACCGATTTAGATTCAGTTTATTGAAATGACGCATAACGCTAAGCT
>NZ_PNEC01000078.1 GCF_005886345.1 Pseudoalteromonas phenolica
GACGAACTTAAAACTTAATTACGCCACTGTACCTATAAGCTTATTTGAAGAAAAGACTTGAAGCAAGAACCGTTTTAAAGACAGCGATTTAAAGTGACGCATAACGCCTTAATAAACGGCGAAAAATAGCAGGCTAAACTAAGCGAAGAATGAGCGCAAGCCTGCTGTTTTGCGTCCACGGTTTAATTAACTTGTTATACGCACATTAGCTAAAGAGCTTTTTTAGCTTGCCTAGAATTGATTGCTTTTGAGACTGAGTAAATAGTTTTAAGTTTGCGTATTCTGGCACCAGTGCTTTTGAACCATGTGATTCAAAATTGACCCTGATTGTATATTCACCCGATTTATAACTATAAATCTCTTCAATCTCGCCACATCCAAAGCGATCGTGACTTACCTTTAAACCAGCTCTAGCAATGCCGATACCTTCAACTTCTAGTTGCTCAATAATTTCGTAATCGCTCTTTGTCACTCAACTTCCTAGTGCGTATAACGCCG
>NZ_PNEC01000079.1 GCF_005886345.1 Pseudoalteromonas phenolica
GATGACGCCACTGTACCTAAAAGCTGATTTAAAGGAAAGAGTTGAAGTAAAAACCGTTTTAAAGACAGCGATTTAAAGTGACGCATAACGCCTTACTAATGGGCTCATGAATGCTTGGCTAAATTTAGCTACGAAGGAGCGCAAGCCAAGCGTTTTGCGTCCTTTTGAGTAACTTGTTAGTTACTCTTGCCACCCGCATGCTGGATTTTAAGATTATAGGGTTCACTTTCGTCACCTTCCGGCGATACAGCAATAATTTGTAATACGAAATCAATTTTTTCCTGATTGTTATAACTGCCATCCAACCAAACGAAGAACATTGAGTTTTCACTTGGGTTATATCGTGAGGGCATTACCTCATAGTCAGGGATAACATGACTTTCAAAAGTACCTGAAATAATCTTTAATTTATATCCTGTAGCCCTAATAGGATTTTCGTTTTCAAATTTTATTTTTATGATTCCAGCATCGGAGCATGAACCTCCATTTCCATCGTCATAACCTCGTTTAATTGATTCTACGCTAGCCTTTGGTATCGCTAATGGATGATTTTTCTTTTTATACAGAGGGCTAGGTAAAAACTCATCATACCCAGGCGCAAAGCTACACGCGATAGCAGTGCTATGTGATAAAACTAGTGTGATGAATAGTAGAATTTTTCGCATGACTTCCCTGAGTAACTAACGCTTGCCTAACCGGCGCAAAA
>NZ_PNEC01000008.1 GCF_005886345.1 Pseudoalteromonas phenolica
CGTATCTTCGGATGTGAGAGTTCAAGTCTCTCCTTCCGCACCATGTTCTTAAAGTTTGAACTAAAAAAGCTTTTACTACCTTTAGTTGGAGTATCGCCAAGCGGTAAGGCAGCGGGTTTTGATCCCGCCATTCTCAGGTTCAAATCCTGATACTCCAGCCAACATTGCGGAAGTGGCGGAATTGGTAGACGCGCTGGATTTAGGTTCCAGTATCTTCGGATGTGAGAGTTCAAGTCTCTCCTTCCGCACCATGTTCTTTAAGTTAGAACTAAAACAACTTAACTTACTCTTGAAGTTGGAGTATCGCCAAGCGGTAAGGTCAGAAGAGAGAGGTTTTTTCCTCTCACTCATTCGCCCTCAGATTCAAATCCTGAGACCAACGATGATTTGTATATTTTCTGTTGGAGTATCGCCAAGCGGTAAGGCAGCGGGTTTTGATCCCGCCATTCTCAGGTTCAAATCCTGATACTCCAGCCAATCTCTTCTAGAGATAAAACATTGCGGAAGTGGCGGAATTGGTAGACGCGCTGGATTTAGGTTCCAGTATCTTCGGATGTGAGAGTTCAAGTCTCTCCTTCCGCACCATGTTTTCAAAATCTCATCTAATCACCTTCACTCATAGTTAAATCACTCATATTCTATTTTATAATCTATATATTTTTGCACTCATAAAAAAGCGAACCTCAGTCCGCTTCAGTCAAAGTTTCTTCTCTACTCTAAAAATCACCGCCCATGGCATGCTTTAATACTTGCTTCTTCAGCACACCAGCATTGTCAGCCACTTTTAGTGCTACATTACGAAGGTGCTTCAATGGTTTTATGTCATTAGAGAAACCAAAGTAACACGCGTCCATCATACTCATCATCGCCAAATTATCTAAACGACGTTTTTTCTCATATTTATGCAAAGCTAAAGGGCAGCCAAAATCGTCTGTCGATTCTAATGCATCGGCTAGGGCAGCGACGTCTTTAAAGCCTAGGTTAACCCCCTGACCTGCTAAAGGGTTGATCGTATGGGCTGAATCTCCCACAAGTACAACTCTACCTTGTGAATAAGTATTGGCATGTTGTCTGGCAAGCGGAAACACCGCCTTTTCTTGAACACTAAAATCTCCAGGCAACGCAAAGAAGTTTGACTGAATTTCAGCTTTTAATTGCTCATTCGATAATTGTTTCAATCGAGCAAGCTCAGCGCTATCGTGATACCAAATTAAATTGGCATACGGTGCGTGCATAGGCAGAAACGCAATTGGGCCAGTTTGTTTAAATTGCTGCCATGTTTTTGTTTGCTGCGGAGCATCAATTTTGATTAATACACCCATACAACTTTGTTGATATTGCCAGCCTGTAACACCTATTCCAACTAAATGTCTTACCTGTGAGCGACCACCATCAGCGGCAACAAGTAAATCGGCGGTATAACTTTTGTTTTTATAGTGCAGTATAACGTTATCATCAGATTGCTCTATGCTCACTGGTAAACCATCAACTTGCTCAACTTGTATTTGCCATTGCTCAAATTGCGTCCATAAACTGGCTTGCGTTAAGCTGTTTTCGATAAGATGCCCAAGGTGACTCGTGCCCACTTCTTCACTATCAAATAACAATGAGTTTTGTGCTGACTCATAGGCTTCTAGTTGGGTATAAGGGGCAATTCTAGCTTCTCTGAGTAAAGGCATTGCGCCTAAGTCATCAAGTAAAGCTTCTGAAAAGCGGTTGATGGCAGAGATTCGAATATCAATTTTTTCACTCGCAAGCACCGCATGAGAGTCGATACACTGTTGCTCTAAAACTGTTACCGACGCGCCCTGTTTTGCTAGCTTAATTGCTGTAGCTGCACCGACCATGCCGCCACCGACTATAACCACCTTGTTTTTCATCTATTTTGCCTCTTAAAAACAATGTCAACATTGTACCGCAAGCCACGCTAATTTGTCTGACTGTAATGCGCAAAATACGTTTCAATTTGATCACGCTTTGCAAAGTTAAAAACTATACTTGGCTAGATGTGCTTGGTCATATAAAATACGCGTCCTTTAAGTTGTGCGTATACTTTTTAGGTCTAAGCAAGTGGCCTAAATCAGAGTCCGAATTGAAAACGAGGCAATATTTCAATGAGTAAAAAATTGCATATTAAAACCTGGGGTTGTCAGATGAACGAGTACGACTCGCAGAAGATG
The DNA here is from genome assembly GCF_005886345.1 of Pseudoalteromonas phenolica. Lineage (GTDB taxonomy): Bacteria > Pseudomonadota > Gammaproteobacteria > Enterobacterales > Alteromonadaceae > Pseudoalteromonas > Pseudoalteromonas phenolica_A. The sequence continues at coordinate 2,181 of NZ_PNEC01000008.1, forward strand.
GCTGACCTGTTAGATGCAACCAATGGTTATGAAGTAACCGAAGAAGCTGAACAAGCCGATGTTATCTTACTCAACACCTGTTCAATTCGTGAAAAAGCACAAGAAAAAGTGTTCCATCAACTGGGTCGCTGGAAGTTATTAAAAGATGACAACCCAGATCTTGTTATTGGTGTGGGTGGTTGTGTAGCTTCACAAGAAGGCGACACTATTCGTCAGCGCGCACCATTTGTTGATATCGTATTCGGCCCGCAAACATTGCACCGTTTACCTGAGATGATCAAGCAAGTACAAAGCAAGCAAGGTGCGGTTGTTGATATTTCATTCCCTGAAATTGAAAAGTTTGACCGTCTACCAGAGCCTAAAGCAGAAGGCCCTACGGCATTCGTTTCAATTATGGAAGGCTGTTCTAAATACTGTACTTTCTGTGTTGTACCTTACACACGTGGTGAAGAAGTAAGCCGTCCGTTAGATGACGTATTACTAGAAGTTGCACAACTTGCTGAGCAAGGTGTTCGTGAAGTTAACCTACTTGGCCAAAACGTAAATGCATTCCGCGGTGAAATGCACGATGGTGAAATTTGCTACTTCTCAGATCTACTACGTTACGTTGCTGCCATTGATGGTATTGACCGTATTCGATACACCACATCTCACCCAGTTGAATTCACGCCTGACATCATTGAAGCGTACGCGGATGTGCCTGAGCTTGTAGATCACTTACACTTACCGGTACAAAGCGGTTCTGACCGTGTTCTTAACCTTATGAAACGAGGTCATACAGCGTTAGAGTACAAGTCAACTATTCGTAAGCTACGTAAGATCCGCCCTAACCTGTCAATGTCTTCAGACTTCATCATTGGTTTCCCTGGTGAAACAAACGCTGACTTTGAAGCAACAATGAATCTGATCAATGACATTGGTTTTGATATGAGCTTCAGCTTTATCTATTCAGCGCGCCCTGGTACGCCTGCGGCTGATTTGCCTGATGATGTTTCAGAGCAAGAGAAGAAAGAGCGTCTATACATTCTTCAAAACCGTATCAACCAGATGTCTCAAGACATCAGTCGTAAGATGTTTGATACTGAGCAACGTATTTTGGTTGAAGGTCCATCGAAGAAAAACCCAATGGAACTGCGAGGTCGTACCGAAAACAACCGTGTTGTGAACTTTGAAGGTCCGCATTCAGTGATCGGTCAGTTCGTTGATGTACGTATTACCGAAGCTTTACCTAACTCTTTACGTGGTGAGCTAATTCGTACAGAATCAGAAATGAATTTAAGGAAAGATGTTGCACCTGCCGATATTTTAAATCGTGCGCCGTCGGAACCCGAAGCCGATGAGTTAGGTGTTGCAACCTTTACACCTTAGTTAAATACAGATTGCGCCAGCACTTTTGCTGGCGCGGTTGTTACAGGAAGCAATTTTGAGCAGTCAACTAAAGAATATTGAGTTTTATTTAGAGCCCGCCGACAACGTTCGCCTTTCATCACTTTGCGGCCCTTTTGACGAGAATTTAAAACAAATAGAACGTCGCCTTGGGGTTGAAATCACGCACAGAGACAACTGGTTTAAAGTGACTGGACAACCTGTTCAAGCTAAAGCCGCTACCGATATCATAAAAGGTTTATACATTGATACTCAGCCTGTTCGTGGCGAAGTAAGTGAAATTGAACCTGATAACGTGCACTTAGCGATCACTGAAGCGAATTGCCTTGAGCAAGATTCACCGAGTGTTTGGAACGAAGAAGTTTATATTAAAACCCGCCGTGGTGTGATTAAGCCTCGAAATCCGAATCAGAGTCAGTATGTGGCTAATATTCTTCGTCATGATATCAGTTTTGGTATTGGTCCTGCAGGTACTGGTAAAACCTACCTTGCAGTTGCTGCTGCTGTTGATGCACTAGAACGTCAAGAAATTCGTCGCATTTTATTAACTCGCCCTGCGGTTGAAGCAGGTGAAAAACTTGGCTTCTTACCTGGTGATTTAACACAAAAAATCGACCCATACCTGCGACCACTCTACGACGCATTATTTGAAATGCTTGGCTTTGAGAAGGTTGAACGTTTAATTGAAAAGAATGTCATAGAAGTTGCACCGCTTGCCTATATGCGTGGCCGAACGCTTAATGACGCCTTCATCATTCTGGATGAAAGCCAAAATACCACCACAGAGCAAATGAAAATGTTCTTAACGCGTATCGGCTTTAATTCAAAGGCAGTGATCACAGGTGACATTACGCAAGTTGATTTGCCTCGTGGTGCGCGCTCAGGTCTTCGTCATGCCATTGAAGTACTGAGTGATGTCGATGAGATTTCATTTAATTTCTTCAAGTCACATGATGTTGTTCGTCACCCAGTTGTGGCACGTATTGTTGAAGCATACGAGAAGAAAGAAGAGTCTGAGCGAAAAGAAAAGACCGAAAAAGAACGCCTTCGTAAAGAAGCGAAAGCAAATCAAGCTGAGTAACGAACATGAGCGTTGAATTAGATTTACAAATTGTCTGTGAATTTGAAGATTTACCTTCACATGAACAGTTTGAATTATGGGCTGACAAGGCCCTATCTGCGTATCGTGAACATGCAGAATTAACGATCCGTATTGCTGATGAAGCTGAAAGCCAAGAGCTTAACAGCCAGTATCGTGGCAAAGATAAGCCAACTAACGTGCTGTCTTTTCCATTTGATGCGCCACCAGGCATCGAACTCCCTCTTGTTGGCGACTTAATTATTTGCCCACAAGTTGTAAAAGCAGAGTCTATTGAGCAAGAAAAAAACTTTCATGAGCACTTCGCTCATATGACGATTCATGGCTGCTTGCATTTACTTGGATTTGACCATATAAATGAACAAGACGCCATTGAGATGGAAGGCATCGAAAAAACATTATTAGCCGAATTGGGCATAGACGATCCATATCGTGATGATGCTTACTAAGTTCGGCTAACAGAATTTTATTTAATTGGAGATATAAAAAGAAATGAGCGACGATAACTCGCAAAGTAGTCAGGGTTCTGCTGGCAAAAGCTGGCTAGGACGCATTACCCAGATGCTGCAAGGAGAACCCCAAAATAAAGAAGAGCTGGTTGAAGTCATCGCTGATGCGCAAGAGCGTGCACTCATCGATCCTGAGACCAAAGACATGATGGAAGGCGTATTAAGCGTTTCTGAACTTAAAGTTCGCGATATCATGATCCCTCGCTCTCAAATGATTACTTTAGATGTAGATGAGTCTCTAGAAAATCAACTACCGATTATGGTTGAATCATCACACTCTCGCTTTCCTGTGATCTGTGAAGACAAAGACCATGTTGAAGGTATTTTACTGGCTAAAGACTTACTGCCGCTGATTTTGGATAAATCTGATGCCCTACCGGCATTAAGAGAATATCTTCGCCCTGCTATCGTGGTACCAGAGAGTAAGCGTGTTGACACCTTACTAAATGAGTTCCGTCAAAAGCGTTACCACATGGCGATTGTTATTGATGAGTATGGTGGTGTATCAGGCCTAGTAACCATCGAAGATATCCTTGAAACAATTGTCGGTGAAATAGAAGACGAACATGATGATGAAGACGAGCACAATGATATTCGTCAACTATCGAAGCATGTATTTACTGTTCAGGCGCTGACACCATTAGAAGAATTTAACGAGTTTTTTAATACCGAATACGATACTCAGGAAGCTGATACTATCGGTGGTATTATTCTTCATGCCTTTGGTCACATGCCGAGTCGTGGTGAAATAATCGACATCGAACCGCTACAGTTTAAAGTGACTAACTCTGATAATCGTCGTATTATTCAACTTCAAGTAACAGTACCAAAGACTGAAACTACCGAAGATCACGTTGAGTAAGCTGTTTTCCCTCTTTTCTAACAAACATGCTTGGCTTGCATTTTTTGCAGGCCTTGCCATGACTTTTAGCTATGCACCATTTAGCCTATGGCCCATAGCTATTTTTGCACTCGTTGCGGCTTGCTTCGTAACAGATAAACAGTCAGCCCGAAGCGCGGCTAAATATGGCTTTGCTTTTGGTTTTGGCTGGTTTGCACTTGGTATAAGCTGGGTGCATGTCTCTATAGCTCAGTTCGGTGGATTACCTTTACCAGTTTCTTTATTACTGATGGGCTTACTCTGTGCCTATTTAGCAATTTACCCTGCGCTGGCCTTTGCATTTGCAGCTAGGTTCAGCCAAAGCGCGTGGCAAAGGATCGCATTGTTAATAGTTGGTTTTGCTATTACAGAATTTTTACGTGGTAAGTTATTAACTGGCTTTCCATGGCTCAGCTTTGGTTATGCCTTTACTGATTCACCACTTAATATCTTTGCGTCTTTAATTGGCGAGTTTGGCTTAACTTTACTGGCAGTATTTTTTGCTAGTAGCATTTATTACAGCATTAAAGCAAAACATGCTTCTTTTTCGCTTTCAGCAATTGCCACTTTGATCTGTTTATATCTTATTAGTAGCTTCACAGTTTCTACTTCGCACTCTGATAAGCACATCTCAACTTTGCTTGTACAAGGCAATATTCAACAGAGTTTACGCTGGGAGCCAGAACAATTTTGGCCTACCATGTCTAAATATAGAGATATGACTCGAGTAGAGTGGGCAGAAACAGACCTAGTAGTTTGGCCTGAGGCTGCAATTCCCGAAATAGAAGATATGGCCTCGCCCTTTCTGGAAGGGCTAGATGCTGCTGCTGCATTTAACAATACAGCTGTTATTACTGGCATTCCTGATTATCAATTTGATACCAAAGCGGTTTATAACACCTTAATTGTACTTGGTAAAAAATATCCTGAGTCAAACCAAGGGCATTATAATTACTTACATTCAAACCGTTATCAAAAACATCAATTACTTCCTATCGGTGAATTTGTTCCCTTTGAGAATATACTAAGACCTTTGGCACCACTGTTTAACCTTGCCATGTCCTCTTTTTCTCGTGGTGAGAGAGTACAAGACAACCTCATTGCTAACGGCTTATATATTTTACCCGCCATCTGCTATGAAATTGTATTTAGCGAATTAGTCAGAGACAACTTTACTGAGCAGTCAGATATATTGTTCACAGTGAGTAATGATGCTTGGTTTGGAGACTCTCACGGCCCTCATCAGCATATGCAAATTGCTAGAATGCGCGCCCTAGAACTGCAAAGACCGCTTGTTCGAGTCACCAATAACGGTATTACGGGCGTCTATGACCCCATCTCTCAAAATGAGCAAACAATACCGCAATTTGAAGCGACAGTACTCAAAACTGACTTACAGCTGATTAAAGGATTGAGCCCTTTTAGTAAATATGGTCATTTACCCATCTGGATTTTGGTCGGGTTTTTATCTATTTGTGTCTTTTTACCACGTTTGAAAACAAGCATAGCAAACAAACTTGAAAGGAATTTTTTCTAAAGTACATCATACCATTCCTCAAAATAGATCACTCAATGAAGAGGGTTAGTATCACATAATAAAGGCGGCTAATGAGCCGCCTTTGCGTTAGGGCTTTGCAAGAGCTTTAAAGCTTTAATCTCACACCAAGCTTGTTTAAGCCAGTCACAGCAAACATCATCATCACTGCAAACCCTAGGCTCCATAGAATCCCCATAACGCCACTACTCATAAACTCAGGTCTTGCTGGAATTGATAGTAGCTGTAAGGCTGCAATTAAAATATAAGGCAAGATATAAATTAATAATGGGTTATTTGCTGCCGGTTCAAATACCTTGCACCAATCAGTCTGTGCCTTTAACTCAACGATGTAATAAATAGCACCAAAGATCAGTGCACAGAAGAAGATACTCATGAATGCCCAACTTGGCGTTGCCCATATCTTAGAAACTGGCCAATGCCACCAGCTCAATAAGGTAAGTGCGCCACTAACAAATACAAAAGCAAAATAGTTGAACCTTTTTTTGGAAGTTAATTTATCGTGATAAAAAATTAAACTCATCACCACACCTGCTAACACTATCGTCGCATGAGTATGGTTTCGATTATCTTCGACAAGTCGGTCAAGCACACCGTTAATACCACTTAAGTGCTCTACAACAAAAAATAGCGCGACAAAAGCAAGACTGGCCGCAATTAATTTAATGACATCTTGCTTAGTAAATAAATAAACTGCCACGCTGAAAATAAACGCCCATCCGATTAGGCCTAGGATCCCCCACCATTGAAGCGTCATACCACCGTAAGGGCCGTCATAAAAATATGCCAGTACAATAAGGCCAAGTATGCCTAAATATTTGCAGCCTTTGACCAATACACTTGAAAGATGTTTTGGATAATAACTCCATATGAGTAGTACACAGGCATACATCAACAAAGTCCAAAGCGGGATAGGTATCGGCATTTTGCTTTCGTCATAACCATATATGGTGTTTACCATAAACAAGCCGATTACGATTAAGCCGAGTGCTCTGAAGGCTGCATCAATCAATAAATGTTTTGAGCTCGCCCCTTTTGCAACTTTTGCTTGTGTTGAAAATGGAATAGACATTCCCACAATAAATAAGAATGCTGGGAATACTAAATCTACAAAAGTCATGGCGTTCGCATCGGCAGGCATATGCGTCATCCAAGCAGGAATATTTTTAATTGCGGCAAGTTCGTTCACAAATACCATGGTGAGGATCGTCAAACCACGGAAAACATCGATAGCCAGAATGCGACGGCTAGGTAAGCTGTGCTCAGTCATTTATTTCTCTCTTATCAATAGCTGCTCAAAGCTACCGAAAGCAACACAAAGCTGCAATTAAACACTATAAATCGCGGGTAAAATCAGCTGAAAATAATGAATCGTTTGATAAATTAGTTGAAGGCTTTTCAAGTACCTATGGAAAGTAAGTGACACATTAACGGAAAACTTAACCAATAATCGCTTGAGTAAAGTAAAAGATAGGATATGACTTAATAAATAAAGATAAATCTCATTTTCTTATGAAGAAAAATGATATCTATCTTCTCCTTCAGTCAATACACAGTGCAGTGCATGATAGATTTTCATTTAGTCATATTGAACTGACACTAGAAAAAAGCATAACTGATCATTACGATCACAGAGACCGCCATAAAACGTGTATCAAAATCACGCATTCTTTTTGTTAATAGATGCAAACGCTTATCCTGCGTTTTACTTAACTCTCCACACTTTAAAGACTCTTCAAGGGCCAGCACAAACACGTTATTAACCCCTACTTTCATTTTGTCTTTTGATAAACGGGTAAATACTTCAGGGTATGTCTCTGCAACATGTGCTTTTATTTCATTAACATGCTTGGCTCTGAAATAAACAAAAAGTACCATTAATGTAGTGATAACAAGACCCATATACATATTCTCTCCTTACATTATGTATAAAAAAGGAGGTTAAGCCCCCCTTTCATGTTTCTAAATTTATGATTCTATCTTTAAAAGCTCTACTTCAAAAATCAGCAATGAGCCGGCAGGAATTTTACCTGCGGCGCGGTCTCCGTAACCTAACTCAGGACTGATATAAAACTTGAACTTACTGCCTTCAGTCATTAGCTGTACACCTTCAGTCCAACCTGGAATAACCTGGTTTAAGCCAAAGCTGATCGGGCTATTTCGCTCTACAGAGCTATCAAATACGGTGCCATCCGCAAGTGTGCCATGGTAATGTACTTTTACTTTACTGGTGGCAGAAGGTTTTACATCCCCCTCCCCCTGCGTAAGCACTTCATACTGTAAGCCAGAATCAGTTGTGACCACTGTGTCTTTTTTTGCATTTTCTGCCAAAAACTCAGCTGCTTTAATACGGTTCTCTCCTGCAGCAGCTTTGTTCTTTTGCGATGCGCGAGAAAATAGTGCCACCAAAATCACGATGACAATCACTAAAATTACATTGGTTGTAGACACGCTACTTACTCCTTATCTTGTTCTGTTTCTTCTTTTTCATTATCACCACTGACCACATCTGCAATTTGCTGCAGTCGAGCCAGTGTTAGCGCATTAATAGAGCCCCTTGGGTATTCACCCTCGACTAGCTCTCCGGCGTCACGATTCATCAATAAGCTCAATGCTTCATCTACGTTTGAAACTGCATAAATATGGAAACGGCCACGCTCTACTTCTTGTAAAACTTCGTCATCTAAGACTAAATTAACGCGGTTAGACTGAGGAATGATCACACCCTGCTGACCGGTTAAACCACGCATTTTACAAAGCTTAAAGAAGCCTTCAATTTTTTCGTTTACGCCACCAATCGCCTGCACTTCACCATGTTGGTTAATAGAACCTGTAAGCGCTAATGACTGGTTAATGGGTAGTTGAGTGATAGCTGAGATTAACCCGCATAATTCAGCAAGCGAGGCACTATCGCCATCAATATATCCATAACTTTGTTCAATCGCGATATTGGCACTGAGTGTCAAGCTAAAGTTTTGTGCATACTTGTTACCTAGATAACCCGTTAATAGCATAACGCCTTTAGAATGAATTGACTTACCTAAGTCTGCTTCTCGCTCGACGTCAATAACGCCATCAGAGCCTGCGTAAACCGTAGCCGTAATACGCGCTGGCGTACCAAATGCTGTATCACCTATATGCAATACCGTCAGACCATTGATTTTAGCAATTGCTTCACCGTCAGTTTCTATCAGTGTGTGGCCTTCTTTAATATCGCTTAGCATATTCTCACTAAGTTGACCGGTGCGATACTGCTTACCGGCAATGGCTTCATCAATATGCTCTGCGGTAACCTCTGTCACATTATCCTGTTTCGCATAAAAGCTTGCTTCTGCGACTAACTCGAGCACATCTGCAAATCGTGCTGACAGCTTGGTATGGTGCTCTGCTTGGCGATAACTAAACTTGAGCAAACGCGCAAGGCCACACGCTGAAATACCGCAGTTTAAAGTTTTATCGCAGTACTCAAGTACTTTAGTTATAAACTGATATTGAAGTTTATCGCTACTTGGCAAGTAATAGTCAAAATCAGCCAATACCCTAAATAGCTCTGCAAACTCCTCATCGTAATCACTGATGGCATAATATAAATCACGTGAACCCAACAGAATAATCTTCACATCTAGTGGAATTAACTGAGGGCGGAGCGTGAAGCTGCTGCCTACTGAGCTATCTTGATATGGCAAATCATTCTTTATTTGGTGGGTTTTAAGAGACAACTTTAGACCATCCCACACTTGCGAGTTAGCCAAGACTTTATCAGCATCCATGATCAGATAACCACCATTGGCCTTATGTAGCGCACCCGGTTGGATTGAGCGATAACTGGTGATTAAGTTGCCTTGTGAAGTGGCGTATTCAACCTTGCCAAATATATTGCCAAAAGTTGGGTTTGGTTCGTACACCACAGGTGCAGCCTCTCCATCTTTATATTCAACCAGAATATTAGGCGCAAAGAAGTCATTTAACATACCGCGGTGATCAAACTCATCTTTGTTTTCCTCGCTGCTGCTGTCATCAAGCCACTCTAGCACCGCATCGACAATTTCAATGCGGACATCTTTCAGATAACGAATGACACCAATGTGGCTGGCATACTTGAGCTCTAGTTTCTTCAGTAAAGGTTTAGTGGCAGTTTCAACCGTTTGCTTCTTTAAGTTTCTCAGCTTTTCAGATGACTCACGTTTCCAACGTGGTAGCTCAATTAAGGCTTCAATTAGGTCATCTTCTAACTTATCAATGGCATCAAAAAAGTGTTCTTGCACCTTCTCATCAAGTGCAGCAAATTCTGCATCATCTAATTGTTTACCATCGATCACAGGCGCAAAGGCCACCTGATTACTTTCTTCTATCAATGCCACACTTTTTTTAGCGGCAAGCTCTGCCACTGCGGTAATGGCAGCGTCATATTTGTTATCGAACTCTTTATCGATGGACTTTTTTTTGCGTTGATAACCCGGGTTATCAAATGCTGCAGGAAAAGTATCAGCTACTTCATCTAAAAACTCATCCATGTCATCAGCAAGCTCTTTGCTCTGACCTGGCTGCATGAATAGCGCGATAGGTTTACGGTGATCGTCGTAGTTATTGACGTACAACCACTCATTTGGCGTTGATTTAGTTTTACTGTGTGCTTCTAACTTGTCTTTTACCATGGTAAAACGGCCTAATGCCGCTTCGCCCATTACAAAAGTGTTATAACCAGGCAAATCCATACCCAGTGAGAAATCTAAAGCACTTTGAGCGCGTTGCTGACCAATAAATGTCAACGCTTCAGGATAAGGATTGCGCATGCATGACTCAACATGCGCAAGAGAAACAGTTGGCGCTAAGGCCTCAATAGGTAAAGGTGCTATCTTATTCGTCATTCCTAACTTCTTTTTATTATCTAACCCAATTGGCTAGACTATGGAGACAATGCTTTTCGGCTGAACTCTTGGTGCTCACATTGGCTACATGCTTTAATTTCAGAGGCATAAAGTACATCTGTAGTATGATTACAATTTTTACATACTAATTGCCCCATGGCTATCCATTCACCTGCTTTGTAAACCCCATCATGCTCAAAATCTTTTAATAGTGCCTGCCATTCTAACTGTGTGCGGTCTTCAAGTTGTGCCAACTCAAATAGCACACCCGCCTTTAATTCTTGCCAAGCAATATCACCAGTGTCTTTATAGTCATCTTCTAAATGTTGTAAATCACGCTTGAGATAGTGACTATAGTTTTTAACCTTCTCTTCACCAAGCTCCTTTAGCTTACCTTGGCTTTCGATAAATTTATTAATTAAGTCTTCAAGTTCATGCTCTTTTATATCTTTCAGCCAATGAGCAAAATCATCTAACCACTTTTTATACTCCGCCATGGCAGACTCCATTTTTCAGTAAACTTTCTATAACTATAGTCCAGTGGCAAAAAAGTGATATTTTGCTGCCTTTTAAGCTCCACAAAATGCACCTCTATGGCTGTGATTCACTCAGTTTTTGGGGTATGCTATCGAACAATTTTTTATTAATTTGCAAGAAGTCTGGAAACATAGATGCAAGAGCAATATAACCCGCAAGACATTGAGTCAAAAGTCCAACAATATTGGGAAGAAAACAAGACGTTTAAAGTCGTAGAAGACGAGAACAAAGAGAAGTACTACTGTCTCTCTATGTTCCCTTACCCAAGTGGTCGACTGCATATGGGTCACGTGCGTAACTACACCATTGGTGATGTGGTATCTCGTTTCCAGCGCTTACAAGGTAAAAACGTGATGCAACCTATGGGTTGGGATGCGTTTGGTCTACCAGCAGAAAACGCGGCAATTAAAAACAACACAGCCCCAGCTAAGTGGACTTACGAAAACATTGATTACATGCGTGGTCAGCTAAAACAACTTGGCTTTGGTTACGACTGGGATCGTGAAATTGCAACATGTCACCCAGAATATTACAAATGGGAACAGTGGTTCTTCACTAAGCTTTACGAGAAAGGCTTAGTTTACAAAAAAATGTCTACCGTCAACTGGGATCCAGTTGACCAAACAGTTCTGGCTAACGAGCAGGTTATCGACGGTCGCGGCTGGCGTTCAGGTGCGCTTGTAGAGCAAAAAGAAATTCCTCAGTGGTTCATCAAGATTACTGATTACGCTCAAGAGCTACTAGATGATTTAGACAAGCTTGAGCACTGGCCTGAGCAAGTTAAAACCATGCAGCGTAACTGGATTGGTCGCTCTGAAGGTTTAGAGATTGACTTCAAACGTGCTGATAATGGTGAAACTTTCACTGTTTACACTACTCGCCCTGACACCTTCATGGGTGTGACTTACGTTGGTGTTGCTGCTGGTCACCCGATTGCGTTAGAAGCTGCTAAGAATAACCCTGAAGTTGCTGCATTTGTTGAAGAATGTAAGAACACCAAAGTTGCTGAAGCTGATATGGCAACGATGGAGAAAAAAGGCATCGACACAGGCTTTAAAGCCATTCACCCATTGACTGGTGAAGAAGTGCCTGTATGGGCCGCAAACTTTGTACTTATGGACTATGGTTCAGGTGCGGTTATGGCAGTACCAGGTCATGACCAACGTGACTACGAGTTTGCGACAGCTTACGGTCTTGATATCAAACAAGTTATTGCGCCTGCTGAAGGTTCTGAACTTGTAGCTGACCTTTCAAAAGAAGCATTTACTGAAAAAGGCACGCTGATTAATTCTGGCGAATTTGACGGTCTTGAATTTAAAGCAGCATTCAACGCCATTGCTGACAAACTAGAAGGCATGGGTGCAGGTAAGCGTAAAGTTAACTTCCGTCTTCGTGACTGGGGTGTTAGCCGCCAGCGTTACTGGGGCTCACCAATCCCAATGCTAAATAAAGAAGACGGTTCTGAGCTTGCAGCGACTGAAGATATGCTACCGGTTCGTCTACCAGAAGACGTGGTAATGAACGGTGTAACTTCACCAATTAAAGCAGATCCTGAGTGGGCTAAAACCACAGTGAACGGAGAACCTGCATTCCACGAAACAGATACGTTCGATACTTTCATGGAATCTTCATGGTACTACGCACGTTACTGTAGCCCACGTTATGACGAAGGTATGTTAGAGCCTGGTGCAGCGAATTACTGGCTACCGGTAAACCAATATATTGGTGGTATCGAGCACGCGATCCTTCACCTACTTTACTCGCGTTTCTTCCACAAACTCTTACGTGACTGTGGTTTAGTGAACTCAGATGAGCCGTTCGAGCGGCTACTATGTCAGGGCATGGTATTAGCTGAAACTTATTTCCGTAAAGACGAAAAAGGCGGTGATGTTTGGATTTCACCAACTGACGTTGAAACTGAAACTGACGATAAAGGTCGTATCACTAAAGCGTGGCACAAAGACGACGGTCAACCAGTAGAGTCTGCTGGTATGTCTAAAATGTCTAAATCAAAGAACAATGGTATTGATCCACAAACTGTTATCAAGCAGTACGGCGCAGATACAGTTCGTTTATTCATGATGTTCACAGCGCCACCAGAGCAAACTCTAGAATGGTCTGACTCGGGTGTTGAAGGGTCACTTCGTTTCCTTAAACGTGTTTGGAAATACGCAGTAGACGTCAATGCTGCAGGCACTGCTGAGCTTGACCTTGCGGCACTTAATAGCAACCAGAAAGTGCTACGTCGTGAAATCCACAAAACCATTGCAAAAGTGACTGATGATGTTAAGCGTCGTCAAACGTTCAATACTGCGATTGCTGCTATCATGGAGCTATCTAACAAGCTTGCAAAAGCACCGCTTAAAGATGCACAAGATATTGCGTTAGCAAACGAAGCACTTAATGCCATCGTGATTATGCTTGCACCGATTGCACCGCATATGTGTCATCAATTATGGCAAGACCTTGGTCACGAAGGTGACGTGTTAGATGCAACATGGCCTGAAGTTGACCAAGCTGCACTTGTTGAAGACGAAAAACTTATCGTTGTGCAAGTAAATGGTAAACTGCGTGCTAAGCTAACAGTTGCTGCCGGCTCAACGAAAGAACAAGTTGAAGCACTGGCATTTGCTGAAGAGAACGTGTCTAAGTTCATCGAAGGCAAAGAGATCCGTAAAGTGATTTACGTACCTGGTAAACTACTTAATGTGGTTGCAAACTAAGATGCGTTTAACGCATTCAATTAAGCATGGGCTAGCATTTTTGCTAGCCTGTGTTTTGTTATCTGGCTGTGGCTTTCATTTAAAGCAAGCGTCTTACTTACCACCTGAACTTCGTGCGCTTCACCTTAGTGCAGATGATAGTAAGTCAGATCTATTCACCGTGTTAAGAAAAGATCTTGTTAACTCACAAGTTTTAATTAACCTAGGTAGCAACCAAAAAAAGCTACCAGAATTACATCTCTATCGAGACTCTTTAACTCGTCAAACTTTGAGCTTATTCAAAAATGGTCAAGTTGCGCAGTATGAGTTGGCTTATTCAGTGTCATACCGTGTTACTCGCCCTGGTAGCGACCCAGTTGAAAAAGGCTTCGAAATCTATCGCAACTATCAAGATGACCCTGACAATGCTCTAGCTAAAGCAAAAGAGTTAGATATTATTCTGGATGAACTTCGCCATCAGGCGAGCAAACGAATTATTCGAGAGCTATCACAACTCTAATGCGCTGTTACGCTAATCAACTTCCCGATACTTTGCGCAAAGGCCTAGCCCCATTCTATTTGGTGTTAGGTGAAGAACCTTTTCAAGAAGCACAATGTGTGCAGCAAATAAAGCAAGCGGCAAAACAACAAGGCTTCGACGAAGTCATTAAATTTAGTTTGTTACCAGGCTTTGATTGGCAAGAATTACTTGCACAATACAATAGTATGTCACTGTTTAGTGCACGCACACTAATTGAGTTTGACTTGAACCAGCAAAAACCCGGTACTGCAGGTAGTGATGCATTTAAGCAGCTAACTGCTCAACCAAACCCTGATGTGGTTTTAATAGTCAAAGGTCAAAAGGCAAGTCAAGAAATCCAACGTGGCGCATGGTTTAAAGGCTTAGAAAAGCAAGGCGTATATGTGCCTTGTTATGAATTGACTGGCCAACACTTGCAGCGATGGCTTGATTCGCAAGCCAAGCAGTTGAAAGTCGCGCTAACACAAGATGCTAAAAAGCAACTTTTACTTGCTACAGAAGGCAATTTACTCGCGACACATCAAGAGCTAGAAAAATTAGCGCTGCTGTACCCCGCTCAAACCATCAATGATGAACAAATCCTGGCGGGCCTGCTTAATCAAAGTAAATTTGATATTTTTGACCTGACTAATGCAACCCTTGCTGGTCAGGCAAAAAAAATCACTAAAGTGATGGTTAAGTTAGCTGAAGATAACACCGAGCCGAATACCCTAGTTTGGGCGCTGAATAAGCAGCAGCAGACCTTAGTATCAATTAAGCAAGGCTTACAACAAGGTCAAAATATTACTGCGCTCTATAAACAGCACAATATTTGGAAAAACCAGCAGCCTTTAACTCAACAAGCACTTGATAGATTACCTTTGCATCAACTTGAGCAAATCGGTCTGTTATTGGCACAAATAGACAGTGGCTATAAACGCGGAGAACTCACAGCGCCTTATCAAGCACTACTTCATTGCGCACTAAGCTTTTGCTATCACATTCCAATTGGTCTACCCATAAATCACACTGATTAAACAATATGATTGCACTTTTCGGTGGTACTTTTGATCCCGTCCATTTAGGACATCTAAACATGGCCGAGCAATGCGTTACAGAGCTAGGGCTGTCTGAATTACGATTCTTACCATGCGCCATACCTGTACACAAAGCACAGCCTAAGATTACTGACACACACCGTCTCAACATGCTCGAGTTAGCAACTCAAGGTAAGAGAGCATTCACTATTGATAAAAGAGAGCTTGAGCGACAAGGACCTTCTTATTCACTGTTAACACTGCAGGAATACCGAGGCGAGCAGCCTAATTCATCCATCATTTTTTTGATGGGTATGGACTCATTCAATAGTTTAACGTCTTGGTATGAATGGCAAGCCATTACACAGCTTTGCCACATCGTGGTATATCAGCGACCAGGCGAGGCTTACAAACCAAACCCAGCTCTTGCCAACTACGTGGAACAAGCTCAAGTTGAGACAAGTGAGCTGTTACTCACGAAAAAAGCAGGTCATTGTCATTTTTTAACCGGTCCAAGTTTTGATGCCGCATCTAGCGATATCAGAAAACTAATAAATAATCAAAAACCTATGGAACAATTTCTCGCGTCTTCGGTCATAGATTACATTCGTACTCATCAGCTCTATGCTGAATAAACCAATGTACTGTGCTACCATACGCGCCTTATTTTTTAAGCATAGAGATACAAGATTTGAATTCTGAACAATTATTAGACTTTGCATTAGACAAAGTTGACGACATGAAAGCCCGTGACATTGTTAAGTTAGATGTAAAAGAAGTGAGCTCTGTAACGGATTATTTGGTCATTTGCTCAGGTAACTCAAAACGTCACGTACAGTCTATTGCTGAACACGTTGCTAAAGAAACGCGTCATGCTGGTGAAGACCTATTAGGCATTGAAGGACAAGATGTGGGTGAGTGGGTATTGGTTGATTTGGGTGATGTGGTTGTTCATGTTATGCAAGATCAAACTCGTGACTTGTATGACTTAGAGAAACTTTGGGGCTAACTTTGAAGATTCAATTGATTGCCGTTGGCACAAAAATGCCAGCTTGGGTTGAAACTGGATTTAAAGAATATCAACGCCGATTTCCTAAAGATATGGCATTAGAGTTACTTGAAATTCCAGCAGGTAAACGAGGCAAAAATGCAGATATTAAACGCATTTTGCAGCAAGAAGGTGAGAAAACACTCGCAGCCATCCCTAAAGGTAATCGTATTGTCACGCTAGAAGTCACAGGTAAAGCTTGGGATACGCATCAATTAGCCAACAATATGCAAAAGTGGCAGCTAGATGGTCGCGATGTCAGCTTATTAATTGGTGGCCCTGAAGGGCTTGCACCTGAATGTATTGCAGCTTCTGAGCAAAAGTGGTCATTATCAGCACTCACCTTGCCTCATCCTCTGGTACGTATTATTGTTGCTGAAAGTTTGTATAGAGGTTGGAGTTTAAATAACAACCATCCCTATCACAGAGAATAATGCCAAATAAATGATCTATAAAAGACCAACAATACGTGACCATTCTGCTGAGGCAAACTTGTTTGCACGTCGCGCTTTTGTTGGTTTTGTATTTGTCACCATTCTTATCGGAATATTGCTCAGCAACGCCTATAACCTTCAAGTTAAAGAGCATGATACATATAAAACTCGCTCTAATGATAACCGCATTAAAGTTATCCCTGTCGCCCCTAACCGAGGTTTAATTTACGACCGTAATGGTGTTTTACTGGCCGAAAACCGCCCAGTTTATAACCTTGAAGTGATCCCTGAGCAAGTTGATAATATTGCTGAACAACTTGCTGACATTGGTACGCTACTCAATATTTCGATAGAAGATCAGAATACCTTTTTAAAAAACATTCGCCGTAAACAACGCTTTAAGAGTCGTGTAATTAAAGCTCGACTAAATGAACAGGAAGTTGCCTTATTTTCGGTTAATCAACATAAGTTTCCTGGTTTCAGCATAGAAGCCCGCCTTGCTAGATATTATCCTTATGCTGACACCCTCACCCACGCTCTGGGTTATGTCGCCAAACTAAACAGAAAAGAACTGGCTGAACTTGAACTCAATGACGAAGCTACGAATTACCGAGCAACCCATGATATTGGCAAACTGGGGATCGAGAAATTTTACGAAAGAGAGTTGCACGGCATTGTTGGTTCACAACGTGTTGAAGTGAATAACCGAGGCAGAGTGATCCGCACTTTGAGTGTTGACGCCCCAACGCCAGGACAAGATTTAGTTTTAACATTAGACATCGGTTTGCAACAAGTTGCCAAAAAGGCGCTTGAAGGTATGCGTGGCGCAATTGTGGTCATGGATCCAAAAGATGGTGGTATTCTCGCGCTGTATTCTAACCCAAGTTATGACCCTAATCTGTTTGTTCATGGCATTAGTGGTAAAGACTATCGCGCTTTATTAAACCCTGACCGACCTTTGATCAATAGAACAACTCAAGGTCGCTATGCACCTGCTTCAACGGTCAAGCCACATTTAGCTATTCTAGGATTAGAAGAAGAGGTGATAAAAGAAGATACTCGAATCTGGGACCCTGGCTTCTTCCAATTACCTAATGTTGAGCATAAATGGCGAGACTGGCAACGCTGGGGGCATGGCCATGTTGATGTATACAAAGCCATTGAAGAATCTTGTGACACTTTTTATTACCATATAGCTAATGAAATGGGGATCACCAAAATCAGTGACTTTATGAATAAATTTGGCTTTGGTGATTTATCTGGTATCGATATTCATGAAGAGACTGCAGCCATATTACCTACAGTAGCTTGGAAAAAAGAGCGCTTTAAAGAAAACTGGTGGACAGGGGACACCATCTCTGTAGGTATAGGCCAAGGTTACTGGACTGCGACGCCTATGCAAATTGCCAATGCTGTTACCATCATGGTTAACAAAGGAGAGCATTATCAACCTCACCTTGTACAAGTTAAAAAGCAGTATGATGACATTACACCAATGTATACCGAAGAGCGTCCACCTATTATTCTTAACAATGAAGATCATTGGCGTATCGCATTAGAAGCCATGCATAATACGGTAACCAAAGTAACTGGGACTGCTCACAAAGCTTTTAAAGGTGCAGACTACGATCCTGCAGGTAAAACAGGCACAGCCCAGATAGTTAGCATTGCACAAGGTGAAAAGTACGATGCTGAAAAGCTAAAAGAGCGCCATCGCGATAATGCTATTTACACCGGTTTTGCGCCTTATAATGACCCAAGAGTCGTTGTGACTGTCGTGGTAGAAAACCAAGGTGGCGGCAGTAAAATTGCAGCCCCCATTGCACGTCAGCTAATGGATTACTATTTCACTGCCAATCCGCTTCAAAAAGGAACAAACTAATGGTGCTGAGTCACAAGCGTACTTTTTGGCAAAAAGTCCACTTAGATTTACCTTTATTAATTGCATTATGTTGCATGATGTTGGGCAGCTTAGCCATAGTTTATAGCGCAAGCGGGCAAAATATGGATATGATACTCAGGCATTCCATCCGCATGGGTGGTGCCATAGTCGCGCTACTGGTATTTGCACAAATCCCCCCTATTACATTAAAACGCCTTGTTATTCCCTTGTATTTAATTGGTCTCGCCATGTTGGTCGCAGTGTTTTTCTTTGGCATTACCATAAATGGTGCTAAACGCTGGTTAAACTTAGGCGTCACTAACTTTCAACCATCTGAAGTCATGAAACTTGCAGTGCCAATGATGGTTGCTTGGTATATTTCTCAACATCGTATGCCTCCTAAGTTACTCAATCTCTTTATCGGCTTTGTTTTGTTGTGTGTACCGACTTTTTTAATTAAAGAACAACCTGATTTAGGCACATCTTTATTAATAGCAAGCTCAGGTATTTTTGTGCTGTTTCTCGCGGGTTTGAGTTGGCGACTCATTGGTGGTGCTGTGTTATTAATGATCCCTGCGGTATTTGCTTTTTGGCATTACGGAATGCGCGCTTACCAAAAGCAACGCGTGATGACTTTACTCGACCCAGAAAGCGACCCACTCGGAGCCGGTTATCATATTATCCAATCAAAGATTGCCATTGGCTCTGGCGGTGTTGAGGGTAAAGGCTGGTTACACGGAACCCAATCACAACTTGAGTTTTTACCTGAGCGACACACAGATTTTATCTTCTCGGTATTGAGTGAAGAATTTGGTTTAATGGGTGTTGTTCTGCTGCTAAGTGTTTATTTATTTATTATTGGCCGAGGCTTACTGATTGCTGTAAAAGCACAAGATGCATTCAGCAAACTACTCGCAGGTGCCTTAACATTGACTTTCTTTGTTTATGTATTTGTCAATATCGGCATGGTATCAGGGCTATTACCTGTTGTTGGCGTTCCTTTACCTCTTATCAGTTACGGTGGTACTTCAATGGTTACGCTCATGGCAGGGTTCGGTATCATAATGTCTATAGCGACAGATAAGAGGATGTTATTAAAATCATGACTAGGTTGTATAAGGCAGGTTTACTTGCACTTTTTGTCATTTTTATCATTGGCTGTAGTTCACGCTATCATACACGCCAAGACACAGCGCCTGTTCGTACTCCAACTGAGCACGAAATGCGTGATGCCAAAGTCAAAGCTGAACCTAAAAGTGTTAGTGCAGGAAGACCCTATGTGGTGAGAGGCAAACAATACCACCCCATGTCTGACGAAAAAGGCTACACCGCAGAAGGGATTGCGTCGTGGTATGGACAAAAGTTTCACGGTTACTATACCTCAAACGGTGAAATCTTTAACATGTATGACATGACCGCAGCGCACAAAACACTGCCACTACCCAGTTTTGTCAAAGTAACCAATTTAGAAAATGGTAAATCTGCCATTGTCAGAGTCAATGACCGCGGACCATTTCACGATGATCGCATCATAGACTTATCTTATGCCGCAGCCTATAAGCTAGGTTATCATAACCAGGGTACAGCTAAGGTTCAGATTGAAGCCATTACACTTGATAGAGTTGCACCAAGATTAACTTATATTCAGGTCGTTGCTAGTAGTAATAAAAACAATATTCAAAAATTAGCGAACAAATTAGGTACCCAACTAGAGATCAATACCAACATTGCACAAGAGGGTGGGCTTCATAAATTAAGGCTCGGACCATTAGAGAGTGACGAGCACGCTCAAACACTTCTGAAAAGTTTGCAAGCGGGGGAATTTCGCCACGCCTTCTTGCTTTACAGTGAGCAACGACTTTAGAATAGAAAAGAGCTGACTAATTTTAATTTTACCGACAAAAGAACATAATGACTTTATTAAAAACCAAACTACTCACCAAAATTTGTGGCCTTGTGTGCTCTGCTACACTGTTTTCAGCTTCTGCACAAATTCTTCCTTCTACCCCGCAGATCAATGCGAAAGGTTATTTCTTAGTTGACTACACCACAGGTAAAGTCATTGCCGAAGGTGAACCAGACACTAAACTCGCTCCAGCTAGCTTAACCAAGATGATGACTAGCTATGTGATCGGTGTCGAAATTGAAGCCGGTAATATTTCACCAGATGATAAAGTCACGATTAGTGAAAAAGCGTGGGCAAAAAACTTCCCAGGTTCATCAGTGATGTTTATCGAAGTTGGTAAACAAGTCACTGTAGACGACCTTAACCACGGTATCATTATTCAATCGGGTAATGATGCGTGTGTTGCTATGGCCGAGCATATTGCTGGTAGTGAAAGTGCATTTGCAGATTTAATGAATGCACATGCCGAGAAGCTAGGTATGTCTAACACGCACTTTATTAATAGTCATGGTCTAGATACTGACGAACACTACACCACACCTCGTGATATGGCGACTTTAGGTGCAGCACTTATTCGTGACGTGCCAGAAGAGTATGCGCTTTACAAAGAAAAGTCTTTTACCTACAACGGTATAAAACAATATAACCGTAACTCTCTTTTATGGGATGCAAGTCTTGACGTTGATGGTATTAAAACAGGTCACACGTCAGAAGCTGGCTACAGTCTAGTAACTTCAGCCACCAAAGACGATATGCGTTTAATTGCTGTTGTGATGGGCACTGATAGTGAACGTGCACGTAAAGTTGAAAGCAAAAAATTACTAAATTATGGCTTCCGTTTCTTTGAAACAATTACTCCATATAAAGCAGGTGATAGCTTTGCTGAGCAACGTATTTGGATGGGTAATAAAGAAACTGTTTCATTGGGTATTTTAGAAGACACCCCAATTACAATTCCTCGTGGCCAGCGTAAAAACTTAAAGGCTAATTTTGAATTAGACAAGACACTTGAAGCGCCACTTGCGAAAGGCACCACTGTTGGTAAATTATTCTTGCAGTTAGAAGGTGAAGAAATTGCTCAATACCCACTTGTCACACTTGAAGAAATTGAAGAGGGTAGCTTCTTCAGCAAGATCTATGACTATTTACGTTTACAGATTATGCAATAACTGATTTAACACTGTGCAACGCCTCCTTTGTGAGGCGTTTTTTTTTGCCGTAAAAATGATAGAATGCCCGCCATTATTGAGCGTGTGTAAAATAAAAACGCTACACACCATTTGCAATGAGGACACCTTCATGGTTCAACCTGTTAAAAATACTAAGTTTGACGAATACTTAGAGTTCCCTTGCCCATTTACATTCAAAATTATGGGTCTAGCAAATGTAAATCTGACTGATCAGATCCTTGCAAAACTGCAAACAATTGCTCCTGGCGACTATGCGCCTAAAGTAAAGCCAAGTAGCAAAGGCACTTATGAGTCAGTTACTTTGGTAGCAACAGTGACGTCAAAAGAGCACATCGAGCAAATCTATACCGAAATTGGTAATATTGAAGACGTGCGTTACGTACTTTAAGGGACACTAATGACACAAAGTACCGTGATAGTTCGTCAATTAGGTTTACGTAGTTACGAACCTATTTGGCAAAAGATGCAAGACTTCACTGACACCCGCGATGATAACAGCGCTGATGAAATCTGGTTTGTTGAGCATGAGCCTGTATTTACTCAAGGGCAAGCAGGTAAAGCTGAACATGTATTAGCACCGGGCGATATACCTGTTATTCAAGTTGACCGAGGTGGTCAAGTCACTTATCACGGTCCGGGTCAGCAAATGATGTATGTACTTTTCAACCTCCGCCGTCTAAAAATCGGAGTCAGAGAACTCGTTACTTGGCTTGAAGAGTGCATTGTCGACCTACTCAAAGAGTACGACATCAATGCTTATGCAAAAGCCGACGCCCCCGGTGTTTATGTCAACGACAGTAAAATTGCATCACTGGGCCTTCGCGTTCGTCGCGGCTGCTCATTTCATGGACTTGCATTAAACGTAAACATGGACATGAGTCCATTCATGCGTATCAACCCTTGCGGTTATGCAGGCATGAACATGGTACAAACAAGCGAATTAAATGGCCCGTCGCAGCTCGATGAAGTTGCGCAAGGTCTTGTTAAACATATGCAAAAACGCTTAAAAGCAGAGCATGTTGAACACAAAAAAGGGTTTGAGAACGAATGAGTAAACCAGTAAAAATGGAGCCCGGGGTAAAGCTTCGCGATGCTGAAAAAATGGCATTGATCCCAGTTAAGGTTATGCCAACTGAGCGTGATGAAATGCTTAGAAAACCCGAGTGGCTTAAGATCCGTTTACCGAAATCAAGTGAACGTATTGAGGGCATCAAGCAAGCCATGCGCAATCACGGATTACACTCTGTATGTGAAGAGGCGTCTTGCCCTAACTTATCTGAGTGCTTTAATCATGGTACCGCCACGTTCATGATCTTAGGTGCAATTTGTACACGCCGTTGTCCTTTCTGTGATGTTGCACACGGCCGCCCATTAAAACCAGATGCTGAAGAGCCGGAAAAACTGGCTTTAACCATCAAAGATATGAAGCTGAAGTACGTAGTTATCACTTCTGTAGATCGTGATGATTTACGTGATGGTGGCGCACAACACTTTGCTGATTGTATTAAGGCAATCCGTAAGCACAATCCTGAAATCACCATTGAAATCCTAGTACCTGATTTCCGTGGCCGTATGGAAAAAGCATTAGAAATATTAACTGAAACGCCACCAGATGTGTTCAACCATAACTTAGAAACTGCACCACGCCTTTATAAGCTAGCGCGTCCAGGTGCCGATTATAAGTGGTCTTTAGAATTACTTCGTCGTTTCAAAGAAGCTCACCCGAATGTTAAAACCAAATCAGGTCTTATGGTTGGTTTAGGTGAAGAGATTTCTGAAATCGAAGAAGTGTTGCGTGACCTTCGTGAGCACAATGTTGACATGTTAACTGTTGGCCAATATTTACAGCCTTCTAAGCACCATTTACCTGTAAAGCGTTATGTGCCACCAGTTGAATTTGATGCATTAAAAGACTATGCCGACGAGATTGGCTTTACACATGCTGCATGTGGCCCGTTTGTTCGCTCTAGCTATCATGCAGATCAGCAAGCAGCAGGTAAAGAAGTTAAATAATCACTACTTTTAGAAAAAACGCGATGTCGAGACATCGCGTTTTTTATGCCTAAATTTCAGCTCTCTGCAGCGTAATGTAAAACATATATTACAAACACGTATCTTGATTTATAACAAAGTAGTTTCAATTTTTCGCTCTGCGTTATATCTTGCCTGCTCTCTCACACATAAAGGGGCAAAATGTGATTAAGAATAAAACCATCGGCAGTATGCTGATTGTCGCAGGAACGACAATTGGTGCAGGTATGTTGGCCTTACCAATTGCTTCAGCAGGTATCGGTTTTAGCGCGTCATTAATTTTAATTTTATTTACCTGGTTTCTGATGACTTACACAGCACTTTTAATGCTTGAGCTTCATCAATATGCTAACCCAGATGCAACCTTAAATACCCTAGCTAAAACATTGCTTGGCAAACGCGGGCAATATGTTGCCAACTTTGCGATGGTGTTTTTATTCTATGCCTTATGTGCAGCATATATAGCTGGAGGGGGTTCACAGTTACAAAGCAAAATAAATGCAGCCTTTGACACTAATGTTGCTCCTCAAGTCGGTTCGATTCTAATTGCAATTCTGGTTGCAACGATTGTAACCATGGGCACGTCAACGGTAGATAAATTAAACCGAGTTTTATTTACAGTTAAGGTACTTGTATTAGCAAGTCTCTTCTTTGTATTGACGCCCTATGTGCAAGGCCAACACCTTCTTGAAATGCCGCTTGAACAAGGCTTACTCATATCAGCAATCCCTGTTATATTCACGTCTTTTGGTTTTCATGGTTCAATTCCTTCTATTGTTAAATATGTCGGTGTTGATATTCGTTCTCTTAAAAAAGTAATGATATTCGGTGCGTCTGTGCCTCTTATTATTTATGTATTTTGGCAATTGATCAGCCAAGGTATGATGAGTCAGTCTCAACTATTACAAGCCGAGGGGTTACAAGGCTTTATCGGTAATGTCACGCAATTAGTACAAAGCCCACAAGTAAGTACTTCTATTACTATCTTTGCAGATCTTGCTCTTGCTACTTCTTTCTTGGGTGTGAGCTTAGGCTTATTTGACTTTTTTGCCGATACCTTTAAACAGGGCGACAACAAAAGTGCCCGATTAAAAACAGCATTTATTACTTTCTTACCACCTCTAGGCTTTGCCCTTTTTTATCCTCAAGGGTTTATAACAGCGCTAGGCTATGCCGCAATTGCGCTGGTAATTTTGGCGATATTTTTACCTGTTGCGATGGTTTGGGTACAGCGCGCACAGCAACAAGAAATAGAGGGCTATCAAGTTAAAGGCGGCCGTTTAGGATTGAGTCTTGCGGCTTGCTGTGGAGTTGTCATAATAGCAGCTCAAGGTTTGCAGATGTTTGGTGTTATTCCAGCACTAGGCTAATTACGACTTTTTGGGGTTATCCCGCAAACCTGATAACCCTTCACAAGGACGACTATGAGATCTCACTTGGTTTTACTTTCGCTGTCTTTTTTAAGTGCTTGTAGTGGCGGTGGCAGTGAGCCTCTAAGAAAAGACAACACAACTACTCCCTCCATTACTCAAACAGCCCAATGCGGTGATAGTTTCTCTGCTCAGCGGAATTTAAATAAGCAAGAAATAAATACAGCTTATTGGCAAATAGAAGGTGAACAGCTTCAGACAAAACCACAAGTAAACTTCTTTACAACTCGCTCTAGTAGCCTTGCAGAGACTTCTTATCGAGGCTCAGAAACTCTATGTGAACAAGTAGCCAATATATTCGGTGCAGATATCAGAGAAACTTGGCAAGGTGCTGAAACAAGCTCTATCAAGCCAGGACAGCAATTAAAATATACACCTGAATTAAGCTTATCATTCTCTCTACCTAACTTCGCATCTTTAGCCGATTGGCGAGCTCAAGGCAGTCCCCGCTCGGTGACGACACAGCTTGCTAAAAGCACCTTAACTGTTTGGTATGAAAACAATGAAGATCAACGTTTTTTACAAGGCGAGTTAGTAAACAATCAAAAAGAACTACCGCTTAATTGTGAAAACAATGCCTTTCAATTAACGGTATTGCTAAGCGAAATTGACTCACAATTTAGTGCGAATCTAAACCCTGCTTATTGTGAAGAAAGTAGAAATGGAAATATTACGAAAACGTCTTGTTTGAATGTTAGTTTGGCAGAAACGGTTGCAATTGAACAATGCCAGTTTGCTCTAACCGATGTATATATACCTGATAGTCAAGGCAATAAAACGGCTGTTAAATTGGCTGGAAAAGTGAGCGCTGCGACTGACTCAGGTGTGATACTTAACGTCGATGGTATTGATATAAATTAACCCATAGCTAAGATTTCAATGTTGTAGCTATTAAGTCGCAGTTGAGCGTGTCTTGAATTTTGTTTTAATCACAAAAAATACTGGCAGAAAACACAGTATCACAGTACAAATATTTACCAGTGGTAATATTGTTTTATACAAATAGGTTGAGTAGCTTAAATCTAGATAGTGTCTGTCTACTAATCTAAACAGCTGCATAATTGGTGCAGGCAAAATGATCAATTGCGCAAGCACACTTTGCCATAAGTATGCTTTATCTTTGAGAGCCCAGATAGCTAAAATAGCCATAAAAACCAGATCACTGAATGCCCAATAGATGTAGCGAATAACATAGAGATCGGCATCTACTTGCTTCACGACCGGAAAAGAAAAATATCCTAAAACGTAAAATGCGGCACATAATGCCGCATATCTTAATGCTTTCTCATCTCTTAAAACTAAAAACAACACCACAGCAATAAAAGTTAATAATGTTGCATGATCTCTGATCAATAGAAGAAACTGATTGAAGTAAGTGCTGTTTAAATCGAAGGACATAAGAGTGCATTCTAGTCCGGATGATTAAACTAATGACACCTTAGGTGGCTCATCATTATCATCAGCACCATCGCCATTATTACCTGGAATATAAGCGTATTTACTTAACATAGACATATGTGTATCTCCTTGATAGTTGGTCCAAGTTCAAATTAGCGTAAAATGAACCATCTATCAAGAAAGATAATACTAAAGCGCTACAAAATTAATTACCACGCAATTCTATAGGATCGGATTCTTTTGCCTTACCTTGCAAAATAGAAATTTCGACACGGCGGTTTCGGCGCCTATCATTATCATTCTCATTCGGAACCAATGGCCTAGTATCCGCGTGACCCACTACTACCATACGATTCTTATCAAACCCTTGAGCTTTAACCATTTCACTGGCAACAGCTACGGCACGTGTTGCCGATAAGTCCCAATTATTCGAGTAAAGCTCGTTAGTCACTTGAAAATCATCAGTATGGCCTGAAACGGTTATTTCACCGGGAACATCTTTGAGTAAATCTGCGATTTCACGAATGATAGGTTTGAATTTAGGTTGAAGAAATGCGCTACCAGAGGGGAAAGCACCATTTTCTTGGATCCGAATAATAATTTGCTGACCTAATGACTCAAGTTCAATCGCACCATCCATAATCTGCTTTTCCATTTGCTGAGCGATCTTTTTCACAAGCTCATTTACTTGCTCTTGATCTGCAGCTGAAATAGCTTGCTCCATCGATTGCTCTTGCGAGGTACTTTGTGATTCGCCACCCCGCTTATTGCCTCTCTGCTCTTGACGTCCCCCTGCAGAGGCTTCATCACCAGCTTGGAACTCCAACATTTGTTGTGTCATTTCAACAGTTTGCTGTTGAATTGTCTCAATAGGAGTGGGCTCAGGTTTACCTGGAGTAAACTCCATTGCAATGACGCTTGTCCCTTTTGGAATATCTTTTACTTCAATTTTGTTTTGCACACCGAAAGCAAACTTCATAGAACCAGCAATCTGTTTAAACTTCAATACATCCATCTCTGAGAAAGCCAGCAGCAGTACGAAGAAACACATCAATAACGACATTAAGTCAGCAAATGTTCCCATCCAAGCAGGTAAACCCGGGGGAGGACATTTACATTCTTGTTCATCTGACATCTACTCCTCCTTATCGCTACCGCGTTTTGATTCTGGGAGGTAGTTTTTAAGAATACCTTCAATTACTTTCGGGTTTTGACCATCTTGAATACCCAAGATAGCATCTAGAATTAAACGTTGGTTTTGTTCTTCTTCATCTTTACGAAGTTCAAGTTTAGCTTGGATTGGAATAGCAACTACATTGGCAAGGAATGCTCCGTATAAGGTTGTGAGAAGCGCTACCGCCATCGCCGGACCAATCGCTTTTGGGTCATCCATGTTTGATAACATAGCAACAAGACCAATTAGCGTGCCTATCATACCCATAGCTGGTGCGATATCCGCCAAAGATTTAAATAAGTTAGCACCTAATTCATGGCGCGTTGTTGTCAAAGAAATATCTTTAAGTAATGTCGCGCGAACAACATCAGCATCGTGACCATCAACAAGCATATCAACTCCTTTACGCATAAATGCGTTAGGGATTTCTGCTTCTTCAAGCGCTAAAAAACCGCCCTTTCGAGCTGAATCTGCAAGCTCTACCGCTTTTTCAATCAACTCTTCCGGAGTCTCAATTTTAAACATGAAGGCCTTACCAACGACTTTACCTATGCCTAAGAACTGGCTCATAGTAAAGTTCGAGAGTACGATGAAAATAGAGCCACCGAATACAATGACGGTAGATGGGCCATCACCAAACATGGCCAAGTCACCATTACTACTCATGAACATCGCCATGATGACCAAACCTATTGCACCTACTATTCCGATAACGGTTGCTAAATCCACTATCCCCTCCAGAGAATACTTATCATTACTTTTTTATTATGACACTCGAAGTCAATTTTTTGAGTGGCAACTACAAATATCATGCTTAATTCGAATATTTGCAAACCTTGTGCCTATGTTACATTGAAAGGTCTAGCTTTCAGTAAGACTTTTATCGGCAAAATATTGAATATCTTAACTCAATTATCACCTTAATTAATTGAGCTTAACGAATAATTTGCTCGAAATAACTTTATTGTCTCACAAACTCTACAACAAGTTTTGACCTGAGTCCGTAATCCCCCTAAAATTGCCATCTTACAAATAATCGCTGAACAAGAAGTAATATGGCTGCAAAAAAACCTGAAAATTTAAGTTTTGAAGAAGCAATGGCAGAACTTGAAGACATAGTTCAAGCAATGGAACAAGGTAGCCTTACTTTAGAACAGTCACTCAAACAATTTGAACGTGGTGTACAACTTGCCAATGCTTCAAATGAAAAGCTGAGCAACGCAGAGCAAAAAGTTTCGATTCTTATGGGCAATGACCCTGAAGCACCCGTTACTGCAATGCCTAACCAGCTAGATTAAGATCTAACAGTGAATTTATTAGAACAAATTAGAGCAGCACAAAGTCGGCTAGATACCTATATAGGTGAATACTTTTCGAAGCCGTTAGACACGGATAATACGGTAAAAGAGGCCACTTATTATAGTATAAATAATGGTGGCAAACGTCTTAGGCCATTTCTTGTGTATAGTGTGGGTAACCTATTTGGTGCCAATGAAGCTGACCTAGATGTAGCAGCTGCCGCCATTGAGTGTATTCATAGTTACTCTTTAGTACATGACGATCTTCCTGCTATGGATGACGATGATTTACGTAGAGGTAAGCCGACCTGTCATATAGCATTTGATGAAGCACAAGCGATTTTAGCCGGTGATGCACTACAAACTTTAGCATTTGAGCTATTAAGTGAACACACCTTCCAAGTATCTGCCCAGCAGCAGTTAGCTATGATAAATACATTGGCCAAAGCCTCTGGTATTCAAGGAATGGTGGGTGGACAAGCCCTTGATATTGCAGCGACCGATATGAGTGTAACCTTAGATGAGCTGGAACGTATACATCGCTTAAAAACAGGGGCTCTTTTAAATTGTGCCATTAAACTTGGCGCATATTGTGCGCCAAATATTGATGAAGAAGTAATGAGCGCTTTAGATACCTATGGGCAAAAACTAGGGTTAGCATTTCAAGTTCAAGACGATATCCTTGATATTGAAGGCGACACTGCCGTGCTCGGTAAACCTCAAGGCTCTGACTTAGATAATCACAAGTCAACCTACCCTGCATTACTTGGGCTTGATGGTGCAAAGAATAAAGCACATCAATTAGTGGAAGATGCGCTGCTTGCACTTGATGCAATACCTCATAATACCGATGTATTAGCAGAACTGGCAAAATATATAATTGAGCGTGATCACTAATACTCTACCATGACGTATTGATGACGAGCAGAATAAAATTTATAAAAATTAAGTAAACCTTTGTATATAATTGAATAAGGTTTGTGTAGGACACATGTTGAAAGAATGAAACTGGACAGTAGCAAGTACCCATTACTCGCCTTGGTTGATGAACCGGCGCAATTACGTCAATTACCACAGCCCCAACTGGGTAAGCTGAGCGACGAATTAAGAGATTACTTACTTAATTCGGTTTCTCAGAGCAGTGGCCACTTGGCTTCAGGCTTAGGCACCGTCGAGCTGACAGTGGCTTTACATTACGTATATGACACACCTGAAGATAGATTAATTTGGGATGTGGGTCATCAAGCTTACCCACACAAAATCTTAACGGGTCGTCGCGATGCCATGCATACGATCCGTCAAAAAGATGGGTTGCATCCATTTCCTTTTCGTGAAGAAAGTCAATATGACACCTTCAGTGTGGGCCATTCAAGTACCTCAATTTCAGCGGCATTAGGTATGTCTATTGCTGCTCAGAAAGAAGGGAAAGGCCGTAAAACTGTCGCCGTTATAGGTGATGGTGCGATCACTGCAGGTATGGCATTCGAAGCGATGAACCACGCTGGAGATATCAAGTCTGACATGCTAATTATCTTAAATGATAATGAGATGTCTATCTCTGAAAATGTAGGTGCGCTAAACAACCACTTTGCACGTATTCTTTCAGGTAGCTTCTATACCAATATTCGTGAAGGCAGTAAGAAAATTCTCTCTGGTGTACCGACGGTCAAAGAGC
Source organism: Pseudoalteromonas phenolica (assembly GCF_005886345.1). GTDB lineage: Bacteria > Pseudomonadota > Gammaproteobacteria > Enterobacterales > Alteromonadaceae > Pseudoalteromonas > Pseudoalteromonas phenolica_A. The sequence continues at coordinate 32,740 of NZ_PNEC01000008.1, forward strand.
TTGCAAGTCGTATGGAAGAGCACTTAAAGGGCATGGTCATTCCTGGCACTTTCTTCGAAGAGCTTGGTTTAAATTACATTGGTCCAATTGATGGTCACGACGTTAATATGCTCGTTGATACGCTAAGAAATATGCGTAACCTTAAAGGGCCACAGATTTTGCACATCAAAACGCAAAAAGGTAAAGGTTACAAACCAGCTGAAGCCGACCCTATCGGCTACCACGGTGTGCCAAAGTTCGATCCAAGCGTGCATAGCTTGCCAAAATCGAAACCTAGCGCCCCTACTTTTTCAAAAGTATTTGGTGATTGGTTATGTGATATGGCAGCACAAGATCCTAAGCTTATGGCGATTACACCAGCGATGCGTGAAGGTTCAGGTATGGTGCGTTTCTCAAAAGAGTTTCCTGAACAGTACTTTGATGTTGCCATTGCTGAGCAACACGCTGTTACCCTAGGTGCAGGTTTCGCATGTGAAGGCCTTAAACCCGTAGTTGCTATCTACTCAAGCTTCTTACAACGTGCTTACGACCAACTTATTCACGATGTCGCGCTACAAAACTTACCTGTGCTATTTGCAATTGACCGTGCAGGTATTGTTGGCGCTGATGGTGAAACTCACCAAGGTGCATATGACTTAAGCTTTATGCGCTGTATTCCAAACATGATCATCATGGCACCAAGTGATACCAACGAATGTCGTCAGATGCTTTACACTGGCTACCAGTGTAACCAACCTGTTGCGGTGCGTTACCCTCGTGGTAGTGCCGGTGATAATGATGTAGAAACGCAGATGCAAGCGTTTGAAATTGGTAAGGGCAACGTGATCCGTGAAGGTGAGAAAGTGGCCATCTTAAGTTTTGGCACACTACTTCATAATGCCAAACAAGCTGCTGAAAAGTTAAATGCAACTCTCGTTGATATGCGATTTGTAAAACCGCTTGATGAAGCCCTCCTCGTTGAACTGAGCAAAACCCATGATCGCTTTGTATGTCTTGAAGATAACGCCATAGCCGGTGGTGCTGGCAGTGCTGTTATGGAATTCCTCGGCGCACAAGGTATTCACACACCGGTGTCATTATTTGGTATTCCAGATGAATTTATCAAGCACGGTACGCAAGACGAAATGCATGCAGAAATGGGCTTATGTGCTGATTCAATCGAGCAGCGTATTAGGGCGCTACTTTAATAAACACTGAAGCATAAAAAAAGGAGCCTTAGCTCCTTTTTTTATGCTTTAAAATCTTTAATGAAATGAAACTTACCACTTAGAATTAACGCATCCAAATTTTCACATCTGCGAGCCCATTAGCCTGTAAGGTTTGTAGTTGAGACTCCACATTACTTGTTTGCTCAAACTCAAATGCATCCAACTGTTCATCAAATGTAATCGTTGCAGCACCATCGCCACCACGTTGTTTTACTTGATGAAGTGCAACATCGGCTAAATTAACAGAGGCCTCCCAACTGATAACTTGCCCACCTAATAAAGGCAGAGGATAAAATGACCAGCCCATAGAAACCGTCATATTGATTGACTTACCATTCGGTAATTGGAAATCACATTCAGCAATAGCACGGCATAGCTCTTTTATATAGCTTTCAATCGCGTCACGTTTAAAATCTCTGAGCAATAATAAAAACTCATCACCACTCCAACGTGCCACATAATCAGAGCCTTGTGTCCGAGTATTGAGCAACGTTGAAAGCTGTTGCAAACAGCTATCTCCCCCTATAGGGCCATAGGCATCATTCACTTTACTAAAGTTATCGACATTTATGATAAGTAGTACTAGACGCTTATTTTGCTGCTGAAGCGACTGTGCATTACGCTGATAGTGTTCGACATCTTTTGGCAACTGATCAAACAAGAAACGACGGCTTTTCAGTCCTGTTAACTCATCTGTATGACTCACTAACTTCATTTGCGTATTCACTTCATTAAGCTTATCGTTAGCTTGCCTTAATGCCATAGTTCGCTCAGCGACTAAGCTTTCTAGCGCTTGCTGTTTGCGGCGTTCTTGAGCTCTGAATATCCAAAAGAATACGTAAAACAGCAAAACAAAGCCCAAGGCAATCAATAACCTAAAATAAATTGTTTCGTCAAATCGCCTAGGGATTTCAATTCGTTGTGAGACACTACGCGCTTGTTGCCACCCTTCACCTTTTCGTTTTACTTGTAGTTCAAAACTATAAACTCCCGGTGCTAAGTTAGTGTAAATCGCCTCACGACGATTAAACACTTCACGCCATTCACTTTGTTCTTTCCCTGTCAGTCTATATCTAAACTCAATCCCTGTGGGAGCATAAAAGTCAATTGCTGTGTAGTTAATGGTAATATCGCGTTCACTGGTATCTAAATTCAGTAAATCGGTGAACTCACTAGCAATCAGTTCTCTATTTTGCGTTAGTACTGCTTCTAATTTAGGTGTTAGCTCTTTAGAACCGAATAGTTCAACGTTCTTCGGGATCTCAACCATTCCCTGTGAGCTTGGATACCAAATAGAATTTTGTTGCTCTAAAACAGCATCACCACCAAACCCAGAACAACACCGCCCTACTTTACCATCTAGCTGACGATCGAATTGACTGATCACCTGTTCAACTTTCAAATTCGAAATAGGATGCGCAAACTGCGCGGCAGGAAGACGATATACCCCTTTTCTGGTACTGACCCAAATTAATGCCTGTTGCTCATCATAATAGAGCGAGGATATTGAACCATGAGGTAAGCCATTTGAGGCATCAAGCTGATACCAATCGCCCTTTGCAGTTCGATAAAATAACCCATCATTCCAAGAGCCAACTAAAGTCGCCACACCTTGAATATATAAAATACTGGTAACATAAGCGGACTCTAAAGACGTTTGACCACCGAGCTTTTCAATGCCTTTTTGATTAAATTGATAAGCTCCTTTGTTGGTGCCTATAAACCCGACATTTGGCTGATCATTGATATACGTGACAAACCTACTGCCTAGACTGCCTAAATAATCGTTATAGGCAAAAGGAGTTAGTCCAGAGTATTCAAGACGATATATACCACTACCTGTACCAATCCAAATTCCCCCTCGCTGAGATGGTGTAATGGCCAATACAGGAGTTTGTCGAAGCTCTCGAAACGGCAATAGCTGTAATACACCTTGCTCGTAAATTAATGTCCCACGCTCAGTACCTATGAAAAGGCTGTTACCGCTAAACTCAAGCTCATAAACCGCACTGTTATTGAGTTCTTCTGAGTCAATAACAACCTGAAATGCATCTTGGTTATTTAAATAGCCAACACCACTTCTAGCGGCTATCCAAGTTCTACCCTGATTGTCTGTTGTCATTGCAGTGATCCCTTGCTGACTATTCCCGTCAATCATATGACGGGCTATATTGCCAGTATGTGCAAACCACAAGCCTTCGTTTAAACTGGCAAACCAAATATTCCCTTCGCCGTCTTTAAACATATCAGAAAACCAAATTGCTTGATCGGCATGAATAGGCTCCACATAACGCCAGTCAGACACACCTTCTCTGAACATAAGTCTGCTAGAGGTAGATACCCATAACCCTGTATCTGAGTCGTACATAAATTTATAGACAGCACCGTTACCGAGCTCAGTATATTTTCTAAGTACCTGATCGATATCTAAGAAGTAAGCACCTAATTCAGAGGCTAAATACAAACGCCCCTCAATCCATGCTAAATCATGAATAATAGTCTGTGCTAATTGTTCTGGGAGAGATAAACGAAAGCCAAGCTCTAGACGAAACACATCTCTGCGATTGGTGGCTGATTTGGTAATTTTTAAAAGATTACGCTCATTTACCAACCATAAACCATCGGTACCTTGGGCGATTTTAGACACACTACCTACAATCTGATTAATGCGGTTAACAGGAAACTTTTTATTGTCTTCTGCTGAATCAAATGCACGTTGTGCTTGTTGGTCATTGCCAATGTAAAATAAGCCATTACCTGCAACCCAGATGTCACCTTGACTATCCTCAACAATATCTAAAATTGGCCCTTTGATATTAAAAGAATGCACTTTTAATGTATGAGGATCCAGACGGTGTAATCCACGTTTCGTTCCAATCCATAACTTACCATGTCTATCTAACAGTAACTTATGAATGGCATTGGTTTGCAAGAATTGTGTGTTTTGGGTTGTGAAATTGCGAAACTGATAACCATCAAAACGACTGAGACCAAATTGAGTGCCAAGCCATACATAGCCTTGTTGGTCTTGCACCAAACTTTTTATTGATTGTGAGGGTAAGCCATTTTGTACATTCCATTGCTTCACAATATAGTCATTGATGGCAGCCGATACTGAAAAACTCATCAGTATAAACAGCCAAGACACTAGCAAGGTTTTTTTGATCATACACTCACAATCTTTTATTGATTAAGCTACTAAGAACCCAGTTTTAAACAAAGCTTGTACACAAATCAACGAAAAAATACCCGCTAAAATGTCATCAGCCATGATCCCGAAGCCACCATGCAGCTTTTTGTCTAACATTCTAATGGGGCCTGGTTTGGCAATATCGAAAAATCTGAATAATATAAAGCCAACTAAAAGTGCTTTCCAAGATAATGCTGCGCCTATCATGGTAATGTAAAAACCAGCCACTTCATCCCAAACAATTGCAGGATGATCATGAACTTGAACATCTTTAGCCGTTTGTCCGCAAACCCAAATACCGAATACACTGATCACAACTGCAAAAACACATTGCAGCCATAATGGATAACTTGCTGTAATGAAAATAAGTGGTAATGCACCTAAAGTACCAAATGTACCCGGGGCAAATGGGGCAAGTCCTAAACCAAAACCCAAACCAAAAAATTGATGGGGTTTACGAATATCAAATTTGTACTGCTTAGCCAAACCGACTCCTAACTAAAATGTTCAAAGCCAGTTGCGGGAAATGGCCAAGGTTTATCTTTATAAAGTAGCGATACATCGCCTGCATTTGCGTTAATTTGCCCGATACAGGTTGGTGTCACACCATATTCTGCCAAGCGCTTTTCTACTGCTACTCTATTACTATCAGGCACAGTAAACAACAACTGATAATCATCGCCATAGGCCATTGCCAGCATTAAACGTACTTCTTCATCTGGTAAATTTTTCAGCGCTGTTGAAAGCGGCACTTTATCAGCATGGATTGTCGCACCAACACCTGAGTGGGTCAGAATATGATTCAAATCAGCCAGCAAACCGTCAGAAATATCAATGGCTGAATTCGCCAAACCACGTAAAACCTGGCCTGCTGCAACTTGGGGGGCTGGATAATCAAACTTTTTCTGAGCATAACTGCGGTCTTCATCACTGAGATCCCACCCTTGTTTACGTGCTTCGATTGCCAAAGCAGCATCTCCAAGGTCGCCAGTCACATATAACCAATCACCTACTTTAGCACCACTTCGCGTCAACGCTTTGCCTTTTGGCACAATGCCTTTAGCGCACACAGTAATCGTTAATGGACCTTGTGTGGTGTCACCACCAATCAGTTGCACGTTATAGTATTCGGCAATATCGTGCATACCTTCTGTGAACTGTTCCAGCCAAGTTTCATCAACATTAGGTAGCGTCAATCCGATGGATATCCAAGCAGGCTCTGCCCCCATTGCAGCTAAATCACTTAAGTTTACCGCTAAAATTCGGTGTCCTAAGGCTTTAGGAGAAATATCAGAAAAGAAATGGACGCCTTCAACCAGCGTATCTGTGGTGACCGCTAATTGGCAGCCTTCGGGGATAGTAACTAGGGCGCAATCATCACCTATGCCTAAGTCTACATCACGTCGAGTAATGCCACGGCCGGTGAAAAATCGATTGATTAACTCAAATTCCTTCATACATAAAAAAGCCGGCCTAAGCCGGCTCTCCAAATTGTTTGCCTTTATTTGCGAACTGCTTTAACTGCTTTGTCTAAAACACCGTTCACAAACTTATGGCTGTCTTCTGCACCAAAGATTTTCGCAAGCTCAATGCCTTCATTGATTGCTACTTTGTAAGGTACATCTTCACGGAACTTAAGTTCGTATGCACTTAAGCGTAATACTGCACGCTCAACTTCATCTAAGTCTTCAAACGGGCGAGAAAGATGTGGCTTAACAAGCTCATCTAATTGTTTTACGTTTACTGCAACACCGCGAGCAAGATCTTTAAAGTATTCTACGTCTACTTTAGATACATCATTCTCGATCAACATTTGTTGCTCAATATCGGCAATCGGGTTGCCACTTAATTGCCAAGAGTATACGGCTTGAAGCGCTAATATACGTGCTTTACGTCTTGCTGCTGGTTTCACTGAGGATCCTCTTAAATTTGCTCTAGCACGTTCACCATTTCTAGTGCACCAAGGGCTGCTTCGCCGCCTTTGTTGCCCATTTTAGTGCCCGCACGTTCAATGGCTTGCTCAATGCTTTCCGTGGTTAATACACCAAATGCTACCGGAATATCATAGTCTAATGAAACGCTTGCAAGTCCTTTGTTTGACTCGTTAGCAACTAGGTCGAAATGTGGAGTACCACCACGGATGATAACGCCTAATGCAATGATTGCATCGTGCTCTTTTTTCATCGCTAAACGCTTAGCTGCTAATGGTAACTCAACGGCACCTGGTACATATACCACAGTGATGTCTTCTTCTTTAACACCACCAACACGCTTTAGCTCGTCAACAGCACCTTCAAGTAAGCTACTACCGATAAAATCATTAAAACGTGAAATAACAATGGCAAATTTTTTGCCAGGAGCGTATTTGTTACCTTCAATAATCTTCATTAGATGGTCCTAATCTTCTTAATGTTTCGTACTTTGCAATCAAAGTGCGCCGAATACGCAATAAGCAATTGCCAAATTGGCGCGCATAATAGCACAGTTTTGGTTAACCCCAAATAACAAAACCCGCTGTCATCAACGGGCTTTTTCATTCAATTATTTAGGCTCTACGTATTCAATGACTTCTAGGTGGAAACCTGAAAGTGCATGATATTTTTTCGGCATACTCATTAGGCGCATTTTTTGAATACCTAAATCAGCTAAAATCTGCGAGCCAACACCAACGGTACGAGATGTACCTTGGAATTTACGCTGATTCACAGTTTCGCCCGCATCTTGCGCAGCAAATGCTTTTACCATGTGCTCGATGTCTTCAGTTTGTTCCTGTTTACCTAGAATAACTAGCACACCGTTATTTTCGCTGATGTGCTTCATCGCACCATGCAAGCTCCAGCTACGATCAGCGCCTCTGTCTGATAGTAAGACATCATTAAAGGTGCTTTGTAAGTGAACACGAACTAGCGTTGCATCACTTTCTGAAACTTCACCTTTGAGTAAAGCATAATGAAGCTGGTTATCAATGGTGTCTTTGTAAGTGACTAAGTCGAACTCACCATACTCAGTTGGCAATTTACACTGCGCAACTTTTTCGATAGTTGTTTCGTTTAAATTACGATATTCAATTAGGTCAGCGATAGTACCAATTTTTAAACCATGCTCTTTGGCAAACACTTCTAACTGAGGACGACGCGCCATAGTACCGTCTGGGTTTAAGATCTCAACAATGACTGAAGCGGGTTCTAAACCAGCTAAACGCGCTAAATCACAGCCTGCTTCTGTATGACCAGCACGAGTTAATACCCCACCAGGTTGTGCCATAATTGGGAAAATATGACCTGGCTGCACGATGTCTGTTGGCACTGCACCTTTAGCCACTGCTGCCTGTACTGTACGAGCACGATCAGCGGCAGAAATGCCAGTAGTGACGCCTTTTGCCGCCTCGATAGACATTGTGAAGTTAGTTGAGAATTGCGCGCCGTTATTTCTCACCATTAATGGTAAATCAATTTGCTGACAACGCTCTTGAGTCATAGTTAAACAAATTAAACCACGGCCGTGGGTTGCCATGAAGTTTATGGCGTCCGCTGAAATATGCTCGGCTGCGATGATTAAGTCACCTTCATTTTCTCGGTCTTCATCATCCATCAAGATAACCATTTTACCGGCTTTAATGTCTTCGATGATCTCTTGTGCGCTGTTCAAGTTCATAATTTACCTGTTTAATTAATTCGCTACTTAATAAAGCCTGCGTTTGCCAATAAGTTCATTGTGAGAGTAGAGCTTGGTGCAGGTTCTTGAGCTCCAAGTACTAGGCGTTCCAAATAACGTGCAATTTGATCCACTTCTAAGTTAATTTTACTGCCCACTTTAAATTCAGCAATGGTTGTCTCTTGTGCTGTATGCGGCACAATTGTCAGCTTAAACTGACAATCTTTAATTTCATTTACAGTTAAGCTGATACCATCAATGGCTACTGAACCTTTGTATGGAATATATTTCATCAGTTCACTGGGCGCTTCTAACCAATATTCGGTTGCACGGGCATTGGGTGAAATCGCCACGACTGTCGCAATGCCATCAATGTGACCTGAGACTAAGTGGCCGCCTAATCGTGAAACAGGCTGTAATGCTTTTTCTAAATTAACTGTTTGCCCTAGCTTATATTGAGCAAATTGCGTCAATTTCAAGGTCTCATTTGAAACATCGGCACGAAAACCATCAGAAAATTTTTCAACAACCGTTAAACACACGCCATTTGTAGCAATGCTATCGCCTAACTGTACATCGCCTATGTCTAAATTTGGGCTACTTACACGAACCGTTAGGTCGCCTTGATTTTGTTTCAACTCAGTCAACTTACCGGTTGCTTCAATGATACCTGTAAACATAAAACTTAACCTTTTTGCGCTACTTTACGTGCTGTTAAACGAATATCATCGCCAATTTGCTTAATATCGTGCCATTGTAGGCTCTGTACATCTGCCATCTGCGTCAACTCTGACACGTTAAATAAACCTCGCGCGTCTTGACCCATGATTTTAGGTGCTAAATAAAGAATATAATTATCGATAAGATTTAATTCGTGAAACTTACCCGCAAGCGTCGCGCCAGCTTCAACGAATACACTGTTGATACCATGCGCAGTTAATTGCATTAACGCTTTTTTGATATCAACCTTACCATTCATAGAGTCAACCACCAGCTCTGTGACATGTTCAGGCCATTGGTGTGTTGTGTCTGCTTTTGTTCTTAGAATTATAATAGGACTATTAATTGAGAATAATGCTAAGTCTGGAGACAAACGGTTTTGAGAATCAATGATCACTCGAATAGGCTGGCGAACTGACAACCCTTCCGCAAGCTTAAGCTGCTCTACTGAAAGTCGTACATTTAATTTGGCATCATCAAACAGCACAGTATCAGCACCCGATAACACGGCACAGTGCTCAGCACGTAACAACTGTACATCTTGACGGGCTGCACTTGAGGTGATCCACTTACTCTCACCATTTTTTAATGCGGTTTTGCCATCTAGACTCGCAGCCAATTTACAACTTATATAAGGTAAGCCCGTTTCCATTCGAGTTAGAAAACCTGGGTTCAGTGCTCTTGATTCTTGCTCAAATAAACTTGATGCGGTTTCAATGCCTGCTTCTTCTAACATACGTAAGCCGCGACCTGCAACTTCTGGGTTAGGATCGACCATGGCGGCAACAACGCGGCTAACTCCAGCATCGATTAGACCTTTTGCGCAGGGCGGGGTTCTACCATAATGGCTACATGGCTCCAAGGTAACATAAGCGGTTGCGCCTCTTGCCTTGTCCCCAGCCATCTTTAATGCGTGTACTTCGGCATGACTTTCACCCGCTTTTTGGTGATAACCCTGACCTACTATATCGCCGTCTTTTACGATGACACAGCCCACATTAGGGTTAGGTGAAGTGGTAAAACGACCTTTAGCAGCAAGCGCGATGGCCTGCTGCATAAATTCTTTATCTTGCTCGCTAAACATCAATCTCCAAGCCTCGCGATTTCCTCGCCAAACTCTCTAATATCTTCAAATGAGCGGTATACGGATGCAAAGCGGACATAGGCCACTTTATCGAGCTTTTTCAGCGCTTCCATAATGCATTCACCAATCATATGGCTTGCCACTTCACGCTCACCCGTAGCGCGAATTTGCGATTTAATTTGATGTACGACTTCTTCAATTTGCTCAGTACTCACTGGGCGTTTCTCTAACGCGCGGTGCAGACCATTTAATAGTTTGTCTTCATTGAATGGCTCTCGAGAACCATCTTGTTTAATTACCCGCGGCATGACTAATTCGGCACCTTCAAACGTCGTAAAGCGCTCATGACATAACACACACTCTCTACGGCGACGGACTTGATGGCCTGAGCCGACTAAACGGGAATCAATGACTTTTGTTTCTTTAGCGGTGCAAAATGGACAATGCATAGATAATCACTTGTGAAAAAATATAAAAAAGGCCGCAAATGCGGCCTTAATCATAACAAAATTCTTTGATTTTGTGAGCGAAATTACGCGTAAACTGGTAATTTAGCGCAGATAGCTTTTACTTTCTCTTTTACTTCTGCTTGTACTGACTCATCGTTGATGTTGTCTAGTACGTCACAGATCCAACCAGCAAGCTCTGCTGACTCAGCTTCTTTGAAGCCACGACGCGTGATAGCTGGAGAACCAATACGAAGACCAGACGTTACAAACGGTGAGCGTGGGTCGTTTGGTACTGAGTTTTTGTTCACAGTGATGTTAGCACGACCAAGTGCCGCATCAGCATCTTTACCTGTGATGACTTTGTCGATTAGGTCTAATAAGAATAAGTGGTTGTCTGTTTTACCAGAAACAACTTTATAGCCACGCTCTTGTAGAACAGCAACCATTGCCTGTGCATTCTTAACAACTTGCTCTTGGTAAGTTTTGAATTCTGGCTGTAATGCTTCTTTGAAAGCAACCGCTTTACCAGCGATAACGTGGCATAGAGGACCACCTTGACCACCTGGGAATACTGCGCTGTTTAGCTTCTTGTAGATGTCTTCATCATCACAAGCTGAGATGATAAGACCACCACGAGGACCCGCAAGCGTTTTGTGCGTCGTCGTAGTTACAACGTGTGCATGTGGTACAGGGCTTGGGTAAACACCTGCAGCAACAAGACCTGCAACGTGTGCCATATCAACTAATAGGTAAGCACCTACTTTGTCAGCGATTTCACGGAATTTAGCCCAGTCAACGATACCTGAGTATGCTGAGAAACCACCGATGATCATTTTTGGCTTGTGCTCAAGTGCTAACGCTTCAACCTGTGCGTAATCAATCTCACCCGTTTCTTCGTTTAGACCGTACTGGATAGCGTTGTACGTTTTACCAGAGAAGTTTACGTGAGAACCATGTGTTAAGTGACCACCGTGCGCAAGGCTCATACCTAATACAGTGTCGTGTGGCTGAAGAAGCGCTTGGAATACTGCCGCGTTTGCTTGTGAACCAGCATGTGGTTGTACGTTTGCATAAGTAGAACCGAAAAGCTCGTTAGCACGGTCAATAGCCAGTTGCTCAACAACGTCAACGTGCTCACAACCACCGTAGTAACGCTTACCTGGGTAACCTTCAGCATATTTGTTAGTTAATTGAGAACCCTGAGCTTCTAAAACACGTGGGCTACAGTAGTTTTCAGAAGCGATAAGCTCGATGTGCTCTTCTTGACGAGTCGTTTCAAGTGCAATCGCATTTGCTAATTCAGGATCAAAATCTGCAATGTTCATGTTACGTTCTAACATGGGGTCTCCTAGGTACACGTTTAGGGTAGTAAAAGCTGTATTGTACGCAGTTATGCGTCTGATGCCTATAATTTCGGCTTGAGCATATTTAAACAGGGATTGAAATTATTTCACAGTGTTTATGTAATGATATTTTTTTATTTAAACATTAAAAAAACAAATAAATAAGAAGGGAATAAATAAGCGTTATTTATATAGGGTGAGTTTGGTAAACTTTTTAAGTCTACAAAGGCTCACCCTTAGCGATTAATAATTACAGTAATTTAGCAAAAACGGCCGCTTTTAATTGTGTATAATCGGCTTGCATAGGCTCAGCTAAACACTTTTTATCTAAGGCATCTTGCAGCACGCTAGGCATTGCAACCTCTTGCTCAAGTACCTCTTCTACTGAAGATTTAAACTTTGCAGGGTGAGCCGTAGCCAAACAGATCCCCACAGCATCCTCCGCTTTATCTAAAGTCAGACCTTCAAGTGCAATGGCGGTATGCGGTTCCATCACGTAACCCGTTGCAGCAATCTCTTTCATTACCGCTTGCGTGCGACTTTCTGAGACGCCTCTTGAATAAAACTCATGTTTATCGAAATCACCGCGTTCTAGCATTGTCTCAACGCGAGGCCAGTTATTAGGTTTACTCACATCCATTGCATTTGATAACGACTCTAATGTGGCATTTGGCGACCACTCACCCGACGCCATATAACGAGGTACAGTGTCATTTTGATTAGTAGTTGCAGACAAGTTTGCAATAGGTAAGCCCAGCGCTGCTGCTATCATAGCTGCACACACATTACCAAAGTTACCACTTGGTACAGAAACATGCACTTTACCTCTTTGCTCTGCAGGTAATTGAGCAACTGCTTCAAAGTAATAACACACTTGTGCAACTAGACGGCTGATATTGATAGAGTTGGCGGAGTTTAAACCCAGCTTTTCTTTCATTTCATCATCTAAGAACGCCTGCTTAACCAATGCTTGGCAATCATCGAAGCTGCCTGCAACGGCGTAACAGTGAATATTTCCACCTAAAGTCGTGAATAGCTTTTGTTGAGCGAGCGAGATCTTGCCTTCTGGATAAAGTATAACTACATCAACATTTGGCTTGTTATAAAAAGCATGTGCTACCGCTGCACCTGTGTCACCACTGGTCGCAGTTAAAATTGTGACTCGCTCACCTTGATTAAATAAACCAATACATTCAGCCATAAAGCGTCCGCCAAAATCTTTAAACGCCAAGGTTGGACCATGGAACAATTCTAAGCAATATTGCTTATCGCCAATTTGCTTAAGCGGCGCCGGAAAATTAAAAGCACGCGCGACCATCTCGGCTAACGTATCTTTTGGTAGTTCATCACCAATTAAGTGGCTCAATACTTCGACACTTCTTTCAACAAATGGCTTTGCAAGTAAAGCATCGATATTTTCTAATTTGCTCAGTTGCTCTGGAAAAAATACCCCTTGGTTACGACCAAGACCTGTTTTAACAGCGGTTGTGAAAGACACTTGCTGCGTGACATCTTTTAAGTTTACAAGTTGCATTGATTATTCTCCTTGTGAAATGGCACGCGTGCCTTGTTGGTCTAGCTTACAAATATGGCTAAAACCGTGTTCATTAATGTAGTGTTCGTTTAACCAAGCTTGACACTGCTCTGCCGCTTGTTTTGTTTTACAAATAGTAAAGAGTGTGGGACCTGCACCTGAAATACTTACCAGCTCAGCGCCAAGTTCAGATAGCGCTGTTTTAGCTTGTGCAAACCCAGCGATTAAAGCGTGTCGATACGGCTCTGCCATATCATCTTTCATCAGAGAGAGCGCTAAATCGAATTGCTCAGTTTGCATCAGAAGGCAAAAGCTCGACAAACGCTGCGCAAATTCAATGGCTTCTGAGGTGCTTCTTTGCTTTGGCAGTACTGCACGTGCTTTTGCTGTATTTAACGCAAAGCCCGGGTATGCCGCGACATAGTACCACTCAGAGTTAACAGGCACAGATAAGGCTTTGTTAGGCACAAGATCAGCGGTCAATTGTAAACCGCCTAAATAACAAGGTGTGATGTTGTCATAGTGACGAGCGCCGCTCACCTTAGCTTCAAAATCTGCCATTAATTCAATCAGCTCGATTTGACTAAGATTCGTTTTTGCAAACTCATTCAAAGCAGCAAAAGTTGCCACTACAGAGCAGGCGCTCGAACCTAGACCTGAACCAATTGGTAACCGCTTCTCAAGCTCGAGATAGACCGCCGGCATACTAGGTGCAACATGTTCACGAAAGTGCACTAAGCACTGATAGGCCAAGTTTTCGTGGGCCTCCCCCGGTAATTTATCGGCATAAGGACCAGAGCAAATAAACGTGTCTTGCTCTGCCGCTTTAACATTCACTACATCACCCAGTAGCTCACCGTTTATTGGCGCAAGCGCAGCGCCTAAAGAGTCAAAGCCAACACAAAAGTTGCCGATAGACGCGGGTGCATAAAAACTGATCATAACGTCTCCTTAACGCGACTGTGTTTTTAAGATATCTGCAAATACACCCGCCGATGTCACCTCAGCACCCGCGCCATATCCGCGAATAACAAATGGGCGTGGTTGATAGTATTGACTTAAAATTGCCAAAGCATTTTCACCATCACGAATATCATAAAGTGCATGCTGCTTATCAACCGCTTCTATACCCACTTTACATTTACCGTTTTCGATGCTACCGACATAGCGCAACACCTTGGCTTCACTCGCAGCACTTTGAATCTTGTCAGCAAATGGCGCATCAAGTTCAGGTAGCTTAGCCATAAACTCATCAACACTTGTACCTGGCGCAAATGACTCAGGAACAACCGCTTCAACTTCAATATCAGATAACTCTAATTCAAGGCCTGATTCACGGGCGATGATCAAAAGCTTACGCGCGACATCTGTTCCTGATAAATCATCTCGCGGATCGGGTTCTGTAAAGCCATTCGCTTTCGCCTTTGCAGTCGCTTCTGACAAACTTAAGCCATCTTCAAGTACACCAAACATGTATGAGAGTGAACCAGAAAGAATACCGTTAAATGACAATAACTCGTCTCCGGCACCAAAAAGTAGCTGCAAGTTGTCTAGTACCGGCAGACCTGCACCTACATTTGTTTCATATAAGAATTTGCGCTGACGTTTTTGCGCTGAGCTTTTTAAAGACTGATAGTATTCAAAACTACCTGTATTGGCTTTTTTATTTGCAGCAACCACATGGAAACCCGCATCTAAAAAGTCATAATATTGATCTGCTAGTTGTTGTGACGAGCTACAATCCACCAGCACAGGGTTAATAAGGTGATTTTCTCTGACAAACTGCTCTACTTTAGCCAGTTCGAAACCTGATGTTTGTTGCTCCAATTGAGCTTGCCATGCACCAAATTCGATGCCGTTTGCATCTAGTAAAAGCTTTCGTGAATTAGCCACACCATAAAGGTTCAGCTTCACATTGCGCTTTGCCAGCCAATCTTGTTGTTTTTCAAGTTGCTTAACCAGTTCTTGACCGACTAAGCCACAGCCTAATAAAAACACATCAATTGAAGGCACATGAGTGAAGAAGTTTTCGTGACAGACTTTCACTGCGTCATTGCACAGAGCACCATCGACCACCGCAGAAATCGCACTTTCAGTAGAGTCTTGAGCAATGGCTACTATATTAACTTGAGCTTGTGCCAGTGAATCAAAGAACTTAGCAGCAAGTCCTTTATGTGCTCTCATGTTATCACCTACCAAAGTCACTATGGCAAGTTCACGTTGCACTTGTACAGGTTCAATTAATCCAGCTTGCGACTCAAGTTCAAATGCTTGCTCTAGGGCACTTAAAGCTAAATTTAAATCTTCTTCATGCACACAGAAACTAATGCTGAACTCGCACGATGACTGCGTGATCAAAACAATAGAAACATTATCATTGGCAAGCGCACTAAAAACACGTGCAGCCATACCAACTTTGCCTTTCATGCCGGGGCCTGACACCGTCAACATCGCCAAATTCTCTAGCGATGAAATGGCTTTAACAGTTTCGTCGCTCAGGCATTCATTTGAGATCACAGAACCTGGCGCATCAGGATTATGGGTATTTTTAATTTCACATGGCACGCCAACTTTCGCGCACGGTAAGATCGTTTTTGGATGCAAAACTTTAGCGCCAAAATATGACAGCTCCATCGCCTCTTTATAAGATAAGCTATCTACCTTGCTGGCTTTTTTAATAAAACGCGGATCGGCATTATAAACGCCATCAACATCTGTCCAAATTTGACAGACTTCGGCTTTTAAACAGGCAGCAGCTACAGCTGCAGAATAGTCTGAACCATTGCGGCCTAGGGTTGTTAGTTCGCCTTGATTATTTACCCCAGAAAAACCCGGCATAATATAAAAGTCAGCTGGTTGCGACTTTAAAACTTCAGCAAAACGCTGTTCACTCGCGACTAGGTTTACCTCAGCATCAAGATACCCGCCCTGAGTCTCAATACATTGCAATGCTTCTAGGTATGTAGCCCTTTGACCTAGCATGGCAACCATAAGTGCAACACTCACTCGTTCCCCAAAGCTGATCACAAAGGCATTAACTTGCTCTGGGCAATGCTTAAGTAATTTAACCCCTGCTAGCTTATCACTTAGCTCAGCAAAGCTTGGCCAATGAGCGACAACAGAGTCTAACTGCTCGACTTCACGCTTCAAGCTGTCTGCGCGATTCAGCAAAGCCTGCCACTGAACACTGTAGTCAACACCTTGCTCAGCAAGCTTAGCTAACTCAACAAGTTGGTCAGTCATACCGCCTGGGGCCGAAAGCACAACTAAGGCTTGCTCGCCTGCTTGAGACTCGATCAATTGCTTGACCCGTTTGAGACAATCAAAGTCGGCGAGCGAAGAGCCGCCAAATTTTAAAACTCGCATAATTTTTCCTCATTCCAAAAACGAAAAAAGGCCTGTGTTCGTAGTGAACACAGGCCTTTTTCTAATGCGCAACGACCTATGCCACTATCCAGTTAGGATGGTGGTTGTAATAATGGTCGTAATTAAATTCATTGTTTTCATAATTATTAGACTGCCCGAAAATCAGACACCATGCAACCGTCTTTCCATGAAATTATTATGCAAAAAACTCAAGTTTAATTTAAAGAAAGGAAAAATTAGACATTAGTATAACTTTTATAAGTTAAATAGAGAAAACGAGGGAGTAAAAAGACTAGGCTAAAAAAACGAGCTATCTGAGGCCATAAGTGTGTAAGACGTTTAATAAAATATCAGATTTAACTGGTTTTTCTATAAATGAAATTGCACCGAGTTGCTCAACTCGCGCTTTCATTTCTGGTTGAATATCCGCAGATATGACTACAACAAAAGTTTCGATAACTTGAGATTTAACGGCCTGTAAAACTCCTACTCCATCGAGTTCGGGCATCGTTAAATCAAGGCAAAGTAAATCAACTTGGTGGTTACTTAAAACTTCTAATGCTTCAACACCATTTTTTGCTTGCAAGATTGTTGCATCAAACGCGGATGACAAGCAACGAACCACTTGTTTACGGGCAACTACTGAATCATCACAGACCAAAATAGTAAAGCTCATCTTTTAAACTCATTCACTCGAAATTAACCAACTAATAGTACCTTATTTAAAATTATTTATAACATATTAATCTTAAGACATACTTAAAGCACTAAATCAGACCGATATAATATCTAACCAGACAATGGCATTGTAAACAATAATGCCAGATAAATATTTATTTTTACGTCTTTATTAGCTAAGTTTAACAACAGACATATCTATTTGTACAAAATCAGGGAGCCTAGCTTCATTCATGCTACAAAAAAGCCTATCAAAAAAGCTACTTACGAATGTGCTATCGGTTTACTTTTTGTTAACTTTCCTTGTCACATGTGGTCAGGTCGTTACTGAGTATATCAATACTAAAAATTATATTCAGAACGAGTTAACCATGCTGCAAAAAACTTTTAGCCGAAGTTTAACGCGTGCTATTTGGGAATTAAACACCAAGCAAACCGTTACTACTGCAGAAGGCCTGCTGGCAATCCCTATGATTGAAGGCATTATCGTACGTGACGATAGTGGTGAAATTATCTCTCAACTAGGTCGCTCTCTTGATATTCATGAGCTGTATAGCCAACAACTTGTTCAAGAAGAAGCAATCATCGAAGATACACCTTCTGGCCTCTTTGGATATACCTTTCCACTCATTTTCGAGTTTTCAGGTCGAGCGACACAAGTTGGTGATGTCACACTCTTCTCAAGCCGGGAAGTTGTGCTTAGCCGTATTATGTTATCTATATATTTCTTACTTGGTAACGCAGTCGTAAAGACCACTTTCCTAATCATTTTATTTTTAATTGCTTTCAGAAAGCTGCTAACAGAACCATTAACTGACTTAACTGAACAGATTGAAGCATTTGAGTTAAATGATGACATCGATGGACAGCGCATTGACATTGGCACAACGGAACGCAATGAGTTAAAAGTGATGGAGGAGGCTTTCAATAAACTGATAGACAAAGTCAGTGACTATCGCAACCAACTCGATGACACGCAAAAAGAACTATTAATCAGTAATGAGAAGTTAGACCAACACAATTTGCAGCTAGAGCAAGAAGTTGCTCGAAAAACATCAAACCTCAGCCAAGCCATGATGGACTTACAGCAGCAAAAATACGAACTTGAAAAACAAAAACTTACACTTACAGAAGAAATCGACTTACGTCGTCAAACTGAACAAGAATTGCTGACTAAACAAAAAGAACTTGAGCGTTATTTAGATGAATTAAACATGGCCCAAGAACGCCTTGTTGGGTCTGAAAAAATGGCGGCATTAGGTGGTTTAGTAGCGGGTATAACGCACGATATCAACACCCCTGTTGGCATTGGTGTTACAGCAACCTCATTTTTGCAAGAACGTTTGGAGCAAATTGAAGCAGCTTATAAAGACAAAACACTTTCTCCAAAAGCGCTTGAAGAGTTTATTAACGACGCTAAGCAAAGCACCAGTTTACTGACTACAAACTTAGATAGAGCCTCTGAGCTGGTTGCTAGCTTTAAGCAGATTGCGGTAGACCAAGCCAGTGAGGCTGTCCGCAATATCAATTTGAAGCAATATCTTGCTGAGGTTATTCGCTCGTTGCATCCCAAATTAAAGAAAACCAAGCATGCGATTAATATTGAATGTCCTGAAGACCTTCAATTGAATTTACCTGCAGGTGCAATTAGCCAGATTTTTACCAACTTGATTATGAACTCACTTATTCATGGATTTGAAGGTATTGATCAGGGTGAGATTAATATAGAGATTAAAAATGATAACGAGGATGTAGTTATTCATTACAAGGACAATGGCCGTGGTGTGAGCCAAACGCAACTTGAAAAGTTATTCGACCCTTTCTTTACAACTAAACGCGACCAAGGTGGTAGTGGTTTAGGCACACATATAACGTTGAACCTGGTAAAACAGACATTAAACGGAGAAATAGAAGTAAACAGTGAGGAAGGAAAAGGCTTGAGTTATTTGATCCGATTCCCTAAGACACTACAACAACCGACAAGTATGTTCGATTAAAATACAGCTTTCTTTAACTGATTTAAGCCCTGATTATTCGGGGCTTAATTTTATCCCCCAAGCAAAATAAATATTGCTATCATAGCCAACATTAAAATCAGTGGATAATAACAATATGTGGTTCAGCAACCTGATCTGTTACAGATTCAAACAAGACGTTTCATATAACCAAGAAGACTTTGAAAAAGCCTTAGAGCAAGACGTATTCCGCCCTTGTGGTAGCCAAGAAATGAATACATTTGGCTGGACAAAAGCATTTGGCAAACACGGGCAAATTTTATCGCACTTCTCTGAAAAAAGTATTTTAGTGTGTGCAAAACGTGAAGAGAAGGTGCTTCCTGCTTCAGTTATCAACGATATGCTAGCTGAAAAAATTGAATTAATTGAACGCGAAGAAAACCGTCCAGTTAAGAAAAAAGAAAAAGATGAGCTTAAGGAGAACATCTTAAGCACATTGCTTCCTCAAGCGTTCAAAAAATCGAGCCTACAATTTGCTTTTATAGATCAAGTAAATGGCTGGGTTATTGTGAACAGTGCGAGCTTTAATAAAGCCGAAGAGTTACTCGCACTACTTAGAAAGTCATTAGGCACACTGCCTGTGGTACCTGCGTTTGCTAACTATGATTTAGATGTATTCTTAACTGACTGGCTAACTCACTTTAATGCCCCTGATGGTTTCGCGATTGGCTCAGATGCAGAACTGCAAGAGCCTGATGACAACGGTGCGCAAGTTAAATTAAAGCAGCATGATTTAGCCAGCGAAGAGATCAAAACTCACTTAGAAAATGGTAAGCGTGTTACTAAACTAGCGCTTGATTGGCGTGAACGTGTGAAGTTCATTTTGCAAAATGACGGTACATTAAAACGCTTAAGCTATGCCGATGCGCTAAAAGAGCAAAATGCAGATATTCCAAAAGAAGATATGGCCATTAAGTTAGATGCCGATTTCATCTTAATCACAGAAGAAATTAAAGAGCTACTTGAAGAACTCACTTCTGGGTTAGGTGATAAAGAAGATTTAGCTTAATCTTTTATTCAAAGTACAAAATGAATACTTAAACTAGAAAGGAGCCAAACGGCTCCTTTTTTATAAGATGGATTAACCTAAGCTTAGGTTAAATTAAATGAATTTACTTGGCTGCTAACAGTATCTCTTTAACGATATCTAACGTTAGATCACCAGTTTCACTTAATTGAGTTAATCCCATTTTTTCCATATTAGCTACTACCGTATCAATGCCTTCATCATCGATACCATAGTGAGACAGTGCAGTAACAATATCTAATGAGTTGAAAAACGCTTCAGTCTTATCTATTGCCTGATTAATCTTCTCGTCTTCAGTGCCGTCTGTAATGTCCCATACACGCTCAGCAAATTGTACTAGCTTGTCATGTTTATGTGCTTTACGTACTCTTAATAAGCTAGGAAGAACAATGGCGAGTGTACGACCGTGCGCAATACCGAACATCGCTGTCAGTTCATGACCAATCATGTGAGTTGACCAATCCTGTGGTACACCAACACCGATAATGCCATTCAGAGCAGATGTAGCTGACCACATAAAGTTCTTACGAGCCGCTAAATCATCACTTTGATAAGTAACCGGGCCATCTTCAATTAAGGTTCTTAAAATTCCTTCAGAGAATCTGTCTTGCACTTTTGCACCGACAGGCTGAGTCAGGTATTGCTCAACTACGTGCACAAACGCATCTGCTACGCCATTCGCCACCTGCTCTTTTGGTAAAGAGAAAGTAAAGTCTGGATCTAGCACTGAAAACTGTGGATACACTAGTGGCGATGTAATTGGGTATTTTTGCTCATTGTAGGTCACCACAGAAAAGGCATTCATTTCAGAGCCAGTCGCAGGTAAAGTCGCAATACAACCAAGCGGTACCGCTTTTTCAACTGGCACAGGATTAAAGCCGTGGAACAATAATGTATGATGATCTTTATCAGCATTCGCTGCTAAAGCGATAAATTTTGTGCCATCCATCACTGAGCCACCGCCAACAGCAAGTAAAAAGTCGATGTCGTTCTCTTTCACCACTTTTACCGCTTTCATTAAAGTCTCAAATTGCGGATTTGGCTCAATACCACCAAATTCAATTACTTCGCGATCACCTAAATTGCTAACCACTTTTTCTAGGGTGCCAAAGCGCTTAACGCTACCACCACCATATAAAACCATTACTTTTGCCGATGCTGGAATAAGCTTATCTAGTTCGCCCAGTCTATCTTGACCAAATACGATTCGAGTCGGATTGTAAAAATCAAAGTTTTGCATAATGTGCCCCTATGTATTTTGTTAAGTACAGAATAGCAATTCATAGGTTTATTAAAATGACTTAAACCATCAATATCATGCCTAAAACTCTCACTCTTAATAAATCCAGTTAAAAGTACTTTCCCTCTTGGTATAATAAATCCATCAAATAACTTGGTAACGAACGATGCAATCACTCATTACACAACTAGAACTATTAGCACCCTCTGAAGGTTATAACCAGACATTTATTAACGGCGTTGGTATCTATAAAAGCAGTGAAAGCGCACAAAAAACGCCACTGTGTTACAGCCAAGGCATTATTTTTGTTCTACAAGGGCAAAAACGGGTCTTTTTCGATGAGCAAATTTATACTTATAACCCAGATAATTATTTGGTCCTCACCGTGCCTTTACCTGCAGAGTGTGAAACACAACTTATAAACAACAAACCGTTACTGTCATTAATCATCGACTTTGATATGCCTTTACTTGGGGAGTTAGTAAGGGTATTTGATGAACATGGAAAACTAAATAGCAGCGATAAAATTAACAATGCAAAAGGCCTATTCGTCAGTGAAAATACCGACGCTTTATCTTGCACGCTCACTCGATTAGTTGATTGTTTAAGCTCAAAGTTACAATCTGACGTTATTGGTAAGGGCTTGATAAGGGAAGTCTTTTATTATGTATTGCAAGGCCCACAAGCATCGCCTTTATTTGATCTCGTCTCACATAATACGCATATGTCTAAAATGGAGCGCATACTCAAGCATCTGCATAATCACTATGATGACAAGCTTGATGTTGAACAACTCGCTAGTATGGCAAATATGAGCCCCTCGACTTTTCACAGAAACTTTAAACAGATAACCGCATCTTCACCCATCCAATACGTAAAGAAGCTCAGATTATCTAAAGCCAAAGAGTTGTTGCAAGATCAAGGGCTCAAAGTAAAACAGGCCGCGGCACAAGTTGGCTATGAAAGTGCTACCCAGTTTAGTCGCGAATTTACACGTTACTTTGGTCTATCACCGAGTGATTATGCCAAAGCGAATTAAAAATGCTTTTCGAAGAGTAGCAGCTGATGCTCACCATGCTGACAGCGCTTAAACTCTTGGTAGCCAAGTTTACGGTAGATGTGTTGCCCTCTTTCATTAAAGTCAAACACATCTAGCCAAATTCGCTGGCAAGCGAAGTGCTCAAGGCAATATTGCTCCATCGCTTGAATAGCCAACTGCCCTATTCCAGCACCGCGATGACCTATCACTATGCGCCTAAACTCAATAGTGTTATTGGGCTCCAAAGCAAGGATAATAAAACCCACCAACTGTTCACTTTGAAAAACTGACAAGTATTGAATTGCAGGGTCTTGCATACTGACCAAGTGCAGCTCTTTGGAATTGGCTAAGATATATTCACTCACGTCAGACTGCTGCTCCCACGTCACCAAATCATCTAAATGCGCTTCATGAGTAGCAAAAAGTTTTATGTACAGCTTTGACATCATTTTTCCTAAATACCAATCCCCAATAATACTAAAATCATTTTGAAGGACTAAAACTGATGCTAGCTTCGTTAAAAATTTCTTATTTAGAACAACTAAATTGCAAAATTTTAGCCTCGCTATCGACTAGTTTTCCTTGCCTCAAAATAGCTCTCTCTATTAAGAGGATTGGTATAAAAAAACCCGCAGCAAGTGCGGGTTTAAAATCATTTAATTTAGTTATGGATTAAGCAAATAAACGGTTAGCTTGTGCTACCACATTGTCAACTGTGAAGCCGAAGTGTTCAAAAAGCTCACCTGCAGGTGCTGACTCACCAAATGTTGACATACCAACCACTGCGCCGTTTAAGCCAACATACTTGAACCAGTAGTCAGCAATACCCGCTTCAACGGCAACACGACGTGTTACTGCAGCTGGTAAAACGCTTTCTTTATATTCAGCTGACTGTGCATCAAATACATCAGTTGAAGGCATAGACACAACACGTACTTTCTTGCCTTGTAAGCGTAACTCTTTCGCAGCATCTACTGCTAACTGTACTTCTGAACCTGTAGCAATCAAAATAAGCTCAGGGTTACCGTCACAGCTAAGCACATAACCACCTTGCTTAATTGCAGCAACTTGTGCTTCGTCACGTGCTTGTTGCTCTAAACCTTGGCGAGTAAAGATAAGTGATGTTGGGCCATCTTTGCGTTCAATCGCTTGCTGCCAAGCAACTGCAGACTCAACTTGGTCACATGGACGCCAGTTTACTAGGTTAGGTGTTAAGCGCATGCTGGCAATTTGCTCAACCGGTTGGTGCGTCGGACCATCTTCACCCAGACCAATTGAATCGTGAGTATAAACAAAGATGCTTGGCTGCTTCATTAATGCTGCCATACGTACCGCGTTGCGCGCGTACTCCATGAACATTAAAAAAGTTGCACCATAAGGTACGAAGCCTTTGTGTAGTGCAATACCGTTCATGATTGCTGACATACCAAATTCACGTACACCGTAGAAAATGTAGTTACCTGAAGCATCATCAGCCGTTAAGCCTTTTGAGCCTTCCCATAGAGTCAGGTTAGAGCCTGCAAGATCAGCTGAGCCGCCCATAAATTCAGGAAGAATTGGACCAAATGCATTCAGTGCATTTTGTGACGCTTTACGTGTCGCAGGATTAGCTGGGTTTGCTTGAAGCTCTGCAATGTATTTTTCAGTTTCAGCTTGCCAGTTTGTAGGTAGTTCGCCTTTCATTCGACGCTCAAACTCAGCCGCAAGTTCAGGGTACGCCATTTGGTACTCTGTGAATTTCACTAACCAGTGGCTTTGTGCTTGTTGACCACGAGAAGAGGCATCCCACTTCGCGTAGATGTCTTCAGGGATTTCAAACGCATCGTGATCCCAACCAAGGAATTCACGTGCTGCTTTAATTTCTTCATCACCTAATGGTGCACCGTGACAATCGTGGCTACCTGATTTGTTTGGTGAGCCATAACCAATTACTGTCTTACAGCAAATAAGTGTTGGCTTGTCAGTTTCTGCACGAGCCGCTTCGATTGCCGCTTTAATTGCATCGCTATCGTGACCGTCTACATCAGCAATTACATGCCAGCCGTAAGATTCAAAACGTTTCGGTGTATCATCGCTGAACCAGCCTTCTACTTCACCATCGATTGAGATGCCGTTGTCATCCCAGAATGCGATAAGCTTACCAAGACCTAGTGTACCGGCTAATGAACAAGCTTCATGTGAAATACCTTCCATTAAACAGCCATCGCCTAAGAAGGTGTAAGTGAAGTGGTTTACAATATCAAATTCGTCACGGTTGAATTGCGCTGCAAGTGCTTTCTCAGCAATCGCCATACCTACCGCGTTAGTGATACCCTGGCCTAGTGGGCCTGTTGTTGTTTCTACACCTGGTGCATAGCCGTACTCTGGGTGGCCCGGTGTTTTAGAATGCATTTGACGGAAGTTTTTCAGATCATCAATAGAAAGATCATAACCGCTCAGGTGCAACAAAGAATAAATAAGCATAGAGCCGTGACCGTTTGACAGAATAAAGCGGTCTCTGTCAGCCCACTCTGGGTTGCTTGGGTTGTGCTTTAAATAATCGCGCCACAGTACTTCTGCGATATCGGCCATGCCCATTGGTGCTCCAGGGTGGCCTGATTTAGCTTTTTGTACTGCGTCCATAGACAGAACGCGAATGGCATTTGCAAGTTCTTTGCGAGACGGCATGAATTCTCCTACCTTTAATAATGTTGCGCTGAAATGTCAGTGTTCTCATTCTGACTCATTTATGGTGCTTTCTGCAACGTAAATACCTGAGAAAAAGAGAGCTAAACCTGCTTATTTCAAGATCTGCAATTGAAAAAATCTAATTCAGACGTCTAGGCGTAAAAAAGCTAGGCAAGTTAATTTGTTTTAGATAGAATACGCCCCTTATTTTTTCGCGCTATCCCCGATGTTCGTGAAGCGCAATATTTGTGAGCATAGATACAATGGCAAAACACTTATTTACTTCTGAGTCTGTTTCTGAAGGTCATCCGGATAAAATCGCTGATCAGATCTCTGACGCGGTACTAGATGCAATCATTACGCAAGACAAACACGCACGTGTTGCTTGTGAAACTATGGTTAAAACAGGCGTTGCGATCATCTCTGGTGAAATTTCAACAGATGCTTGGGTAGACCTAGAGTCAATCACGCGTAAAGTAATCACAGATATCGGTTACACGTCTTCTGATGTAGGTTTTGACGGTGACACATGTGGCATTATGAACCTTATCGGTCAACAATCTCCTGAAATTGCACAAGGCGTAGACCGTTCTAAGCCAGAAGAGCAAGGTGCGGGTGACCAAGGTCTAATGTTTGGTTATGCAACGAACGAAACACCAACGCTTATGCCTGCGCCACTTTACTACTCACACTTATTAGTAGAGCGTCAAGCACAAGCGCGTAAATCAGGTATCCTACCTTGGTTACGTCCTGATGCTAAATCTCAGGTAACTTTCGTATATGAAGATGGTAAACCTGTTGCTATCGATGCTGTTGTACTTTCAACTCAGCACAACCCAGACATCGAGCAGGATGCACTGGTTGATGCTGTTATGGAAAACATCATCAAGCACACGCTACCTGCAGAGTTATTAACTGAAGATACTAAATACTTCATCAACCCAACGGGTCGTTTCGTGATCGGTGGTCCAGTAGGTGACTGTGGTCTAACAGGCCGTAAAATCATCGTTGACACATACGGTGGTATGGCACGTCACGGTGGTGGCGCTTTCTCTGGTAAAGATCCATCAAAGGTTGACCGTAGTGCAGCTTACGCTGGTCGTTATGTTGCTAAAAACATTGTTGCAGCAGGCCTTGCTGATAAGTGTGAAATCCAAGTTTCTTACGCTATCGGTGTAGCTGAGCCAACGTCAATCACAATTGATACGTTTGGTACTGGTAAAGTTTCTGAAGAGAAGTTAGTTGAGTTAGTTCGTGAGCACTTCGACTTACGTCCTTACGGTATCACTAAGATGCTAGACCTTCTTCACCCTATGTACCAAATGACTGCAGCATACGGTCACTTCGGTCGTGAGCCGTTTGAAATGACGGTAGGTGATGATACTTTCACCGCATTCAGCTGGGAAAAAACAGACAAAGCAGACGCACTAAGAGCTGCTGCTGGCTTATAATTTTAAGTCATCTGTTAAAAAGGCGCTTGCCTGAAAAGAAGCGCCTTTTTTAACACCTAAGTTTTACCAAAAAATAGTCGTTAGTGTATAAAGTACTCTTCTACATCTTCTTTAAGGTTAGTGTAATCATCGTCACTTAATTCTAATGCAACTAACACCAAATCTTTAAATGCGAACCAATCACCGCAAGGTCTAAAATGCTTTGCTTCAAAGGATAAATTCTCTGCTAGTTTCATTGCCGCGAAAGTCGCTTTGAGTGTTGGGTCTGTTTCTTCCTTTAAGTATGATTCATCGTGATGTCGTAAAATCATTTGGCAGATAGGCTTAGGAAGGTGCCAAGAGGATGCTAGGTAATAGCCAACGATGGTATGACTTACCGGATATATTTGCTCCTCGTAGTAGAGCAGACTCTTCTCACCCCTTTGATAAGCTCGTGTCATCAAATCATTATAATTATCAAAGCGCATTGCCATTGCGGGTATCCCTGAATCATGGAATAACCCAAGAAGTTGAAGGTTTTCTAGCGGTACAGTAGTTTTAATTTGTTTACCTATTGCCATTGCCAATTGCGACATATCGGTAGCATTATCCCAAAACCGCTGCAGTGAAATACTACATTCCTCCTGTTCAAAGGCATTCTTTAGCAAATGGCCTGTCACTAATTGTGTAATGCAATTTACACCTAAAAGTATCACAGCCTGTCGTATATCTGAAATGGTTCTTGACATGCCGTAAGCTGGAGAATTAATAACCTTCAAGACTGCAGCAGCAGTCCCTACATCTTCACTTATAATCTCAGCAATATTACCAAGTTCAGGCTCATCACTATTCAATTCATTTTGTAAATTTTGTAATACTTCAGGCTTTGAGGGCAAACTAAAACCAGACTTCAGATCTGCCAACACCTTGTCATCAATGTCGATCATACGTGGCGTTTTTTTGGGTAGTCGTTTGCTGATTGTAGTAGAGGAATTGCGATTACTCAAAGCCGATACAATTAGACATCTCTAACTTAAATGACTTTGAATACTGAGGCTTAAGGAGAAAATGAGCTAAGTTATTGAAAGTATGCCTAACCCCTTTTAAAGCGGTTTTATTACTTAACCAACGTGGTATTTTACCTTGCGGATTGGCATAAATCTCATGCTGAATATGAAGACCATTTTGTTTGTCTTCAAGCAGCCAAAACCCTTCTACGGGGGTGACTAAAATAGCATTTATATCTTTTTCTATGAATTTATTTAATTTAGCTTCACCTACAGATCGGATTATGATTTTTGATTTCGATTCGTTAATTTTTTTATGACAAGAGTGTGTAAGCATTACCCTATCTGTAACAGGCCAAGGCGCTGCAAGCTCAGTATAAACAATATCTTCAGCACTATTGGGAGAATTAATTTTTTCAACTTTGCTAACATTTTTGAGCCAATTTGACGCATTTTGGGTATCGTTTAGTAAGGCGATTAAACTCATGCGATCCGCATTAGGAATGAAAGTGGCTGCCTGAATTGCAATTACGCCAGAATCTTGCGTTTGAAACTTGATAACTAAATTATCTTTACTATGCCAAGTTATCCAATTGGCCTTTGTATCTAATGAAAGAAATAAGAAAAAGCTCCATAAAGCCATTTTATAGAGCTTCATCATATTTTATCGCCAATAAGGCATGCTATTTAGAGAGACTTTACGGCTTTGTTCCATTGCCTGAACTAAAAAATCAGCTTTTTTAACAAGCCAAGCTTTTATTTCTTCAAGTTCAGATGAGTCTTGCCTTTCACACAATAATTTAAGGTAGGCTAATGTTTCTAACTCATAGATGCCATAGGCAATATCAATCCAAGGTGTACGAAATGCTTGGCGTATCTCTTTATCATACAAAGACCCCAAACAATTACCACTCAGCAAAGCCCTGTCCAGTCTCGAGCGAAGTGATAGATAATCCTCTGTAGACAAACTCTTGCCTTCAGGCAAAGCTGATTGAAGTCCATGCCAATCTTTTTCGAAGGCGGTATTTGCTACTTCTTTAATAGGTAATTCTGCAGCAGTAACTGCATTTTGACTCCATTCTTGACGCCAGCCCTTATCAACTAACCATAGAGTTAAAGAGAGCAAAAGCTTGTTGTAGCGAGGGCTATTAAATAAATCTTCAATATCATTGACGCTTGGCTGTTCAGCTTTTAATTCAGCGATTAAAGCTGCAAGCGCATCTGCATTATTGATTTTTTTATAATAAGCATGACGTTTAGATGTATAGGTCTTGAGGTGAATCGCATTTTCAACCCAATCAAGCTCTGACATTAACCAATCAATTTCTCCAAGTAATCGTTCTGTTGAACGCCCTTCCACAATTGGAGTAAATAATTTAAAGGCATGCTTAATAAGGTTTACGCCATCAATCACACGCTTTAAAGTTTTTAAACTTGGTTTGTTGAAATAACATTGCTCGTGCTTTTGTACAAACTCAATGCCATAATTCACACACTGCACAAGTGCTTTTTCTTGAGTTGCATGGCGGTTCAGTTTCACAACACCAATGTATTTATTAGCCGTTAGTGGCTTATCATCCGCTAAACGATATCCTCTAGCTGCTTTAGAATATAAGCCCATTCTCAAGCCACCCATTGCGACTAGATGATCAGCAAGCAGGAATAAGTCATTGCGATCGCCTTCGACTAACTCGATCTCTAACTCTGAAATGCTCTCGACCTGACCCTGAGCAACAATCTCGCCTTTGTCTAGCACCACTTCTATTGTTGAGCCCTGCTCAGTTTCAATCAACCATGTACGGCGGATGAAGTTTGTACTAAAAATAGGATAAAGGTTGTCATTTATTGCCGTAACCTGCATACCATGTGGCCATATATTTGGCTTAAATGCATTTAAGTTTGGCCTTGTTGAATCAAGCGGTAAGTTATACTCTGGACGTTGATGTAACCCCCCAACGACTTGCCCTGCCAATTTGATCGTTTGCTCACAATCACCATCACAGCAACGTGTTCTCAAACCAATATCAAGCGCTCTAAGCTCTCTGTTTGGGGTATCAAAATAAGCATTTTTTAAATTTTTGGCGGGTTTATTTTTAACAGTTTTAGCAAACTGCATAATGAGGCCAGGGATCAGCGGAACCTCATTGTCTGAAAGTAAAAACTTCAGTTCTATCTCTGTGTCCATTAGGGCAAGTGATTACCTATAAAATTGTAGAAGGGTAAAAATATACAAAGCAGTAGCCATTTGCAATCTTTTTGCCGCAAGTTCAAGGAAGTTTAGCGCTTCACTTGATATTGCCCTTTGAAATTCATACTATCTGAAAAAACTACTCTCTATAAAGGTCACGGATGTTAAAACGTATTTTAGTGCCAACACTTTTCGCACTTGTTTCGCACTATTCACTCGCTGAAGAGGTGCAAGCTGCTGAAACAAACAACGCTAGCGAAAATGTAGCCTATATTTCAGATAATCTATTCGTTTATGTACATTCTGGACCTGGCAAAAATTACCGTATTGTCGGTTCAGTAGATGCAGGCAGTCAAATTGCGCTGATGCAAGGTAATGAAAATGGTTTTCAGCAAATCACTGACGACAAAGGACGCGAAGTGTGGGTTGAATCACAATTTGTTTCAACCCAAGCTGGCTTTGCCATGCAGTTAGATGAGTTAGGCTTACAACTACAGCAAACTCAACAAGCATTGAATGATGCACAGACAGATTTACCTCGCTTACAGCAGCTCAATCAAGACCTAGAATCTGAAAATCAAAATTTACAGCAAACGATCCAACGCTTAGAAAAATCTGTAGAAGATGAAAAGCAAAAAGCCCTGAACTCAGATCAAGCTGAACAACATCTCATGTTAACGTATGGTGGAGCTATTGGTATTGGTGGTTTACTAATTGGTGTAATTCTAACTTTATTGCTCTCTCGTAAAAAACGTTACGATGGATGGGCATAGAACATTATTAGTCTCAAAATCATTACTTAAAAAAACCGCATTTCAAAATGCGGTTTTTTTATTTTTGTCTGCAATGCTATTTAGTAAATAACTCACTGATATTACTTAAATCTGATTTACCCTCTGCGATTTCATCTGGCGTTAAACCTGATAACTCATGCGGAAACACTAACCACTCATCTGATTCATGAATGAAATAATCAGGCTTCATAGGTACTTTAGTATTCTTTGGCTTGTAGTAAGGGCAAGCTGTACGAATGTCTTTAGGCAAGTTTAAACGCATTAGCTCAGAAAGCTTTTCTTTTAATGCAAAAATACTGCGGCCTGAATCAAACACATCGTCCACAATGAGTAACGAGTCATCTGCATTCGCATTTTCGATAATGTAATGAAGACCGTGTACTTTAATTTCTTTTGATTGTTTGCCGATACCATAGTAAGAAGATGTACGCACAGCAATATGATCTGTCTCTATACCTTTGTAATCGTAATACTCTTGCACAGCGATACCGATAGGCGCACCACCTCGCCAAATACCAATGATGAAGTCAGGACGGAAACCATCATCATAAACTTGCGCGGCTAAACGAAAAGAATCCTCAAGCAACTGCTGTGCTGTGATATAGCACTTATCTGACATACAAACCCCGTGAAATATTTATAAAAAGAAAAGGTATCCAGCACATATAAACAGCCAGATATAACCTTGTATTCTAGCGCATCTAAATCAAAAATGCGCAAACTCCCCAATTAAGGAACATCTTTACATTTTTAAGTAAAAGTCACGACAAAGTGTTGTAAAGTCTTCGCTGTATTGACCGTTTTCATGAATACACAACACCGTATTCTCAGGCTCAACAAAAACTCTGTTAGAAGCATATTCAAACTCGAGTAATAAACGGCTGGCAGCCTTGCGCTCTGTCGTTTTCACCTCGCATTTACGCACAAGATGCAAATCTTGTTGTTGAGCTAGCGCAATAAACTCTAATCCTTCTTTGTAAGGTAGCACCACTGCTAAACAACTTAATGGATGAGATAAACGTTTAAATTCATTTAGTAACGCACTGAAACTCAATGAATCCGTATGGCGCGCTAAATTTCGGGCTGCCGATGGACCTTTTAAGCTATCATTAAAATATGGTGGGTTACTGATCACCAAGTCGAATTGAATATCGCTCTGAAAATCTTGAATAGCAGATTGATGTAAAATAATACCATCCTGCCATGGGCTGTTTTGGATATTCAAATGCGCATCTTGAAACGCACCAGATTCAATCTCAACGGCTGTCACAGCTAAACATTCAGAACGTTGCTTGCACATCAAAGACAATAGCCCTGTGCCTGCACCGACATCTAGCAAGCTTTTTACTCCTGACAAATTCACCCAAGCACCAAGCAAAATTCCATCGGTTGAGACCTTCATTGCGGTGTTCTCTTGCTCTATACAAAACTGCTTAAACGCAAAGCCTGCCATAATCTCGCTTTTCCAAATTCACTATCACGCGTATAATTGAGCACATTGTCCTTTATTTATGATGCACTATGCAATTTTCTGAATTTGATCTAGACGGTAAAGTCCTCTCAGCTATTGATAAAATGGGATTCAAAACCGCCACCAGCATTCAACAACTTTCTATTCCTGAAGGTCTGATGGGTCGAGATATTCTTGCCTCAGCACCAACAGGCACGGGTAAAACAGCTGCGTTTTTAATTCCTGCAATCCAATACTTGTTAGATTTCCCACGTCGCGATCCAGGCTTTGCACGTGTATTAATTATGACGCCTACCCGTGAGCTTGCTTACCAAGTACATGAGCAATGTCAGTTACTTGCGGCAAATACCCACCTTAAAATTGGTGTCGTAACCGGTGGTATTAACTACGGCAGTCACAAAGAAATTTTCGAAAAGAACAACGATATCTTAATCGCGACGCCGGGTCGTTTGATGGAATATCTTGAAACTGAAAACTTCCACGCAGAAAACGTTGAGCTACTTATTCTTGATGAAGCCGACCGCATGCTAGACATGGGTTTCAAAAAAGAAATGCTACGTATTTGTGATGAAGCAAAAAATCGCCGTCAATGTTTCTTATTCTCTGCCACCCTTGAAGGCGACAGTGTGGAGTTATTCGCCGATCGCATTCTTAATGACCCAGCCTTACTTGAAGCTGAGCCATCACGCAAAGAGAAAGGAAAAATTCATCAATGGGTGCACCTAGCTGATGACTATAATCACAAACTAAAGCTACTTGTTGAGTTACTTAAGAACGAAGAGGAAGTACAAAAAGCGATTGTCTTCGTTAAAACGCGTGAGCGACTAGAAAAGCTTGTTGGTGAGCTTTATTCTCACGATATTAAAACCACTTGGTTACGTGGTGAGATGCCTCAAGACAAGCGTATGACGGCCATGGCCAACTTCCAAGCGGGCCGAACACGTATTCTAGTAGCGACTGATGTAGCCGCGCGTGGTATTGATGTTCAAGACATAACCCATGTATTTAACTTCGATATGCCGCGTACAGCAGACATTTACGTACACCGTATCGGCCGTACAGGTCGCGCAGGTAAAAAAGGCACGGCTATCTCTTTAGTTGAAGCCCATGATATGGCAATTTTAGGTAAGGTTCAGCGTTACACCGAACAACAACTAAAATCTCGTGTTATTAAAGGCTTAGAACCTAAAAACAAACCAGCTAAGCTGCCTAAAAAGAAAAAAGATCCGGCTAAAATAAAAGCTAAGAAAAAGGCAAAAGCCAAAGTTAAAAAGAAAAAGTAACTATCAAGCTTAGTTGAAGTTAAAAGGGTCTTTCAGACCCTTTTTCATTTTATGTCTCTAATTATGTCTCTAAAGCTACTTTTAACCTAGGCTTTAATCGCCAGATAATACCCGCGGCCAAAAGCATCACAGGGATAGTCAGCATATTTAATAACTGCCAGCCTATTTCAGCCTCAAGCCAGCCTGCGCCCAATGAAGAAACCGTCACCATACTAAAAACGAGGAATTCATTACTGGCTTGTGATTTAGCCCGCTCATGGGGCAAATAGCTCTCGCTGACCATTTGTGTAGCAGCGATAAACATAAAGTTCCAACCAACACCTAACAAACACAACGCCACTAAGAAATGCCAATGGCTCAGCCCCATTAAATTCACCAAACAACACAGCAGTACAATGACTACACCTGCTTGCATGATGTTGCTCTGACCAAAGCGATTAATTAGCTTACCGGTAAAAAATGAGGGTACAAACATCCCTAAAACATGCCATTCAATCACAAGTGCTGACTCAGCAAGATCATAACCATGGCGATGCATCGCCAAAGGTGTGGCGGTCATCAACAAGTTCATTGTGGTGTAGCTGATCATCGCAATCAATACGGCAAGCAAAAACTTAGGCTGCGTCATAATCTCAGATAAAGGCCGTTGTGGTTTATCTGCGCTTGCTTGGCTGAGCTCATTAAACTTCACAAGCTGTAATAAACAAAATGCCAAGATATAAAGGCCCATCAAGGCAACAAAGGCATTGGCATAATTAATTTCAGGGTAATGATTATTCACCCAAACCGCTAAATTTGGACCTAATACTGCCGCCACGACACCGCTGGCCATCACTGCTGAAATTGCAGTAGCAGGATTGTCACTCACTTCAATGGCTGCAAAACGATATAGGGTTGCGAACCCAATGCCAACTCCAATTAAAAAAGTAGCTAATGAAAATAGCCAAAACTGACTATTCAGTAATGAATAAAACCCTAAGATCGTACCACTGATCCCAATAAGATTACCCAAACTAAAACCTTTTCTACGGCCTATTTTAGCCATTAATAACGAGGCTGGCACTGTAGTCAACAATAATCCCAACATTTGTGTTGCTACCGGTAACGTTGTAAGTGCACTCGATGGGCTTAATGCTTGACCCACAAGCGCAGCAATTGTCACTAATAAGATATTACCCGTGGTGATCAAGCCCTGACAGATAGCCAAGAAAAGGACGTTTTTATTCATTATTACTCTAAATTGTGTAGAAGATGATTCGATGGTAGGAAGATCAGTGCAGACGGTATTTAGCCCGCACTGATTAACACATTATGAGTGGCTTACTTAGTTTTGTTCAGCGCGTAAGAAAACAGGCTCATTTTCTTTTTGAGTTGCTTCTGCACTGAAATAGTAACCCGCGACGTCAAATGCTTTTAACGCTTTAAGTGATGTCACTTGGTTTTCCATGATATAGCGCGCCATCATGCCACGGGCTTTCTTCGCATAGAAGCTGATCACCTTGTATTGACCATTTTTACAGTCTTTAAACACCGGGGTAATGATATCAGCTTTAAGCGCTTTTTTATTTACAGCTTTAAAATACTCGTTCGATGCAAGGTTCACTAATTGCGTCGTACCTTCAGCTATTAAAGCTTCATTGAGTTTCTCAGCGAGCACTGTGCCCCAAAACTCATAGAGATTTTTACCACGGGTATTTTCAAGCTTAGTACCCATTTCTAAGCGGTAAGCCTGCATCAAGTCAAGTGGCTTTAATACGCCATATAAACCAGAAAGAATGCGTAAGTGAGACTGTGCATAACTTAGCGTACCTTCATCTAACGATGCAGCGTCTAACCCAGCGTATACATCACCGTTAAATGCCAGTACCGCCTGTTTCGCATTGTCAGGTGTAAAAGGCTGTGTCCACTCACTAAAGCGTGCAGCATTTAAACCTGAAAGCTTGTCACTAATTTTCATCAAGCTGCCAATTTGCTGCGGTGATAATTCACGACACACTGTCATCAACTCTTCTGAGTGTTCAAGTAACTCAGGCTGCGTGAAAGTGTCGATATGCGCTGGCGTATCGTAATCTAAGTTTTTCGCGGGAGAGATCACTGTGATCATGGCTTACCTATTGACTTAAAAATTAATTAGTGTCAATTTCAACACTATCCCTTTGTTACTGCAAGTGAAGATTGTTAAGTAGCAAGTAAAGCGGGATATGTGCTCTTCTTCTTCCTTTGAATATTTTTTAATTCTCAACTTGTGAGTGTCAAATAAGGACAATTGACCTATTCATGCCATTCACGCTATTGCAACATAGGAGAAGTAGAGTTTGCCCATAAGCTGTAAGAGGAATGAGGAAACATAATGACATCAGCATTAGATAGGCTAAAACAGCATTCATCAATCGTTGCCGATACTGGCGACATTGAAGCCATTCGCAAGCATCAACCAGAAGATGCAACCACTAATCCTTCACTGCTTTTAAAAGCAGCTGAAATGCCAGCCTATCAAGCCTATTTAACACAAGCTTGGGATTACGCAAAAGCGAACGAGTCTGACGCAGACAAACAAGTCGAATTAGCGTGTGATTACTTTGCTGTATTAATTGGTAAAGAGATTGCCAATATTGTCCCGGGTTATATCTCAACAGAAGTAGATGCGCGCTTATCTTTTGATACAGAAGCGACGATTGCTAAAGCAAAAACCTTACTTGCACTGTACAAAGAGCAAGGTATCAGCCAAGACAAAATCTTAATCAAGATTGCATCAACTTGGGAAGGTATCAAAGCAGCTGAACAGTTAGAGAAAGAGGGTATTAAGTGTAACCTAACGCTATTATTTAGCAGTGCACAAGCCCGTGCATGTGCAGATGCCAATGTTTTCCTAATCTCACCATTTGTGGGTCGTATTCTTGACTGGCACGTTGCTAACGGGCTAGAAAAGCCAGCTGATCCACTGCAAGACCCAGGTGTGCAATCTGTTCGAAGCATCTACTCTTTCTACAAGCAGTATGGTTATAACACTGTGGTAATGGGTGCAAGCTTTAGGAATACCGGTGAAATCATTGCTTTAACGGGTTGTGACAAGCTAACCATTAGCCCTGCACTGCTTGAAGAGCTTGGTGAGCTGACTGACGCACAAGAGTACTTACTTGAGAACGACTATGAAGTACAAGCTAAGCCTACGCCATTAACCGAAGCGCAATTCCGCTGGCAGCATAACCAAGATGCGATGGCCACTGAAAAGCTTGCTGAAGGTATTCGTGCTTTTGCTGAGGCACAAGAAACGCTAGAAGCGCGTTTTAAAGCACTATAATTAATAAACATATTCAATATAAACGCCGCATTATGCGGCGTTTTTTTATGCTCAAAAGCCAGATTCCCCCGCGTTTCATCTTCATCAAACTGTTACCTTACTGTAACAAAAGCAACACATAGTTGTTTTATTTTTAAGCGAGTTATGATATACCGAAGTTGCTCGAAACGTATATCAAATATACAGAGCTGACGTAAAACCGTCATTTGAGGTCAATAATCAATGGGAGAACATCATGGATAGCCTAGACGATATCATTGCAGTATTAGAAAGTCCTGAAACAACAAAACGCACCTCTTTAAAAAAACAAAAACGAAAATGGCGCGAAATTGAAGCCTATAAAGAAAAACAACGTCTTCGCAAAGAGCTACAAGAACTTGACTATTTTGCAGACAACTTAGATCTAGAAGAACTAGATTTAATCTAAAAAAATGGCTCCTTCGGGAGCCATTTTTCGTTTTTGGAAGTGTGTTTAAACTTGCCAGTTAATCGGGGATTTCCCCATACTGGTTAATAACGCGTTTGTCTTTGAAAAGTGCTGACAACCAAAGAAGCCTCTGTGAGCTGACAATGGCGATGGATGTGGCGCATGTAAAACATGATGACGCGTTTTATCTATGTTTTTACCCTTCTTCTGTGCATGGGCGCCCCATAATAAAAACACCACGCCTTCTCTATATTGGTTAATTTCGTCAATCACCTTATCAGTGAACTTTTCCCAACCTAGATGTTTATGCGAATGTGCTTGTCCTTGTTCAACCGTCAATACAGTATTAAGTAATAACACACCTTGCTCTGCCCATGGCATTAAACAACCATGATCAGGAATACTAAACCCTTCTATGTCCTGCACCAGCTCTTTATACATATTTGCCAATGACGGAGGCGGTTTAATTCCCGGCAATACTGAAAAACATAAACCATGAGCTTGATCTGGTCCGTGATAAGGATCTTGGCCTAAAATGACCACCTTAACTTGTTCAAATGGCGTGGCATCAAATGCTGAAAATACCTTTCGCTCGGGAGGGAACACTGTCACGCCTTCACTGCGTTTTTTAGCGACATACTCTAGCGTGTCTTTAAGGTAGGTTTGCTGGCTTTGTTCAGCGGTAAAGTCTGACCAAGTCTTCATTATGATTGCTCTTGATAGTAACGGCGAGATTGCGACAGTTTACCACATAAGTCAGCAACCCCATCGAGTGCTCGCACACTAAATCGGTGTAATAGATCGGCATTGACTCTAATAAACTGCTGATGTTCGACTGCTGGGATCTGAGGCCAGTTTTGCCAATTAGTATGCTGCACGTCTTTCTTTGTTTTCTCTTCAGGTAATACGATTACTTGAGGCTTAAACTTAAGCACATTTTCGATACTAATTTGCGGGTAGTCAGCTCGACTGTGAGCAAACACATTATTCACTTTGCAAATAGACAATACCTGGTGGATCATGGTGTTTTTATTCACACTCATCATGGGCTCAGGCCAAAGTTGATAAAATACATCCAACGACCTTGCGTCTTGATATTGACTTTGTAATTTGGCTAAACGCGCATCAAACTCTTTAGCCACTTGTTTGGCTTGTGCTTGATGACCAGTTAGCTCACCAAACTTTATCAGTTGCTCTGATACTTTAGTTAGGTCATTGGTTTCGCTATAAACCACTTTAATACCTAGCTTCTCGAGCTTTTCAAGATCGGCTTTTTTATTACCTGTTTGCCACGCGATCACCAAATCAGGTTTTAAGGCCAGTAATTTCTCAAGTTGAATACCGTGATAGCCGCCAATTCTTGGGATCTCAAGTGCTTGCTCTGGGTAATCTGCATACTCAACGGTGCCGACAATTTTATCGCCTGCGCCTATGGCAAATAAGTTTTCAACAACGTGCGGCGCTAAAGCCACAATACGTTGCGCTTTATGTTGAGTATCCGGTTGTGACGAATTTTGTGATTGATTTGCTGCTACATATTGACTTGTAAGCAGCAAAAAGATGATCAATAAAGTCCTTTTTAGCCACATCAGTAGTCAAATCCTTTTAGTGCTTTAACACCGGATTCAAAAGCATGCTTCACATTTCTCACTTCACTCACCGTGTCAGCAAGCTCAGTTAAACGACGGTGCGCACCACGACCTGTCACGATCACAGACTGCATTTTCGGACGATTCTCGATAACGCTGATAACTTCATCTAAGTCTAAATAATCGTAGCTCACCATATAGGTCAGCTCGTCAAGTAACACTAAATCTATGCTATCGTCTACTAACCACTTTTTGGCTTGCTGCCAAGTTTCAACCGCTGCAGCAGTGTCTGTTTCACGATTTTGCGTTTCCCAGGTAAAACCGGTTTTCATTACTGCAAAAGGTACACCTACTTTTTCAAGTAAGTTACGCTCTCCGCAGTCCCACATACCTTTAATAAACTGCGCCACAGCAGCATTTTGACCATGACCGACACAACGCGTCACAACCCCAAAACCAGACGTCGATTTACCCTTGCCATTACCAGTAATAACCTGAAAAATGCCCTTTTCGATATTAGCAGCGGCAACCTTTTCATCAACTTTCTCTTTGACTTTTTGTTGCCTCTGTTGATGCCTATCTTGTTCGCTCATAATTCACACCCTATAAATTGATTAATGCTTTAATTTTGTTTATATCTAAATGCGCTTCACATTCATCTGCCAGCCACTCTAACTGTTTTTCACGATGCTCATCTAGACTAAAATTTGTTTCTGTTAGCCTGCCATTACTCGCCCAGTGTAAAATGGCTTCCGCCGCCTTGGGCTCATCAAACAAACCATGTAAGTAAGTTCCAACAACCTGGTTATCATCAGATACAAAACCATCTTTCAGGAAACCTTGTGGATGATCGGTAAAATACATAAATGGCTTTTCAAGGGCGGGACCGCTACTTTGCCCACAGTGAATCTCATAGCCTTTAATATCCACGCTTTGCTGATTGATAACACACTTACCCTGCACCTGAGTCAGGGTTTTGGTTTGCGTAAGCTTTGTTTCAAACTCAGCTAACCCTAATCCTGTAATTTCTGTCTGTGAGCTTTCTATGGCATCAGGGTCACAAATGCGTTGACCCAACATTTGTAAACCACCACACACGCCTAGCACCTTACCGCCATAACGTAAGTGACGCTGTATTTCGGTTTGCCATGTTTGCGCCTGTAAAAAAGCTAAGTCGTTAATGACGTTTTTACTACCTGGGATAATAATCAGATCAATTTGCCCGATTTGCTCGGTATGTTTTACATAGCGCAAATCGATTTGAGGATTTAACCGCAAGCTATCAAAGTCAGTGTGATTACTAATGTGCGGCAGTAACAACACACTTATCGTGAGTTTTTTGTCAGTCACTACATTATCCATTGCGACGGCATCTTCAGCGTCGATGTTTAAGCCATGCATATAAGGCAGCACACCTAACACAGGTTTACCCGTTTTTTCTTCGAGCCAATCAAGACCCGATTGCAACAAAGCAATATCGCCTCGAAAACGGTTGATCACAAAGCCTTGCACCAAGGACTGCTCATATTCACTGAGTAACATTAAGGTGCCAACAAGGTGTGCGAACACGCCACCTTTATCAATGTCAGCAATAATGATCACTGGGCAATCCACTTCACAAGCAAACCCCATATTGGCGATATCGTTCTCTCGCAGATTGATTTCCGCAGGACTTCCTGCGCCTTCTACTATGATGGCATCAAAATCAGACACTAATCTTTGATGCGATTCAAGCACTGCTTGCATTGCGACTTTTTTATAGTCATGGTATTTCGCCGCTTCCATATTGCTAATGGCACGGCCATGAATAATGACTTGCGCACCCGTGTCGCTATTGGGCTTGAGTAAAATAGGGTTAAAATCAGTACTTAAAGGCTGTTTCGCAGCAATAGCTTGTAGTGCT
This sequence comes from Pseudoalteromonas phenolica, assembly GCF_005886345.1. Taxonomy (GTDB): domain Bacteria; phylum Pseudomonadota; class Gammaproteobacteria; order Enterobacterales; family Alteromonadaceae; genus Pseudoalteromonas; species Pseudoalteromonas phenolica_A. The sequence continues at coordinate 73,347 of NZ_PNEC01000008.1, forward strand.
TGAGCTCGGCCTATTTCGCCGCCACAAGGTGTTACCGCACTATTGAGTGCCATATTCTGAGGTTTAAACGGCGCAACATTAATCCCTTCCCTAGCAAGCACGCGGCATAAACCCGCAACCAAGGTACTTTTACCCGCATCAGAGGTGGTGCCCTGTACCATTAATGTTTTCATCTTAGTCACTTACTTAATCCTTAACGGGCAACCAGCCATGATAAAATCAACACGCTGCGCAACTTTGGCGATATCTTGATTTAACCAGCCAGACTGGTCTACAAACACGCGGCTTAACTCGCCGAGGGGCACGATGCCATGACCTACTTCATTGCTGACAAGCAAAACTGATGCTTGTGTATGTTGTAATGCCTCGAGCAAACGCTGCTTTTGCATTTGTAATTCAGACTCTGATTTTTCACATAACCCATGCGTTAACCATAAGGTTAAACAATCGATTAATACACAGGTGTCGCTACCAAATTTTTGCAATGCATCGGCTAAGTGCCATGGCTCTTCAATCACTTGCCAGCGCTTATCTCGCGTTGCTCGATGATGTGATACGCGCTCAGCCATCTCAGCATCTTTAACTTCTGCCGTGGCGATGTATACAAGTTTGCTGACTTTGCCTGAAGCGTATAAATCCAACGCCGTTTGTTCAGCGAAATTGCTTTTGCCAGAGCGCGCGCCACCTAAAATGAGATGAATGTTATTTTGAGTCATAGCTAATCTCTCGCATCCACTACACCCAGAGCGCCACTAAAGTTAAATAAATCATGATTTCACAACATTGTTGTGCGGCGCCTAAGCAATCTCCTGTATACCCACCTAGCTGTTGCTTAAACCAGCTTATACACAGCTGGCGAGTTAAAAATAAAACAGCAACTAAAATAATCACACTCATTAAAGACAACGGTGTAAAGAGCCACAGCACAAATAGCACGCACAGTGAGGTTAATGCGAGGAAATCTTTTGCATGAGAAGAAAGTGACATGGCGACTGGCTTTACTTTTGATTGCGCATCTTCTTGCACATAAGCAAGCTTACCAATGATGCTCGTCGCCACTGCACGACTTAAAGTATGACCTAATACCAGTGCACACAATACTTGTGTAGAGCTATCACTAAGCAGGCTCAGCAGCTGAAACTTTAATAACAGTAATAAAATAAGTGCGCTGGCACCATACGTGCCTAAGCGACTGTCTTTCATAATCGACAGCTTTTGCGAGACAGTCCAACCGCCACCAAAACCGTCCCAGACATCGGCAAAACCGTCTTCATGAAATGCGCCAGTAATTAAAATACCCAGAGCGAGGGTGAGGATCACACAAACGCTTGGCGGTAAAATCAAAGACGCAACACCAAAGATAACAGCCAAGGCAAAACCCAACAACAAACCAACTAAGGCAAAATAACCACTGGCTTCACTGAGTGCATTGTCTTCAATCTCTTGTTTAAAATGCACTGGCACGCGAGTTAAAAAGCTCACCGCCAATAAAAAGTGTTGTTTATTCATATCAAACAACTTTCGTGACATTCGCGTCATCAAAGCTATTCATGTCGTTGTAAAACGCCAGAGCACTTTGTAGCAAGGGTAAGCTCAATGCAGCCCCAGTCCCTTCACCCAATCTAAGACCAAGATCTAAAAGAGGCTTAGCATTAATTGAATTTAACATTTGCAAGTGTGCTTGCTCAGAAGAGCAATGGGCAAACACCATATAGCTTTGACTGTTTGGCTCAATACGAATAGCCAGTAATGCCGCTGCCGTTGCGATAAAACCATCGACAACAATAACCTGCTGTAACTCAGCAACGGCTAACATGGCGCCGACCATTTGACAGATCTCAAACCCACCCAAACAACGTAAGATTGCATGCGGGTCATTCAGTTTATCTCGGTGTAAGTCAAGCGCGCTATTAATCAGCTCAACTTTTTTATCTACCACTTCGTTTGATACACCCGTGCCAAGCCCAACCGTGTATTCAGCAGAGAGTCCACTCAGCGCACTAAAAATAGCCGATGCTGCACTGGTATTGCCAATGCCCATCTCACCAAATGCAAAAGTATTACAGCCTTGCTGATATTGTTTATGAACAAGCTTCTTAGCAAACTCAAAACCTTGCGCTTCTTGAGCTTGCGTTAGCGCTTCACACTCATCAAATGAACGCGTGACTGACCCCAAACGTTGTGACGTAACACCTAAGGTCTGGTCGGGTTCACCTAGAATACCGCAATCGACTATCTCGAGTTGCCACCCTAATTGTTTGCTGAAAACATTAATTGCAGCGCCTCCTGACGCGAAATTCGCTACCATTTGGCCTGTTACTTCACTAGGTGCTATAGATACACCTTTTGCAGCAATACCGTGATCACCTGCAAACACTGTTAGAGTGGGTTTGCTGATTTGTGGTCTAAATGCTGAAAGCTGCTCAGGTTCTATACCCTGTGAGAAAATAGTCACCAGCTGTTTAGCCAATGTTTCTAGCTCACCTAACGCACCCAAAGGCTTGGTTTTCAGGTTTATTTTCTTTTCGATAAGTTCGCGAGAACGCGTATCAAGTGCTTTAACTGAGAACATACGCTAAGGCCTTTTTTGTTTGAGAGTCAGTAAAGTTAAAAAGAACACACTGCCTATTGCAGCAGTGATAACACCAATGGGAAGCTCTTGATTATCAAGAATAGTACGGGCAAATAGATCTACCCATATCATCATTAAGCCACCACTTAAAGCGGTACACAGCAGACCAATGGAAGTTGCCTGTGAAATGAAAAAACGTACCAAATGCGGAATCATTAACCCGACAAAGCCAATGCCACCACACATAGCAACCAATACCGCGGTCAGCAATGAGCTCAATAGCAACATGACTAAACGTAATTTAGCCACCTGAATACCTAATGTTGCAGCGCTTTCATCACCCAGTAATAGTGCGTTTAAACCACGCCTAAACAACAGCATACAAGCCATACATAGTGATACAATTGAACAGGGCAACCACAACCATTGCCAATCAGCGCGACTAAAGCTGCCTAAGTTCCAAAACATAATGGCACTCACAGCTTGTGGATCACTCCAATACAACAGCAAGCTGGTAAATGCGCTAAATAAGAAAGATAAGGCAACACCGGCGAGTAACATCGCTTCTACCTGTCTCGCCCTTTGTCCATAGGCAATCAGCAACAATAGGGTCATTGCCAGCGCACTACCTAAAAACGCCGCCCCTGACATCGCCCAACCAGCTGTGATACCTGTAAATGTGATGAGTAACACGACGCCAAATGATGCGCCTGATGAAATACCAAAGAGGTAAGGATCTGCCAAAGGGTTACGGGTCACTGTTTGCAAAATAATGCCCGCCAATGCCAAGCCACTACCAGCAACAAATGCCAAAATCACTCTGGGAATACGTAGTTCCATAACAATTTTTTGCTCAAAGGCATTGGCATCATAAGCAAATAATGTTTGCCAAACAGCACTCACACTAATATCAATCGCGCCATGCTTAACGGCAACTAAAGCACTAAAAAAGCAGCTTATCAGCAAAATTAACAGCGAAATAAGCGGCTTCATAGTTGATATCCAAAGTGGTAGCGGATATGAGGAATATGGGTTTTGTCTCTATACGGGCAAGGTACTTGCGAGACCTCAGCACAGACATCAAATACATCACTGAGTAATTGCGCATCTAGCACACCGCTTGGCGCTCCACTTTTATATAACTCACCCTGTTGTAGTACCAGCAAGCTATCACTCATAGCTGCCGCAAGATTTAAATCATGGAAAGAAGCGATCACTGTGATCCCCATTGCTTTGGCAAGCTCCATAATTTGTATTTGGTATTTCACATCCAAGTGACTGGTTGGCTCATCCATAATCAATAGCCTAGGCTTTTGTGCCATGGCTTTCGCGATCAATGCCCTTTGTTTTTCACCACCAGAAAGGTGAGCAAATGCCTCGTTGATTTTGTGTACCAGACCAACCTGTTCAATAGACTTTGCAATTAGTTCATGATCGGCTTTATTTAACGATGAAAATAAACTTTTATGAGGTGTTACACCCATTGCAACCACATCATAAAGCGATAGATTAAAATGCTCAGGCATTTCTTGCAAAACCACTGCAACTTGCTGGGCATATTCGTTATGCGAGAAGCTTGAAATCGTTTTGTTAAAAAGGGTTATTTGTCCACTAGAAGGGATAAAAAAACGGTAAAGGCAACGAAGCAGCGATGACTTACCAGCCCCATTAGGACCCAATAAACCAATAAACTGCCCTTCAGTTACATCGAAAGAGATATTTTGTAATATTTGATGATTATCTAGCACCAAATTTAAGTTTGAAACTTGCAGAGCAAATTCAGAGTGCTGACAAGCTGATTGCATTCGTACCCTTACTAACGTTTGGGCAGACACGAACGCACAGTCCTAACCGAATTACGGCTAAAATTGTGTGCTCTTGAGTACGCCCGCTCAAGAGGATTTTTCTGACCTTGGTATCTGACTTCGTGCATTTAAATGCACTTCACAGTTGCGGGGACAGTTAAGCAGTTTCAGCTTATTCCCAAGATTAATCAGAAAAACCGTATTATGAAGTCTAGATGGCTAAAACACAACTTTAGGCCACGCCTTATGTGCTTCATCAAAGTAAACTTCTATCTTTACCAATGTAGCATAGCCAACGTCTAAACTATTGATAGAGGAAAGAGAATCTAATGGTAAGTTAAGGACTTCAGCTAAGATTTGTTTGATCACACCACCATGAGTCACAACTAGGTTATGTGTTGTATGCCGAGTTGATAGCTCTGCCTCCCACCATAGTCTAACACGAGACCTAAATGCGCAAAGGGACTCTCCATTTGGCGGCGTATGTTGCCAAGGTGCCTGCCAAAATTCACCTATACTTGGATTCTTTGTGCTCTCCCAAAGCCACTCATAAGTTCGACCATCCCAATCCCCAAAATCCATTTCTTGAAGCTGCTTTGCTATCACCAGTGGTAAGCTTGATTGCCTAGATTGCTTTTTCGCAAAGCCCAGACAACGGTGCATGGGGGAGGAAATACAGGCATCAAATTGAACTGTTTTTGGTAAAGCAGACTCCATCGCTGCTAACCCTAACTCAGACACTGCAACGTCAGTTTTAGAACCAGTTAGAATACCTGTAGTAACAGGTTTACCGTGCCTTAGGAAATACCATGTCTTCGTCATTTTAGCCTCAGATCAAAAATGCGAGCCTTAGCTCGCATTTAATTAAAGATAATTTGCTTAGTTTAAATTAAAGAATCTGGTTCTCTTTCCAAGCTTGTTCTTTCGCCATACGCTTTTTACGACGGTCACATGGATCATCGCAATCACATGACTTTTCAATACCAACCGCGCCTAAACCGCCACAGCTGCTTGCCATAGATTTCTTTTGCACGATTACACCGACAGCCATGGCTGCAACAATTAAAATAAGTAACCCAAAAGTTAGGAAAAATAGTGACATGCACAGGCCCCTTAAAAACAGTTTAACGGCTCAGTGTATCTGAGCCAAATGACGGCATTTAAACAGCCGTTATTATAACGCGCTTAGTGTACTATTTCGACTAATTAATCAAAATAGCCTTATTTACAAATAAGGCGCAAAAGCCGGGCTTGAATAGGTCACTAACCCTTCATTACTTTTACTAATTAAATATACAGCTAAATTGTGCTCTTCTGCGTATGCTTTTGCTCGCTCTGTGCCCATGACAGTAAGTGCTGTTGCCAAGCCATCAGCAGTCATTGCTGATGGGTGTAGCACAGTTACCGATACTAAGTCATGCTTAACTGGCTTACCTGTAGCTGGATCAATCAAGTGCGTATAGGTCTCGCCATCCATTTCGTAGAAAATACGGTAATCACCTGAAGTCGCCATGCCGTTATTGCCTGGTTCAATAACTTTATGCACTTGCCTCTGCCCTGCTGGCGCATCTGGCTGTTCAATCGCAATACGCCAAGGTTGTGACTGAGCTTTAGTACCGGCAATTCTGAGCTCACCGCCAATTTCAACCATGTAATTTGTCATCCCTTTAGCTTCTAAAAGCTCAGCAACTTTATCAATACCAAAACCTTTAGCTGTCGCTGAAAAAGATAACTCTAAACCATCAATAGTTTTCGCTAACCCTTCGTCTGTTAACACTAACTTATCAACACCTATACGAGCCTTCATTTCATCCAGTTGAGACTGTGAAGGTGTTTTTGTTGGGCGTTTATCTGGGCCAAAACCCCATAAATCTATTAGAGGGCCCATGGTGACATCTAGTGTTGTTGTTGAAACACCTAAACGAACTGACTCTTTCACAACTGACTTAAAGTCATCACTGATAGGCATAAAAGTATTTGCAGCCAACGTATTGAACTGATTAATCTCTGAGTTTTGCACCCAAGGTGACATAGACTGATTCACTGCAATTAAAGTGTTATCAACTTCTGTTTTTAATGTCTCAGCAATTAAATTTTCATTAATTGGAAAAGCTTTAACCGTATAAGTGGTCCCCATTGTTTTACCCTGAATAACAATAGGTTCAAGCTCTTGTTTGTCGTCAAAACACCCTGTCAAAACAACCGTCGTCAGTAATACAAAAATACCTACAAGTTTCTTCATACTTTTCTCTATCCCAAAAAAAACCCCAAGCTTATTACTTGGGGTTTAAGTCTATCTTATTTCAGTGAAGTGTTCACTGAGATAACGCTGATTTAGCCACCGAAGTCATCTAGTAAGATGTTTTCGTCTTCAACGCCTAAATCTTTAAGCATGTTGATTACAGCCGCGTTCATCATTGGAGGACCACACATGTAGAACTCACAATCTTCAGGCGCTTCATGGTCTTTCAGGTAGTTTTCTAAAAGAACATTATGGATGAAGCCGGTGTAACCTTCCCAGTTGTCCTCTGGTTGAGGATCTGAAAGCGCTACGTGCCATTCAAAGTTTTCGTTATCAGCCGCAAGGCCATCGAAATCTTCTACGTAGAACATCTCACGCTTAGAACGAGCACCGTACCAGAAAGACATCTTACGGTCTGAGTTAAGACGCTTAAGCTGATCGAAGATGTGTGAACGCATTGGCGCCATACCAGCACCACCACCTACGAACACCATTTCTGCATCAGTTTCTTTCGCGAAGAATTCACCGAATGGACCAGAAATAGTCACTTTATCACCTTCTTTAAGTGACCAGATGAACGATGACATCTTACCACATGGTAGGCTTAGGTTGTTTGGCGGCGGAGTCGCGATACGTACGTTAAGCATGATGATGCCGTACTCTTCTGGGTAGTTAGCCATTGAGTATGCACGGATCGTTTCGTCGTCAACTTTAGACTCAAGATTGAAGAAGCCAAAACGCTCCCAATCTGCACGATATTCCTCAGGAATATCGAAGTCAGCGTATTTAACGTGATGAGCTGGCGCTTCAATTTGGATGTAACCACCTGCACGGAAAGGTACAACCTCACCATCAGGGATACCAAGCTTAAGCTCTTTGATGAATGTCGCTTTGTTATCGTTAGAGATAACTGTACATTCCCACTTCTTAACACCGAAGATTTCTTCTTCTACTTCGATTTCCATGTCAGTTTTAACAGCAACCTGACACGCTAGACGACAACCTTCACGCGCTTCACCTTTTGAAATATGGTCAAGCTCAGTTGGCAGGATATCACCACCACCCGCTTTAACGTGAACGGTACATTGGCCACAAGAACCACCACCGCCACAAGCAGATGAAATGAAGATACCAGCGTCTGCTAGTGCACCTAGTAGTTTACCACCTGGTGCTGAAGTAACTGCCTTTTCAGGGTCACCGTTAATGCTGATTGTGATGTCACCGCTTGGTACAAGCTTCGACTTCGCTGCAATGATGATCAATACAAGCATTACAACGATAGCGATGAACATCCCTACGCCTAAATATACCTCAAGCATGATTTTTCCTCGCTAAATTAAAGTGAAATACCAGAGAATGACATGAAGCCAAGACCCATTAGACCTACTGTGATGAAGGTAATACCTAAACCACGAAGACCATCTGGTACGTCTGAATACTTCATCTTCTCACGGATACCAGCAAGTAACACGATTGCTAGTGCCCAACCTACACCTGAGCCTAAACCAAATACCACAGACTCACCGAAGTTCAGGTTACGCTCAACCATGAATGCTACTGCACCGAAAATCGCACAGTTTACAGTGATTAGTGGTAAGAAGATGCCTAGTGCGTTGTATAGCGCAGGGAAGAACTTGTCTAGAGTCATCTCAAGGATCTGTACAAGTGCTGCGATTACACCGATGAAAGTTAGGAACTTAAGGAAGCTTAAGTCAGCTTCAGGGAAGCCTAACCACTCTAGTGCACCTGGCGCTAAGATTGCAGAGTAAACTAACTGGTTTACTGGAACAGCAACACCAAGAACGAAAATTACTGCAACACCGAGACCCATTGATGTAGTTACTTTCTTAGATACAGCAAGGAAAGTACACATACCTAGGAAGAAAGATAACGCTAAGTTTTCAATGAAAACCGCTTTAACGAATAAATTAATATATTGTTCCATCTCTCTCTCCTTATGCCTTCGCTTCTACTTGGTCTTTCTTATAAGTACGAAGTACCCAGATGAAGAAACCAATGATGAAGAACGAGCTTGGCGGTAGGATTAATAGACCCATAGGCTGGTACCAACCACCTTCAGAAATAAGTGGTAAAATCTCGATACCAAAGAGTGTACCTGAACCACCTAGTTCACGAATGAATGCAACAGTTAGAAGTACTACCGAGTAACCTAAACCGTTACCAATACCATCAAGGAATGACATCAGTGGTGGTGTCTTCATTGCATATGCTTCTGCGCGACCCATTACGATACAGTTAGTAATGATTAGACCAACGAATACCGAAAGTTCTTTCGCTGTTGCATAAACAAACGCTTGAAGCGTTTGGTCTACCACGATTACCAATGAAGCGATGATTGTCATCTGAACGATGATACGAACGCTTGATGGGATGTGGTTACGGATCATAGAGATAAATAAACTTGAGAAAGCACATACTAATGTCAGAGCGATTGACATGATAAGTGCATTCTTAAGGCTTGATGTCACTGCTAGTGCAGAACAAATACCAAGTACTTGAAGCGCAATTGGGTTGTTCGCAAAAACAGGGCCAAACAAGACTTCTTTCATTTCTTTTGCATTTGCCATTAGTTCAATGCTCCTTTACGTACGTTCGCAAGGAATGGACCGAAGGCTTTGTCGCCTGTCCAGAAGTCAACTGTGTTATCAACACCTACAGATGTTAATGTCGCACCAGAAAGACCATCTACTTTGTGTTCGTTGTTACCAGCAGTACCTTTTACGATATCAAGTGGTAGCTTTTTACCTTCGAACATTGATGTCCAACGTGGGTTTTGGATTTCACCACCAAGACCCGGTGTTTCATTATGCTTGTAGAAGTTAATTGCTTTAACAGTCTTAGTATCAGCATCTAGTGCTAAGAAACCATACATAATACCCCAAAGACCGTAACCTTGGATTGGTAGAATGATAGTGTCTACTTGACCGCTAGCATCTTTAGAGAAGTAAACTGGAGATTCAGTCGTCATACGCTGAACACCTGCTTTATCTTGCGCTTTTTCAAGCTTCACACTGCGCTTTGCATCGAACTTAGTTGATTCAAAGTCGAAAGAGTTTGGATCTGTCTCAACAAACTCACCCGTTTTCATATCAACAACGCGTGCTTCGATGTTTTCGTTAAATGTTTTGAAAACATCTGCTGAACTATCAATACCTGCTGCAGCAAGAATGTTGCGTTGCACGTCTTGAGTTTTGTTTGCTTGTTGTAATGGACGTAGTTGAACAGATGCTAAAGAAACAACAACTGCACATACTAAACATAGGCCAACAACAACGCCTAGCGTTTTGCCAATAGTCTCATTGTTACTAGACACGTGCCAATCTCCTCTTAACGTTAGACTGTACAACGAAGTGGTCGAATAATGGTGCAAATAGGTTAGCGAATAGAATTGCTAACATCATACCTTCTGGGTATGCAGGGTTAACTACACGAACCAGAACAACCATTACACCGATAAGTGCACCGTATGCGAATTTACCTTTATTTGTGAAAGACGCAGAAACTGGGTCAGTCGCCATAAAGAACATACCGAATGCAAAACCACCTAGTACTAAGTGCCAGTGCCAAGGCATTGCAAATGCTGGGTTAGTTTCAGAACCAATCATGTTAAGAAGTAGAGACATCACTACCATACCTAGGAATACACCTAGCACGATACGCCATGACGCAATACGAACATAAATTAGGAACAAACCACCAATCATTAGTGCTAGCGTTGAAACCTCACCCATAGAACCTTGTACGAAGCCATAGAAAGCATCCCACCAAAGTGCCATATTGTTGTAATCAAGTGCACCTTGCGCCGCTAGACCTAGGTTTGTTGCACCTGTGAATGAATCAACTGCAGTCCAAACCGTATCACCCGAGATATCAGCTGGGTATGCAAAGAATAAGAACGCACGGCCTGCTAATGCTGGGTTAAGGAAGTTACGACCTGTACCACCGAATACTTCTTTTGCAACTACAACGCCAAAAGTAATACCTAACGCGGCTTGCCATAACGGAATTGTAGAAGGAAGAATCAATGAGAATAATACAGACGTTACGAAGAAACCTTCGTTAACTTCGTGCTTACGGATTGAAGCGAATAATACTTCCCAGAAACCACCAACGATAAATACCGTCGCATAAACTGGTAGGAAGAAACATGCACCATAGAAGAACTTAGCACCAATACCTGATTGTGCAGTAAGCTCACCACCTAATGCTTGGAAAATAGCAGCCTGCCAAGTGTTGGCAATTTCAAAACCGTTACCAATTGCTAGAGCAGCTTGGTGACCGATGTTAAACATACCAAAGAACATTGCAGGGAACGTCGCCATCCACACTAAAATCATAATACGTTTTAGGTCGATGTTATCACGAACGTGCGTGCCGCCTTTATTTACATAACCAGGAGTGTAGAAAACGGTTGCGACTGCTTCATACAGGGCATACCACTTTTCATGCTTTCCGCCAGGTTCAAAATGCGGCTCGATGTCTTCTAGAAATTTCTTTAAGGCCATGATATTAACCTTCCTTCTCGATAGTAGTCAGGCAATCACGTAAGATTGCGCCATACTCATACTTACCTGGACATACGAAGGTACACAGTGCTAAATCTTCTTCATCTAGCTCTAATGCACCAAGCGCAATTGCACTGTCTAAATCACGTGCAATTAAGTCACGAAGTAGTGGTGTAGGTAAAATGTCGAGTGGCATAACACGCTCATAGTTACCGATTGGTACCATTGCACGCTTAGAACCACCTGTAGACGTTGTCATATTGAACAAACGGCTCGGTGCTAAGTGTGAGATAAATGTACGTGTTACAGAGAATTTGTTGCTACCTGGTGCAATCCAACCAAATAGTTCTTTCTCGCGACCTTCAAGTAATACTGATACTTGAGTATGGTAGCGACCAAGGAAAGCGTGAGGGCCGGTTGCTGTTTTACCAGCTAACACAGAGCCAGAAATGACTCGGTTATCACCGTCTTCAAGCTCGCCTGCAACTAAATCAGTTAGAGAAGCGCCAACTTGTGTTTTAACTAAGCGAGGATTCTTAACGCGAGGACCCGCTAAAGCAACCACACGGTCAGAGTAGATTTCACCAGTAAGGAATAACTTACCGAATGCAATCACATCTTGGTAACCTAAATGCCATACCTGCTTGTTTTCAGATACTGGATCTAGGTGATGGATGTGAGTACCTACTAAACCTGCAGGGTGTTTACCACCAAACTCATGAACTTCAACTTGAGAAAGTGAAGAACTTGGTACATTGCTACCTGCTTGCTTACATACGAACACTTTACCATCAGTTAAGCGAGATACTACAGCAAGACCCGCTTCAAACGCTTCAACGTTTTCAGCAATGATCACAGCAGGATCTGCAGCTAATGGGTTTGTGTCGATTGCAGTCACAAAGATTGAACTTGCAGTTGCATCTAGTGCTGCCACTCGGCTGAATGGACGAGCACGTAGCGCTGGCCATTGACCAGATTCAACAAGCACTTCTTTTACTTTTTCACGGTCTAGGTTGCTTAAATCAGCAGCCGCCACCTTTTCAAAAGTAACCTGCTCGTTGCCTTGCACTTCAATCACGATAGATTGAAGAACACGCTTAGCACCACGGTTAATTTCTTTAACTACACCAGAAGCTGGTGCAGTGAACTTGACGCCTGGGTTCTTTTTGTCTTCAAAAAGAACTTGGCCTTTTTTGACTTGGTCATCCACGCGAACATGCATGGTTGGACGCATACCGATAAATTCTTCACCTAGCACGGCAACTCGTTTGACAGCTACGCCATCATGAATTACTTGCTGAGGTGCGCCCTCTATTGGTAAGTCCAGACCTTTTTTTATGTTGATCATACGCACTTGCATTACATTAACGGAAAGAAATTGAAAAATCTTTTTTTGCCCCAAGATCAAGAAAGTGACCATTCTGTATTCGGCAAAGCCAAGCGACAAAACAATCCATAACTAAAACCTTGTAGACGAGTCCTCACATATATGTGAGATTTTAACATTAATAACCCCCACTATGCGAGTGGAATTATGAAATTAATCCAGATTTACAAGGTCTTTTCGAGGAGAAAATAGAATGAATTTAGTTCAATTTAGACCAAAGTCCAGTTGCTGAAATACGCAATGAATCACTTTAGATGAGCAAAAAGAAAGCTTAAGAAGTTAGTAAAATGAACTATGCAAAAGCAAAAAAGGCCGGCAGAGCCAGCCCAGTTATTAAGGTAGTTTAGATGTTTAAACTAAGTTGTTAATCTCAACTACTGTGTCTACGTCTTGCTCGTAGTTAACACCGTCAACGCCGAAACCAAATAGCTTCAAGAATTCATTGTGGTAGCCAACATAGTCTGTTAACTCATCAATGGTGTCTGTATCAACTGTATCCCAAATATGCTGAATACGCGCTTGTACGTCCTCTTCTAGCTCTTTGTAGTTTTGGAATAGGTGACCACCATCGTCAAAACGAGGGGTTGCACCATATAGGTTTTCGTTGAATAGTCCGTGGATCTGTTCAATTGTACCTTCATAAATACCATCTGCCTTAGTCACTTTGAATAAAGCTGAAATATATAGCGGCATGATAGGAATAGCTGAGCTTGCTTGTGTCACAACAGCGTTGAGTGAAGAAACATACGCTTCACCTTTTAGAGTGGCTGTCGCTTCACGAATTGCTATAGTAGCTCGGTCTAAATCTTCCTTTGCTTTACCGATGGTAGCGTGACCGTAGATTGGCCAAGTTAGCTCTTTACCGATATAAGTGTAAGCGCTTGTTTTGAAACCCTCAGCTAACACGCCTGCATCTTTTAATGCATTGATCCAAAGCTCCCAATCTTCACCACCCATCACTTTTACTGTGTTAGCGATTTCGTCTTCATTCGCAGCTTCTACGCTTACAGAATCGATTATACGCTTAGAGGTATTTAAGTTCTTCGTTGTGATGTCTTGACCGATAGGTTTAAGCACCGATGAATGAGTTTCACCCGTTTTAGGATCAGTACGACGCGGAGATGCAAGGCTATAGATTACTAAATCTACTTTACCCATTTCAGCTTTAATCGTTTCAACTGTTTTAGCTTTAAGCTCATCAGAGAACGCATCGCCATTGATATTTTTAGACCAAAGACCCGCCGCTTCTGCTGCATTTTGGAAAGCTGCCGTGTTATACCAACCTGCTGAAGCTGGCTTTTTCTCAGTACCTTCTTTTTCGAAGAAAATACCCAGAGTTTTAGCACCAGAGCCAAACGCTGCTGTAATACGAGAAGCTAGGCCGTAACCCGTTGATGCACCAATTACAAGTACGTTTTTAGGACCGTTTTCTAACTGCCCTTGTGCTTTTACATAATCGATTTGCTCTTGAACGTGAGCGGCACAACCAGCGGGGTGTGCATTGGTACAAATAAAACCACGAATTTTCGGCTTAATGACCATGATGATTCCTATCTTTATTTAAATTTACGGAGCGTATTTTAAAGGCTGATCTTAAAAATACAGGTCTGATCAGCTATAAAATTAGGCTTAACTCGATGATATAAAGTCTCGCTTAACCCTAATTTTGACTATTTATCGAATTTCGAACCACCTAAACATTTTGGTGACTCAGGAATTTGTCCATGCTGCTCTGAATACTCCTCAGGCGTATAGGCATGAATAGACAAAGCATGAATATGCTCAGCTAATTCAACTTTTAGAATGTCGTTAATTTGTCGATGGCGCGGTAATAGGCGCTTACCCGCAAACTCTTCACTGACCACAATTACTTTAAAGTGAGACTCTTCGCCACGGCTGTGCATATGGCTTTCATTTATGACATTTAAATGCTTGCAAGCGATTGCCGCAGCGATTTTTTCTTCGATCTGAGATTGCATTGACATGAATATAAACTCTGCATTTTTCAATTGTGGCTACTATACCGAGATAGGATTATTTAACAATACTTCTAAATGTCAGGTTGATACGCCCGCCTTTTACTTTGCTTTGTTTCGGCAGTGAGTGCTGGAAAAGTTGCTGACTGTTACCTGACATCACTAAACAACAACCGTGCTCGAGCATTAACTCCCATTGCTGACCTGTCGTTTTATGTTTGATCTTAAATTTACGTGCAGCGCCTAAAGAAATTGAAATGATTAAAGGTTCAGCGCCTAACTCAACCTCATCATCACTATGCCATCCCATAGTGTCATGACCATCTCGATACCAATTTAATAGCAGGGCATTAAACGTCTGATTATAGTGGCTCTGAAGTTTACTGCGCATCGCAGCCAATGGTTTCGTCCAGCATTGATTAGCTAATGTATGGTTTGAGTAAGCATAATGTACCCCTTCATCTGCCACAAAGCTCTGCAAACGAGGAATAGGATGAAACTTACCGAAAACCTGAATACTGGGTTGTTGCCAGTTTAACTCCCCAGTGAGGTGTTCATACAAGTCGAGCCCTTTTTGAAATGAGATCAAATTTGGAAAATAAGCAAACCCCTCGGGTAACTCAGGTTTAGTGAGTTTTGATGTCATGCTATTATTCACCTCATAAAATGACTACTTATAAAAAACTATGACGACTGAAGCTGAATTGGGCGGCCACTCGCTAACTTTACATCGATTTCCCCTTTATCAAAAAAATAGAAGCCTACAAGCGTGGGATTCAGCCGATGAGTATTTAATCGAACATATTCAAAACGAATACACTAACGCACAACATATTTTGGTATTAAATGATGGCTTTGGCGCCTTAAGCTGTGCGTTACATGCTTTAGATACGCAAAACTCTCGCAAAGTGACCAGTTTTAATGATTCTTATGTCAGTCAGCAAGCGTGCCTTTATAACCTTGAAGAAAACGAGTTAGAAAGTCGTCACACTGGATTACTTGATAGTCTCTCAGATTTACCTAGCGACGTTGATCTTATTCTTATCAAAATCCCAAAAAATGCTGGCTTTTTGCAATATCAACTTAGTTTGCTTAGTCAGTTTGAGAATGATGTGCCAGTGATCGCTGCCGGTAAAGCGAAAGAGATACACACATCTACATTAAAAAGCTTCAGCCATTTTATTGCTGAGCCTTCGACCAGTTTAGCAGTTAAGAAATCACGTCTTATTTTTAGTCAAACAAAACACAAAAAGCAGACTTGTAAGTTTCCGGTGAGTTGGCCTTTAGAAAAAACTGATTTCACTGTCTTAAACCACGCTAATGTATTTTCTCGTGATTCCCTTGATATTGGCGCGCGTTTTTTTAGCAATTATTTACCACAGGGTAAGAAACCGTTAAGGATTATTGATTTAGGCTGTGGAAATGGTGTTATCGGCTTACAAACACTGGCAAAAATGCCAAATGCTAAGGTTACTTTTGTTGATGAATCGGCCATGGCTGTCGCCAGCGCCAAAGCAAATATCGAAAATAACTTACCTGAGCGTGTGCAAGATTGTGAGTTTGTTCAAGATGATTGTTTAACAAATTTTGCACCTAACAGTGCAGACTTGGTTTTGTGTAACCCGCCATTTCACCAAGCACAAGCGATCACAGATCATATTGCGTGGCAGATGTTTTTGCAAGCGAAGCAAACGCTCAGATCCGGCGGTGAATTACGTATTATTGGTAATCGTCATTTAGACTATCAAGAAAAATTGCTCCGCTTATTCGGAAACTGTAAAGTCATTGGTAACAATAAAAAATTTACTGTGCTAAGTACCACAAAGAGAGGCTAAAAATGAAAAAAATTGCACTTGTATTGTGTGGCATGTTGCTGGCAGGTTGTGCCAGCCAACCAAAATCTGTGATCTTAAACCCGGTATATAAAGCAGGCAAAGTGGCCGACTTTTATGTACCAGTAACCTTAGCGGTCGAAGACCATAGGATCAGTAAATTCACAATCAAAGTGGTCGATCAAGAGCCTGCAGAATATTTACCTGATGCAGCACTAAGTCAGCGAGTTCAAATGGCGTTTGAGCAAGCCCTTAAAACCAATGGCGCACAACTGACTGCAATGAGCAACAACACCTTGACGTTGAACATTGATTCTTTTCATTCAAAAGTAACTGAGTCTTACACGCAACATGAAAGCAATGCTGTAGCTAAGTTCAAAGTCTTAGCAACACAAGGAAAGCGTTCATTTGAAAAGACTTATACAGGTCAAGCCCAAATGACTGGCCCTCTAAAGCATGAACAAGCAAAAGTAGAAGGTCAGCTAAACAAATTAAGTGAACAAGTGATTACCCGTATTGTCTCCGATCCTGCTTTAATTAACTTCTTCAAAGGATAATTATGAAAAAGTTGCTTATAACCTTATGCTTACTTTGTATAAGCAGTCATATATTTGCTAGTAATAAAGAAGGCCGCTTTGTACAAAAGGATAACTTATTTCCTAGAGTGAAAATCATAACCAGTGTCGGTGAAATCGTCGTAGAACTGGATCGCTCTCGAGCTCCTATTACAGTCAATAACTTCTTAACTTATGTGGTAAATGGTGATTACAAGAACTCTGTATTTCATCGTATCGAGAAAGATCAGTACTCCGAATTAGATGAGTTTTTTGTCATCCAAGGGGGTGGTTACGACAAAGACTATGATGGCTTATTCCAACGCAAACCGATTTTTAATGAAAGCGGTAATGGTTTAAAGAATGATATGTACACTGTGGCTATGGCATATCAAGATAATGAGCCCCACACAGCCACTCGCCAATTTTTCTTTAATATGAAAGATAACGACCATTTAAATCCAGGTAAGGGATGGGGTTTTGCAGTATTTGGTAATGTAATGGAAGGCTACGAAATACTTGATAAAATCACGGAAAGCGAAACTGGATTCAACGAAAAGATCGGTTATAACTTTGTGCCCAAAAAGCCCGTAATGATTTTTAACGTTGAAATTTTGGAAGCCACACCACTTTAAATTGACGGGATTGTCATGCAAATCAATACTAGCCTAAGTGAGTACTTAGGCTACTACAAAGATAAACGCCTTTTCACCATCTTTTTATTTGGCCTGAGCAGCGGCTTTCCCTGGGTACTCATTGGCTCTGTAATGTCTGCTTGGCTCAAAGATGAAGGCTTAAGCCGCAGTATGATTGGTTTGTTTGGCGTGGTATTCGGCGCATATACCATCAACTTTCTCTGGTCTCCATTACTCGACCGTTTAAAACTCCCCCTGTTAGGCAACCTATTAGGTCAACGACGCAGCTGGATTTTACTTGGCCAGATGGTTACTTTCATCGCAACATTGAGTCTTGGTTTTATTACTCTGAAAGAGCAACTGTTCATTGCAGCCTTGCTGTGCTTCTTGATTGCTCTTGCCAGCGCAACCCATGATATCGCAATAGATGCTTTTCGTATTGACTCGCTAGATACGACTGAGAGTGAAAAGGCCACTGCGGCAGCGGCAATGGCAACCTCAGGTTGGTGGTCAGGATATGCACTTTTAGGTGCTTTGCCCTTCTTTCTCGCTGACTTACCCAGTTTTGATTGGTCACAAATTTATTTTGTACTCGCAGGTATTGTTTTATTGTTGATGCTGGTTACTCTTTTTGCCAACGAGCCAAAATCACATCGAGAGCTCACTCACGCTCAACTAGAAAAAGAGTATCAGAGTAAACTATTTGCGAACGGTAACTCCGTATGGCAACGCCTATTAGCTTGGTTGGCCGTAACATTAGTTGAACCTTTTAAAAGTTTCTTTACCAAGAATGGCGTTAAAACCGCTTTTGCACTATTGGCTTTTATTTTCTTATTTAAAATTGGTGAAGCATTCTTAGCTAGAATGTCTATTGTTTTTTATAAGGAAATCGGCTTTAGCAACACGCAAATAGGCCAATACTCAAAACTTGGTACCGGTCTCATTACCATAGTGTTTGCTTTCTTAGGCAGCATTTTCAATCACAAATACGGCATAGTAAAAGGCTTATTTGTCAGTGGCATTGCTATGGCTGCTTCTAATTTAATGTTTTCTTGGATTGCCCTAGCAGGCCCAAAAGAGCATTTATATGCACTGGCTATTGTTGTTGATGGTTTTACCCAAGCTTGGTCCTTAGTTGCTATGGTAGCCTTTATTTCAATGCTATGCGATCGTGCCTTTAGTGCGACCCATTATGCGTTATTGGCTTCTTTAAGTAGCTTAAGTCGTACTTTATTATCAGCTTATAGTGGTGTGGTAATAGATGACTGGTTGGAAGGTAATTGGGCGTTGTTTTTTGCTGTTACAGCAATGATGGTGATCCCTTCTTTACTGTTTCTTTACATGATTAGACATAAGCTATACGCCATAGAAAAGCAGTTTCATCAAAACTCAACTACAACTAAAGGTGCGTAACACTACGCACCTTTAGGTGTTAAAACTTATGCTTCTTCTTTATTAAGTAAGCTTAAGCCTTCATGCGGATCAACTTCTAGCGCTTCACAATAGCGTAAAAATTCGATCACATCTAAGCGACGCTCTTGGTTTTCAATTTTACCAATGAATGAATGCGGTGTACCTAAAACCTGCGCAAGGCTTCGCATTGTGTGACCTTTCTCATGGCGTTTTGTTTTCAACCACTTAGTTAACTTACCGTTTTCTTCAGAAGAAACAGTTTTACCCATCATAATGTTACATCTCCTACTCGATGATTTTATTGTTTCTTTAAGTTGAAATATGCCCGTCTCAACTTAACATATACTGTATATCACAGTGCGATATGGGAAAGCTAGAGTTTGTACCCATGTCCCAAAATAGGTATAGACTATATTTTGTAACTACACTAATAAAAATAATAAATTTAATGATAAATATTAGAGCATTAACTTTACAATCAATACAAAATAACCAACTTTTTATTCTAAAAAAATGAATAAAGAAATTTTCTTATAAGATTATTGACTAAAGCTCAATTAAATTAGTTTTGAAAAGGAAGATTATGATCAGAGTACTATTTCTACTACCTGTTGTGCTATGCATACTTTGGTATTGGTTTTTAAAAAGCCAAGGGATCCCGATTAAAAGAGGTAAGAAAGGGTTTATTTATATTCTGTCTTTTAGCGTGTTTGTTCTGGGCTTTTTTGTATTAATGATTTGGGTCACGCAAAGCACATAAAAAAAGCCACGCAACAGCGTGGCTTTTTAAATTCTTTAATACTGTGTTTAAACACTGAAGCTTGCGCCACAGCCACAAGTTGTCGTTGCATTTGGGTTGTTTACGAAGAATCGTGCACCTTCTAATCCTTCAGTGTAATCAACGATACCATCAACTAAGTATTGAATACTCATTGGGTCAACAACCATGGATACGCCATTTTTCTCAATTTCCAAATCACCCGGATTCACTTTCTCATCGAATGTGAAACCATATTGGAAACCAGAGCAACCACCACCTGTCACGTATACACGTAGTTTTAAATCTGGGTTTTCTTCTTCTGCAACAAGCTCTTTCACACGCTTTGCTGCAGCGTCGCTAAATTGAATTGGTAACTGATCAGACATGCTCTCGACCCTTAATTCTGATAATGGCGCGATTATCTAATACCCGAGTATTTTAATCAAGTAATCCGTTTGTAGAATACCCAGTGACAGCTTGCTAGAAAAGCCATCTTCTTTGCGCTAAAACAAGACGAAAAACAATTTATTTGATAGACTTAGAGGCCTGTTTTTTGTCGGAATAAAGCCATGTCTCTGGACGCCCTTAGGCGCCAATTAGCCAAGCCAAAAACCTCTGTTCAGTTATGCTTATTAGGTGTCGCTGCAGGTTTGATCGCTGCAATTTTAATCATTCTATTCCGGCTTACGATTTATGGTATACAAAGTTTATTCCTCGACTCTCATGATGACTTTACACAACTGCCAGAGCATTTAAGAGTTAGCCTACCCGTTTTAGCGGCTTTTTTAATTGCTTTGTTTGCTGCCATGACTGGCTTTAAACATTACCGCCTTGGTATACCTTTTGTTATTCACCGCATTAAGCATCATTATGGGCAAATGCCGATTTGGAATACTGCCAACCAATTTTTTGGTGGTGCTTTGGCGCTAATTAGCGGTTTTTCGGTTGGCCGAGAAGGTCCTTCTGTACATATGGGCGCAACCGGTGCCAGTGTGTTATCAGAGCAACTACATCTCCCCTGGAATGCGGCAAGAACTCTATCTGGGTGTGGCGTAGCTGCTGGCATTGCCGCCTCATTCAATACGCCTCTAGCTGCCGTTATCTTTGTAATGGAAGTCGTGCTGCGTGAATATAAAGTACATATATTCGTGCCTATCATGCTTGCCGCTGTAACAGGCGCGTTAGCCACACAATTTGTATTTGGTCATGATACCGAGCTCGCCCTTATCAGTGTCACGCCTTTGAGCTTTTGGCATTATCCGTATTTGGTAATTTGTGGTGTTATTTTGGGAGCTATCGCGTTTGCATTTAACCAAAACCTAATGATGATCATCCGCACATTTAAGCCTTTAAGCATGTTCCCTCGCTTAATGCTAGCAGGGTTAATTGCCGGTTTAATCGGTAATCTAGTACCTCAAGCTATGGGCTCAGGTATGAGTGCCATTACGCTAGCTGTGACATCACCTGAAAACATTCAATTACTCACGACTATTTTAATTGCTAAGTTACTGGCAACTTTATTTGCGATTGGTTTAGGTATTCCTGGTGGGTTAATCGGGCCTGTCATTGGTTTAGGTGTTGTAATGGGCACCTTAATGTCTTATTTCGGTCAATTTATAAGCCCAGACCAACATATTGCAGGTACCTACAGCGTACTTGGTATGGCTGGCTTACTAGCAGCAACTTTACACGCTCCATTAGCAGCACTAACAGCCGTAATGGAGTTGACTGCCAGCCCACAAATTATCGTCCCTGCGATGTTAGTGATTTCAACTTCGTACGTGACAGCATTACAAGTATTTGGCAATCGTTCAATCTTCTTACAGCAACTTAATTTTCAAGGTTTAGCTTACCAAGTATCGCCCGCCAGTGAAGTGCTGCAAAAGGTGGGTATAGTGGAAGAGATGAATGAGCAATTCAAACTACTCTACTCTGATGACAAAGAACAAATTAAAGAGTCGCTGTCTGCGGTTAATAGCCACACGCCACTTATCGTATTTGATGAACAAAATGGCTATCGACTGGCAGAATACGATTTAAGTTTGATGTCTGACGACTCTATGAATATTTCTTACATTCCGATGCAAGGCTTAAGTAGCCAAGCAACCATGTCAGACGCTTTTGATTTATTAAACGATAAACGAAGTGGCGCCGTATATGTGTTTAATCAAAAAGATGAACACCATGTTATGGGTGTCGTCCGCTGGGATCAGATCCGTCAAATTCTAACAATAAGAACCAGTTAAGCTGGAGGCTAAATGACAGCATTACTTATATATAAAGCACTGCATATTTTCTTTATGGTGGCATGGTTTGCCGGTATTTTTTACCTGCCACGTTTATTTGTATATCACGCTATCAATCAAGAGCCTCCTTGTAGTGCCATGTTAAAAGTGATGGAGCGCAGATTACTGTTCTTTGTGACGCCTTTTGCTGTGCTCACTCTGGTTTTTGGCCTGTTAATGATTTTCGAGTACGGCCGAGAGTGGTTTAAATATAACCTCTGGCTACACTACAAGCTTGTCTTAGTGATCATCCTTTATATTTACCACGGCTACTGCTTTAAACTGCTTGTCGATTTTAAACATGATAGAAATACGCGCAGTGACCGCTTTTATCGGATCTTTAATGAATTTCCGGTGTTATTGCTTTTAGCGATAATCATGCTCGCAATACTCAAACCTAGCTTTTAATTAACCTGAACTTTGGTTAAGAGATTTACTAACGTATTGATATTGAAATGATAAGTAATTTTTCAAGTCTGCAGCCGGAGACTTTTAGCGATAACCAGGCGAATTTACGCGTCAATAGCTGGTCTATTGCAAGTAAATTCAACGCAGTTAACGTTGAAAGTAGGCGCTGGAGATAGATTTATTATCCAGAGCTCAGGTTAATTATGCTATTATACTGCGCCAAGTCAGCCAGTCTTGGCCTGCTAAATATATTGGTTGAAAGCCTCGCTTTTAATCGCTCGTCATTTTCTGATTAGGGATCGCCTCATGTTAAGTTTCCAAGGTGAAAATATTCTCTCTGTAAATCAATTAAACAGAGATGCCATTGAACAGATCTTTGCTGTAGCAAAGAAAATGGAACCATATGCTAAAAAGCAAAAACGTACCAATGTACTTGAAGGTGCTGTTCTAGCTAACCTATTTTTTGAGCCAAGTACACGTACGCGTGTCAGCTTTGGTACTGCGTTCAATTTGCTAGGTGGTTTGGTTCGTGAAACGACGGGCATGCAAAGTTCAGCCCTTGCAAAAGGTGAATCTTTATACGATACCGCGCGCGTTATTTCAGCTTATGCAGATGCAGTTGCTATGCGTCATCCAGATGCAGGTTCGGTAGCTGAATTTGCAACAGGCTCTGACGTGCCAGTTATCAACGGTGGTGACGGTCCAAATGAGCACCCTACTCAGGCATTACTTGACCTTTTAACCATAGATAAAGAACTACACCGCTTTGAGCGTGGCATCGATGGCATGCACATTGCGCTGGTAGGCGACTTAAAATATGGTCGTACCGTGCACTCTTTATCAAAGCTGCTGTGCCACTATAAAGATGTAAAATTTACTATGGTTGCACCTGATGGCTTACAAATGCCAGACTATATTCTTGATACTGTATCGAACGCAGGGCATCAAATCGAACTTGTTTCTAAGATGGAAGGTAACCTAGCCGCTGATATCGTTTATCAAACACGCATTCAAGAAGAGCGCTTCCCGTCCCAAGAAGAAGCCAACAAATACCGTGGTGGCTTTAGAATCAGCCAAGCTATTTATAATGCGCACTGTAAACCTACTTCTGTGCTTATGCATCCACTGCCTCGCGATAGCCGCAGTGATGCGAACGAGCTAGACAATGATTTAAACAATAACGACAATTTAGCAATCTTCCGCCAGGTACAAAATGGCGTATTGATCCGCATGGCGTTATTCGCGTTAACTTTAGGCGTTGAAAACCAAGTACAAAACTACGAAGTAGATGTACCTTGGTTCAGCCGTAAACGTAACAGTTAAAATAGGACTATATACATGACAATTAGCCAAGATTTATTTTCTCGCGCTCAAGAATCAATTCCTGGTGGCGTTAACTCACCAGTGCGTGCATTCAATGGTGTAGGTGGCACGCCGCTATTCATCACCAATGCTGAAGGTCCTTATACTTACGACGCTGACGATAAAAAATACATTGATTATGTGGGCTCTTGGGGTCCTATGATTTTAGGCCACAACCATCCAGAAATTAAACAAGCCGTTTTAGAAGCAGTTGAGCGCGGCCTTAGTTACGGTGCTCCGACTGAAACTGAAATATTGATGGCTGAGAAAGTAAAAGAACTAGTGCCATCAATCGAAAAAGTACGCATGGTAAGCTCTGGAACTGAAGCAACAATGAGTGCTATTCGTCTTGCTCGTGGTTTCACAGGCCGTGACAAAATTCTAAAGTTTGAAGGCTGTTACCACGGTCACGCTGATTCACTATTAGTTAAAGCAGGTTCTGGTGCCTTAACTATGGGTGTGCCTAACTCTCCGGGTATTCCTGCAGATTTCGCCAAGCATACATTAACGGTAGCATTCAACGATATTGAGCAAGTTAAAGCTATCTTCAATGAGTACAAAGACGAAATTGCTTGTATTATCGTAGAGCCGGTTGCGGGCAACATGAACTGTATTCCGCCAGTTGAAGGTTTCCTTGAAGGACTTCGCGCAGTGTGTGATGAGCACAAATCAGTACTTATTTTTGACGAAGTAATGACGGGTTTCCGTGTGGCTCTTGGCGGCGCACAGGCTTACTACAACATTCAGCCTGATCTAACCTGTTTAGGTAAAGTCATCGGCGGCGGTATGCCAGTAGGTGCTTTCGGTGGGAAAAAAGAAATCATGGATTTCATCGCGCCAGTAGGTCCTGTGTATCAAGCTGGTACTTTATCAGGTAACCCTATTGCTATGGCTGCAGGTCTAAAAGCCCTTGAGCTATTAAGCCAGGGTAATTTACACCAAGAGCTTGAAGCGAAAAGCAAAGCACTGTGCGAAGGTTTCCAACAAGCTGCTGATGAAGCGGGTATTCCACTGACCACAAACTATGTGGGTGGCATGTTTGGTTTCTTCTTCACAACAGCTGAGTCTGTAAACAGCTATCAGCAAGCAACTGAATGTGATTTAGAACGCTTTAAACAATTTTTCCATTTAATGCTCGAAGAAGGTGTTTACCTTGCCCCTTCTGCTTTTGAAGCTGGCTTTGTAAGCTCAATGCATACAGATTCTGATATTGCTGACACGATTGCCGCAGCAGCAAAAGTATTTAAAAAGTTATAAGAAGTTTTGTAGCAATAAATTAAAAGCCCACATTTGTGGGCTTTTTTGTTTTTTAAAGAAAAAAATAATTTTGAACTAAAATTAAAAGTTGTTCGGTCTATCTAATACACACAATTAACAAGTGACGCTCATGCAAGGATCAAAAACGCTTTTCTCACCCGCTATTTCTTTAATGGCCAATTTGAAATACAAAAGCAAAATAAGTCTAATTTTTGGTATTTTACTTGTTCCTCTTAGTGTCAGCTTATTCTTCTTAAGCTCTATTCTCAGCCAAAATATTGCACTCACACAGCAGCAACAAAGTGGTTTAGCGCTCTACCCAACGCTTTTACAAAATGTTATGTCTGAAAATAAGCAGGCAAATCGTCAGTTAGCCAGAAGCAACGGCTTTATTATCACAGATAGCGTGCAACAACACGCGCTCGAACAAGTCTCTATTCAATCAAAACTTGCCATTGATGGCGATATTGCACGCTCTTATATAAATCGCTCTTTGGTTGAGTCTGTTCCGAGCTTGATCGAACAAATAAATCTCACTTCTGAGCAAGCATTATTGGTGATCCAAGCGGGTTCATTTACCCCAGACACCTTTATTGCACTCTCGAATTACAATAAATCATTACCCAGTTACGCTGAACGTTTAGAAGGTAAACTGGCTGTGGCTATCACAGATAATCAAGCTGTAAAATCAGCGCTATCACAGCAACTAGATAAAGTGACACGATCCGTACAGGCTTTTAAAAACAGTATTCAAAACAACTTACTTGACCCTGATGAATTAGAATTATCACAGAGCCAATTCAATAATTTAAAAAGCGATACGCTTGAACAAGTGAGTATGCTCATCAATACGGCAACACCACTTTTAAAAACATTACTAAACGAACGTCTATCGTCTCAACAAATGCTCAGAAACAGTGTCGTGCTTGCAGCGATTGTGTCACTGCTGCTAGCGAGTTACCTTATGTTCGGCTTTTACTTTGCTGTGGTAGACAATATTCGCGCATTTGAATACAACGCAAGCAAAGCTGCACAAGGTGATTTAAGCGCCAAAGCAACGGCGATTGGTAATGACGAGATGAGTATTATTGCTTACCAATACAATCAAGTACTTGATGCTATGGTCAATCTTTTAGGGGATGTAAAAAGTACCAGTGGCAACCTACAAAATGCCACCAGCAAACTCAATGAAATCAGCCAAAGTACCCGTGAAGACGTCAGCCAGCAACAGCAAAAAATAAGTACTATCGTATTTGCGTTAGAAAACATGACCGAAGCCGCAAACGCTGTCGAACACTCTTCACAAGAAGCGACTAAATTAGCAAGTAAAGCAGCCGAGCATGTCAAACAAGGCAGTGAAAACACAACTGAACTTGCTAAACATATGACTATGTTGCAACAAGAGTTTGAAGAAAGTCGACAAGCACTTGATAAGCTGGCACAAGATAGCCAAGATATTAGTAAGGTCAGTGTCGCAATCAGTGAAATAGCCGAACAAACCAATTTACTCGCGCTTAATGCTGCTATTGAGGCTGCTCGAGCAGGTGAACAAGGTCGAGGCTTTGCTGTGGTTGCCGATGAGGTCCGCACTTTAGCCAAGCGTACTCAACAGCAAACTGAAGAGATTCACACCATCATTAATGCACTTCAACAGGCTTCACACACTACTCAAGATAAAATGCGCCGCAGTGTTGAGCAAATGGAACAAGGCGTGCTTGCAGCAGAAAAAACTAATCAGGTGTTACAAGAAGCGCAAAGCAGCATGATTGATATTGATAACCAAGGCCAGCACATTGGCCAACTAGTTCAACAACAATCAGTCTCTACACAACAAGCTCTTAGTGATGCTACTGCGATTAATGATGTAGCACAGCACACTCTAGAGTCTGCAATAGCAACTCAAGATGATGCTCATACATTATCAGCCATGAGCACGCAACTTGAGGGAGCGATAAAGCAATTTAAACTATAAGCAGGTTGGTGCAGGGTTAAATTGCTCTCGACGGATAGGTAGTTGAATAACTTTACCGCAACTAGGTGCAGCTTGGCGCCCTGTTTTCGGGTTCACAAACGCCCAGCGCAAACCGTCAGGTCTTTGATCTGCAATGGCCTGTGGATTCAGCGGTTTCAAATAGCGAATATACAACTCCAATGCACCACTTGAGCCTGTTAACCCAGTTGGTTTGTTATCATCACGCCCTAGCCAAGCCACTGTAACGGTATTATGATCAAAGCCTGCAAACCAACTATCTCTTAAATCATTACTGGTACCTGTTTTTCCTGCTAGCTGAATAGACGGGAAATGCAGATTAATACGTTTCGCAGTGCCGTCTTTAGTCACTCGTTTTAAACCATAATTGGTCATATAAATCGACTCTTCAGCAAAGCGTTGCTCTGAACGCGTGCGATGTTCATACAATACTCGCCCAACAGAGTTAGTCATAGCTGCAATACTGGTTAACGGCTGATAACGGCCCTGTCTAGCAATAGTGCTATACATCTGTGCCACATCGAATGAAGAAAGCTCTAGAGCGCCAAGAAGTAACGAAGGGTATTGTTCAACCTGCTGCTGAATACCTAATTCATTTAGGGTTTCAGCGACTTTATGCACGCCAATATCTAATCCTAGGTTTACCGCCGGAATATTAATACTTTTACTGAATGCTTCATACAAAGGCATTTTGCCTCTAAATTTATGATCGAAGTTTTCAGGGGTCCATACATCCCCTGAGCTATCTTTGACCTCTAGCGGCCCATCTTCTAACAAGGTGCCGAGACTATGCGTGTTTTGTTCAAAGGCCGAAAGATATATTGCAGGCTTGACGAGCGATCCCACTTGTCGTTTGGTATCGAGTGCGCGGTTTAAACCACTAAAGCGCATATCTCGACCAGCTACCAAAGCAGATACCCCCGCTTTTTCAAGATTGACTGAAAGCATCGCTGTTTCAAGCTTTTCTGTTTTATATTTGCGCTCTAAATATGGCAGCCCTTTGCGAATAGACTCCTCCATAGCCGTTTGTTTCTGCAAATCGAAATAGGTAAATATCCTCACACCAGCATTAATCACTTGCTTATCAGGTAGCAATTCTTTTAGCTCTCGATTTACCAACTCAAGATAGCCGGGGTAACTTTGCTGGCGATTACGGTTAAGTGGCTCAACTTTTATCGGTCGCTCTAATGACTGACGATATTCATTAGTGCTTAAGTAACCATTTTCAGCTAGCAGTCTAAGTACCAGATCACGACGTTCTTGGACACGTTCAGGATAACGTCTCGGGTTGTAATAAGAAGGCCCTTTGACCATCGCGACTAATAATGCAATTTGGTCAAATTCAAGCTCATCGACAGGCTTTGCAAAGTAAAACTCTGCCGCCAGTCCCATACCATGCACACCTTGATTATATGCCTGCCCTAAGTACACCTCGTTTAAATAGGCTTCTAAAATGGCATCTTTACTATATCTGAAGTCTAAGATCATCGCTATCAAGGCTTCATTGATCTTACGTGTTAAGGTACGTTCACGAGTTAGGTAAAAGTTTTTTGCTAACTGCTGAGTCAGAGTACTACCACCCTGTACCGTTCTTCCTGCTTTAATATTGGTATAAAGCGCTCTAAGAATAGACATGACAGATACACCATGATGTTCATAGAAGTTTCTATCTTCCACAACCAATAACGCATCTTTTAATATCGTGGGGAATTTATCGAGTGGTACAAACTCTCTGTCTTGCTTTGAGTCATTGCCAATACGAGCAATCTGTACGGGCTCTAATCGAGCTTTTGGCACACGACGACCAGACTCATTGACTATGCTGGCTAATTTTTTACCGGCAAAATTTAAGGTAAATACTTTGCCTTGTTCAACGCCATCATAAAACTCAAAAGCGCGTCGATAGATACGGATAGTTCGCCCTTCAATCACATACTGGCCTGTGCGGCTAAGCTGATTTACTTCTGAATAATTTAAGCGCTTTAACTCCCAAAGCACTTCTTTTTCTGATAAATATTGATCAGGTCGAAAATCCATAGTGCGGGCATAAACCTGTACTGGCAACTGCCATTTATTCCCTTCAAATTGCTTAGTCACTTTGGCATCAAGATAAATCACATAAAAGGCTAACACCGCGATAACAGCAATACTGCCTTTCCAAAATAAACGCCAAAGTCCTAGCAAGGTTCTTTGTCTAATTTGGGCAAATCTGCCTTTTGACTGTTTTGTGGTTTTATTCGTTGTTTTTTTTGTGCTTTTCGATTTTGGCGCAGCGCTTTTTTTCGGTGTTGCTTTTTTTGTAGACGATTTTGAGGTAGGAGTCTTTTTTTCGGCCATGCCTGAGTTCACGAATGATTAATGCCAGTTAATTCAACATAGATTACCTTAGATTAATCACAGCTGAAAGCCTAACTCATTGCTAAGTTAGGCTTGATATCATTTAGTATTCAAAATGCACGTAGTGGGTAACTCTCATCACATGAACACCACTCAGTTAATCTTAACTCGATACTTCTGATATTTGTTCTTCACCCACTACGTGCAAATTGAAACTTTGACAACTATTGACCGCGAACCGTAACAAACTCAGGGTAAGCATCAACACCACAGTCGTGCTGGTCCATACCTGATAACTCTTCTTCTTCACCAACTCGAATGCCCATTGTTGACTTTAAGACGGCCCATACAATGTAAGAAGCGATGAATACGAAAGCAAAGATACTGACTAAACCAATTAACTGTGTCACAAAGTTCGCATCGCCATTTGAGAGTGGTACTAACATAATGCCTAAAGCGCCACAGGTACCGTGCACAGAAATCGCACCTACTGGATCATCAATCTTAGCCTTATCAAGGAAAACAATGCTGAAAACCACCAGTGAACCACCTAGTGCACCAAGTAGTACCGCCAGTGTAGGTGATGGCGAAGCTGGTTCAGCAGTTATCACAACTAGACCAGCTAATGCACCATTTAAAATCATAGTTAGGTCTGCTTTGCCCCAAAGTAATTTACATACTAGTAATGCTGATATCGCACCTGCTGCCGCAGCTGCGTTAGTATTTACTAGAATTTGGCTGACTGCCACCGCATTTGCTTTATCAGCAATGAATAATTGCGAACCGCCATTAAAACCAAACCAACCCATCCATAAGATAAATGTACCTAGTGTTGCAAGTGGCATATTTGAACCTGGAATTGGGTAAACTTCACCGTTCTTACCATACTTACCTTTACGAG
This sequence comes from Pseudoalteromonas phenolica, assembly GCF_005886345.1. Classification (GTDB taxonomy): domain Bacteria; phylum Pseudomonadota; class Gammaproteobacteria; order Enterobacterales; family Alteromonadaceae; genus Pseudoalteromonas; species Pseudoalteromonas phenolica_A. The sequence continues at coordinate 103,589 of NZ_PNEC01000008.1, forward strand.
CTCCTAGCAGTAATACACCCGCTAATGCCGCTGCTGCACCTGCACCATGTACAATCGCTGAACCTGCAAAGTCTACAAAGCCCATTTCTGATAAGAAACCACCGCCCCAAGTCCAGAAGCCTTCAACTGGGTAAATTAAACCAGTTAAAACGACGGTGAATACCAAGAAAGCCCAAAGTTTCATTCGCTCAGCGACAGCGCCTGACACTATTGACATTGCAGTTGCCACAAAGACAACTTGGAAGAAAAAGTCAGCTTCTAATGCATGGGTTGCATCATCTGCAGCACTCCCGATAAGCGCGCCAAAGTTCGGCACTATGCCACCAGCGGTATTGTCAACGTACATAATGTTGTAACCCACCAGCAAAAACATTGTACAAGCAATGGCATAGAGCGCGATGTTTTTTGTTAGGATTTCAGTGGTGTTTTTTGAGCGAACCAAACCCGCTTCAAGCATGGCAAAGCCCGCTGCCATCCACATAACCAATACGCCTGATATTAAAAAGTAAAAAGTATTTAAAGAGAACTTGAGTTCTATAATGCTGTTTTCCATTGTTATTGCTCCTAAATCGCTTCTTCGTCGAATTCACCAGTACGGATACGTACAATTTGGTCTAGGTCATACACAAAAATCTTACCGTCACCGATTTTGCCGGTGCGAGCCACTTCGCTTAAGGTGTTAACAATACGCTCTGCATTTTCGCTTTGTGTTGCGATTTCAACTTTGATTTTTGGAATAAAATCAACTTGATATTCAGCACCTCGGTAAAGCTCGGTGTGACCGCGTTGACGACCAAAACCCTTTACGTCAACAACTGTCATACCTTCTACACCCAGCTCCGATAATGCTTCTCTGACTTCATCAAGTTTGAATGGCTTGATGATAGCGCTGATCATTTTCATATTGCCCCCTTCGACATTGTGATGCGTTATGTTGGCAATGAATAATCAAGCTCTATACCAAAATTAAAACTTTAAAAAATACATAAAGTTAACAATTTAAGAACATTTAAAATTAGATAAAATGCACCAATTAAGTGCGTAGTTATGCAAATTGAACTGAGCTGGTGCATAAATTTCAATCACTTTTACACCCATCTCAATTTGCCCTTACTTGGACTCATAAACTTTGCATATTCAATAAGAGCAGAACATTATTTAGTTTCGGAGGACATCAAAAAATGAAACTAAAATACATCATCATCAGTGCAGCATTGCTGATCGGCCAAGCGGTTAATGCAAGTGAACATAACCGCCAAATCGACATAGACAACCAAGTTGTCACAAAACATAAAACTAAAATTCTTGGTGAGAGAATTAATTACACTGCGACCACAGGGACTCAGCCAGTATGGGATGAGGAAGGTCACCCGATCGCCACTTTACATTACACCTATTACAAAAAAACCGATGTTAAAGACTTAAGTAAGCGCCCACTACTAATCTCCTTTAATGGTGGTCCTGGCTCTGCGTCAGTGTGGATGCATATTGCTTACACTGGCCCTAAAACTTTAAATATCGATACTGAAGGTTACCCGGTTCAACCGTACGGTGTACAAACCAACCCTTACTCAGTTTTAGACGTCGCTGACATTGTTTTCGTAAACCCAGTTAATACTGGCTATTCGCGAGTTTTACCAAACAAAGATGGAAAAATGCCTAGTAAGGCAGAGCAGAAGAAGCGTTTCTTTGGTGTTAATGCTGATATCAAATACCTCGCTGAATGGCTAAACACTTTTGTAAATCGCAACAACCGCTTTTTATCGCCTAAATTTTTAATTGGTGAAAGCTATGGCACTACACGTGTATCAGGTCTTGCTCACGAACTACAAAACAGCCAATGGATGTACTTAAATGGCGTGGTATTGGTTTCACCTACCGACATTGGCATTAAACGCCAAGGCCCAGTAAAGGCTGCAAATCGCTTACCTTACTATGCGGCGGCGGCTTGGTACCACAAAGCTTTAGCATCGGAGCTACAAAATAAAGACTTATTAGATGTATTAGACGAAGTTGAAACTTACACCATTAACCAATACCTACCAGCATTGGCAAAAGGTGCATTTATCAGCGATGCTGAAAAGCAACAAACAATTAAGCAAGTTGCTAAGTTCAGTGGTTTATCAGAAACCTTTGTCGCTCAGAACAATTTAGATATTCCGACCAGCGCTTTTTGGAAAGAGCTGCTAAGAGACAGAGGTCAAACACTTGGCCGTTTAGACTCTCGTTATTTAGGTATTGATAAACGCGATGCTGGCAGTCGCCCTGATTATTGGCCTGAGCTTACCTCATGGCTACACTCTTTCACGCCAGCTATTAATTACTATCTACGTGAAGAGTTAAACTACAAAACCGACATTAAATACAATATGTTTGGCTCGGTTCATCCATGGGATCGAACAAACAACAACACCGGCGAGCAACTACGTTTAGCCATGGCGCAAAACCCTTACCTTAATGTGTTAGTGCAAGCGGGATACTATGACGGTGCAACCAATTATTTCGATGCAAAATATACAATGTGGCAACTCGACCCAAGTGCAAAAATGCGCGACCGTTTAAGCTTTAAAGGTTATCGCTCAGGTCATATGATGTATTTACGTCGTGCTGATTTAGAACAATCGAATCAAGACTTACGTGAATTTATTCAAAACGCCCTACCGAATGGCAAATCAGCTAAGTACTAAAAACTTATATCATGGCCTTATATCTTGCATATAAGGCCATTATAAAGCCCCTCCTTCATTCGCATGTCTTTAAAATTTGGGTATACTCGAAGCATTAGCGAATTTAAGGATGTTTTTCCATGACTGACAAATACCGTGTTGTATTTGCCGGCTTCGATAGCAGCGTGAGTGAATCAGCCGTCATCGAGCAGCTCAGCTTAAAACTTAAAACAACGCCGCAAAAAATCACCGCGTTCACGCAAGGCAAATCTTTATTTGCCCCCAGCGAAAAAGCAAAATGCCTAAAACAAGTAAAGTTATTGGCCAGCTTTGGTTTACATGCCAAGCTGCAATCAGCTGAGAGCAATGCAAATAACGCCAGCTCAATTCAAAACTCTAAAGATGAGCGCATTCTAGAAGCGCTTGATTACATTACTTCTAGCCTTATTCGAATCGAAGAACGCTTAGAAGAATTAGAGCAACGTTTACCTTCACAAGAGATCGTGAAAGAAAATAAAGTTGAAGATGATTGGCAAGAAGACGACCTTTTTGATGAACTTGAGCTTGATCCCCCCCCTAAACGCAGTAAAAAAGTGCAATATGGTCTTGGCATTGTACTCATAGTTCTGTTGATCATATTAGCTATCGCACTTGCTTTCCCTGAACTAGTCGCTTTTTAACATGAGTAAAATTCACAATTCAAAAATATCGCGCACTGAAATCAGAAAAAAAGTGCGCGAAGCTAGAAGAAACCTAACTCCATCATTTCAAAACCAAGCCGAAGAAAACTTAACTATTAATTTTTTTCAACACATAAAACTCCCTGAAAAGGCCAAAACAGGGCTTTATCTAAGCAATGATGGCGAACTCAACACAAACAAGCTAATTCAAGAGCTTAGAGTTAAAAAACATCAAGTTTACCTACCTATAATTCACCCTTTCAACGGCGCCTCATTGCTATTTCAGCAATATGAAGAAAACTCACCCATGGTGGCGAATCGCTATGCTATCTTGGAACCTAAGCTGAATTGCAGCCAAATTTGCCCGCTTCCAGAATTAGATATTTTGCTAATGCCCTTAGTTGCATTTGATGAGCAAGGTAATCGACTTGGAATGGGTGGTGGCTACTACGATAGAACATTGGCCAAGCACTATGCTGAACAACGTGAAAAGCCTAAGTTAATTGGTCTTGCCCACGATTGTCAGAAAGTAGAAAGCTTACCAATAGAAGCATGGGATGTGCCTTTACAGCAGATTTTAACACCGACGAAGTTTTACCAGTGGTAAAACTTCAAAGATGAACACTTAAAACACGTCATTTTGCCTACGATTTCGGTATACTTGCATTGACAACTTTTGACAACAACCTTGGAACTGAAATGACTCAAGACGAAATGAAAAAAGCAGCGGCGTGGGCTGCACTAGAGTTTGTAGAAGAAGGCACTATTGTAGGTGTTGGCACAGGCTCTACGGTAAATCATTTTATTGATGCGTTAGGCAGCATTAAAGATGACATTAAAGGCGCAGTATCTAGCTCAGAAGCTTCTACTGAAAAGTTAAAAGCACTAGGCATTGAAGTTTACGAGTTAAACGATGTAGCTAAGCTAGACGTGTATGTTGACGGCGCTGATGAGATCAATGTACGTAATGACATGATCAAAGGCGGTGGCGCAGCATTAACCCGTGAAAAAATCGTAGCGGCAGTAGCTGATAAATTTATTTGTATTGTTGATAACACTAAGCATGTAGAGACTTTGGGTGCATTCCCACTTCCAGTTGAAGTGATCCCTATGGCACGTAGTTATGTGGCAAGAGAACTTCTTAAACTTGGTGGCGATCCGGTTTACCGTCAGGGCGTGATCACTGACAACGGTAATGTGATCTTGGATGTGCACGGTTTAGAGATCAACGATGCAAAGCAGCTTGAACAACAAATTAACCAAATCGTCGGCGTAGTTACTAACGGCTTATTTGCTGAGCGCGGCGCAGACATCGTTATCACAGGGACACCAGAAGGTCCTAAAATTGTAAAATAGGAATGAGTCATGAGTAAGGTTTCTTTAGCAAAAGAAAAGATCAAAATACTGTTGTTAGAGGGCGTACACCAAAGCGCAGTTGAAACCCTAAAGCGCAATGGGTATAGCAACATTGATTATGTTAAGACTTCCTTACCTGAAGATGAACTCATCGAACGTATTTCAGACGTTCATTTTGTGGGTATTCGCTCGCGTACTCACTTAAATCAACGCGTTATTGATGCAGCAGAAAAACTGGTTGCGGTAGGCTGCTTTTGTATTGGTACAAACCAAGTTGACTTACAAGCGACTAAAGAGCGTGGTATTGCGGTATTTAACGCACCATTCTCAAATACACGTTCAGTTGCAGAGCTCGTACTAGGTGAAATTCTTTTATTACTTCGTGGCATTCCACAGCGTAACGCCATGGCTCACCGTGGTGAGTGGTTCAAATCAGCAATTGGCTCTTATGAAGCCCGTGGTAAAACCTTAGGTATTATTGGTTACGGTCACATCGGCACTCAGCTTGGTATTATGGCTGAAAATATCGGTATGAAAGTTGAATTTTACGACATTGAAGACAAACTCACTTTAGGTAATGCACAACAAATTCAAAATCTAACGCAACTTTTACAACGCGCCGATGTTGTAAGCTTGCACGTTCCTGAAACACCATCGACTAAAAACCTTATCGGCATGGCTGAGCTTGAAGTGATGAAGCAAGGTGCGATTTTAATTAATGCTTCTCGCGGTACGGTAGTCGATATCGATGCTCTATCAGAATCTCTAAGAGATAAAAAGCTAGCTGGTGCTGCAATCGACGTATTCCCGGTAGAACCAAAATCTAACGACGAAGAGTTTGTTTCTCCACTGCGCGAATTTGATAACGTGATCTTAACCCCACACGTAGGTGGTTCGACACAAGAAGCACAAGAAAACATTGGTATTGAAGTCGCGGGTAAACTGGCTAAATACTCAGATAATGGCTCTACACTAAGCGCGGTGAACTTCCCTGAAGTATCGTTACCTGAGCTTGCGAACCGTAGCCGCTTATTGCACGTGCACGTCAACCGCCCGGGTGTGCTTACACAAATTAACCAAGCATTTGCTCAGCACGGCATCAACATTGCTGCTCAGTACCTACAAACCGATGACAAAATTGGTTATGTCGTTATTGATGTAGATACCGACCATTCTGAAGTGGCCCTAAAAGAGCTGAGTGCAGTTGAAGGTACCATCAGAGCGCGTATTCTTCACTAATCGCAAATAGCACCGAAAAGTAAGAAACAAATAAAAGCCCCGCAAACTCAAGTTTGCGGGGCTTTTTTAATTTAGATAAAAATTAAGATTAAGAAGATTATTTCTCAGGTGGACGATAACCTTCGATTTCTACTTCTTTACCCTCAAATAAGAAACCGACCATTTGCTCTTCTAGCAACTGACGGTGATCTGGGTCCATCATGTTTAGGTGCTTTTCATTGATCAGCATAGTTTGCTTATGCTGCCACTGTTGCCAAGCTTCTTTAGAGATATTATTGAAAATCTTTTCACCCACTTCACCAGGGTAAAGTTGAAAAGCAAGGCCTTCAGCCTCTTTTTGTAATTTCTGACAAAACACTGTGCGTGCCATAGTTCATCACCTAATTAAATGCTCGATTAATGACGTTAGTCTACCCCATTGTGCCTAGGAGTTTAACTAACTTTTTCGTTGGAGCTGCAAGCCCAACTTCTGGATGCTCTGCTAAGTCAAACCAGATAAGCTGATTATCATGAACACAATCAGCAATTGTATCTAGCTTTAAAATTTGCGGATGTATCGTCAGTTCAAAGTGAGTAAAAATATGCACAAACGATTCTAGAGATTGTACTTTTCCTTTAAGCCCCTGCTGAGCAATAAAAGTCTCAACGTCTTGTAATGACTCAAATTCAAAGAAGCCAAACAAACCGCCCCAAATGCCCGAACTTGGGCGCTTTTCCATAAGCACCTTATTATCTGCGTTAATTATCAAATGATACGCCTGCTTTTTTGGCTTTTCTTTCTTCGGTTTAGAGTTAGGGAAAACTTTAACTTGGTTGTTTGCATAGGCTTGGCACTGACTCATTAACGGGCACGCTTCACAATTAAAATTACTGCGTGAACAAAGGCTAGCACCTAAATCCATCATGGCTTGGTTAAATTCAGTGACATTGTCTTTTGGCGTGATGGTATCGCTTAAGGACCAAAGTAAATTTTCTACTTTTTTAACCCCATACCAGCCTTCAACCATAAAGAATCGAGCTAGGACACGCTTTACATTACCATCTAAAATCGGATGCGGCTGACCTAGTGAAAGCGACAAAATCGCCCCAGCGGTCGAGCGCCCTATACCCGGTAAATCGAGAACTTGTTCAAAAGTTTCAGGAAACTCACCCCCATATTGGTCACGCACAATTTTCGCTGTCTTGTGTAAATTACGTGCTCTGGCGTAATAACCTAACCCCGTCCAATGGTGCAACACTTCATCTTCTGGTGCATCAGCTAAATCGACAATCGTCGGAAAGCGCGCCATAAAACGCTCAAAATAAGGGATCACAGTAACAACTTGTGTTTGCTGTAACATCACTTCCGACACCCATACCTTATAAGGCGTTTTGCCCAATTGCCAAGGCAAGGTCTTACGACCATGTAGGTGGTACCACTCTACTACTTGCTCGGCAAACCATTTAGCTTGCTGTTTTGAAACCTGCATATCACCACGACTATGATTACTTTACTCGGCGCACAGTGTAGAGGCCTTTTATATCCAGTCAAGTATTGTACTTCGGCCGTGGAACAGGGATAATATGCGCCCATTTTTACAGCACAGAATTGATTATGAACGAATCGAGTAAAGCCAATTTAGAAGAAGCTCTAAATGAAGGTAAATACATCCGCAAAGTCCGTAGTTTTGTAAAGCGCGAAGGCCGTTTAACAAAAGGACAAGCTGCTGCCATTGAAAAATGTTGGTCAAGCATGGGCTTAGAGCATAGCCAAGGCTTACTAGATTTCTCACAAGTATTCGGCAACGACAACGACGTCGTACTTGAAATCGGTTTTGGCATGGGTAAATCGTTAGTTGAAATGGCGAAAAATGCGCCGCATTTAAACTTCATCGGTATTGAAGTACACCGCCCAGGTGTTGGTGCGTGCTTAATGGAAGCCGACGAAGCAGGTTTAACTAACCTGCGCGTATTTGAACATGATGCTGTTGAAGTACTTGCTGATTGCATCGCCGATGGCAGCCTAACAACCATGCAGTTATTCTTCCCTGATCCTTGGCACAAGAAGCGCCACCACAAGCGCCGTATTGTGCAGCCAGAGTTTGTAGAAAGCCTTCGCCAAAAGCTAAAAATTGGCGGCGTATTCCACATGGCTACTGACTGGGAAAACTACGCAGAGCATATGCTAGAAGTAATGACTGCAGCACCTGGTTACGAAAATATCTCTGAGACACAAGATTATGTGCCTCGTCCAGACAATCGTCCACTGACTAAGTTTGAGCAGCGCGGCCATCGTCTAGGTCACGGCGTTTGGGACTTAATGTTCAAACGTAGCAACTAAAAGTAAATTCTAATTTTAGGATTAATGTTTAGTTAGTTAAAAGAGCCTGATGGCTCTTTTATCTTAATGGTATAGGGTTAATACCTATCCTCAGTAATTCTTAATGAACAGGGTTGGTACAATTTTGCCTTTGCGCAAAATTAAGTAGAGATTTTAAATAGAGTATTTATGAGTCGATTAGCAAATCCAAGTTTATTGCTTCTTCGCAACGAAGAAGAACTGACAGGCGAACGCATTTTAGTGATTAACACCATGCGCGACGGCTTTCTTCGCGAGTTAAAGCAATTAAACCCAAATAGCGATATTCACGCTTTTAGCTACAACGTGGCTGCTCATCAAGACTCACAAAAACACAAAGGCATTACTAGTCATGTTGGTCATAGTTTGCCAGTTCTTGAAGAGCTAGATTTAATAATCTATTACTATCCAAAGTCAAAGCCAGAAGCCTTGATGATGCTTGATAATATCCGAGCTATCGCTTCACCTAAAACACGTTTATTAATTGTTGGAGACAACAAAGGGGGCGTTAAATCTGCTGAAAAGCAGTTTAAACCTTTTGCAGGTGAATTTTATAAATTAGAAAGCGCGAAACACTGCGTATTGTTTGAATTTGCTGATTTAACTTTAATAGAGCGTTTTGATATCAGCAGCTACCAAACTACATTCACTGTTAGTGTGAACGACCAAAGCTTTGAAGTAGCAAGTGTGCCTGGCGTTTTCAATCATGGTAAACTGGATGATGGTACTCGTCTGTTGCTCGAGCAAATTGCCGTGCCGTACAAAGGCAAAGTGCTAGATTTTGGCTGTGGTGCAGGCATTATCGCCACTTACTTAGGGCTAAAAACACCAGAATTGAAACTGAACTGTTTAGATGTCAGCGCGTTAGCTGTATATGCTACCGAACAGACGCTAAAGCTAAACAACCTCGAAGGCAATGTGATTTTGAGTGATGGCATGCTAGCTGTGTCTGGTCAATTTGATCTAATCATCAGTAACCCGCCATTCCACACCGGGATTTCAACAGATTATCAAATTGCTGAAGACTTTTTAGCTCTTTCTAAACAATTCTTAAAACCCAAAGGCAAGCTCACCATAGTAGCGAATAGTTTCTTGAAATATCCACCGATTTTAGAAGCACAATTCAGTGATTATGAAACACTGGCTAAAAATAACAAATTTGCGGTGTACCACGCTCAAAAATCTTAAGTTTTATTAGCTATGGGTCATTCAACAGAACTAGATTTTGAATGGCCCCAAATTAAATATCCTTACTTGCTCAGACACTATTTTTCAAACCCGAATCTCAATGCTGGGATTTCTAAGAATAAAGAATGAATTTATTCAAACTTAGAGAAAAATAGCATAAGCAACATCGCAATTTTTAGTTATTTTTATTTTTTCCCTTTGCTACACTAAGTTTATTAGATTTATAAATAACGTTTTATTTTTGTAAATTTTTCAAAAATTTGAGAGTTATATCTACTATAACTGGCTTAATGATAAGCATGTAGGTTGCAAAGGCTAGGTAATGGCTAAACAAATAACAAAAACAAGTATAAGAAAGGTATTGATCAGTGCAGTTATGCTTGTCACTGCGCTTTGCTTATCGCTATCAATTTCTATTTCTACCTACCTTGACGTTAAAGAACAAAAGCAGTTGATTATTAATAAGCTTGATATGATAGCCGATATCATTGCTTTCAATGCGCAAATCACGCTGATTTTTGAAGATAGAAAAACTGAAGAGAAACGCTTAAAGTCATTCAGTAAAGTTGAACTTGTTAAAAACATACATATTTATGACATAGACGACGTCACTAAAAAGCCCGTTTTTTTTACTAGCTATAACGCCAGTAAAACACCACCTGTACCTTTGAAAGTTGGGAGTATTGAAGAACTAAAACAGCCCCGTATTACTGACAATTATATCGAGTTAATAAAATCTGTAGAGTATGAAGGAAAAATTGAAGGCTATGTGTATATTAGAGGCTCTCTTGAACGCCTTAATAAATATATAAATAACAAAATCCTTGTAGATATACTGCTTACGTTGATCGTTTTACTATTGGTATTATTAGTTGCTCGTAGCATTCAAAAACGAATTGCCACTCCCATTGAAGACCTATCTTTACTATTGCAAGACGTATCAAAAAACCATAACTACAATACCCGTGCATCAAGCAGTTATATTGAAGAGTTAAATACTCTGTCAAATAATCTCAATATCATGCTTTCTCGTACACAGAACCAGATTGAACGTCATGAAGCTGATAAACAGGAAATCAATCAACTAAACCAAAGCTTAGAAGAAAAAGTTAATCAAAGAACCATTGCACTGCGTGAAGCAAATCAAGAATTGCTCAATACGTTAGAGCGAATGCACCAATATCAGAATCAAATTGTTGAAAGTGAAAAAATGGCATCGCTGGGTCAGATGGTAGCCGGAGTTGCTCATGAAGTTAATACGCCAATCGGTCTTGGTGTAACTGGCTCAACTCTTTTAAGAGATAAGCTTGCTGATATACAAGCAGCATTTGAACAAAAGACACTAACTTCTAAACAACTAGAAAGGTTTATTAATGATGGGGTTGAAAACCTTGACCTCATTTATAGAAACTTAAACCGTGCTGCAGATCTTATTTCTAACTTTAAACGCGTAGCTGTGAGTCAAGATACAGAGATTAGTGCTGACGTTAACGTTAAGTCATTATTAAATAATATCTTAATGGCAATGAATGCCGAAATATCACTGAAGTCTCCAGATATAGAACTTAGCCTACCTGATAACCTAACTATTTCGAGCAAAGCAGGTCCACTACAACAAATATTCGAGCAGCTTATTTCTAACTCTTTAATTCACGGTTTTGAAGAAGGCGCAAATAACAACATCAAAATTGAAGCTCAAACAAATTCCAGAAACTTGGAGTTAACATACAGCGATAATGGTTCAGGTGTGCCTGTCTCAATTAGGAAGCGTATTTTCGACCCATTTGTAACCACCAAGCGAGGTGAAGGGGGAAGCGGCTTAGGCATGCATCTTGTTTACAACCTTGTAACCCAAGCATTAGATGGCTCAATTACATTAGATGAAGACTATACAGACGGCTCACGGTTTGTAATTTCGTTACCTTTAGGTGAGCTGACGTCATGAAGCTTTGGCTAGCCTTATGCCTATCTCTTTGCTCATTACCAGCTTTGGCTAAAACACCAGAGCAAATTAGATCGGCATTTTTATATCGAATGGCAAAATTTATAGAGTTCCCTTCTCTCAACGAGTCAGGTGTTAGATTCTGCTTTTATGATTTAAAGCGTGGCCCGGGTGCAATTTTGAATAAAAATAAAGCTCTAAAAATAAAAAACATTCCGATAAATATTAAAATAGTAGAAAAAAACACAACAATTATGGAACTTTCTAAGCAATGTGAAATCACATACTTTGATGGAGCCATAGGCGATGATATACTTCCCGCTTATGATAAGAGCATGCCTTTAGATATGTTATTGGTTAGTGATAACCTAAGCTTTTTAAATAATGATGGTATGGCATCTCTTGTTCAAGAAGGCAATAAAATCAGACTGTATATAAACAGACAACAGATCGCGAAACACAACTTCAAAGTACTATCTCGGCTACTTGCCGTTGCAAAGTTTCATCCTAACTGATTTTACTTGTTAACATTTTAATATACTCCTATAATCGTGATTATTCGGTTTTTTTATCTTGTACCGAATAAAATGTAAATAATATATTCCTAAAAGGTTAAATGATAATGCAAACGCCAGTCATTCTGATTGTTGAGGATGAAGACGTAACTCGCTTGAACCTCGTTAGTTTATTTGAGGCAGAAGGTTACAAAGTAATTGAAGCCATTGATGGCGATGATATGCACGACAAGCTAACGACTCATGATGATGTCAACCTGGTAATTATGGATATTAACTTACCTGGTAAGAATGGCTTGATCTTAGCGCGTGAACTTCGTCAAAAGAAAAACGTTGGTCTAATCTTCCTGACTGGCCGTGACAACGATGTCGATCGTATTCTTGGTTTAGAAATCGGTGCTGATGATTACATCACTAAACCATTTAACCCAAGAGAACTTACAATCCGTGCTCGTAACTTAATCACGCGTACAGGTAATACTCCTGAAGATTCAGCAATTGAAAGTAGCGGTGTGATTACCTTCAATGGCTGGGAATTAGACGAAAACAGTCGCTGTTTAACATCACCAGCTGGTGAAGCTAAGCGCCTTCCTAAAGGCGAATACCGCGCATTACGTTTAATGCTTGACTCACCAGGTCGTATTTTTAGTCGTGAACAGTTAATCAAACATATGACTGGTCGTGAGCTTCGTGCAAACGACAGAACAGTTGATGTTACTATTCGCCGTATTCGTAAACACTTTGAAAGTGACAACAATACGTCTGAGCTTATTAGTACAATTCATGGTGAAGGTTATCGCTTCATCGGAAAAATTGATAGCTAACAATCCATAGTTCATATTTGTGAAAAAAGGGCTTATAGGCCCTTTTTTAATATCTATAATTCGCTATAACAGCAGCTATATTCCAGTTTAATTAATAACCATAGCTGAATAATAACTCCTAAACTTGCTGATAATATTTATTCACCCCAGCTATCAACAACCGTTTTAAGCTCAACTTGCCCAGCATCAAGCAAACTATACAGTTCATTTAACCAAGCCTGTGCAATGTCAGGCTCTGCTTCAGATACTTCTTTTTCCATCTTTTTAGCATGCAATTGAACTTCTTTTAAACCCACTGAACCTGATGCACCTTTAAGTTTATGGGCGACAGAGCTATATTCTGCATAATCATTTTCATTGATTGCCTCTTGCAGTTCTTCACAATATTTAGGGCTTAACTTAGCAAATAAGTCAGAGCTGCGTTTAAATGCTTCAACTCCCATAGAATCAATAAAGTCACATATGGTTTCCATTTCTAAAAGAGAATATTGCGCTTGTTTATCAGTACAGTTGGCTTTAGGTTTTTCATTCTTTGGTTTAGTTACTCGCGCATTGATACCAAACAATTCGGCCAACATCTTATCTAGTTTAATTGTATTGATTGGTTTAGCTAATGCACCTTGAATACTGATCCCTTCAAGCTCTTCTTCTGCACTGCGAACATTTGCAGTCAGCGCGACAATTGGTAGTTTATCAAAATGGCTATCAGTTCTAATTTCACGGGCTATTTCATCACCGTTTATATCTGGTAATTGCATATCAAGTAATACTAAATCTAAGTCATCTTCGGTTGCTACAAACGACAACGCATCTTCACCTGTTTCAGCCCAAATTACCTCATGACCTCGCTGCTCAAGTAAATTTGTTGCGATTTCAGCATTGAGAGGCACATCTTCAACTAACAAAATATAAAGGCTGCGTCCTGCATAGCTCTGCTCTTTAGGTGCTGCAGTGAGCGATAAAGGGATCTCAACATCAAAACGACTGCCTTGGCCAACAATACTGCTTACTTGAATATTGCCTTGCATAGCATCTACAAGTGCCTTAGTAACAGCTAAACCTATACCTGAACCAATCGCATTTGACCCATTTGCACTTGGCGCCTTGTAGTACATTTCAAAAATTTTAGAGAGTTGATCTTGTGCGATACCAGAACCTGTATCGGTTATACTCATAACCAGCCACACTTCACCGTCACGATTTTCACGCTTACAATCTAAAGTGACACTACCTCGATGCGTAAACTTGACCGCGTTATTTATTAAGTTCCATAACACTTGTCTCAAACGGGTGGGATCAAGCAAAGCATAAACATCTAGAATACCTTGTCTATTAATATTAAATTCTAGCCCCTTTTGCTCTGCAATAAGCCCTGCAAAATTGACCACATCATTAATAAAATCAGAGACATTAATGCTATCAGCGGCAATATCCAATTGTTCCCTGTCGATTTTATCGAGATCTATAATGTCGTTAAAAATATTTCCAAGCGTTTCTGCACTCGAAAAAATAGTATTACACCAGCTCTTTTGTTGTTTACTCAACTCTGTATCTAGCATCATACGCGTTAGACCTACGATGCCATTAAGCGGTGTTCGCAGTTCATGGCTGAGCGTAGCAATGAACTTACCTTTATCTTTATAAGCAGTTTCTAGTGCCTGCTCAGCTTCTTTACGGGATGTAATATCACGTCCAAATGCCAGCAGACCAATATATTCACCCTGCTCATTAATAAATGGCAACTTACGCATTTCAAACCAGCGATTCTCATTATTCACTGGGTATTCAACATCCAGGGTTATTGCTTGATGTGTTTTTGCTACCTGCTCGTCAGTTTTTAATACCTCTGGGATATAGCGCTCAGGGTAGATATCAAAAACACTCTGCCCAATAAGCTCATTGCTATTTTTGCCCATGACTTTTTCAAACATCTTATTACAACCGGCAAAAACACCTTGCTCATCACGGTAATAAAATAAATCGGGAGAGGAATCTACAATTGAGCGTAATAACATGCTTTGTTGGGCGAGTTCTTGTTGTGTTTTTTTGCGCTCTGCAATTTCACGACGTAATTCTTCTATTGCTCTGTGTTTCGCATGCAAAGCAATCTTACGTTCATCTATTTCTGTATTTAGGCGAGTGATGTTGTCTTTTAAACTCTGGTTCAGTAGCTTCTCTTGTTGAGTCGCGGTATCAAGATAGGCGCGAGACGCCTCTAACTCTTTCAATGACTGAATACAAATGACTAATAAAGCAGGCGAAGTAACAGCAGCAAAAAAAAGCACTGATAACACGTCTACAATCATAATTTCGCCAAGCGCTACATAATAGAACATACAAGACAAAATTAAAGAGGCGAGAAGGATCAGGCCATAACACAAAAAACCTGCTTGTTTTTCACCATATTTATTAATCACATTGGCAAGAACTTTTAGCCATGATCCAAATGAAGAGTCTATCATATTCGTTAAATTGCTCCGGTAACTAACTTATTATACGCAAGCAACTGTCTAATCCCAAAGAGATTAAAATCCAAATTTGTGCAATAGACGTATAAACTTCTTAACAATTAGTGAGAAACTGATTAATTGGTAATGCGAACTTATACGCATTACCCAGTCAAATAGTGTAATATGCACGACTCGAAATTGTCGCGATACAGAGGGTTAACATGCAGACTACAATGCCAGATATTGCTCATTCAGCGGATGCACTTCAAACAGGCAAACTAGATTGGGTAGGAATGGGTAACATAGAGCTACCTTTAATGCTTGCAACTAAAGGCTTACCAGAGCAAGCTGTCACGGCAAAAGCAGATGCATTTGTAAACCTGCACAAAGAAGATGCAAAAGGCATACATATGTCTCGCTTGTTTTTAGCTTTAGATACGCTTTCTTGCGAACAAGCATTATCGCCTATAACACTCAAGCAACTCTTGGATGAGTTTATTACAACCCACCAAGACATCAGTGATGCAGCTAAAGTAGTTATCAATTTTGAGCTACCTTTACGTCGCCCTTCTTTACTAAGTAAAAAACAGGGATGGAAAAGTTACCCTATTAGCATCACAGCATCACTTATTAACCAAGAATTTTCAATTGAACTAGCGCTAGATGTGACTTATTCATCAACTTGTCCATGCTCTGCAGCATTAGCTAGACAGCTAATTCAAGACGCCTTCGCAGCAAAGTTTCAAGATAAAGCAATTTCTCATGAAGAAGTCCACGCTTGGTTAGGCACTACTGAGGGGGTATTAGCAACGCCTCACTCTCAGCGTAGCATTAGCAATATCAAAGTGAAGTTAGACAATAACTGTCAAGAATTCGACATAGTAGGACTTGTAAACCTAGTTGAAGATGAACTAAAAACCCCTGTTCAAGCTGCAGTTAAGCGTGAAGATGAGCAAGAATTTGCCCGCCTGAATGGTCAAAACCTAATGTTTTGTGAAGATGCGGCAAGAAAATTAAAGGCTTTATTCGAGCAAGCTAACTTCGCAGATTATTATATCAAGATAAATCACTATGAATCTTTACATGCTCATGATGCTGTAGCCTACGCACTTAAAGGCGTTGAGGGCGGCTACTCAATATAACCTCATAAAAACACCACAACTGGCAAGAACTTTGCTTTAAAAAATAAAAGTCAAAATGTTGTTGTGGAGTATTTTATGGAGTTCGCTTTATTATTAGTTTTTGCGTTAGTCGCTGGTGCTTCTATTGTTATTGCAAAGTACACTGATACAGGTGGAAACCCTTACCCGTTTAATCGTAAAGATTCTGTTTTTAGTACTGTAGAAGCAACATTCTTAAGCCTTTTAGAGCGTGCTGTAGGTGATAAATTCAAAATTGTCAGTCGCGTTAAGCTAATTGACCTAATCGAATGCAAACCAGGCCTGTCAAAAAAAGCACGTCGCGCAGCGTTAGCAAAAGCCAAAAATAAACAACTAGATTACGTATTAATAGATAAAACCACTATGAATATTGTTGCCGCTGTTGATTTAGTCAACAACTCCAACAAGAGCGGCCACAAAGCACAAAAAGATTGGTTTGTGAATGGCGCACTAGAGTCTGCAAATATTCCTCATATTCGAATGAAAGTTAAAACTGGTTATAAGGCAAACGAAGTTCGTAGTGCTATTTTGTATAAAATTGGTCAACAGCCTCAACCTGTTCGTAAACCAAGAACTCGAACAGAAAAGCCTGCGGTACTTTCTCCATCACAAGCCAAAGCGCATTCTACTCAGCTTGCTGAAATATAATATTTTCCATATGTCACAAAGCCCTTTGAATTTTCAAAGGGCTTTTTTCTTTCTAAAAGTGTTCTTTACAATCAATGCTATGATGATAAAGCTTTATATCATCAATGATATGAACAAGTTTTTTATAAAAGTGCGATAGGCTATACTAGCGAAAATTTTTTGAGGAATAGAAATCATGAAAGTAGGTATTATCGGTGCAATGGAGCCTGAAGTTGCAATTTTGCGTGCAGCTTTACAAAACAAAACAGAACTGACTAAAGGTGGCTTCACTTTTTATACTGGCGAGCTTGCAGGTCATACCGTGACTTTAGTTCAATCTGGCATTGGTAAAGTTGCGGCAACTGTTGCAACCACGCTTTTAATCGATAATTTTAACCCTGACTGTGTTATTAACACCGGCTCTGCAGGTGGTTTTGATCCTGAATTAAATGTCGGTGATGTTGTCATCTCAGACGAAGTTCGCCACCATGATGTCGATGTAACTGCTTTTGGCTATGAAATTGGTCAAGTTCCGCAAATGCCTGCTGGCTTTGCCGCACATTCATCATTGATTGACGCAGCAAAAGCAAGTGTTGCTAGCCTTGAAAACACTCAAACTAAAATTGGTCTTATTTGTACTGGTGATTCGTTTATGTGTGATCCAGTTCGTATCGAAAAAACGCGTAGCGAGTTTCCTTCAATGCTCGCTGTTGAGATGGAAGGTGCAGCAATTGCACAAGCCTGTCATGTATTAAATACACCATTCGTTGTGATCCGCTCGCTGTCTGATATTGCAGGTAAAGAGTCTCCACAGTCTTTTGAAGAATACCTAGAGGTTGCGTCAGTCAACTCTTCGAAGCTAGTCACTGAGTTATTAGAGCAGTTAAATAACACTAGCCTATAATGGAAGAGCTTTTGCAGTATGAGGTCTTGCAAGACCTCATTATTTTTATCTGCGCCTTAACAGCGGCACATACTTTGCCGCTGTTAAATAGCTACAACCCAAACACTTTCCTGTCACATATTTTCGAACGTATTGCAGCGAGAGTATATAAGCCTGAACGTAATGCACAATTACAGCAAACTGCAGGGTTACTTGGTTTCTTTTTGCCCATATTAACAATAGTTTGTATTGCTGTATTAATTAGCCAATTTGCCTTTTATCCAGCTTGGTTGGGAGGTTTAGTACTTTATTTTTGTCTAGATACAAAAGTTCAACAAAGAGCCAGACGTATTGCAGCCTTATTGCAACAAAAACAAAAAGCGACGGCAAAACAACTATTAGCGCAAAATGTCGTCAGAGATGTCAATGAACTTTCAAGCATTGGTATTGCCAAAGCGTGTATCGATAGCACCGCATTAAAAACCATACGCCATTATTATCTCATCATTTTCTTTTATTTATTACTTGGCCCTATTGCAGCATTAACCTTGAAGCTACTTCTGGTCAACGATCACGCTTGGCGTAAACGCATTCCACCAAACAGTACTTTTATGAAACCTTTGCAAACAATTATTTTTTACCTAGAGTTTCTGCCTCTTAGAGGGTTTATTTTACTACTGGCTTTATTTTTACAAGGTAAGAAAACCTTTCATTACTTTAAGCATTATGCACGTCATTGCTATCAAACAAACACAGGTTGGATCTTATCTTTATTTGCGGCAAATTTATCAATCCAGTTAGGAGGCCCTTGTAAATATCAGGGCGAAAGATTTGCCAAAATGCGTATTGGTGCGGAACGTCACCCAGAGGCCGAGGACATTAAGCATTGCTTATCTTTATTAGAGCGAATTAAGTGGTTCACTTTCTCCTTGATAGCTTTGATATGGTTGTTAGATGGGTTTATTACACTCTATCTCAATATTGGCACATAAAAAAAGCTGGTTTAAAAACCAGCTTTTTTATCTATGTTACTAATTAGCTTACCGTAACCTTAGCAAATTTACGCTTACCTACCTGGTAAATTTGTGTTGAACCTTTCTCGATAACAAGCTTGTTATCAGTTACTTTCTCTTCACCGTTTAACTTAACGG
This sequence comes from Pseudoalteromonas phenolica, assembly GCF_005886345.1. Taxonomy (GTDB): domain Bacteria; phylum Pseudomonadota; class Gammaproteobacteria; order Enterobacterales; family Alteromonadaceae; genus Pseudoalteromonas; species Pseudoalteromonas phenolica_A. The sequence goes on from NZ_PNEC01000008.1 coordinate 122,608, forward strand.
CACCTTGTTTAATCATACGCATAGCTTCAGAAGTACTTGCTACAAGGCCTGCCTCTTTAAGCAATTGAGAAATCATAATAGAGTCTTCTGCAATTGTAATAGTCACTTCAGGTATCTCATCAGGTAATGCATTCTTTTGGAAACGTTTAATGAAATCTTGGTGTGCAGCTTCTGCATCAGCCTCACTGTGGAAGCGTGCGATCATTTCTTTTGCGAAATCGATTTTAATGTCACGCGGGTTACGACCATTTGCAACCTCTTGCTTAAGACCCTCAATTTCTTCAATTGAAAGTGCACTTAATAGCTCGTAATAACGCCACATTAACTCATCTGAAATCGACATAACTTTACCAAACATATCGTTTGGTGCATCAGTAATACCAATGTAGTTGCCTAATGACTTAGACATTTTTTGAACGCCATCTGTCCCTTCAAGTAACGGCATCATTAATACGGTTTGTGGCTTCTGACCTTCATCTTTTTGCAGCTCACGACCCATTAGTAGGTTGAAGCGCTGATCAGTACCACCTAGTTCTACGTCAGCTTCCAAGGCAACAGAATCCCAACCTTGTACTAAAGGATATAAGAATTCATGGATTGCAATGGCTTGACCACCAGCGTAACGCTTTTTAAAGTCATCACGCTCTAGCATACGCGCAACCGTTTGGCGTGCAGCTAGTTTGATCATACCTGCACTGCCTAGTTGTTCCATCCAAGTAGAGTTAAATGCCACTGTGGTTTTAGCAGGATCTAGAATTTTGAAAACTTGCTCTTTATATGTTTCAGCATTTGCTAGCACGTCTTCACGTGTTAATGGTTTACGGGTGACGTTTTTACCCGTTGGATCACCAATCATACCGGTGAAGTCACCAATTAAGAAAATAACCTCATGGCCTAAGTCCTGGAAGGTTTTCATTTTATTAATTAGAACAGTGTGACCTAAATGCAAATCTGGTGCTGTTGGATCGAAACCCGCTTTAATTTTTAGCTTTTTGCCAGATTTCAATCTTTCCTTTAATTCATCTTCAATAAGAATCTCTTCTGCACCGCGTTTAATCTCAGCTAATGCAGTTTCAAAGTCCACCATTCGTCGCTCCAAAATATACAGTTTATCGCTCGATTCTAGCCTATATTCAGATCAGTTTAAATGCACAAAACACTGGTATTAACGCTTTATTGCGTATATCCTGCAATATTATTATCGATTTAACTTGACAGCAGAAAAGGCGCGTTATGGTTCACGTTGTTCATAAGCTTCCTAAAAAACACAAACTGCTTATTCTTACCTGCATTTCTGTCATGCTGATAATTGCTTTATGGCCGTCAGAAAAAGCAACTGCATCAAGAGACAGCGACAAAAAAGCACTTGAAGTTGGTAAGCGCTACGAATTACCAGTCAAGGTCTCTGAAAATGAAGAACAATTAACAACTCTAAGCGCGCCTAAAGCAGCACAAGAACCAACAAAAACTCTTATAGACAAAGTGGAGTTTAATGATTTTACGGTCAAGCATGGCGACAGTTTAGCTGTACTATTTAAACGTGCAGGCTTCTCCGCACAAACTCTTCATAAATTAATCAACACTAATTCAGAAACTAAAAAACTGACAAAAATCCATCCGGGTGAAGTACTCAGCTTTGCTAAAAACCCTGAAGGTGAGCTAAGCCACTTACAATACGTTTTATCTAAAACGGATACGTTACTTGTTTCTTTAGATGAAAATAAGAAATATAAAACAGCGATTCACAGCAAAGAGATTGAAACAGTAAACCAAAACGCGGGCGGTAAAATTAAATCAAGCTTCTGGACAGCAGGTATTTCAGCGGGCTTATCTGAGCGCCAAATTATGAACTTTGCAGATATTTTTGGCTGGGATATCGATTTTGCTAACGATATTCGAAAGAATGATACTTTCTCTTTGGTGTACGAAACGCATTATGTTGACGGTGAGCCGATCGGCAACGGTGATATCATAGCTGCTGAATTCATCAACCAAGGTGAACGCTTCAGTGCTATTCGCCATACTGATGGCAATTTCTACACCCCGGAAGGTCGCAGCATGCGTAAAGCCTTTCTTCGTGCTCCTGTAAACTTTAAATACATCAGTTCTAACTTTAATCCTCGTCGTAAACACCCTGTCACTGGCAGAGTATCTGCTCACCGAGGTATTGATTATGCAGCACGTGTTGGTACGCCAGTTGTCTCTTCGGGTAATGGTAAGGTCACGAAATCTGGTTATAACAAACTAAACGGCAACTATGTGTTTATTCAACATGGCAGTCAGTATGTGACCAAATATCTGCACCTAAATAAGCGCATGGTTAAAGCCGGTCAGAAAGTAAAACAAGGTCAAAAGATTGGTACCGTAGGTGCAACAGGGCGAGTAACTGGAGCACATTTACACTATGAGTTTTTAGTAAATGGCGTTCACCGTAATCCAAAAACGGTAAAGCTGCCTAAATCTGAGCCATTACCTAAATCTGAACTTGCTAAGTTCAAACCTGTAGCAAAAGACTTACTAGCACAATTAGAGCGCTCTAGAGAATTAAGGCTCGCTTTGAACAATTAGCTTTTTGCAACTATTGCTTGCAAATTGAGTCACTGAAAATAAAAATGCCCAAAGTCACACTTTGGGCATTTTTTCTTTTGTGTCAATTAAATACTTAAATTAACCTGAGCTGCGCATA
>NZ_PNEC01000080.1 GCF_005886345.1 Pseudoalteromonas phenolica
TGTACTAGCTCAGACTTGATCTGACAGTTACCCGTTTTTCAATCGGTGTCTGTCAGCTTAGATTTGAGCTAAATTCTTTTCTGCCCAAATACGTTTTCCATCTTCCAGTGTTTCAAGTGGCGTTCTGCCACAGCACACTTTTCCTTGATGCGTTCGGTCATTATTATAATAAACCATCCATTCGTCCAGCTCCTTTTGTAATCCTTCTAGCGAGCCATACAGCTTCTTGCGGAATGTGACCTGATAAAACTCGTTAAGTATCGTTTTGTGGAATCGCTCACAGATACCGTTGGTTTGAGGCGACATCGCTTTAGTTTTCGTATGGTCTATATCGTTAATTGCAAGATAAAGTTGGTAGTCATGATGTTCAACTTTGCCACAATACTCAGTACCTCGATCAGTCAGAATTCGTAACATTGGCAGCTCATGCTGTTCGAAATAAGGTAACACCTTATCATTGAGTATATCAGCCGCTGTAATCGGTGTTTTAGTAGTGTACAGCTTTGCAAACGCCACTTTGCTATAGGTATCAACAAATGTCTGCTGATAAATACGGCCAACACCTTTAAGGTTGCCAACATAAAATGTATCTTGCGAGCCTAGATAGCCTGGGTGCTCCGTTTCGATTTCACCACACGCTTCATCATCATTTTTCTTTTTCTCAAGTGCAGCGATTTGGCTGTCAGTTAAGATAATACCTTCGCTCGCTACTTTGTCTTCCAACGCTTTCAGACGCTTCTTAAAGTTCTCTAAGTTATGGCGCAACCATATTGAACGAACACCACTGCCTGATACAAAAACACCTTGCTTCCTCAATTCATTGCTTGTTCGATGCTGGCCGTGAGCTGGGAAATCAATAGCATACTTAATCACTGCTTGTTCAGTCTCTTCATCGACTCTGTTTTTGATGTTTGGAGACCTGCGACTTTTATCAATTAACGCATCCAAACCACCGTCTTCGACCAGTTCTTGATATCGATAAAACGTGTCTCTGGAAACGCCCATGACTTTACAGGCTTTAGAAACATTACCTAATTCTTCAGCAAGATTAAGTAAACCAGTTTTGTGTTTAATGATTGGGTTGTTAGTATGTAACATGAGAGTTACCACCTTTGGGTTGTTTTGATTAAAAGATTCGACACCTTTATCAAAACGGGTAACTCTCAATTTTTCAAATCGAAAATGTCAGATCAAGTCAAGACTAATTCA
>NZ_PNEC01000081.1 GCF_005886345.1 Pseudoalteromonas phenolica
ATAACGCCGCAAATAAACGGCAAAAATTAGTTGGCTAAACTTGTGAGGAACGAACAAAGCCAACTGGTTTTTGTCCGCCCTTTTTGATTTGCCTTGTTATGTTTAATTCTTGCAGGTAAATGAACTGGTTGTTACAGATTTAATATTCCCATCACCACATTCTTTGATTGCAACTTTAGTATTACTTTCTAATTGACCTGCCGATGTAAAAGGCTCAATAAAAGCAAAAGCGATAACTCCTAGGAAGATCAATCCAACAACTAAGTGGAAGTGCTCTTTTTCTTTTTTTGATTGTTCAGACATGTACTAACAGTTCCCTTTGATTTAAACATAACGCCTTAATAAACGGCGAAAAATAGTTGGCTAAAATAAGGGACGAAGGAGCGCAAGCCTA
>NZ_PNEC01000082.1 GCF_005886345.1 Pseudoalteromonas phenolica
AACAAGTTCAGGGTGACTAACAGGTTCATGATATGGTGTGTAATCGTTCTGTGAGTCTGATTTTTATATCACGCAACTTTCTAATAAACACCCGGGTCATCCCGAACTGGTTTCGGGATCCAGTGAGTTATGTGTAGACCCTGAAACAAGTTCAGGGTGACTAACAGGTTCACGATATGGTGTGTAATCGTTCTGTGAGTCTGATTTTTATATTACGCAACTTTCTAATAAACACCTGGGTCATCCCGAACTGGTTTCGGGATCCAGTGAGTTATTTGTAGACCCTGAAACAAGTACAGGGTGACTAACAGGTTCATGATATGGTGTGTAATCGTTCTGTGAGTCTGATTTTTATTTCGCGCAAAAAAAGCGCGGGGTGAACCCGCGCCTACAGATTTAGAAACTTTGATAATTCCTTTATAGGGAGGGTGTTATCAAATTAATCTCTCACCTGACCTGTGCCATTCACTAAGTACTTTTCAGTAGTTAATGACTCTAAGCCCATTGGACCATAGGCATGTAGCTTAGTGGTTGCGATACCAATTTCGGCGCCTAGACCTAACTGACCGCCGTCGCTGAAACGCGATGACGCATTGACCATGACCACAGATGCATCAACACTGCGTTGGAATAGCGTGGCCGTTTCTTGGTTTGTGGTACAAATCACTTCAGTGTGATGACTACCAAATTGGTCGATGTGGTCAATTGCAGTGGCAAAGTCATCGATAATGCGAATGGCAATTTCTAGCGCTAAATATTCTTCACCAAATTCGTCATCGTTTAATACAGTGACGTCGTCAAAGTACTCTGCAGCGCGTTTACAGGCATTCACTTTCACATTGGCAGCCCGCAAAATAGGGGCGATTTGGTTTAAGAATTTATCAGCGATGTCTTTATGAACGACTAGCCCCTCAAGGGCATTACATACGCCTGTGCGCTGAGTTTTGCCGTTTAGTAGCAAAGCCTCTGCGATGTTTAAATCGGTGTCTTTATCAACATATAAATGACACACGCCTTTAAAGTGCTGAATGACAGGTACAGTGCTGTTTTCGGTCACAAAGTTGATAAGGCCTTCACCGCCGCGTGGAATAATTAGGTCGATGTACTCTTTTTGTTGCATCAACTCCATCATTAAGCCGCGATCAGGGTCGGGTACGACGGTAATAAGTGCTTCTGGCAGATTAAACTCAGCTAGAGTTTTGTGCATGACCTTGGCAATGGCCATTGAGCTGGCCAGTGCTTCTTTACCACCGCGTAAGATCACGCCATTACCTGATTTAAAGCACAGTGCGCCCGCATCCGCTGTGACATTTGGGCGTGCTTCATAAATCATACATACCACACCTAGGGGAATACGCATCTTATTGATTTCTATGCCATTTGGTCGGGTGCCCATGCTGCGTGTTTGGCCCACAGGGTCATCTAACGACACTATGGTTTCTATGCCATGTGCCATGTCTTCGATGCGTGCGGGTGTGAGTGTTAGGCGATCAATCATTGCGGGGCTTAATTCATTTTTTTTGGCATGGGTTAGGTCGGTTTGGTTTGCCACAAGGATCTGATCGGTTTCGGCACGCAGCGCATGTGCCATAGCTTGTAATACTTGGTTTTTTTGCTCTGTTGTGAGAAGTGCTAGTACTTTGGCTGCCTTAGCTGCCTGTTGTGATAATGATTGAATTAAACCCATGTTATTTTCTCCTAAATAATTGACCAAACCGATTACATACTAACGTTATATCGGTTCGAATTTAAACCACTAATGGCTTGGCAATGAAGAAAATTCACATACTTTGTTAGCATGTGTTTTTAGTGGGTACAAACAGCCTGAAAGTTTAATCATCAGGCTGCATAATAAAGCGTGTGGGATTATTTGAATTGCATTAAAAAGTCTTGGTGAGTAGGCATGTTTTCGACGGTTTTATCGACCAGCGTTCGTAAGCTTTCCATCATATCTTCGATTTGTTCATCACTTAACCCATCAACAAGTGGGTGAGTATCGGTTGGCGTAATACCTTGCCCGAGCATTACTTGTTGCCAAGCGATTTCGGTAAATAAATCGTTTGGTTCGCAGTGTACCTTGCCTGTTTGTTTAAATAGCTCAATTTTAGTATTCAGTGTGTCAGGAATGTCCATTTGCTGACACTGTCGCCAAAACGCGCTATCGGTTCGAGCATTTAACTTGTAATGCAAAATAATAAAGTCGCGAATGCCTTCAACTTCGGCTTTGCACAAACGGTTAAACTCATCGACGAGCGTCTGGCTAATACCATTGTGCGGGAAAAACTTGAGCAAACGCGTTGCCACACTTTGCACAAGATGGATATTGGTTGACTCTAATGGCTCTAAAAAGCCACTTGATAGACCAATGCTGATGACGTTTTTATTCCAGACTTTTCTGCGACGACCTGTTCTAAATTTGATGATCCTGGGATCGTTTAGTGGTTTGCCTGGCAGATTACCCAGTAGTGTTTGTTTGGCTTCTTCGTCGCTCATGTGCTTAGAACTATACACTAAACCGTTGCCTGTTCTGTGTTGCAGTGGTATCTGCCACTGCCAGCCAACATGATGGGCAATAGAACGTGTGTAAGGCACAACGGTTTCTGCGTTCTCACTTGGGACTGCCATAGCGCGGTCGCAAGGTAACCAATGTGACCAATCATCGTAGCCTGTGCTTAGTGTTTTTTCGATGAGTAGGGCATGCATGCCGGTACAATCGATAAATAAGTCGCCGCTAAGTTGGGTATCGTCATCTAATAACAGGCTTTCGATAAAACCCGTTTCATGGTTTTGATTTACTTGTTTTACCGTGCCGATGAGATGATTAACCCCTTGCTGTTTACCGTGTTCAGTTAAAAACTTGGCGTATAACCCCGCATCAAAATGATAGGCGTAAGCAATACCCGGTAAATTGGTGTTGGGAAGGTGTTTAAGCTTTTGGAACTTGCTGTGTTTAGCGGCTTGGTAGTTAAGTGAGAAATCCCAATAAGTGAGGTTATTGACTTGCTCATTTTTGTTTTGCTGTTTTAACCAAAAGTGATGAAAGTCACAGAATGGGAAGTTTTTACCTATGCTGCCAAAGGCATGCATATAGTTATGTTCAGGTCTTAGCCAATTTTCGAACTGAATACCAAGCTTAATGGTCGCCTTAGAGGCCAGCATAAAGGCGTGCTCATCGACCCCAATGGCTTGGTTGAATTGCATAATAGGCGGAATAGTCGCTTCGCCAACACCGACAGTTGAAATGTCATTTGACTCAAGTAGAGTCACGTTAATGCTTTTGCCTAGCACCCTTGCGAGTAAGTTTGCAGTCATCCAGCCTGCAGTACCACCACCAACTATGACGACATCATTAATTTTGTTTTGCATATTTTACTCCCAAAAAAGCCCTTGGATCTGCATCGCAAGGGCTATAATAACTAACTTAGCTTTATCGCGCTCGTTTAGAACTTATATGCAAAGCCTAGCGCGTAGTTACGGCCGTAGTCTTGGTAATCACGTACCTGTAACGCATTGTCACCGCTTAGCGTAGTGAATGGTTCTTCAGTTAGGTTGTAACCTTGTAGGAATACAGATAGGCCTTCAAGATCTTTGAAGCCACCTTCACCAAAGTCATAACCAATTTGTGCATCCCAAATTGTCTCGCCCATGATGTCTACTTGTGTCGCTGTGAAACCGATACCGTTTACGTCACCTTTGAAGTCATCACGCTTACGCATGCTAGCACGAGCAGAGAAACCGTGGTTTTCATAGTAGAAAGTGAATGTTGAAATACTTTCTGAAAGACCTGGTATCTTGTATTCTGCGCCTTCAGGGTTTTTTAGATCAGACTCAACACCTGTGTAGCTTGCGATAATACCGAAGCCGTCTAGTGCTTCAGAGAAAACGTTTAGGGGTAATGTACCTGATAGCTCATAACCCCAAAGCGTACCTTCACCACCATTCACTTTACCACTACCTGTACCATTTGGGTTTGCAGGAATAGCGCCAGTTGCCGGATCTGCAACACCAGTCATATCAACCGCATATTGACCGTCGAAATGCCAGTTAGTAATGTCTTTATGGAATAGTGCAACTGCAAAGTAGCCTTCGCTGCTGAAGTAGTTTTCGTAAGTTAAGTCTAGGCCAAATGCTTCTTTTGGCTCAAGCTCTGGGTTACCACCGCCGATTGACCAGTTGTTACCATTAGAATCAGGTTGCTGATTGTATGTTGCACTGAATGACGCATTCATTTCATCAAGACGTGCTCGAGAAATGGTTTTCGCTGCACCAAAACGTACTGATTGATCGTCGTCTAGCTTTAACGTTAAGTTTAAACTTGGTAGAAGGTGATTGTAATCATGGCTGATGTCAGTAGGTGAAGTAACTACCTTACCATCCACTGTGTTAAACGCATTACCTTTTGATGACTGCTCAGAGCGCACATAACGTAAACCCATGTTACCACTTAATGGCATGTCAGCGACTTCGGTGTCGATATCTGCTTTTACAAATAAAGAAGTTACTTTTTCGCGTACATTCCAAGACTTAGTTGCGTGAGATGAATTAGTTAAGCTCTCTTGAAGGCCATAGTAATAACCATCACGAACAAGGCCGTTTACGTCATAAGCAATCATTTCGCCCATGCCAATGAAATCTAGATTAGCTGTACCCAGACGATATTGCTCAGGTACTACCATCATGCCAGTGTTACTTGGGTACTTGAAGCTTGAAAGCGTTAAGAAGTAGCCTTCTGATAACTTCGCTTTTTCGCGGTCACGGTATGAAATACCCGCAGAAACTGATGAGATAAAGTCATTCTCGATTGCTTGTGTAGCTGCAAATTTCAGTGACTTAAGTTCGTCTTCAACTTCAGGTGTATTAATGAAACCATCTTGTAGTTGGTTTTCAAAATCAGTACCTGTTACGTTGAATGCATCATTTAACGCGCCACTCCAACCCCAGCTTAAAGGACCGCCTAATTGAATCAGGTCGTAGTCAGCATAGTTAAGGTTGTGGTTAAATTTCGCGCCCGTGTTACCACCGTCAAGTGTATAGCTTAGTGTGTCAGCTTCACCACGGTCATTGCCTCGACCTGTACCTGCGTAGCTTTCGATACCAACGATTTTCTTTTCAACTTTTGAGTAGCTTACGTCAAAGTCTAGCGTTAAGTCTGTATTTACATCCCACTTAGTATTAAAGCCAAGAGACTTCATTTCGGCATCACGTTCGTTGTAATCGTTACGTACAACAACACGTTGACCAGCGGTTGTACCTGCTGAAATAAAGCCAGATGCTTCGTCGATGTTTTGTGCAGACAGTTGACCTTGGCCCCATGCAAATGGGATTTCGATACCACGAAGACGTTGTTTGTCCAAGAAATCTACATATAACGCATCGAATGTCATACGCACATCATCACGCGGTGCCGCTTCTAGTACGAACATCATTGAATCACGCTCAAGCTCTGAAGAGCGAACGTATGGCTTAGCACCACCTAAAATAGAATATTGTTTGCCATCCACTTCAAATTCAGGATAACCCCACGCATTCCAACGTTTCTCTTGGTTAGGTGAGCTCATAGTGTTAAGCGCGAATGCCACACCGATAGTGTCATCTGCGAACTTGTCTAGGTAGAAGAAGGTTGCCTTATGGCCCTTGTCTTCACCGTCTGGGTTTAGTTTTTCAAAACTGGTTTTTTCAAACGCACCATTTACTTGAATAATTCGACCGTCTTGGTCTAGCGGCTTGATGGTTTGTAGGTTAACTGTACCTGCAATACCTTCACCCTCGATGCTTGCATCAGGTGTTTTGTAAACAGTTACGCCACTCATGATTTCAGATGGGTAAAGATCAAACTCAGCGCCACGGTTGTCGCTGATAGAAACTTGTTCACGGCCGTTTAGTGTTGTGCCGCTTTCATTCTCACCGAAACCACGGATAGAGATTTTACTTGCTCGGCCATCTAAACGCTGAGTCGCAAGACCTGGCAAGCGAGATAAAGATTCTGCAATTGAAGAGTCAGGTAGTTTACCAATGTCTTCTGCCGAGATAGTTTCAACTACGCTCGAAGAGAAACGCTTCGCGTTGATTGATTCAACTAGCGAGCGGCGGAAACCTTTTACTTCGATTACTTCAACGTCTTGCTGTGCTTTGTTCTCGGCATCTTGTGCTGCAGCAAACATTGGTGCACTCATTGCAGCAAAGCCGCTTGCTAAAAGTGCCAAAGTCACTTTGCTTGGTTTTAGTTTTTGCATTTGTTTTATCCCCGTTGCCATAGGTGTTTGGTTATGCCGTTAACATGCCTAATTTTATAATAACTTATGTAATCGTTCGGTCATGCCAACGTGTTATGGGTTGTCGGAGCTTAATATATAGCCGTGTTGTGTTGATGAATAGTTAATGCATACGTATTCATAATGATGAGTTTAGTTAATAAGTTCTGAATACGTATGCAAAGACTGTCTATTTGGTTGTGTCAAATATAGGGCATTCAGTACCTTATAAGCGAGTTGAATATCGTTTTGTAAATATGAGGCACAGCAATGCGCAAAGTAACAAAGTCTTTGGGTTTAATTCCGAAAATGACAATAATTCCGCTTGTGGCATCTTTAAGTGCTTGCCAATTGGTAACCACAGAACAAGCTTTTGAACAACAAGCCGAACAACTCGCACCACAAGCGACGAATGCTGCACACTGGTTAACCTCAGAATTACTATTACTGGCGCCTTCAGTTGCACAGCCTAACTTACAGCTAAAAAGTGCCTTACTTGAAGGACATATGTCACAGAATGCAGCATTAGATGCAGTTGAGTTACCTACCTGGGTCGCCGCTAGCTACCCGCACTTAGCTGATTTTAAAGCGTATAAAGTTGCACTGACTAATCAACAAGCTAAAAACTGGGCGAAAGGGAAAATCAGTGTTGTCGATAGTAAAGGCGAGCTTGTGAGCTTTGTGCAGCAAGGTGAGCTATTAGATTCGCTTTATACTTTAACTGCGAACGACGCCAATGAAGTGTCTGATCTAGGTGCCAGCGTACTGGCTGATTCTGTGCAATTTAAGCTGTGGGCACCTACAGCGCAAAAGGTATCTTTACTAGCGTTTGGTAATAGTCTTCATAACCAGGCTAATAAAATATCGATGCAAGAAGATAAAAACACCGGCGTTTGGCAGGTAAAGGCGGGCAATGTCGCTGCGCTTGATTATTACCAGTATGAAATCACCGTTTATCATCCAGAAACAAAACAAGTCGAAACAATCGTTACTACCGACCCTTATGCATTGAGTTTGTCGACAAATAGTACCCATGCCCAAGTTGTTGACTTGAATGATAAAGCCACGCAACCAACGGGGTGGGCAAGTCATTCAGTGCCGAGTATCAATAAGCCTGAAGATAATGTGTTATACGAAACCCATATTCGCGATTTTAGTGCCAGTGATAAAGCGCTGAGCAATAGTGCTTGGCGTGGTAAATATTTGGCATTTACCGATATGAACTCAGATGGCATGAAGCATTTAACGGCGTTAAGAGATGCCGGCTTAAATAACATTCATCTACTGCCGACTTATGATTTAGGCAGTATTAACGAAGATGTAGCAACTGTAATCGATCATACTTCAAGTATGCAGTTTGTGTGTAAGCAGCTACCTAAGTTAGAAGAGTGTCAAAGTGCTTGGGAAAAAGGCACACGCGTCGTCGATGTATTAAAAAGTTACCCAACAGATTCAACTAAAGCGCAAAAGCTCGTCAGTGCGCTACGTCAATTTGATAACTACAACTGGGGGTATGATCCATTCCATTACACAGTGCCTGAGGGTAGTTATGCGACAAATTCGATGGGCGTAACGCGTATTGTTGAATTTAGAGGAATGGTACAACACCTTCATTCAATGGGTTTTCGTGTGATCATGGACGTGGTGTACAACCATACTCATCAGTTCGGTTTGGCGAAAAATTCCGTGCTCGACAAAATTGTGCCGGGATATTATCACCGCTTAAATCCAACAACAGGCATTGTAGAACAATCAACGTGTTACACTTGTGGTAACACTGCAACTGAGCGCACCATGATGGCAAAGCTGATGAATGATTCATTAGTGACTTGGGCGCGTGATTATAAGATTGATGGCTTTAGATTCGACTTAATGGGGCATCAGCCAAAAGCTGAAATGCTACAAGCGCGAGAGCTAGTACGTGAAGTTGATCCAGATACTTACTTTTACGGTGAAGGTTGGAACTTCGGTGAAGTAGCCAATAATTCACAGTTCGTTCAAGCTAGCCAATTAGAGCTGGGTGGCACTGAGATTGGTACTTTTAGCGATCGTCTTCGCGATGCGGTTCGTGGCCCTGGCAATAATACCCGTGACACACAGGGTGTGGGTAATGGTCTGCTGACATTACCTAACGAATTACAAATTGATGAGCAAATTAAGCAACGTTATTTTGTGGCGATGGATCAAGTGCGCATCGGTATGGCGGGTAATCTTGCTGAATATGACTTAGCAAATAAATACAATGGATTAGATAAACGTTTAGGTAAAGATGTGCCTTATGGCGACCAACCTACAGGTTATGCGTTTGACCCGGCAGACACCATTAACTACGTGTCTAAGCACGATAACCAAACACTTTGGGACAACAGCCAGTACCGCCTAGCGTTTGATTTAACCTCCGCTGAGCGTGTGCGCTTACATGCACAAAGCATGAGTTATGTAATGTATGGTCAAGGTATTCCATTTATTCATATGGGATCTGAGCTATTACGTTCAAAGTCATTCTTACGTGACAGCTATGATTATGGAGACTGGTTTAATGCCACAGACTTTGCAGGGCAAAACAGTAACTATGATGTAGGTCTACCTCCTGCCGATAAAGACAAAGATAACTGGCCTTTAATCAAAACGGTACTTGCAGGTCACCAAGACCGCGATGATGTGAGTTCAGCAGATATTCAATTGGCAAAAGGCATGTTCATCGATATGCTGAAAATCAGAAATAGTTCTGAGTTATTCCGTCTTGCAACCGCAGATCAAGTTCAGCGAAAAGTCCAATTTTTAAATACGCAAAAATCAGTGAATGATAAAAATCATCAATCAGGTCTAATTGTTATGCAGTTAGATGATACTCAGGGTGAGGCTGTAGATAACAAATTTTCGCGTATTTTGGTGATCTTCAACGCTAACAATGAACAAAATTCATTCAAAGTGGTCGAAAGTCAAGATTACCAGTTACATCCAGTGCTTAAGCAAGGTCATGATCCTGTGGTCAAAGAGACAAAAATTACAGCAGAAAGAATTGAAGTACCTGCACTGAGCACTGTGGTCTTAGTAAAGTATAGGTAAAACGACCTATACTTTACTGTACTTTTAGTGATTTCATCTATACTAGTTAAATCACTGAGAGTAAAGGTATTCAATTCCCCTTGAATACGAATCTAAAAGCGCCGGCTGCCCCCGGCGCTTTTTTCTTTTTAATAATACCAATCCGCAATAACACTTAATCATTTTGAGGGATTAAACCTGATGATAGCTGCGTTAAAGGTTTCTCATTTAGAACAACTAAATAACGAAATCTTTGCCTTGCCTAAATGGATGTAGGTACCTCAGCGATAGCAAGACGCGTGAGCGGTGCTACCAACAAGGTTTTCTTGCCTCAAAATAGACCACTTAGTTAAGCGGTTTGGTATAAATCAAAATATTCTTATCTTCATAGCAAAACCTGTAAAATAATCGACAGATAATCTTTATTCTGTTTCGCTCTAGTATGACAACTCTCTCTGACAGTTACTTTTCGCAAATTCAATCTCAAAAGCTGACCCAAGATCCTGCTCAAATTATCGCGTTGAATGCCTTAGATACGTTGGCGAATGCACTTGAACAGGGCAAGCCATGTCAAAGTTTGTATTTATATGGCCCAGTTGGGCGAGGCAAAACCATGCTGATGGATTTGTTCTTTGCACATTTGTCGGGGGTGACCAAGCAAAGACTGCATTTTCATCACTTTATGGCACAAGTACATCAAGCGCTTAACGTACTTCAAGGTACGCTTAACCCTTTACAGCACGTTGCAAAAGACTGGGCCAGTGAAGCCAAGGTACTGTGCTTTGATGAGTTTTTTGTCACTGACATTGGTGATGCCATGATCATGGTAAGACTATTTGAAGCCTTATTTAAAGAAGGTGTTGTGTTGGTCACGACCTCAAACGCACACCCGTCTCAGCTTTATCATAATGGCTTAGCGCGAGAGCGTTTTTTGCCGACCATAGATTTATTACTTTTGAAGTGTGAAGTCATTAATGTGGCAGGAGAGGTTGATCACCGTTTTGCCCATGGTGCGAATTACACCCATTACTTTGTGCGGGATCAGGCTGGGTTTTTGACTCAATTTGAACGCACTCAAGGTGTGTTAGCAACTGCACAAATAGAGATATGCCGCAGAGAGGTCGAAGTATTAGGTAAAAGTGAGCACGGTTACTTGTTTGATTTTATGGCCTTGTGCTCAACCCCAAGAGCAACAGCGGATTACATTGAGCTGGCTAAAAATCATCGGGTAATATTTATTAGCAAAGTGCCAAAGATGGGCGCAGAGCCAGATGAAAAGCAAGTAACCCAAGGTATTGAAGATGGTTACCAACGCGCACATTCAAGCATTCAAAATGCCCGTTTTGATGACGAAGCACGTCGTTTTATTGCGCTGGTTGATGAGTGTTACGAGCAACGTTGTTTATTAGTCATTGACGCACAGTGTGATTTAAGCGAGTTATATGTTGGTGAGCAATTGGCCTTTGCGTTTGAAAGGACTAAAAGTCGTTTAGTAGAAATGCAGAGTTGGGTATTAAGTTGCTTTTAAGAAGCTAAAAATTTTTTTGTGCTTGTTAATTCTTTTAAAGCTTCTTGCTGAAGGGGATGTTGTTACTGATTACTTAGGTTTTGAGCTTTTAATTTTATTCTTGAATATCTAAATAACTGATATTGAATTAGCAAAGTGTTTTTAAATTACACACTTTGTTACATTATCTCATTTAACTCTCATTTCTGTAATTTTAGCGATTATTTACACACCATTTTCATTTAATAAGGTAATGTTGATATGGGAAAATAATAAAACTAATTTCGGTGTGAAAATGAAAACTCTACTAAAAACAGCGCTCGCTGTTTCTTTAGCGTTAGCAGCCTCTGATGTATGGGCAACTAAAGCGGAAGAAGATAAATCTATATTCAATAGTAAAACATTCGAATCAATGAAGATGCGTAATATCGGCCCAGCCTATATGTCTGGCCGTATTGCTGATATTGAAGTCGATCAAAATAACCCATCAACTTGGTATACAGCTGTTGGCTCTGGTGGCGTATGGAAAACGGTAAACGCAGGTACAACTTGGACGCCGATCTTCGACAAGCAAGCCGTATATTCGACCGGTGATGTCACGATTGACCCAAGTAATTCAAATATCATTTGGGTTGGTACAGGTGAAAACAACGGTGGCCGTCATATTAGCTTTGGTGATGGTATTTATAAATCATTAGATGGCGGTAAAACGTGGAAAAATATGGGTCTTAAAGACTCTGAGCGTATTTCTGACATCATCATTCATCCGACAGACTCAAACACTGTATGGGCGTCAGTTCAGGGGCCACTTTGGAGTGGCGGTGGTGAACGCGGTTTATATAAAACCACAGATGGTGGCGAAACTTGGAAGCAAGTCTTAAAGCCAGAAGATGAGTGGACAGGGGTTACATCTTTACTTATCGACCCAAGAAATCCTGACAAGCTATACGCAGCAACTTGGTCTCGCCAAAGAAGCGTAGCAACCTATGTGGGCACAGGCCCAGGTGCGGGTATTCACACATCTGATGATGGTGGTGAAACTTGGACAGAGCTTAAAACAGGTTTGCCAGCAGGCAACATGGGTAAGATTGGCATGGCCATTTCGCCAATGAACCCAGATGTACTGTATGCCACAATCGAAACTGATAACCGCAAAGGTGGTTTTTACCGCTCAGCTAACCGAGGCGCAAGCTGGTCAAAGATGTCTGATGAAGTAGGTGGCGGTACGGGCCCACACTATTATCAAGAAATCTTCGCTGATCAACACCAGTTTGACCGTGTATATATTGCCAGTAACTACAGTAAAGTGTCTGACGATGGTGGTAAAACTTGGACACCAATTAGTACAAAACGTAAACACGTTGATGATCACGCTTTTGCCTTCCACCCAACGGATCCTGACTTTGTTTTAATTGGCTCAGATGGTGGCATTTATATGTCACATGATCGCATGGAAAACTGGCGTTATATTGCCAACTTGCCTTTGACTCAGTTCTATAAGGTTGCGCCAGATGACAGCAAGCCATTCTATAAGGTTTATGCCGGTGCACAGGATAACTCAACCCAAGGTGGTCCATCACGAACGACGCGTGCTGAAGGGATTAAAAACAAAGATTGGTTCTTAACCTTAGGTGGTGACGGTCACCAGCCTGCTGTAGAGCCGGGCAATCCAGATATTATGTATTCTCAGTGGCAGCAAGGTAACCTGACTCGTCACGATTTAAAAACCCGAGAAGGTGTGTACATCAAACCACAACCTCGTCCGGGCGAACCTGCTGAGCGCTTTAACTGGGATGCGCCTATTAATGTTTCAAGCCACGATCCAAAACGCCTATATTTTGCTTCTCAGCGTGTTTGGCGCTCAGATGACCGCGGTGATAGCTGGCAACCAATCTCAGGTGATTTGACCAAAAATGGTAACCGTATGCACATTCCTATGATGGGCAGAACTTGGTCAGTTGAAGCCGGTTGGGACATTTATGCAATGAGTGAATACCACACAATTGCAAACTTCACTGAAAGCCCGGTTAATGACAAGATCTTATGGGCTGGCACAGATGATGGCCTGATCCAGGTGACTAAAAATGGCGGCAAGAATTGGCGAAAGATTGATCTGAGCGATGTTGAAGGTGTACCTGCAACAGCTTACGTTAATGATATTCGCGCTGACTTATTCGATGCAAATACAGTATATGTCGCGTTAGATAACCATAAATATGGTGACTTTAAGCCATATCTAATCAAATCAACGGACCTAGGTAAAACGTGGCAGACTTTGGCTTCGTCACTACCTGAGAAGCACCTTGTTTGGCGTATTGTACAAGACCATGTAAACAAAAACCTGATGTTTATTGGTACTGAGTTTGGCATTTTCTTCACAGTTGATGGTGGACAGGAATGGGTTGAGCTTAACGGTGGTATTCCAACGATTGCAACACGTGATGTTAAAATTCAACGTCGTGAAAATGACTTAGTTGCGGGTACATTTGGTCGTGGTATTTATATTCTTGATGACTATGCACCACTGCGTCAGTTAACTGAATCTGCGATGGGAAAAGATGCCTTATTGATTGGTCCAAGTCGACCAGTTAAATGGTTCTCTCTTGATTACAACCATGCAAATACAGATGGCGATGACCGTTATGCTGCCAAGAATCCTGAGCATGGCGCGACTTTAACTTACTTCTTAAAAGACAGCTTATTAACAGCCAAAGAGCAACGTCAAAAAGCTGAAAAAGAGATGGTTAAAGACAAGAACTATCCAAAATATCCTACGTGGGAAGCCATCGAAAAAGAAAACCAAGAAGTCAAACCGGTTGTCTATCTTGAGATCCGAGATGCTGATGGTAAGTTCGTAAATCGTGTGGCAGGTAAGGCAACCAAGGGTATCCATCGTGTTACTTGGGATATGAGTTATGCCACCAGTAAAGCCGTTACAGGTGTGAAGTCATCAGGTTGGAGCCCATTTGGTGCAGGTTTAATGGCCATTCCTGGTACTTACTCAGCAACCTTGTACAAGCGTGTAAATGGTGAAGTATCTCAGCTTGCAGAGCCTGTTGAATTTGAACTATCACCAATTACAGATGGTGCATTGTCGCAAGCTTCGAAAAAAGAAGTTTTGGCATTTGGTAAAGAGATAGCCGATGCGCAGCGTAAAGTGACCGCAGTGAATGCAGTACTGAGCGGCTTTGGCAAAACCATGAAAACCTTGCGTACAGCAATAGACCGCACGCCTGGTGATATCAAAGCGCTGGAGTCGAGCTATGCAGATATTCAAACGCAAATAAACGCCATTAACTTTGAGCTGAATGGTCTTAAATCACAAGACCGTATGGGCACAAAGCCTGCGAATATTGCAAGTCGTTTAGGCTATGCAATGACTGCTTCTTGGTCAACTTATGGTCCTACGCAACAGCATAAAGATCAGTTTGATTATGCGATTAAACGTCTAGCGAGCGTCAGTAAGCAAGTGAGTACTCTGCAACAAAACACCATTCCTAGCCTACAAAAAGCGGTAATTGATGCGGGCGGTCCTTGGACTGTTGGCGCATCAGTTATCAGCAAATAACCTGTCATAAAATTAAAGTGACCTCGCAATGAGGTCACTTCTTTACATAACAAAATGAATTACAACACAATATAAACAAAGGATAAGCGTGTGAAACTTCTTCCTTCTCTAGTGGCTGCCGCAGTTGCAATTAGCCTTTCAGGCTGTGCTATCGCTGCGAAACCGGTCAAAAAATCAGATGAAAAACCCGCAGATGCCGCCATTTTCAGTGGTATTAAACTCAGAAACATGGGCCCAGCAGTGACTGGCGGTCGTGTCAGTGACTTTGCATTTAACCCAGCTAACCCATCACAATACTTTGTGGCTACCGCTTCTGGTGGTATGTGGAAAACCGATAACGCAGGTGTGACTTGGCAAGCGGTTGCTGACTCTATGCCTAGCTATTCATACGGCGATGTCACTATGGACCCAAACAACAGCAATGTTATTTGGGCTGGTACCGGTGAAAACAATTCTCAGCGTTCAGTATCATACGGTGATGGTGTTTATAAGTCGGTTGATGGCGGTAAAAGCTGGAACAACGTCGGCCTTAAAAACTCTGAGCACATTGGTGAGATTTTAATTGATCCGCGCAATTCAGACGTGGTTTACGTGGCATCGCAAGGCCCACTTTGGAGCAAAGGCGGTGACCGTGGTTTATTTAAAACCACAGATGGCGGTAAAACGTGGGAAAACGTACTTGAGATCAGCGAGCACACAGGTGTCAGTGATATTGCCTTTGACCCACAAAACCCTGATGTCATTTATGCGAGTTCTTATCAGCGTCGCCGTCATGTTTGGACCTTGATCAACGGTGGCCCTGAGTCGACTATTTATAAATCGACCGATGCCGGTAAAACTTGGAAAAAAATAAACAAAGGTTTACCCAGTGTTGACCTTGGTCGTATCGGCATTGATGTAGCACCAACAGACGGCAACATTGTCTATGCCATTGTTGAAGCAGCTGAAGGTAAGTCGGGTTTTTATCGCTCAACGGATGGCGGTGAAAGCTGGCACAAGCAAAGCAGCTATGTGTCTGGCAGCCCACAGTACTACCAAGAAATCGTTGTTGACCCTAAAAACCCGCACCGCGTTTATTCATTAGATACATACCTGATGGTCAGTGAAGATGGCGGTAAAAAGTTTACCCGTGCCGGTGAAGCACATAAGCACGTAGATAACCATGCATTATGGATCAACCCAGATAACACAAACCATTTAATCATTGGTAGTGATGGTGGTGTGTACGAATCTTGGGACAGAGCGAAAAACTGGACGTTCAAAGACAATATGTCTTTAACTCAGTTCTATAAAGTGACGGTTGATAACGACTTCCCGTTTTATAACGTATTTGGTGGTACGCAGGATAACGCCTCGTTAGGTGCGCCTCACCGTACAACCAACACCTCAGGTATTCAAAACAGTGACTGGCTATTCACTCAATTTGGTGACGGCTTTAAAACTGAAATTGACCCGAAAAACCCAAACATCATCTACTCTCAGTATCAATATGGTGGTTTAGCACGTTACGATAAGCAATCGGGCGAGCGTGTACAAATGCAGCCGGTGTCACCCGATCCAAAAGTGGCGCAACGCTTTAACTGGAACTCTCCGCTGCTGATCAGCCCACACAACAATGAGCGTATTTATTACGGTTCACAAACTTTATTCCAATCAGACAACCGTGGTGATGACTGGCGTGCAATCAGCGGCGATTTATCGCGCAACATTGACCGTAACAAGTTAAAAGTAATGGACAAAGTTTGGGGTGTAGACACAGTTGCTAAAAATACCTCAACATCTTTTTACGGTGCCCTTATCGCACTGACTGAGTCACCCATTCAAGCAGGCCTGTTATACACAGGTAGCGATGACGGCGTGATGCACGTGACTAAAAATGGTGGTGAAAACTGGAATAAACTTGCATGGCCTTCAAAAGTACCTGAAAACTCATATGTTTCAGATATGGAAGCGTCACTGTTCGACAAAGATACGATATTTGCGGTATTCGATAACCACAAGCGTGGCGACTTTAAACCATACGTTATGCGCAGTGATAACAATGGTAAGAGCTGGACTAACATCACAGGTAACTTACCTGTCAGAGGCTCAACTTATGCAATTGCACAAGACCACGAAAACAAAGACCTGCTATTCGTAGGTACTGAGTTTGGTGTGTTCTTCACGCAAAATGGCGGTAAAAACTGGGTGCAGTTAAAGTCGGGTATTCCAACCATTGCGGTACGCGATGTTGTAATTCAACGTCGTGAAAGTGACTTAGCCCTTGCCACCTTTGGCCGTGGTTTTTATATCTTAGACGACTACTCGCCACTTCGTAAAAGCGCTAAAGACGTAAAAGCACAAGAGGCGGCATTATTCCCTGTTCGTCGTGCGTTCCAATTCGTAGAGCACAGCCCGCTTGGTTTACCTGGTAAAGCAATGCGTGGTGCTGACTTCTACTTTGCTGATAACCCTGAGTATGGTGCGACCTTTAGCTACTACATCAATGATGAGTTCAAGTCGTTAAAGTCTCAACGTAAAGCGAAAGAGAAACAACTCCGTAAAGATGACAAACCAGTGTACTACCCAAGCTGGGACGAGCTAAAAGAAGAAGACTTTGAGCAAAAATCACAGTTAATCTTCACTGTTCGCGACAACGAAGACAACCTAGTACGCCGCATTGTTGCGCCAGCAAAAAAAGGCTTCAACCGCATCAACTGGGATTTACGTTATCCGGGCTTCTCGCCAGTTAAAGCAACAGGTAAAGCAGATAGCGGCCCATTTGTTGTGCCGGGTACGTACTCTGTGTCGGTATCAAAAGTAGTAAATGGTGTTGAAACTCAGTACGACCAAAAACAAAGCTTTGAGGTTGTAAACATCGATAACCGTACTTTCGCAAGCACTGATCGCAAAGCTGATCTTGAGTTTGATATGAAAGCGGGTCGTTTATATCAAGCAATCACAGGTGCAACTCGCTACCTAGGTGAGCTTGAAAAACGCATTAAGCATGTAAAAGCGGCAACGACTGAAACTTTAGCGCTTGATCAAAGCACGCTTAAAACTGTACATGATATGCAACGTGAGCTTAATGAAATCAAGCTATTGCTTAATGGTAACTCAGTGATCTCTAAACGTGCTGAACCAGCACCTACTTCGGTGACTGGTTACATTTACTACTTACAATGGTCTCGTAGTGAGAGCACAAGCCCTGTAAATGGTCAGCAGAAACTGAGATTTGAGCGCGCAAGTGAAGGCTATGGAGAGGTCTATACACGCATGAAGCGTTTAGCTGATAACCTAACTCAAGCCGAGCAAGCCATTGCACAAGCTGGTGGAAATTGGTTACCAGGTACTTTGCCATCGAATGGTGCGTTTTAAATTGGCACTTAAATTAGTAATTTAAACGGCCTTAAATACGCCAGTCTCGACGACTGGCGTATTTATAAGATGAAGACAATAAGGCCTTATATTTTATAAGGTCTTTTGGTGTTAAAATCGTCAAAAATGAGTCTAGAAAGATATTTTAAACAGACTCACAGTTCTGGTAGTTGGTGTGTTAAAAACAGTAAGATGAGCTTTAAAAAGACCAATCGAAACATTCATAAATGGGCAAGCATTATTCTTGTCATTCCCTTACTGGTGATTTTGGTCACGGGTATTTTGTTACTGGTGAAGAAAGAGTTTAGCTTGATCCAACCGCCAACAGCGGTGAGCGAAAACCGAGTCCCCAGTGTGACTTTTGAGCAAATTTTAACGGCGGCAAAGTCGGTAGAGCAGGCGCAAATATCGAGCTGGCAAGATATTAATCGTTTAGATGTTAGGCCGAGCAAAGGGATCACCAAGATACGTAGCCATAACAGTATTGAAATTCAAATAGATAACCAAAGTGGTGAAGTGCTACACGTGGCTAAACGCAACTCTGAGATAATTGAAGCGATACACGATGGTACTTTTTTTGAGAAAAATGCCAATATCTGGCTGATGCTACCTATTTCATTTATTTTACTGGTAATTTCGTTGACCGGCGTGGTGTTGTTTTTTGTGCCTTATTTTAAGAAGAAAAAGAATAAGAGCAGAAGTTTAACGTAGAAACTAGATATTTTTTTGCGATGACTTTTGGCTCCTGAGTCCTTATCTGGTATCTAGTTGAAGTTCTTCAAAGCGTGGATCGCGGGTGTTCAGTAGATGCTTGCCATTAGTAGAACTCACCTTACAGCTACAGTGAGATTAAATGGCCCATTTTGCAGTATTGTCACCTATTGAAAACATCCAAATTTAATAAAAACAGCACTGTTTAAATAAACAGTGTTTGGTGTTTTGTCTAATAACATTATTACGCCGCGTTTTGTCCAATTTTCACAACTGAGCAAAATTGGACATCTTAAACTCATGTTTACAATAGATTTTTCTTGTGTGAATATTGGGACACGTAATATAGTCCGTTTTGTCGGTATTTATTCTGGCAATTTGGGAGAGAATAAGCTGTTAGGTGCTAATGAAGATTGTCTTACTAACTTTGCTTCTGCTATTTTCATTCAAAATTTCTGCTGTTGAACCTTGTACGGCAGTCCCTGATGGCAAGCAAAGGCGAGATGGTGTTTGCTCATATCAAGATGCTGCATCTAAAGCTCGTCAGGTTTTTAGCTACATATTATCTTTAAAAAAATACTGTGATAGCGCAATCCAAGAAGAAATAAATGAGTGGTACTTAAGTAACAAACAACTCATCGATAAAGCAGTTATTATCGGCAAGCAACCATTAAATGAAATAGTAAAAAATACAGACGCGGCATTATGGCAAACTGAGAGCAGCGACAGAGTTAAAGAGTCTTGCTCATATGTTAAACGTAAAATACATTATACATCACCTTCGCTATTTGGTGGTCGAGTAGGTGAGTACTTGGATTCTTACGCACCTAACAAACAATTAAACAGGGATTAAAAACAGCGGGCTTTTCGCTTCGCTCAATTTTAGCCCACAATTTTAACCCGTTAATCGGGCGTTAT
>NZ_PNEC01000083.1 GCF_005886345.1 Pseudoalteromonas phenolica
ACAGATCTGAGGTTAAATAGGTATGTGCCATCTGGATCTTTACTTGCTGAGAGTGACTTACCAACTAATTGTGGTTTCATTGGATGCATCACCATATTTGGATTGTAGTCATTGATCCAATAGTAATTGTCAGTGTCGTAGCGGAGCTTTGAAATAGCATCAAGGGCTGCTTTTGAGCTTGCTCTTGACTCAATTCACCAGATTGTTGCAAGTCGTAAAAGTGCTCTATGATGCCAAAGGTATTCTCCACGAGGTTTTTGGTTTTCTCATATTGTTGTTGTTCAAGACTAGAAAATTGTTGTGGTAGACTTGTTAAGCTAAGTAACATTAGACCTAATGCGACCACTCCTAGTATCATCAGCAGGCGTTGAAATATTGAGAAGTTTCTTAAAAACTGCATAGATTCACCACCTTTTTATATTTAAGCTTATCTAAGCTACGCAACACAGCTTTTGCGTGAAGAAGCATGCTGTTGACTCTGCATCTAATAATAAAATTCAGCTTAGTTTAGAGATTTGATTTTGTCACAGTTAGAGCAATTAAATATATTTAAAACAGAGGTTTATAGTGTTTTTTTATTCTAGATCAAGGCAATAAGCGATTGGTCTTAAGCCAAAAGTTGTATGGAATTTTATAGTACTAACCCTCAGTTATACTCAATCATTTTAAGGGACTAAAACTAACCCTAAATCCGTAGAAAATTTCTTATTTAGTACAACTAAATGGCAAAATTTCGCCTTGTTATCGACAAGTCTTCCTTGCCTCAAAATAGTTCGCCCCATGAAGAGGGTTGTTATAAAAGAAATGCAATAAAAAAGCCCTCATAGGAGGGCTTTTGAAGAAGTATTGTTGCTTATACTCTAAATTGCTCTACAGATAATCTTAGTTCTTCCGCTAGTTTTGCAACTTCTGAGCTAGATATTGAAGTTTGATTTGCCCCTTCTGCGGTTTGCTCTGCAATAGCAACAATAGATTCAAGACGTTCGCTGATTTCTTGAGCTACCTGTTGTTGTTCGTTAGCGGCATTTGAAATCTCCTCACTTACGTCATGAGCTTGAGAAACTGCCAGAGTAATGCAGTTTAATGCTTCGTTAGCTAAATCACTCTGTTCAACACAAGACACCGCTTGTTGCTTGCCCTTCGACATTGCATTTACAGCTTCTTCAGCACCTGCTTGGAGAGATTCAATCATTGATTGAATCTCTTGAGTCGACTCTTGAGTTTTGCTCGCTAAAGATCTTACTTCATCTGCAACGACGGCAAAGCCTCGACCTTGCTCACCGGCACGCGCAGCTTCAATGGCTGCATTTAGAGCCAGCAGGTTAGTTTGTTCAGCAATACCTCTAATGACATCTAAAATACCACCAATAGACGCACTGTCTTGATGCAGTTTGTTTATAACGCGCGAAGCCTCGTCAACTTCAGAAGCCAGTTGTTCAATGGTATGCTTATTATCATGTGAAATACCCTTAACGCGTTCAGCCTCTTTATCTGCGTTCTTAATCTCTAGCAGTGCTTGGTGAGCGCTGTTGCTCACGCCATGAGATGTGCTACTCATTTCAGTTGTAGCTGTAGCGGCTTGCTCAACTTGATCCTGTTGACTCTTAATTGCTTGGCTAGACTCAGTAGTGATTGTAGAAGTTTGTTCTGAAGCAGCTGCAAGTTGTGTGGAACGAGATATGATGCCTGTAATTAGCTCTCTTAAACTTGCAATTAGAGTATTACAACTTCTTGAAAGCTCTCCAAATTCATCACGCGCACTGTCGTCTAAACTTTGAGTCATATCGCCGCTTGCAACAATAGTAAGCACCTTGTTTACTTCAGCGAGAGGTTTTGTGATTAGTTGAACGGTTATAAATGCAACACCTACTGCAATAATGGTAGCGGCAATCATTCCAACCCAAGTCCATAAATTTGCAGCACTGACATCGTCATTAACACCAGCTTGAAGTTCTAATGCAACTTCATTTGCTAATGCAACAAGTTCAGATAACTGTTCTAATGCAGCTTTAGTAGCAAATTCAGAATCAGATAATGCCTGTTTGGTTTTTGCTTCGATTTGTAACAGTGCGCGCTTGTTGTTGGCAATACTATCAACGCCTTGAATTTGTGATTTTAAGTCGGCATAGTAACTTTCTAAGTCTTCTAAATAAGATGGCTCTAAAGATGAGAGCGGTCCTTTAATAAAATCAATGTTTCTTGCAATTTCTTGAATTGAAAAGTTTTGTTCATTAGCGATAATATCTACAGTGTTTATATTTTTAGCAGACAATAAATCATTACTATTTGTAACTAGGCTAGAAAAATGATTTTCCATACTAGAGGCTGCCTGATAAGCTCTTTGGCTCGTAGTTTTTAACTCACTGATATCAAGAATATCTAGTACGCTGGTTGTAGCATCCTCTGCTGCAAGCTCAATATCCTCAAATTGTGTTTGGAGGCTACTTCTTAATCTTAATACTGTTTGCTTATCGCTAAACAACATATTTACAGTTGAAAGAAATTCAGTAAAAGAGCCACCGACTTTATCTGAACGTTGAGATAATTGTGAGTTTAGAGCAACTACTTGCTCAAGCTGATCATATGCTTGCTTAAATTGAGATTGGCGCGCTTCAAACTGGGATTTAAATTGGGTAAGCTCGTTAGGCTGTTCTGAAAAATAACTGCTCTGTGCCAGTTTACTCATTTGCGTGAATTCGACTTGTAGCTCTGAGCTGTAGGTCATAGCGGGTAGAGAAAGGTTTTTCACCTGTTGAGATGAGCTGTCGATATTTGCAATCCTCAGGAGAGAATTCCCGCCGATTATAAGGAGCAATGAGGTGATGAAGATAAAACCACCCCAAATTCGTTGGCTAACAGTGAAATTCATATTGATTCCGTAATTTGCTTAAGACAGTAACTTATCGGTATAGCTAAAAATAAGTTAAGTATTTTATAGCAGATGTAGTGAAATAATTCAGTAAAAAGGGAGTATTATTAGTTTATTTGCTTAAAAAATGTTCACCGTTATCTAAGTTTAACAATGTCATGTTCCCACCCCAGACACAGCCTGTATCTAAAGCAAGTACATTTCTTTTGTGAGTTTTTCCTTCGAGTGCAGCCCAGTGGCCAAAAATAAAGTTGTTTTGCTCACAGTCAAATCGACTGTGCTCGAACCAAGGTTGTAGATGGCTTTGAGCAGGGTTACCTTTTTGAGATAAATTCAAGTGACCAGAAGACTCTAAAAACCTCATTCTTGTAAAAACATTCACAATTATTTTGAAGTTTGTTAATGGATCTTCATTTGGAATGAAATTTATATCATTTTGGCCATACATATTCTCGAAAAAATATTCAACTTCTTCGCTCTGATAATATTGCTGCGCTAGTTTTGAGAAATTTAAGGCATCAGCTATATTCCAGCTTGGATGGATCCCTGCGTGAGAGATAAAGCTAGCACAAGATTTGAGATAAACAGCAAGCGGCTGGGTTCTCAAATAAGAAACATAGTTGTTATGTAAAGGGCTAGAGAATAGCTCAGTTAATTTATCTTTAGGGTTAGGTTTCCTTCCGAGTAATGAGCAAGCAATATAATGAAGGTCATGATTACCTAATGTTACGGTAATAGCATCTTGATTCTGGTAAACAAAATCTAGACAACCTAATGAGTCAGGACCCCTAGCGATTAAGTCTCCAACCAAATAAAGATGATCTTTACTTGGATTAAAACTCACTTCAGATAACAGTTTAATAAAGGGTGTAAAACACCCTTGTAAATCACCTATAGCATAGTTTGCCATGACTAATGAAGAATATTAGGACGAGACAAGCGAAACACCTCAATTGGGGCTTTGAATTGAGTACCAAATTCATTTCGCATCATATAATGACCTTGCATAGTACCGACTGGTGTATCTAATACTGCACCACTGGTGTAAGAGTAACTTTCTCCTGGCCCTATAGTCGGTCTTTCCCCAACAACACCTTCACCTTCAACTTCTGTTTCTTTGCCATTTGCGTCTGTAATCAACCAATAACGGCTTTCTAGCTTAGTACTACATAAGCTATGATTTTTAATGGTTATAGTGTAAGCGAATACATACTTATCTTTTTCAGGTTGAGATTGGTGCTCAACATATACGGTTTCAACAGACACCTTAATCGGTGAGCCTAAATTACTGCTTGTTGTCATAGATCCAATTAGCGATATTAATAAATTGAGAAAGGGATAAGTTTTCAGCTCGTAAAGATGCATCAATGCCTAGTGATGCTAATTCTTCAGCATTTAATAGGTTTGATAGGCTATTTCTTAACGTTTTTCTACGTTGGTTAAACGCTTCTAAACACACTGTATTGAGAATTTTTGTGCTTTTAGCAGTGCGTTGTTCAGCTTTTTTAGGAATAAGTCTAACAACCGCCGAATCTACTTTTGGTGCCGGTTTAAAACACTCAGGTGGTACGTCAATAACAGGCATTGCATGGCAATAATATTGCGTCATAACACTTAGGCGACCAAAGGCTTTAGAACCCGGACCAGCTACCATACGTTTAACGACTTCTTTTTGCAGCATAAAGTGCATATGCTCAATATTATCTACAAATTCAAATAAGTGAAACAGAAGTGGGGTTGACACGTTATACGGAAGGTTACCAAAAACCTTTAATTTCTCTTCTTCGCGAATTAAGCTAGAAAAATCAAACTTCATTGCATCGCCTTGATGCACGGTTAACTTAGGGCCTAAAAATGGGTGCTGAGTTAGTCTTTCAGCTAAGTCTTTATCCAATTCTACAACGGTCAGTTGGCCGCTCAAATCGGTAACAGGTTCTGTGATAGCGCCCAAACCAGGTCCAATCTCAACAAGGTTGTCAGATGGTTTAGGGTCTATAGCTGTTACAATCTTATCGATGATCATTTCATCATGTAGAAAGTTTTGTCCAAAGCGTTTTCTAGCTCTGTGACCTAAATGTACTTTATCTGTCATTAATTCAATGCTTTTTTTGAGGCGAGCTTAATAGCTTCGCGAATAGCTAAATCAAAACTGCCGACTTCGATGTTGCCCGTAGCGGCTAAATCAAGTGCAGTACCATGATCAACTGATGTTCTAACGAAAGGTAATCCAAGTGTGATATTTACTGAGTTACCAAAACCTTTGTATTTTAGCACAGGTAAGCCTTGATCGTGATACATGGCTAAGACGGCATCAGCGTTATCTAAATATTTTGCTTGGAACAAGGTATCGGCAGGGAGGGGGCCAATTAAAGACATTCCTTGTTCATTAAGCTCGTTTAAAGTGGGCTCAATAGTTTCGATTTCTTCAGTTCCAAGGTGGCCACCTTCACCGGCATGAGGGTTGAGGCCACAAACTAATATTTTTGGCTGTTCAAGACCAAATTTAGTCTGCAAGTCATGATTTAAGATTTGGATAACTTTACTTAATCGATCTTGGGTGATTGCACGTGATACATAAGCTAGTGGGATATGAGTCGTTACTAACGCGACTCTTAACCCCTCAGTTGCAAGCATCATAACTACGTCAGAGGTGTTTGATTGCTGTGCAAAAAACTCTGTGTGGCCACTGAAGGCGATACCAGCGCGGTTAATGATCCCTTTATGGACCGGTCCTGTTACTACAGCCGCAAAAGTACCATCCATATTTTTTTCAGAGGCAACTCTAAGTGTATCTAAAACATACTGACCATTCGCTTCATTAAGTTGTCCGGCAACAACCTCGTCACCTTTATCTATTTGCAAATAGTATAGACTTCCTGCTGGAGCGGGGGTTGCTTCTTGTTTTGCGTCAAAAGGAAGCAAGTTAACTTGTTCATTTAACTCTTTTGCACGTTGTTCAATAATTGTTTTATCCACAACAGCGACTAACTGTACTGGCCAAGTTTTCTGCGCCAGTTTAATGACTAAATCAGGGCCAATACCAGCAGGCTCACCAGGTGTAATTGCAATACGAATGGTCATAATTTATTTATTCCGAAGGAAAAACGTCAATATTTGCCTGTTCGCGCATTTCATTCATCCATCTATAACTTTCTTCTTTAAATTTTCGGTTATATAAGATGCCATGGGCACGGTTCTTTTTGGCGATATCAGTTTTATCAGCGATACGCTTGTCTAGTAGTTGCACAATATGCCAACCAAATGTACTACGAAATGGCTCACTGATTTCATCTTTCTCTAGAGAAAGTAAAGTATCTCTAAATGTTGGTACATAAGTTGTTGGATCTGTCCAATCGTACTCACCGCCTTTCAAAGCAGAGCCAGGATCCTCTGAGTGCTCTTTAGCTAGCTCGGCAAAGTCAGCCTTGCCAGCTCTAAGGTCTTTAGCAAAGTCAGCTAGCATAGAGCGAGCTTTTTCTTCGCTCAGAATAATTGAGGGCTTTATAAGTATATGGCGTGAACGAACCTCAGTAGTTTCTACTACTTGGCGACCGCGGATATCCTGTACTTTTAGAATGTGGAAACCAGCACCAGAGCGAAGCGGACCAATAATGGCGTCTTTTTTCTGGCCTTTTACCGCCTCAGCAAATAGTGATGGCATTTCGTTAGCACTCATCCAGCCAAGTTGACCACCATCTAGCGCTTTTGCACCACCTGATGAGGCGATCGCAATTCGCTTGAACTCTTTTCCATCATTTAAAAATTCTATAACTTTATTTGCTCTTTCTCTCGAGCTTTCAAGTTCTTCAGGTGAGGCCTTACTTGGAATTTTAATGAGTATATGGCCAATATTATATTCTTCAGATTGACCTGTTTGCTGTTCTAATATCTCCTGCAAGTTTGCTATTTCTCGCGGACTGATATAAATGCGGCGGTCAACATTCGCACGTCTAACTTGGCCTACTGTTATTTCATTGCGAATTTCTTCTCGGTACGCTTGAAAACTCTCACCTGTTGCTTCGATGGTTTTTCTTAAGTCGGCAATACTTGCACTTTGTTCACTGGCGATATTAGCCAAAGTTTGATCAAGTTGCGCATCTGATATTTCTAGACCCATACGCTCTGCAAGTTGCAGCAATAAAGATTGGTCAACAAGTCTGTCAATGGCCTGTATACGTAATGTGTTATCAGAAGGTAGCTCTGTATTTTGTTCTTTTGCTTGTTGTTTTACTCGTGCGATGATTTTATCAACTTCACTTTGCAGCACGACGCCGTCATTGACAGTGGCGACAACTTTGTCCAATTGCACCCTTTCAGCCAAAGCATTTTGGCTAAACCCTAAACCCATAAGGGTGACGATTAAAAACTTTTTCAGATTCATAGTGCTCTATTATTCTATTAATTATTTAAAAAATAAGGTCTGCGGTAGCCAAATATACCCTTTTGTAGCAAGCGGCTTACATCATAGTTTGACTTGCCACCTAAACCTTTAAGTACGAAGTTTAAACGGATGCTTGAATCAAATTGGGCATCGTCATGGTCTATCGCTTTGTTTAAATCGGTTTCAATTTGTCTATTACCTGTTAACTGTATAGCCCAACAACAGCTTTCGTATTGTAAGCCTATGAAAAATTCAGTACTTCTTTTTGAAACTAAATCCCTGTGATAGCTTGCTATAAATTGAAACTGCTTATTCAGTGGTACGCTGGTAAACATGCCAATCTGATCGATTTCATAGTCTGAGACATCATTAGCATAGTGATGGTTCAATTGTACGAGCTGATTATTATCGCCTTTGTAATCAATTGTGGCGTGAGACTTAATTCTTTGTTTTGTGTCGGCATCGTATTGTATACCAGCAGATAAATACCACCTTCTATGCCAATGTATCATGGTTTCAGCTGCAAACAAGGCATTGTAGTTGGTTTGATCTAATGGATTCTGGCTGGTTGGCTTCACATTGCTGTCTAAATATAAAATTTGGCCGGCGCTAAAATTAAATCGCTCTATGTTCTTGTTGTCATATATTCGAGTGGTTGCACCTATCGTAAATTGGTTTGCCTGCGCAATTCTATCTACACCAGAAAACCTTTGTTCTCTGAATAAGCCAGCAAAATCATCTTGCATCTTAGTAGTATCGTACAAACCAATATTTTCTTGTTCTCTATGAGGCACATACAAGTACTGAAGCTGAGGCTCGAGTGTTTGGATACCATCATCAACGAAGAAGCGTGTTTCGCGCTCTAAATTCATTTGCGCATGCATTCTTAATTTAGGGAGTGTTCGAGTTACCCTTTCTGTGTAAGGCGTATCAGTAAAGTCACCTTCTTGCTGGTAATAAGTATGTAATAAACTTGCTTCAGATAAGAAAGACCAGGCAGTATCATTAATGGAATAACTGGCTTTTGGTTCAATATGAAGTCGAGAAGCATCTGTAATTAACAAGTCTTCATTAGTGAAGTGACTAAACTCGCCTTGTAATGACCAATCTATGCCATACCATTTTGTAGGTTGCGTGGTTTGCCAAGATACTTGTGGCATTGCAGCATAAGAGTCGGTGTGATCACCAAGTACTTCAAAGTTTTGAATTTTAAATTCAGCGCTCCAATCCTCACCTAAATAATTCAGCGCACCGGTGCGGTAAAGCTGTGTATCTGTGGCGTTGCCATATTCAGAATTGAGATCAGTTAAATAGTTGTCGTCACTTACATTGGTAATGTCGATACTGGCTCGCCAATTGTCATTAAAGTAGCTGCTTTGTTGCCAATGTACTAAATAGCGCTCTTCTAAATCCGGTTCTGAATCATCTTTTTCAAGTAATTCAAATGCCACCAAACCATTATGTTTAGGGGTTAGGTATCTAAATTCGGTATTCAGTTGTAAGCCCTTGTTAGACATGTACCTTGGCGTAATTGTCGCGTCGTAGTTCGGGGCAATATTCCAGTAAAAAGGCGTAATAAGTTCTACACCATATCTTTCTGAGCTAGAAATCGTGGGCGCTAATAACCCAGTTTTACGGCGATCATCAATAGGGAAAGTGAAATACGGAATGTAGATGATGGGCGTATCTAAAATTCTAAGTACTGCATTGTAAGTTTCGCCCCAGCCTTGTGTTTTAGAAAGGCTGATGGTACTTGCTTCTATCGACCAAAAAGGTTTATCAGTGGGGCAGGTAGTAAAGCTGGCGTTCAGTAACTCAATACTATCTTCTCTAGCCGATAGTTGTGCTGCTCCACCATGGCCTAATTGCTGAGTTAGTGTGTAGTCTGCACCCAATAGATCAATATGGTAGTTGTTTAAGTCTGCAAATAGGCCGTTACTTTTAACTAAGGTATATGGGTCTTGATAAACAAGCGGTCCTTCGGCATTGAGTTGTGCTGTTTGCTTGTTAATAAGTGCAGAACTGGTAGACAGTTGCATTTGTTCTGTGTTTATTACAACATGACCAGCAAATTGTGCGCTCGTAGTACTGTTGATATTGACTTTATCAGCACGAATATCAATGGCGTTTTGTGGTAAACCAGTTAGAGGTTGCCACTGACTTGGCTTAAAGTTACTTTGGCAAAGCAACGAGCTTTCTGTTTCAGCAAAAACAGTAGGGCTGAAAGAAAATAGTGCCACAGTTAGCCAAATTTTGTTCATTAATTAACCTGTTTGCCAGTTGATACCACTTGAGCACGACATAATAAAGTAAAACAGAGTTAAATTCAGTAATTAAGAATGTAAAATTGTGATAAAGAACCTAAACAGAAACACACAATTAAATAGCTTTCTAAAAAGCTTTTTTGGCATTACTCCATTTTCATACCAAGCGATTACATCTGATGCTAGCTTTAGGCAGTATTATCGAGTAAGAACACAAGTATCAAGTTATATTTTAATGGACTCTCCTGCTGATTTAATTGATAACGCGCCATTTATCGGTCTTAGGCAGGATTTTGAGCAGGCGGGGTTAGCGGTACCTAAGCTTGTTAGTTCAGATTTAACGCTAGGGTTTATATTATTGTCTGATTTAGGCTCTATTCATTTAGCGGATTGTCTTGAGCAACCGTCACGTATTTCAGATTATCAGGCTATTTTAGATTTATTGCCGAACGTTGCTGCTATACCCAAATCAAAATGGATGAAGCCATATGACGCGGATTTTATCCGTTTAGAGATTAATATTTTTAAAGAGTGGTTGTTAGAAAACTGGTTGGGGCTTATTGTTCCTATCGAATATGAAGCACAGTGGAATAACTTAACAGAGTTGCTTGTTGAAAACATGCTAAAACAACCACAAGTGACGATGCATCGTGATTTTCATTCTAGGAATATAATGAAAACTGGCACAAACTGGGCATTGATTGATTTTCAAGATGCGGTTCAGGGCCCTGTTTGTTATGACGCCGTGTCTTTATTAAAGGATTGTTACTTCAAACTGCCTCAGCAAGAGTTTAAGTCTTTACTGGCCTACAACTTTAAAGTAATGAACCAATATAATCTCCTGGAAGGTATGTCTTTTGGAACGTACCGTAGTTATTTTGAGTTAACTGGTCTGCAGAGGCACTTAAAGGCCGCAGGTATCTTTTGCCGACTATTGCTTAGAGATAATAAAGCTGGATATACCACAAGCATTTTACCAACTTTAGCTTATGTGCAAGCTGTACTCAAACAGCATCAGGAATTTCAAGGGCTTGCAACTTGGTTTGACGATGAGATAATTCCCGCAATAGAGCAAAAAATAGAGTCACTTCGATGAAAGCAATGATACTGGCAGCAGGGCGCGGAAAGCGTATGATGCCATTGACAGCTGATTTACCCAAACCTATGTTGCAGGTTTGTGGTAAACCCCTGATCCAATATCATATTGAGCGTTTGAAAAGTGCAGGGGTGACAGATATTGTCATTAATTTAGCTTGGCAAGGTAATAAAATCGTTCGCTATTTTGGAGATGGCACTAAATATGGCGTTTCTATTCAATACAGCTATGAGCCTGAAGGTGGGTTAGAAACTGCAGGTGGTATTATTCAAGCATTGCCTCTCTTGTGTGATAGTCATGAAAGCTTCATTGTCATAAATGGAGATATTTTTACTGATTATGATGTGCACGCTTTAACTCAACTCGTCTTACAAGAAGGTGAAGCGCACATAGTTTTAGTTGAAAATCCAGTGCATCATCCAGAGGGTGACTTTACTTTGGGTTTGCCGAATCAAGAACAACGTCATACTTTTTCGGGAATAGGTTTATATCACGAAAGTTTTTTCAAAGGGTTTAACACAGAGTTTCTGGCTTTGGGACCGCTATTAAGAACTGCAATAGCGGATGGAAGAGTATCTAGAGAACTTTATTTAAACCAGTGGTCTGATATTGGCACCCCTGAACGTCTTGAACAGATCAATCAAGAGGTAAGGTCACAGTATGTGGGGTAAATTACTTGGTACGTGTTTTGGTTTTATGTTTGGACGTTGGTTAGGAGCTGCGCTTGGTTTTTGGTTAGGGCACCTTTTTGACAAAAGTTTGAAACAAGATTTTGAAAAAGCAGGTGGCTTTCAAGGTTTTTTTGATAAAAATGAATTAGATCAACGCCAAGCGTTATTCTTCTCAAGTTGCTTCGCTGTCATGGGTCATATTGCAAAGTCTAACGGTCGTGTAAGCGAAGTGCATATTCAGGCTGCAACGGCATTCATGGATGAAATGGGATTACATGGTGATGATAGGAAAGAAGCGCAAAATGCGTTTCGTTCAGGCAAAAGTATTGAGTTTTCTTTAAAAGATGCGGTAAGGGATGTAAAAGACGTTTTTGGACGACGATACGACCTGTTACAGCTGTTTTTAGAAATCCAAATTCAAATGGCTTTTTCGGATGGGCATTTGGCTGAGCAGGAGAAGCAATTACTGCAAAGGGTCAGTAAGTTACTTGGTCTTTCAGCTCGACACTTTCAGTTTTTATTAAACCGCTATCAGGCTGAATTTCAATTTAGAAAGCAGCGTGCGCATCAACATAAAAGCCGTTTTGAAGAGCAGTCCCAGTATCGACAAAATACAACTCCACCTCCTTCTTTGAATAGGGCTAATGCACTTGCTGTATTGGGGTTATCTAATTCTGCGGGCGACAAAGAGATTAAACGTGCCTATAGAAAGTTAATGTCTCAACATCATCCAGATAAGCTTGTTTCACAAGGTTTACCACCACATATGATGGAAATAGCAAAGCGCAAGAGCCAAGATATCCAATCAGCCTATGAATTTCTTAAAACTAAGTAGAAATTTATAGGTGGCTTAAAAAGCCATTGAGCTCTTTTCTAAGCCTTTGGTGTTGTCTCAGTTCATGACTTTGACCAAATAACTCTCTTTGTCTGTAATCAAATTTACTATTACGTTTAGCCCAGCGCATGCGTTCGTAAGTGCTTTGTGTTATGAAAGGGCTGTCATGACTATAGTAAATATCCAATAGAGGGGGGCTGACAAGAGAAAATGTCGCGGCCAAATCTTTATTTCTCTTAGGGTGTGGTAGGTGCGCACTTATGGTGATCAACGCATCGACAGGTAAACTTGGTTGTTCAGATAATAGTTCTGCAAAAACGCCTGCAGTGGTGCCTACAGCAATCACCACAAATTTTTCATCTCGAGTTTTTGTTAGACTTTGAGAAAGGGCTTGAAATCTGGCTGCTAACTCATTTTTATATTCATTTAACATGTCCTCAGATTGGAAAAATACAGTTTTTGCATTAAGTTGCTCTGGCGCTTCATTAGAAAAATCAGGAATTTCTAAAGACTCATACAATATAGCTGGCGAGGGTAAGACATAGGTATCAAACCCGTCATCAGATAAAGCTTGGTGAAGGTATTGACTACCATTGCTTGAAAGTAGTGGTTGGCCAATATCAGGTAATATGACGGCAATCCCTTTTTTAGGTGCATTCATGTAAGTTTGAAAAATCACCTGTAAGGGACTTTCATTGACAGTGATGCTAACCAACTCGTTATCCTCTAAGTAATGCTTTAAATCTACGTCAAACCAAACTTTTGTATCGATTGGCATGATATGTTGAGCAGGTTCTGCTTTGCCATAAAAAGTAAAAAGCATGGCGATTAAAACGATTAAATTACGCATAAAAACTCATAATGTGTGCACCTATATTAATTATCGGTTTAAGTAGCTAAACCTTTAACTTCTTATCTCTCTTATTTTTAACTTTATTCCTTGGTTCTTGTCTGAAGAAATTTGATATAAACTTGCAAACTTAATAAATTTTGGAGAAAAGGAAGATATGTCACAGTTGCAATCTAAGCGTGACTTTTTACTGCTATTTTTAAAGGGGGCAGGCATGGGGGCTGCGGATGTTGTGCCCGGAGTTTCCGGCGGAACCATCGCATTTATAACCGGTATTTATGCCCGTTTGCTGAACGCAATTAAAAGTATTAATCTAGACGCGTTGACGTTACTCAAACGTGAAGGGCTAAAGGCAACTTGGCAATATATTGACGGTACATTTTTAGTGACACTTTTTGCTGGATTGCTGACCAGTGCGGCGTCTTTAGCCAAGTTAATCACTTATTTGCTTGAGCATCACAAACTATTAGTTTGGTCTTTTTTCTTTGGTTTAATAATCGCCTCATTTATTTACGTTGCCAAGCAAGTTAAAAGTTGGGACGCAAAAACAATTATTAGTTGTTTTTTTGGTGCTTTATTCGCATTTGCAGTTACATCACTGTCTCCTGCTGAAGCCAACCCACAATGGTGGTTTTATTTTCTTGCTGGGGCAATAGCCATCTGTGCCATGATCTTACCAGGTATATCGGGTAGTTTTATTTTATTACTCTTGGGTATGTATGGGCATGTATTAACTGCTGTGACAGAAAAGCAGTTTTCATTAATCGCTCTGTTTTTGGTTGGTTGTGTTGTAGGTTTGATGGTCTTTTCTAGATTTTTGTCATGGTTACTAAGCCGCTTTGAGCAGTTAACGTTTGCTTTATTGGCGGGCTTCCTTGTAGGCTCTTTGAACTTACTCTGGCCTTGGAAAGAAGTGCTTAGTACCTATACAAACTCTAAGGGAATTGAAAAGCCTTTAATGCAGCAAAATATTATGCCAACGGAGTTTGCTTTACTAACAGGGCAAGATCCAATGACATTAGTATGTATCTCACTCGCAGTAACAGGCTTAGTGCTCATTTTGGCGATTGAAAAGCTAACAAAAAGTTAACTAGGTTAGACTTCTGTACAATTGGTTAACGTATTCAATGTGCTATTTTATTGCCTACTTTAATACTCTATTTTGAATATCTCAGTAGGCACAATCATGTCTTTTCGGCGCTCAACATTTTTATTTATAGCTTTATTGCTGACCGGCTCTGTATTTCCTGTGTGGGGAGCAGAGGCACACCTTGACCTTACAAACTCAACCATCGGCTTTGCATCTATTGCAATTTTCATTTTGGCATACACCCTTGTGATGTTGGAAGAGAAATTACATTTACGTAAATCTAAACCTGTTTTGGTTGGAGCAGGTTTAATTTGGATATTAATTGGC
This sequence comes from Pseudoalteromonas phenolica, assembly GCF_005886345.1. Lineage (GTDB taxonomy): Bacteria > Pseudomonadota > Gammaproteobacteria > Enterobacterales > Alteromonadaceae > Pseudoalteromonas > Pseudoalteromonas phenolica_A. The sequence goes on from NZ_PNEC01000083.1 coordinate 14,384, forward strand.
AGTTTTTATGTCAGTGAAAATATTCCACATGTTACTGAGTCCGCTTTCAGGCATAACTTACTTGAATTTGCTGAACTAATGCTATTTTTGCTCGTCGCCATGACTTATATAAATGCCTTGGAAGAGAGAAGAGTCTTTGATGCACTGAGATCTTGGATGATCCGCAAGGGTTTTAATTATAAAAATCTATTTTGGATAACTGGCTTCTTATCATTCTTCATTTCGCCAATTGCAGATAATTTAACCACTGCGTTGTTAATGTGTGCCGTGGTAATGAAAGTGGCAGAAGGGGATAAGCCGTTTATAAATCTGAGCTGTATAAATATAGTCATTGCAGCGAATGCTGGTGGTGCATTTAGTCCTTTTGGTGATATTACCACTCTAATGGTATGGCAAGCGGGTATGGTTACTTTTGAAGAGTTTTTAGTGTTATTTTTACCATCTCTTGCCAACTTCTTGGTGCCAGCAGCGATAATGAGCTTTTATGTTCAGAATAAGCACCCAACAGCTGCTTATGAAGAGATAGAGCTTAAACGTGGTGCTTTGAGAATAATTACTTTGTTTTTATTAACTGTTGCTACAGCTGTTGCTTGCCATAGTTTTTTACATCTGCCTCCTGTTCTTGGCATGATGATGGGGTTGGGCTATCTACAATTTTTTGGTTATTTCTTGCGAGTTACTCTACCAGGCTCTTTAGCACGAAAAAAAGCGCAAGCTGAGCAGGAGGGAGATAAAGAGCGTTTGGCTAGATTAGGAGGTGTCGTACCATTTGATGTATTTAGTAAAGTATCTCGAGCTGAATGGGATACTCTACTATTTTTCTATGGCATTGTGATGTGTGTAGGCGGCTTAGGATTTTTAGGCTATTTAAGCTTAATGTCTGAAGTTCTTTATGGTGGTTGGTCTACAACCACGGCAAATGTGTTTTTAGGTGTAATTTCTGCTGTGATTGACAATATCCCTGTTATGTTTGCGGTGTTAACGATGCAGCCTGAAATGTCCCATGGCCAATGGTTATTGATCACATTAACAGCCGGTGTAGGTGGTAGTTTACTTTCAATTGGCTCTGCTGCAGGAGTGGCACTTATGGGGCAAGCTCGTGGGTATTATACCTTCTTTGGTCATTTGAAGTGGACACCTGTTATTGCACTGGGTTATGCAGCGAGTATCGCACTGCATTTATGGTTAAATGCGGACTTATTTTAAATAGTCAGTGAGCTGAGACTTGTGGGCGATACGAAGGCTTTCGTCCACAGGTTTGTTAATTGAAACGGCCTCTTTAAGTGACGTTTTACTCAATTGGTTAGTTCGATACCCTAACATAATATTGTCATCGTTACTTAAGATAGATTCAACTGCGCCCAAGCCTAGTTGAGTCGCTAATACACTATCTTCAGAAACCGGATCTCCTCCTCTTTGAATGTGCCCGAGTATACATATCGCACTTTCGATTTGACCTTTAGATTCAAGTTTTGCCTTGAGTGCGCTCGCACCACCAGGCCACAAATTTTCTGCAAGAATAATGAGGTAGCTGGCATCACGCTTTTTTTGTTGACGCCTAATTTGTTCAATTAATTCTCTAAGATGTATTTCATGGTGAACTGAGTCGTAATTCTCGAATGAAAAGATACTTTCAGCACCACAAGAAAGCCCCACTTGAAACGCAATATGACCACTGTGCCTGCCCATCACTTCGACAATGAACACTCTATCAAAGGCGTTTGCGGTATCGCGAATTTTATCAATAGCGCGCGTTGCGGTATGAACAGCAGTAGCAAAGCCAATTGTTTTGTCACAACCAAACAAGTCATTATCAATTGTACCTGGCAAACCGATTACTTGGCCCTGCCAGTATCTCTTTATAGCTTGTAACCCATGAAAAGAACCAACACCGCCAATCACTATAAGTGCATCGATATCATGTTTGAATAGTGTATTACATGCTTGCTTAACGCCAATTTCATTCATCATCTGCGGGCATCTAGCACTTTTTAAAAAGGTACCACCGTTTTTAATGTGTGTATTAACTAACCTGAGCTGCGCATAAGAAATTGAACTAAATGCCCTTGTGGTGATCAGATCTTTCGATCAAGAAACATAAGATTACCAAGGCAAGG
>NZ_PNEC01000084.1 GCF_005886345.1 Pseudoalteromonas phenolica
GAAAGCAGGTATGCATAATTAGGGTGTCTACTTTTAGTGGGTAACACCAGTTCTTAGGATGGAACCATGGTAACTCCAATAATAATTCTTTTAATTCTTTCTTCTCCGCTGGGTATGGCCTTTGCTTACTCTAAATTCATGAAGGTACCTGTTGATATTAACAAGTATGCTTGTTGGGGTTTAGGGATGGCATTTATTTTTTTCTTTATAGGTCACATCGTAAAAACAGATGGAATGGTTGAAATGCTTCCTTCTTGGGTGCCTTTCAAAGTTTCATTAATCTATTTTACAGGTGCCCTCGAATTAATGGTTGGCATTGCTCTTTTCATGCCTAAATTCCAACGCATTGCGGCAAAACTTGGTATTCTCATTTTTGTATTGTTTTTTCCTGCAAATGTATACGCTGCTTTAAATAGTGTTGGGCTAGGTGGTCATCAATGGGGAGCTGTTTATTTGTTGATACGAGCACCATTGCAAATCATATTAATCGCATGGGCGTATTTCTTGTGCGTAAAGAACATAACAAGGCGCTAAACTAGGACAAAATTAAATAAGCTCGTCGCTTCGCTCGATTTTAGCTTATTTAATTTTGCCTGTTAGCTAAGCGTTAGTTGCTTATGAGAATAATGAAAATATGAGACTAAAAGAAATAATTTTGATAATGGCATTAAGTTTTATAGTTGGCTGTACTGTTAAACCTCTTGAAATAAACCAGTCCACAGGTTTCTTTCCTACTGACAGCAAAGTGAAGGAAGAGGACATATTAATTAACTTAAAAATAGATGATATCAAGAAGTACAAATACGTCTATCTTACCCAAAGTTTAGATACCGTTCAGAATATGGATTCATGGCGCTCTTATAGGGCATTACACACAAAGTCGCTTTCTGATATAAAGTTAGCACAGGTTGTTAGCACACAAGAATTAGGTGATATAGCTGCGTCTAAAGGACTTAAAAGAAACTTTGTAAGTTTTGATAACGCGGGCCTTGAAGAGATTGCAAAACATGTTGGACCATTTCTTAGAGTCCATATAAATTATGAACCAATTAATAGTGAATGGAACCGCTACACGCTAGAGGTATATGATCCCCTAGAAAAACAGTATGTGTATAAGGTTTCAAGTGTCCCTCTTGTATTGTTCAGTGAAGAAGAAGAAATGATCTATCCGGCCTTTAATTCACTTATAAGTTGGGTTAAATCACAGCGCAACTAACAAGCGGTTTATGAGTAGGACTCGTACTGGCTTGCTCGGGTTCGTACCTCACCAGTTTAGCAAGCCAATACTCGCCCCATAACCGGGCGTTATAAGCCAAATCAAATATCGAGGTAAAATGGCCGTTTTAGAAATTCTAAAAGCTCCGAATGAAAAATTAAAAGTTAAAGCTGAAAAAGTAGTTAACGTCGAAGAGGTTCAAACGTTAATCGATGACATGCTTGATACTATGTATGCAACTGAAGATGGAATAGGCTTAGCTGCAACACAAGTTGGTAGAAACGAAGCGATCATAATGATCGATATTTCAGAGGAAAGAAATTCACCTCTGATACTTATTAACCCTGAGGTTGTTAGTGGCTCGAATAAAGAGATGGGGCAAGAGGGCTGCTTATCTGTTCCCGGGTACTACGCAGATGTAGAGCGTTTTACAGAGGTTAAAGTTGAAGGGTTAGATCGTAATGGAAAAGAAGTAGTTGTTGAAAGTGATGATTTTTTAGCAATCGTTTTACAGCATGAAATCGATCATTTGAAAGGTAAATTGTTTATTGACTACCTTTCACCATTAAAACATAAAATGGCACTTAAAAAGGTCAAAAAAGCAATTAAAGAAGCGTAATCATGGCTTATAACAAGGCCGTTAAACCGTGGACACAAAACAGCAGGCTTGTGCTCCTACGTCGCTAATTTTAGCCTGCTATTTTGTGCCGTTTACGGCAAGCGTTATGCGTCACTTTAAATCGCTGTCTTTAAAATGGTTTTTGCTTCAAGTCTTTCCTTTAAATCAGCCTTTAGGTACAGTGGCGTCATC
>NZ_PNEC01000085.1 GCF_005886345.1 Pseudoalteromonas phenolica
TTGGTCTATTGGTCTATTGGTTAGTCTTTTTTAACCCTATTTTTTAATTAGGTTAATTAATTGGGTTTGATGGTTAAAATTTTGGACAGCTTGCTTATTTTTTTTATAAAAATTTAAATTTATTTGTATTGTTTACTTAAGCGAAGGGGAGAGGTTAGAAAGCTTCTTTGTGATTATTAAAATAGGGTTTGGTTAATTTTTTATCCTGTTTTTTGATTTTATATTTGAATTTTAATACGTAACTTATTTAAAGGAATACAACAATGAAAAACGACGTACAAATCATCGAAGCAGCATTATTAGAAAACGTATCAGGTGGCGACAGAAAAATACGACAAAGTAGATCGGAAGATCGGCGTGTAT
>NZ_PNEC01000086.1 GCF_005886345.1 Pseudoalteromonas phenolica
ATCAAGTCAAGACTAATTCAATTTAGTCCATGATAACGGGCTAAATACCAACTAATTTTAGTTTGCTCAAGATGATAGTTCTTACGCAAATATAAGATTCTTTCTTCGATGATAGGATCAACTCGAACAGCTGAATTTTCGGGGCATGGCTTAGAGTTAATTAACCCTACTTCTCCTTTAGCTGCATAATCTTTTTTCCAACGATAAAACGTATCTCTGGATATTCCCCAGTGCCGACAGGTCATGATAACGTTTCTGGTTTTTTGCGTGATCTAAAATCTTAAGCTTGCGTCTAACTTCTTGTTTTTCTTTTCTGTTCATCTAAAATTTTAACTAACACAATGTAAATATACAAAAATGTGTCAGCCAAGCTCTAAATATTCACAATTAATTACAATGGAATATGAAAGCAGGTATGCATAATTAGGGGGTCTACTTTTAGTGGGTAACACCAACAACAGCTTCTTGCTTAAATTCAGCCGTATAATTTCTGTTTGTTCGTTTTGTCATTTAACACCTCAATAATTTGATTATATTCCATTATTAAAGTGTCCTATTTGATTAAAGCAGAGCACACTGACGTGGAGCGAAGTTCAATGGTTGTGGTTTAAACCGAACTCAGGTTAATTAATTCTTTCATAATCTATTCTTTCAAGATAATTACTAATGATTGTCTCACTTATTTTCTGAGTCAATTTTAAAAGATTCTATGACTTTTCGTCAGTTTGAAATACATTAAGATTTGAATGTAAATCTATTAAGCTTTTACCTATCTCTTCGTAAGCATTTGAAGATTCATGAACTCCATTTGACGTCTCGAGCGCGATTTGCGTTATTTTCTTCAAGGTATTATTAACGTCCATAGCAACAGTTGCTTGTTCCTCAGATGCAGATGCAATTTGTAGGTTTACATCTGAAATTTCACTTACTGCAGAAGCTGCATCGTTAAAAGCGTTAGCAGTTTCTAAGCCTTTTTCCAGACACTCTAATGTACTTGCTTTTCCTCTTTGCATACTGTCTACAGCATTTTTTGCTTGCCCATGCAGTCTTTCCACAAGGTCTTGAATATCTATTGTAGATTCCCGTGTCCTTTTTGCTAATGAACGAACCTCGTCAGCTACTACGGCAAAACCACGTCCAGTTTCACCAGCTCTAGCCGCCTCAATCGCAGCATTTAATGCTAATAAATTGGTTTGTTCAGCAATACTCTGAATCGTGTCTGTTACTTGTCCTATGTTATTCGTTTCTTCCATCAAGCGTGATATAACCTCAGAAGTATCTTCAACTTCAACTGTTAGCTTTTCTATGATCTTTTGAGTACTTTGTGCAACAAGTTGACCTTCTCGGACTCTACCTTTGACTAGATCAGCGATCCGACTCGCATCATTTGTACTATCAGCAATTTCTTTTGTTGTTGAACTCATCTCTGTAACTGCAGTAGCAACAAGTTCAGTCTCTCTTTGCTGAGTTTCGACATTTGTTAAAGTTTTTTCTATTACTCTTAGTCCAACTTCAGAGGAGATTCCAAGTTTGTCAGCTTTGTGAGAAACATCACTAATAATATTATTCAAGATGTTCATAAAAGAATTAAAAGAACGCGCTAAGTCACCTAATTCGTCTTTAGAACTTTCATCTAACCTAATTCGAAGATTTCCGTCACCTTTAGACACTTGATCAATTCTTTCCAAAAGAAGCTTAAGAGGTTTTATTATTGAATTTTTTATAAAGTAAGGTACAAAAAAACAAAGAATTGTTGAAACAACAAATATGATGCTTATCTTGTTGATAACTCTTTTTTCATCTTCTTCTGCTTTTAATGCAGCTTCTTCAGTATATTTTTGTATATTATCAAGTACTTCAATGAGTTTTTCATCAATTCTATCTTCAATTTTCTTAATTTCTTTCGAACTTTTTAGCATTGAATTAATATCACCGAGATTAGCATAATTTATAGCAACCTTAGTTATTTCTTCTAGCTCGAATAAGTCTGAAGTTACACCCGATAAATCAGAAATTAAAATTCTGTATTTCTGCACAGCAATGTCGTTCTTTAAGTTTTTTATTGTTGATTTTGCGAAATCTAAAGCAGTATCAACTTCTAAATGAACAAGCTTTTGATAACTAGTGACTTTATCTATGCTTTTCGACAAATCCGATTTAGTCGAATTTGTATTATTAAGTGATAAAGCTGCAGTTAAAAACATTCTTTCTATATATATTGCTTGCTCAAGTTGGTGTTCAGTTGCTTTCGTTAACATCTTTGTCAGGGGAATATCTTCCTTGGCTATTTCATGTAAAGTCGTACCAAGCTTATTAAGATAAAATAATGAAACTAACCCTATGACTGATACAATAACAAATTGAATAAGTCCTTGAAGATATAATTTTTTAGTAATACTGAGATCATTTATCATATTAACAACCATATAATTAAATGTTATGTGATGTCTTCAGGTTCAATTGCTGAAATTTTTGCAAAGTGGTATAAAAGATTCATTGCTGAATTTGGCTCACTTGTAGCGAACGCTTCTAAGTTTTTTTCAGGTGCGTACATAAAATCAGAAAAACCATCAATTTGTTTAATTGCAGTTTTATCGATTAGCCTAAACCCCATACTCCAGTTTGCGAACAATCTTTCTTCAACAAGTTTAGCACTTAATAAGTTAACTCTTTTATGCCTTTCATCCATTTTAATTTTAGAGAAGAGTGATTCGACATCGTCTTTTTCTCCTTCTAGAGTCTGAAGAAAAGTGCCTACTCCGTCATATAATAATAGACCCGTAATATTGTTATTCTTATTGTATTGACGAGCTTGATTAAGGAGCTCCAACAACTCAGTTTGCTGAAATTTTTCATTAGCACTACTTACATAGCAAATCTGATATAGAATCTCGAACATATATATATCAAACCTAATTATTTAAAATGAATCTTAAGATTTGACTCACATTTTAAAATTAGTCGAGTAAAAAAAGATTTCAAGCGGTAATGTATCTAATTTTTTTTACTTTTTTCTGTATGTTCTCATCTGGCGAAGCTTCGAGCACTGCTTTGCTAAAGGAAACCAAGTAACGTTTAAAACCGTTAAGAAGCTACCTTCGGTATTCCCAGTAAGCAAGCTTTGCAAAGTAATGGGGGTAAGTCGCTCAGCCTATTATGCTTGGCTGAAGCGACCCGTAAAAATCATTACAGCGAAGCATTTGCATATGTATCGAAGAGCCAAGGTCATCTTCGAACAAAGCAGAAGTAGCTTGGGTTATCGAGAGCTGAGAAAACGGTTATGCAAGGAGGGGTTTGATGTTAGCGAGTATGGCGTGAAAAAGCTGATGAATAAACTTGGTTTAGTTGTAACTCAGCGTATTGCTTATAAAGTCACAACCAAGCGTAAACACATTGATGCTGTTGCGGATAACTTACTAAACCAGAACTTTAACCCTGTTGATGCTAATCAGGTTTGGGCGGGTGATGTGACGTATTTAAGAACAGGAGAAGGTTGGATGTACCTAGCCATTGTTATGGACTTATATTCACGCCGCATCGTTGGCTGGCATATCGATAAGCGAATGACGGCATGCTTAGTCAGCAAAGCGATGATGAAAGCTTATAACTTACGTCAGCCACCAAAAGGCTTGGTGTTTCACTCTGATAGAGGCTCACAATATACCAGTAAGCATTACCGTAAACTCCTAGCCAATTACGGTATCAGAGCGAGTATGGGCGATGTTGGAGCGTGTTGGGATAATGCGGTTGTTGAACGCTTTTTCGGTAGTTTAAAAAATGATTGGTTGTTGAAAGTTCCTCAGCCAACACATGAGCATATGAGAGATGATGTGGCAGCGTATATGTGCTATTACAACTTAGAACGACTTCATACGGCAAATGGTGATCTATCGCCAATTGAGTATGAGCAAAGTTCCTTAAGAAAAGTGTCCTGATTTAGTTGCGCAGAACAAATCATGTATTGACTAAGCCATTAGACAGTAAACTCCTAGATCTAAAGATTAAAGAGCATTTAACTCAATAATTTTGAAATTTTAATTATGTTTTATTGGTCTTATGATCAAAATTAGTGAGGAATTAACTCATGATAAGGTCTTTATTACAGCAATCACAAAAACTTAAATTAGCCATTTCTAATTTTGATTTTCTATCACCCTTATTGTTTAGGCTGATTCTTGCACCTACAATGATCATTGCGGGCTTCAATAAATTAAATCTGGGTAATACAGATGTATCTTTATTTTCTAGGTTGCTTGCTGATGAAAGTGTGGTGACATGGTTTGGTAATACAGAGTGGGGCTTGGGGTTACCTTTTCCTGATTTATTGGCCTTTCTAGCTGGGTGGGCTGAATTTTTAGGTGGCTGGCTATTATTACTGGGTTTGTTCACGCGTTTAATTTCAATCCCATTGATTTTCACTATGCTGGTTGCCATAACCAGTGTTCATTGGCATAACGGTTGGTTTGCAATTGCCCCTAGTTCTGGTGACGCTAGCCCAGCAACAGTATTAAGTTGGTTCAATATTGAAGCTGCACAGCAAAGTCTAGAAAACTCAAATGAAGTATCGCAAAGGCTCTCTAAAATAAATGAAATCATTGAGACTCATGGTTTTCCTGGTTACCTCCTCGAAAAAGGCTCTGTTGCGATATTGAATAACGGTATTGAATTCGCAGCCATATATTTAGCTATGTTACTAAGCCTGTTATTCACAGGTGCAGGACGGTTTGTCAGTTTAGATTATTGGATATTTAAACGATTTCATTAATCTGGGGATGCGAATAAGTCTGATTTCTTGTTATTCTATTAATATGTTTACTAAAGAGAATTATCATGGATGCATTAGAGCTTCTTACAAAAAGGCAATCAGACAGTAATTTGTCTTTTCCTGGTCCAAACTTAGAGCAACTTGAAATAATAAAAAAAGCCGCTTTAAAAGTGCCAGACCATGGTGGTTTAGCGCCATGGAAATTTATTGTAGTCGAAGAAGATGGTCGCGATAAATTGGGTGAAATTTATTATCAAGCTGCCGTTGCTGAACAGCAGGACGAAAGAACAGTCAGTAGGGCAAAAGAGCTGCCGCAAAGAGCGCCAATGCTTATCATTGCTGTTAGCCCTTATATGGAGCATCCAAAAGTGCCAAGAATAGAGCAAATTGAAAGCGCTGCTTGTAGTGTGTTTGCAATGCAACAAGCCGCTTTTGCACAAGGTCTTTCGGGCGTTTGGAGAACAGGTTATTTTGCTCAAAGTGAAAAGGTAAAAGAGTTACTCGAGCTTGATAGCAAAGATGAAATAGTGGGTTATTTATATTTGGGCACGCCCACTGTGATGTGTACAAAACCAGTACGTCATAAACCAGAAAACTTCTTTTCAAGCTTGTAGATGTTAATTTCTTAAAAGCAAATTTTTACTTGAATCATTGTGAGGGTATTACACCCTCACATATTTAAAATACCTTCCAAAACACAAAAAGAACTGAAATACCAACTAAAAACACAAAGCCTAAACCTGTCAGTATTTTTATAAGCATAGATTCTGACTCAAAGAGCTCATCCTTTATCAATTGGTAATTTAACCATGCAAAAAATGGTGTTGTTAAGAATGATAAAGTCATAGCAAGCATTAACATATCTTTGATATTCGCTTTAAAAAATAAAATCACAATCAAGCCTAAAGAAGCTTGTGCCATTAAAATCCACGACATTAGCTTCTTAGGTGACTTGGCAACTAAGGTATATGATTCATTTATTGTTCTGCTGTAGCCATCTAGAACAGTAATGGTGGTGCCAAACATACACAAGAATGCAACCGTTGCAATTAACCAACGCGACCACTCACCTATCGTAAGCGCATACATATCAATGAGTTGTTTAGAAAATGCAACGCCAGCTAGTTCAATTGGTTTATCCTGACCATATTGAAGTAACGCGCCAAGTGAGAAAAATAACAAGGCGAGTAGCAATGTCAGACCATATCCTAATTTGAAATCAAAAAGTGTTTGCTTAACGTTGATGTGTTTTTGGCGGTGTTTCGCTTTTATCCAAAGAGAATTTATTGCAGAAATTTCGATTGGCGCTGGCATCCAGCCCATTAATGCCACCATAAATCCAAGCATTGCCATTGAGAATGGAGATATTGGCGCAGCAGGCTCAGGGTGTACTTGACCATTTGATAAAGCAACAACAAAGGCGATAACTGTTGATAAAGTTAGAATACCCATAATGATCTTACTTGCTTTATCAAGTGCCTTGTAATGCCCAAGAAGTAAAATCAATAGGCACGTAAATAAAATACCAATGGATAAAATTGTCAAACTAGCTTGGAATGGTAAGACATATTGAAGTAGAAGCGCCGTAAGCAACAAAACCCCGGCAGTGTTAACGACCGCAGAGATGACATTTAGCAAAGTGAACAAGCAAAATAATGCTGTGTTATGTGCCTTATAACCTTCAACTAAACTTTTATTAGTCTTGGCCGTATATGTTACCGCAAATTTAAAAAATGGATATTTCAATAAGTTCACAATGATAATAAACGCGAAAAGCTGCCAGCCAAATAATGCGCCTGCTTGGGTTGAAGCAACTAGGTGCGAACCGCCAACTGCAGCCGTTGCCATTAAAATGCCTGGGCCTAAATGCTGGATTGTGTTTTTTAAATCTGATTTCATTTTTATTCTTATTTTTTGATAGCTTGAATAGCATAAATTTGCGGTATCAAATTACCTTTATGATATTTGAGAAACCCTTTACCGTCGACATACTGCAAGTTTTGCTCACAATCATAAGGGGAGTAAGGTGATTCAATATATTGCTTTATTTCAAGCCCGGCCTTAATAAGGGCTTGGATCACATCACTAACAGAGTGCGACCAAGTGACAATGGTAGACTCTTTACCATCGCAATTCTCAGTATAAGTCCCTTCTTTTTCTATGTCAGCAGACGATTTTTCAAAATAATCATAGCCTTGAAGCAGGTCATTGATTGGATGAAACTCAACCAAGACAAATTTGCCTCCAGATTTTAATGCATTTGAGATGGTTTTTGCCCATTGACTCAAATCTGGTAACCAACATAAAACGCCGTATGATGTATAAACTACGTCAAATTGCTTGTCATTTTTTTCACCGAATTGAACTATGTCATCACAAAAAAAGTTGGCATCAAGAGAGAGTTTTGATGAGAGGTGATTAGCTGCTGCTATTGCTTTGCTAGATAAATCAACCCCAGTTGTTTTAGCACCTAGCCGATTAAGTGAAAGCGTGTCTTGACCAAAGTGACATTGCAGATGGAGCAAATCTAATGATTCAACAGAACCAAGTAATTCTTTCTCAATTGGATTTAGGCTACATTTACCATTAATAAAAGATTGCACATCATAGAATGAAGACTCAAGGTGAATATCCGTTCTTTTATCCCATGTTGCTTTGTTGATACTTAAATAATCCATATCAGATACTTAACTTTTTGTTTCTAATATTCTAACACCTTTAGATTATTAGATAGCAAGGGAAAAATTAGGTTGATTTTTTAACCATTCATTAGAATAATAAAAAGGTTTGATAATCAGTTATCAAATTAACCCACCAAAAACCCAATAATCTATTTCATTCTATACTTAGTACAAGTGTACAAACACATTTTTGCTACTTTTATTCATAGTAATTTAAAACTGCATAGCAGTACTGAGTTCAGTTGCCAAAACTGGTGTATTTACAAGGAACCTCAATGGCAAACTTATTAATTAGAAAAAAACGACTGACTAATTCGCTATTATTTTTATCATTAATGTTTATCTCAAACGCTCATGCACAAGTGGTACGATATAGCGAAGTAGTAGAAAAAGAAGAGCAAGAGCAGATCCGAGTAGTCGGAACGCTAAAAGCCTACCAAACATCTAATATTGCCATCAGCGAATCAGGTTTGGTTAGTGAGGTGTTTGTTAATGATGGCGATTACGTTGAAAAAGGTGATCGACTTCTAAAAGTTGATGATAGACGTCTCATGGCACAAGTCGAACAATTGCGAGCAGAACATGCTGCAGCTAAAGAAAGCTTAAAAGCCGCTGAAGCCAAATTTGAACGAGCACAAAGTGACTATCAAGCATATTTAACTTCGCAAAAAAATAATGCGGTGTCTAAACAGCAGCTTGAAAGAAGCCGTGCAGAATCTAATTCTACGAAAGCGAATATGCTCGCAGCGAAACAGAACGTGGATGCAGTGATGGCAAGTCTAACACTTGCCGAAGTAAAGCTTTCTGATACTCAGTTAGTTGCGCCATTTAGTGGCCAAGTTGTAGAGCGTCACGCTGAGCTAGGGCAATGGCTATCAGCTGGCGATACTGCTTTTAAACTAACTGCTTTTGATAAACTAGAGGCTTGGCTTGATATCCCTGAACGACTTTCTCACCTTAAGCATAGTGAGGCGTTATCGATCCCATTGCAAAGTGCCAGTGCGTTAGCGACCTCAAATAAAGTGCAAGTCATCAATCAAATTGACCCTAGAGCACGCACATTCAAAGTCATTGCTGAAATTAGCCACCCTGGATTTATGCCTGGTATGTCAGTCAGTGCTTGGCTTGCTACAAACGCCAAATCATTAACATTGATGGTGCCAAAAGATGCCTTGATCCAACGTGGTGGTAGTTATTTTGTTTATAAGGTGAATACTGACGGAGACAACCAGTCTGCGCAATCAGTGCCTGTAAAAGTTAAGTTTCATAGATCTGGTTGGGTTGCTATTGACAGTGTCGTCTTAGCCAATGGCGATAAAGTGGTGACTGAGGGGAATGAGCGGCTAATGCCTGGACCTGTTGTGGCTGTACCAGATACGCAAGTCAGTTCACAGTCTATTTCAGAGAATGTGAACTAAAAGGGATATTTATGAATGTAGTTAAAGCTGCGGTGAAACAACCAATATCAGTGGTTGTTGCCGTTATTCTGTCAGTGCTTGCAGGTATATTGGCATTCACAAAAGTCCCTGTGCAAATGACCCCAACTGTCGACTCGGTTGTCGTCAGTGTGCGTACATTTTGGGAAAACGCCAGTCCAGAAGAAATTGAATCTGATGTTGTGATTGAACAAGAGAAAGTGCTTTCTGATGTAACGGGGTTAGTTTCGTTAACCAGTATTAGTCAAAACTCAGCGGCTCAACTTAGATTAGAATTTGAAACTGGCACTGACATTAATAAAGCGCAGGCTGAAGTGGTACAAAAACTCAATGAAGTACCCGCTTACCCGATGGGTGTCTCTCAACCAACTGTTGAAGGTGTCGATCCCATGTCAGTCGATTACATCGCATGGGTAGGCTTGGCCGCAACAGATCCTAACTTTGATAATACGACTTTGTATGACTTTATGGAAAGGCGATTAAGGCCACGTCTTGAGAACATCAAAGGTATATCGAAAGTCGGCATGATGGGCGCGCGTGAGCAGGAACTTCAGATCAGAGTAGATCCAGTTAAACTGGCAAACTTCGGTGTGACTTACAGCCAACTTGTTGATGCCATACAGCTTAGCAACACAAGCTATTCAGGAGGCAGACTTCCTGATGGTAAAAATGATATTCGTGTCAAAGCCCATGGTCGTTTCAGTGATGTGTCAGAAGTTAAAAATATCGTATTGCGCAGAGATAACAATGGCCCTGTGTATATCAGTGATGTGGCTGAGGTAGTCATTGATTATAAAGACATGACTGATTGGGTGAGAGCCCGTGGCGTAAAAATGCCATTTTTTAATTTTCAGTTAACTCGCGGTGCTAACTTACTGGAAGCCATGAACGCCTTAAAAGCAGAAATGGTCGAACTTAATAAACCGGGAGGTATGCTTGAGCAACATGCTAGAAAACTTGGCATTAACGGTACATTTGAACTGGTTCTAACTTGGGATTCATCAACCTACGTAGAAAATGCCATCGATCTTGTACAAAGCAATATTGTCGTTGGAGGCATGTTAGCGGTATTCACTTTATTGTTATTTTTACGCTCACTCAGAACCATAGGTGTAATCGCCATTGCGATTCCTATTTCTGTTATTGCATCTGTTGTGGTTTTAGTTGCACTTGGCCGATCTATCAATATTGTCTCTTTGGCTGGCATGGCTTTCGCGGTAGGCATGGTGGTAGATAACGCCATCGTTGTTATAGAAAACATATTCAGACACCTTGAAATGGGTAAAAGGCCACTCAAGGCCAGTGTTGATGGCACACAAGAAGTAGCAGGGGCGGTATTCGCCTCAACTATGACTACGCTCGTGGTGTTTATTCCTATCTTGACAATCAGCGACAGTGCCGGTCAACTATTCAGAGATATTTCGCTAGCTATTATGGCTGCTGTTTTTATTAGTTTTATTGTCTCTATTTTAGTTATTCCAGTTGCTGGCAGCTACTTCTTGAGAATGCGAACAGAGTCTAAGCAAGTAGAAATCAACTTTAAATGGTTTAAAGCGGTTGAGACAAAAGCGTCAAAGCTCCCTGAAACAATTGGGGCAATATTTACTTTTCTGACAGAAACAACAAAACGTAAGTTAATTGTAATTTCAAGCTTTGCCGTTATTACTCTTGCTGGTATCGCAATTTTAATTCCGCCATTAGATTACTTGCCTAAAGGTAACCGTAACTTTGCATTTGGTTTTATGGTGCCACCGCCGGGCTACAACTTAGATCAAATATCAGAAATTGGTGACCGAATCGAACAAAAGCTACGTCCTGCTTGGGAGCTAACAGAAGATAAATATCAAGCCGAGCAATATTTTAGACAAGGTGAACGCGCAACTGAAGCTGATAGGCCTACTATTCGATTAATGGATGGCTCGATGATAGATGCCCCAAAAGTTGATCATTACTTCTTAGTTGCAATGGGTGGGCAAGTATTGCATGGCCTTATTCCACAAGACCCTATTAAAACTGTAGATTCAGTTGATTTCCTTAATCAAACTTTAATGGGAGTAAACGCACCTGATGTTATCGGCTTTGCTTTTCAGTTTCCTCTGTTCAGCACTGGTGGCACAACGGGTTCAGCCATCCAAATTGATTTGGTAGGAGATGACTTAGAGCAAATAACACAAAGCGCAACTGCGTTGCTATTTCAATTGATTGGTACTTATGGTCCTTATGCAACCATTCCTGAGCCTGCTAATTTTATTCTACCGACGCCTGAGTTAAGTATTAAGCCATTAGATGAGCGTTTAGCTGAACTTAATATGACCCGAAGAGATCTGGGTTTAGCAGTGCAAACAAATGGTGATGGTGTGATACTAATGAACAGTTTTGCCATCGGTGGAGAGCTAAAAGATCTCAAAGTGGTAACGCAAGCTCAACAATCGGATTATCCAATTGAATCTTTAATGCAATTACCTATTGCCACACCTGAATCGGCAGTTATCGATCTTCAATCTATTGCACTTCTAGAGCGAACTCAGACAGCAGACCAAATAAAACACGTTGCTAGACAAAGGGCGATTACTTTGCAATTTACACCACCAGCAGGTATGCCACTTGAACAAGCCATTAACTCGGTTAATGCTATGGTGAGTGAATTAAAAAGCCAAGGGGCGATGTCTCAGTATGTTGATGTAAATATGGCGGGCAGTGCGGGTAAATTAGCGGATCTAAAAAATGCGTTGCTAGGTGACGGTAGCTTATTTGGTACTTTAAGTTCGAGTATGTTTTTAGCTATGTTCGTGGTTTATTTGGTAATGGTCATCTTGTTTCAAAACTGGAAGTATCCACTGGTTATTTTGGTTACGGTACCGCTGGCAACTTTAGGTGGTTTCATGGGGCTGAGTGCTGTGCATTGGGCCAGTGTATTTGACCGATATACACCAATACAAAACCTTGATGTACTTACATTACTTGGCTTTGTAATTTTGGCAGGTGTGGTGGTAAACAATGCGATTCTAATTGTGCATCAAGCATTGAATAACCAAAAAGAGCGCGGAATGAACGGGCAGCTTGCTATCCGATCTTCAGTTGAAAGCCGAGTCAGGCCAATTATGATGTCAACGCTTACCTCTGTCGGTGGTATGTTACCACTGGTATTAATGCCAGGGGCAGGTAGTGAATTATATCGTGGGCTTGGTGCGGTTGTTGTGGGTGGACTTGTTGTTTCTACAATTTTTACACTGATCCTGGTTCCTGTTTTGTTGAGCTTTTTAATGAAAGGTGAAGTGAAACATTCATAAAACAATTTAGCTTAATTATTAAGGCTCCGTGCGGGGCCTTTTTTATAGACTTTTAATCATGAACAATAAAAAACCTTTAAACATAGAGTCACCTTGTATCAGGCAATGCTGCTTGGATGAGAATGATGTATGTATCGGTTGCTTTAGAACCTTAGATGAAATTTTAAAGTGGAATTCATTGTCAGATAATGAAAAACAAGTAATTATGAATACGTGCATTGAAAGAAAACAAAAAAAGGAATCAAGATGATCACCCCAATTTACGTAGCCTTGTTGGCAATATTATTTGTATTTTTAAGTTTTAAAACGATAAAAATTAGAAAAAGATTACAAATAGGAGTGGGGACGGGAGATAACCCAGAATTGCTTAGAGCCATGCGTGTGCATGCTAATTTCGCAGAGTATGTGCCAATTACGTTAATATTAATTTTATCAGTGGAATTATTAAAAGGGCATTTTGTTATTGTTCATTGTCTTGGCGCATCACTTTTAATTAGCCGAGCACTCCATGCTTATGGCGTTTCTCAGGCCAAAGAAAACTTAAAGTTTCGTGTTTCAGGTATGTTACTCACATTCTCAACAATGCTAGTTTCTATTGTTTCAATTTTATACCTTTCAATTTTGTAGAAGAAAAGCGCAACGCGCTTTTCTGACTCTCTTTCAAAAAGTTTCCTATACTATTCAAAGGTTTAAGCGTAAAAGTAATTGCTTGGAAATGAGAAACAAAGCGTCAGAAAGTTCAGCTTTTTCCAGCAACTGTATGCTGACGGTTTTGGGTATTTAAGAATTGCTGGTGGATTATATCAATTAGCAAAACAATAAATGACATCAGTCGTGAGAGCTTTACTGCATGCTGGCATAGCACGTTTTAGAACATTTATGCTAACTAGTAACACAACATTTTTTAGCTTGATACTATAACTTCTCGAGCAACAAACATAAGCACAGTTTTAATCTCCATGACTTTATCTCTGGGCTTTGGCATTATATTTTCACTCCTGAACACCTTAATCTTGTTACAAGTTAACTATATGCAAGTTGAAAGAGTTACAGTAAACAAAAATAAACAAACTACTATGGTGTAAAACTAGATAGAACACGAAAAGATGAAATAAGAAGTGCCAGCAAAGACTTGATGAGAAGAGCGGCCTCTATATTTGATCCCGTTTAATCTTTTATTCTGATTAATAGCGTGTTACTAAACCGAACTAAGACCAAAAATCACCATATTCAGGGGTAAATAGTTGTTAAGGTTATTTGAATTAGTCTTGACTTGAT
>NZ_PNEC01000087.1 GCF_005886345.1 Pseudoalteromonas phenolica
GTTTAGGCACTTGTTATATTTCACTTCACCACTTTATCAATAAAGTCATCCAGCAGCGTATTTTCAGAAGTAGATTTACTTAAAAACAACAACTCAAGTAATACAATAGGCACTATGAAAATACTAAGTGCATCCAACCCATGTTCACTAATTGCAGTTGGAAGCATAGGTAACATTAAAACTGGAAGAACCCAAATAAAAACTATTGGTCTAGTTTTGATATGAATTAAACTTTCTTCACCTGTTGTTTCTATCCATAGCTCTTTAGCAACAGAATAATTCATTTGAGGGTAAGCAATATTTTTATAAAAGCTTAACCCAAATGTCCGAGTCCCTTTGGATTTCACTTCAAGGTATTTTGTATCTGTAACGAATTTATTATTCAGCTTCAACAGACGCTCTATTAACTCTTCTGCAGAAAGCGCTGTTTTGATAATTCGTTTTTTTCGAAATAGGCTAATCATGCTCGTGAAATATAACGCCGCAAATAAACGGCTAAAAATAGTGGGCTATAATTTGTGAGGCACGAACAAAGCCCACTGTTTTTTGTCCGCACTTTAATTTGTTTTGTTATGTGCTTATTACTTTATGTTTTCTGTAGCTTAAAAGTAGAAAAATTGAGAGTAAAACAGCATTAATAAACACTGATGTAATTATGCTTCCAGTGATTACACTGCACGTACCTACACACAAAATTTCTG
This sequence comes from Pseudoalteromonas phenolica, assembly GCF_005886345.1. Classification (GTDB taxonomy): domain Bacteria; phylum Pseudomonadota; class Gammaproteobacteria; order Enterobacterales; family Alteromonadaceae; genus Pseudoalteromonas; species Pseudoalteromonas phenolica_A. The sequence continues at coordinate 702 of NZ_PNEC01000087.1, forward strand.
GTGACAACACTATACCAAGCAAGCTTAGAAAAAGGCTAAATACGAGTAACCACTTTTGCGAAATCCAGTGCAAAATTTGTGGCTTTAATAAAAATGGAACGATTAGAGCAAAAGGAGTAGCAGCCCAAATTACTTTAACAATAAACTCCATAATTCACCTAAGCACATAACGCCGTGCTAAGCGGCAAAAAAGTTTGGCTTAAAATTAGTGAGGTACGAACGACAAGTCAAACTTTTGTGTCCGCCCTTGAGCACCTTGTTATAATTCATTTATTACTTATCTCTTAAAACTATTTGCTAACTTTGAATACACGCTAAGAAACCTTTTCTTTATATTTACAGGATCTAATTCATCGTGATTCTCGGGAGGTTTGCTAAAGTGGCTCCCTTCTCCTAGCCATTCTCTATTTAACTTGGTTCTTTCAATGAAATCTTTCTGCTCTGCAGTATTTGCATAATCTATTACCCATTGTTGTCCACCATTATCGTAATAAGTGAATTGACGAGATGTGCCTAATTCTTTATGAAAATAGGAAAAGCGTTGAACAAAATGATCTGCGATATAGCCTGTTTTTTCTAATTTCCACCGCTTAGGTATATTATTTATTTTGAAGTTAATCCATTCCCAATCATTTGAGTCTGTCTCTATTGTTATGTCTGAAAATTCCATTTCACCATGAGTAATGGCGCCCATTCTTTCCATAAACCATTTGTATTGATTACTAGGGTCAAAAAACTCTAAATCAAACCATATGCAATCATCTGTATAGTTGTAACCTTTTACAGATGAATCTCTCCAGCCATAGAAATAATATAGAATTGAAAAAGGGTTTTCTTCGATGTGTTTTTCAGTTTCTTCTTCACCTGTCATTTCATATACATCACGAAGAATTAGCTCTTTCGTTACACCTTCTGCGAATTCGTAGCCTAAATCCCTAAAGGCTTCGATTTGTTTTTCAAACTCCATATATAACCCTTTTGATAGCATAGATAAAAGCTAAGTGCTCATGAAATATAACGCTTGCCTAACCGGCGAAAAATAGCAGGCTAAAATTAGCGACGAAGGAGCGCAAGCCTGCTGTTTTGCGTCCTTTGGTTTAGGCACTTGTTAGGTATTATTTGGTAAAGCGTACTTTTTAAACCTATAAATTGAATAAACTTTTAAGCAGTAAAGGTGGTTTACCAGTTACACCGATTACAATTAACCAAATAGCAAAAACTAATGAGCTAATCATAGTAAGCAAGGTTCCTAGGCTAGAT
>NZ_PNEC01000088.1 GCF_005886345.1 Pseudoalteromonas phenolica
GATCAAACTCTTCAATTAAAAGTTTTTTGTTTGAAGTAAACTTCAAACCATGCTCAATGAATTCTGATTTTGATTCTTTCGAATCGAATTGACTATGAAGTCACTCAGTTACATTTGAGACTCTAATTTTTTTGCTCCTGAATCAAGAGCTGTTAGAACTCAACCTGTACGAGTGCCCACACAGATGATTGCTTCATATTTTTAAAGAACATTCCGGTTACCCGGGTGTAACTCGATGAGTTACTGCAGCCTTGCTGCGAAGTGAGGCGCCATAATAACGACTTCACTTTTTATGTCAACACTTAATTTTAATCTTTTTCTTTAGAGAAAGTTTAAAGCTAAGTTTTATTTGACTCGACATCGTTTTGAATTGCTTTTCAGCGTCTCGCCCCGTGTCAGTGGGTGCGCATTATAGGGAGAATTTAAAAGTGCGCAACCCCTTTTTTAAAGAAAAATGCAAGAAACTAACTATTCGCGTATATTTTGAACGAAACACCTATTTTCATATATATTGAGGCTATAAAACATACAAATATGGCGTTCTGCTTGAGGGTTTATGACTTATCCGCGACTCTATAACTGCCTTCATAATCGAATAACTTTTCTTTTACTTGCCACCCGTACTTCTTATGTTGGTTTGCAATCACAAAGTCAGGTGCTTTTAGTTGGTAAGCATATTGTTGAACTACCGAAGCCTGCTTAAAATTAATTGAGGTAGGTACACCTGACACACGTTTTGCATATTGCTTGTTAAAGATGTATACACTTTTACTGTTATTAAAATCGTATACTTCACTACAAGATGCGCCATCTTCATCGAAGTAAGTTACTTTTATCTTTTCATCAGCCAAAGTTGTAATAGACAAACCACTACAACGTAAAACCATGGCATTTTTTAGATTCAATGCCGCTCTCAGTTTATCGTCAGGATCTGCCATAATGGCATGGCATTGATGACATTGCCTTGCGGCTATGTCATTTTCAGCGCCACATTCATCACATTCTTTAAATTTAAAGCGGTAGTCACATTGTTGCTCTTCTTCGCCATTATCTAGTAACCCCTGACAACGGCGGCCAAAATGTTCTATGACTTTGCCTTGCTCATCTGTTTTGCCCCAGAATATATTGGCAAAGCCACAACCAGGACAAAGCACTTGAACTGGTTCATTATCTGAACAAGGTTTTTTAGCCCCCACTTCAGGTTGGAATAAATCAAACTGATTACCTGCAAAGTCCATAACGAGACACTCTTTTTTGTCATCTGCAAGCCGTAAACCTCGTCCAATTATTTGTTGATACAAACTGACGGATTCGGTTGGTCTTAATATAGCGATAAAATCAACATGGGGGGCATCGAAACCAGTCGTAAGAACGGATACATTTATAAGGTACTTTATTTGTTTGTTTTTGAAGTTCAAAATAATGGCATCACGCTCTGCCTGATGGGTATCACCAATTACCAGTGCAGCTTCACTTTGCGGCAAGTACGAAAAAATTTCTTTCGCATGCATAACCGTAGCAGCGAAGATCATTACACCTTTTCTTGAAGTGCTTTGCTCTATCACATGGTCGATGATATTTTTCGTCGCTCGGGTTTGGCTATCTAACAAACTATTCATTTCTGTTTCAGAAAACCTGCCAAAATTATCTATTGTCAGACTCGCGAAATCATAATGTTTTATTGCCGGATCAACTTGTTTAGGCGGCGTAAGGTATTTATTGCTTATCATATATCTTAGCGGTAGCTCGAAAATACACTTCTTAAATGGAGAATCACAATTACCTCTAGCAAAGCCATGATAATGATGTTGATAGATCCAACCCATGCCTAAACGATATGGTGTCGCCGTTAAACCTAGCACCTTTAAACTCGCGTTATGTTCTTTCAAAGCTGAAATGACTTTGCCGTACTGACTTTTATCATCCCCATTTACGCGGTGGCATTCATCTATAATGACCAAGGAGTATTCTTCATTTAACTGGTCGATATTTCTGGAAAGCGATTGAACACTGGCAAAGGTGACTTGATGAATAAGTGACTTTTGTTTTAAACCTGCAGAGAAAATACTCGCTTGTAGCCCAAAGCTTTTATATTTTTCACTGTTTTGCTCTACCAACTCTTTTACATGAGCTAAAACAAGAATTTTTTTTCGGGCAAGTCTAGCCAACTCTGCAATCACAAGACTTTTGCCTGCACCTGTTGGTAAGACGATTACTGCTGGGTCGTTAGTTTTCTTAAAATGAGAAATGGTATTTTGAACAGCTTCTTGCTGATAAGGTCTGAGCGTGTAAATAACTAACCTCTAAAACAAATGAGCAGGCTATAAGCCTGCTCACCTAAAGACTAAACTTAAATTACTGCGTATTGTTGAAGGTCAACATCAACAAATACTTTAGGACGTTTTCCACGACCACTCCATTCAAATATCTCACCGTCTTTCTCCATGCGATATTTAATGGCTACTTTACTGCGTTTGTCAGTCGGAGCACTTTCAAGCAAATCCTCAACAGTCAGTCCTTTATCTTTAATTAAAGCTAATACTTCTGCTTTTGCAGCTTCCTGCGCTTTTTGTGAGGCAATTGCGTCGTTTATTAATCCAAGTGCTTTTTCTAACTCACTAACACTTGCAGACTTAATAAATGATTTTATTTCTTTCATTGCCTTCTCTCAAATATTTAATTTCTATTTAGCTTAGTTGTGTATTTTAAATCAATTACACATTCATACTAATAGTATAAATATTTTAAAAACTTGCAAATATTATATTTGTTACGAAATATAATTGCACAAAAAAACGCGCTTAATGCGCGTTTTAGAAATTACAAAAAATAGTTAAGTTATATTTAAACTACTTTCCAGTCGATTTCTGCACCCGCTTTAATAGGCACAACATCTGCATCTCCTAGTGGGTAACTGTCAGGCACCTGCCAAGGTGACTTCTCTAGCGTGATGGTATCGCTGTTTCTAGGCAAACCATAAAAATCAGCACCAAAGTGGCTAGCAAAGCCTTCTAGCTTATCTAATGCATCTACTTCTTCAAATGCTTCAGCATATAACTCAATTGCTGCGTGAGCAGTATAAGCACCAGCACAACCGCATGCTGCTTCTTTCTTATCTTTGGCATGAGGCGCAGAATCAGTACCTAAGAAAAACTTAGGATTACCGCTTGTAGCAGCTTTTATTAATGCCTGTTGATGCGTATTGCGCTTAAGGATTGGTAAGCAGTAGTAATGAGGGCGAATACCACCAGCTAACATATGATTACGGTTATAAAGTAAGTGGTGGGCAGTAATGGTTGCAGCAACATTATCAGAAGCAGCCTCAACAAACTCGACCGCATCTTTTGTTGTGATATGCTCTAGTACAATTTTAAGTCCAGGGAAAGCATCAACAACTTTAGATAGTTTTGTTTCTAAAAACACTCTTTCTCTGTCGAAGATATCGATTGAAGAATCTGTTACTTCACCATGTACTAATAGCAACATGCCTACTTCTTGCATAGCTTCTAATGCAGGAAATACATTTTCAATATCAGTAACGCCTGAGTCTGAATTGGTCGTTGCACCTGCAGGGTAAAGTTTTGCAGCGAAAATTTTACCTGTCGCTTTTGCTTTTCGGATTTCTTCAGGAGTTGTTTTATCTGTTAGATATAAAACCATAAGAGGCTCAAAATTGCCTTGCGGCTTTGCAGCCATAATACGATCACGATAAGATAATGCTGTGTCTGTACACGTCGCAGGTGGTACGAGGTTTGGCATGATAATGGCGCGCCCCATATAACGGCTAACATCTCGAACCGTATCTTTTAGCTGCACACCATCACGTAAATGAATATGCCAATCATCAGGTCTGGTAATTGTTAAAGTAGTTGCTTTACTTGTCATTGCTTATTTCCGCTCCTCAGTTTGCTCGATCATAGGCACTTAGCCTTATCTAGTAAAGTTTTTAGGATGAAATACTCCCAACTTCTATACACTCATTTACAATCAAATTCGTTTATAACCCTATTTTATTATGTCGTTTTAACGACAAGTAGGTTAACGTATAGCCATGGACCAGAATGAATATTGTGCATGCTTTCGAATAACAACAAATTAGAATCAAAAACCGAACAGCTCAGCATTATAAATCAATTTTCATCTTCGCTTTTACAGATCACCCAGCTAGATGAACTTTTTGATTATGTAACTTCTCAAGTAGTAAGTCGCTTAGGCTTTGTAGACTGTGTTATTTATCTTGCAGATGAACAGGCTGAATTCTTAGAAGAAGTAGCATCTATGGGTGTCGCGCACCAGAGTATCGATTACCAAGTTGCCCAGACTCGTATTCCAATTGGTCAAGGTATTACAGGCCATGTGGCCCGAACGCAAGTCCCTTTTGTGTCTGGAGATGTTAGAAATGAATCAATGTATATTGCCGATTCTCGCCCTGCCCTTTCAGAAATCTGTGTTCCTTTAGTTTATGAAAATACCCTACTCGGGGTCATTGATTGTGAACACCCTGAATTAAATTACTTTACCGATGCGCATTTACAAATACTGTCTACCGTTGCGCATTTATTAAGTGCAAAAATATATCAGGTTCGTACACTTGATAATTTAACTTCGACAGTCAAACAATTAAATCAAGCACAACAACTTGAACAATGTTTATTAAAAATTGCCAACATCGCATATAAATCAGCCGATCTAAATGCATTTTATGATGATTTATATCAAATCATTAATACCCAATTACCCGCGGAAAACTTTTTTATTGCGCTTTATAATCGCAAGACAGATGTCTTAGAAATAAAATATCTTATTGAAAGTGAATTAAAGTGTTTAGCAACGCCAAAAATTTCAAAAGACCAATTAAAAGATTCTGCGTCGTATTATTTGCTGAAAAGTAATAAAGCGCTGCTGTGCGATCAAGCCCAATTTAAACAGCATATTGAAGACGGACATTTTAAAATGCTTGGCCGCTCTCCACTTTCTTGGTTAGGTGTGCCTTTTACCGTTAATGAACAGTATCAGGGCGTCATTGTGTTGCAAAGTTATCAAAAACATAAGAGCTTTGAAGCGCATGATCTTGAGATCCTTACTTATATAAGCCGCCAAGTAAGTATGGCTATAGATCGTCAAATTTCTCGCCAAGCCCTTGAACATAGAGCATTACATGATGAACTAACTGGTTTGGCAAATCGTTATTTATTATTTGAACGTGTCAAACATGCCATATTGGCTTTAGGACGCGCCAAGCAAAAAAACCTCCACTGCTTACTTTATTTAGATCTAGATAGGTTTAAAAGCATTAACGATTCATTGGGTCATGATGTGGGTGACCACTTTCTCATTGCAATAGTTAATATGGTAAAAAGCTGTATTCGTAAAACCGATACCTTTGCAAGACTCGGCGGCGATGAATTTGCTATTTTCATGGAAAATGTTCAAGACAAACACCAAGTAAAACTGGCGCTTGAACGCATCACTAATGCTATCGCAAAACCTTTGCACATTGATGGTCATGTATTGCAAGCATCAAGTAGCATTGGGGTAGCATTTACAGAAAGTGCTCAAGACAATGCAATCTCATTACTGCAACAGGCTGACGCTGCCATGTATGAAGCTAAGTCTCGTGGTAGAGGCCAAGTCTGTTACTTCAATAACGCCATGCGCCGTAAGCTAAAGCGTCAAGCCGATATTGAAAATGACTTACAACATGGCATCCAAAACAATGAGTTTGAGTTGTTTTTTCAGCCTATTTTTGCCTTGCAAGACCCTCATATTGTTAGCTTTGAAGCATTGGTAAGATGGCATCATCCTAAAGCCGGCTTTGTGCCGCCTAATGACTTTATTCCTATTGCTGAGCAAACAGGCCAGATCATTGACCTAGACCTTCATTTACTAGAGCTTGCTGGCGCACAGTTACAAAAATGGCGTCGCACTGGTATGCCGACAATTCGAGTTACCGTCAATGTCTCGTCTCGTCACTTTGCCAGTCTTGAATTTGTAGATTTTATGAAAGAGATCTACACCAAGTACCAGTTACCCAATGGGACATTGTGTTTAGAAATAACCGAATCAGGTTTAATTGAAAACCTCAGCCTTGCAACGCGAATTATTGAAGGATTAGAGCCACTCGGTGTAAAACTTTATTTAGATGATTTTGGTACGGGCTATTCTGCGCTAGGTTATCTTCACCAGTTGCCAATTCATGTATTGAAAATAGATAAGAGCTTTGTGGATCAATTAACTCAAAAAGAGAACCCCTTGGTAGACGCTATTTTATCTCTAGCCCACTCTTTAAAGTTAACTGTGGTTGCTGAGGGTATTGAGAACCCAAAACAATGGGCGCTACTAAAACGTAAAGGTTGCCAATTTGGTCAAGGCTATATTGTGTCAAAGCCACTGCCCGCCGATAAAGCCATGGAGCTACTAGTCAAACATACAGAAATGGTGCTACCCATCTAAATTAGACTAAAAAAGATACTTCTGAATTTATCGATTCCCTTCCATTTATTCTTTTTTGACAAGCTATATATTCACTCAATGCTTTACATAGCTTGTAAACACTCTTAACACTCTCATTTACTAGAACCCATAGCTAAATATTCGCGCTTCCTTATACTGCTAAAGAAGAAATAAGTAGATGTTTAGATGGCTAAAAACCCAAACATGAGATAGGATGAAAACAATTGATGGTTTTTCAGTTTTAACTTGAACAAAATTAATCAAATAAAATTGTAAAAAATATGATCAAAACATGACAACGCTGTCAAAAATAGTGTTATAGTGATTTTGCTAATTAAACACAGCTTTATGCTGTTTTTATAAACTAGCAAACACGGAAATCTAAGTTATGCAGTTCAGGAATAGGTGAACTCTGAATTTTGCTCACTCTAAGAATGAGATTTATTGAAGATGATAGATATTAAACATTTAAAAACCATATCAACACTTAAAGAAACCGGCTCGCTTGTCAACACAGCCCGTGAACTGTTTTTAACTCAATCAGCTTTATCTCATCAAATTAAAGACTTAGAGAATAAATTAGACTGTCAGCTGTTCGAAAGAAAAACACAACCAGTGCGTTTTACCCCACAGGGTATGCTACTACTAGAATTGGCCAACGAAGTGTTACCAAGAGTTGAAGCTACAAAGTGTCGGTTAAAAGAAAGCCTCAATCAGCCAATTTCTCAATTGCGTTTAAGTGTAGAGTGTCACGCATGTTTTCATTGGCTACTGCCGACAATCAAAGAATTTAACAATTTCTGGCCTGACATCCATGTAGATTATGAGCGCGGGTTTAGCTACGACGCCATTCCTGAGCTACTCAATGATGATTTAGATTTAGTATTAACTTCTGACATTCGTGAAGCAGACAAGCTTGAATACGCACACCTTTTTGATTTTAAGTTGAAGCTGATTGTATCGCCCGATCACGAACTGGCTAAAAAAGCCTACGTCACGGCCCTCGATTTAAAAGACGAAACCATTATTTCGTACCCTATTCCAAAAGAACGCCAAGATATTTTTAAGCATTTTATTCAAAATGCACGCTTTGACGGTACATTAAAAACGGTGGATCAAGGATTACTTATTTTCCAGTTAGTCAGTGCCGGTATGGGTGTTGCTGCTCTACCTGATTGGTTAGTGACACCTTATGAAAGCCAAGGGTTAATTAAGTCTATTCCGCTGGGCGCACTGGGCTTAAACCGCCCGATGTACTTAGCTATGAAGAAAAATATGAAAGATAACCCTGTATATCGTCACTTCTTAAATACGTGTAAGCAAAGTAACGGACGATAACCACTGAAATCATCTGGTTGTCTAAGTGATTCTATTTTAAACTAGCCCAAATTCTCTTTGGGCTTTTTTATGTTTGAAATCAAAAAGATCATCGGCGGCCTCTTGATGCCCTTGCCTCTCACCTTAATTATCTTGTCACTGTGTTTATTATTTATCGCAAAGCAAAATACAAAGTCATATTTGTTAGCTTGGTTATGTGTTATTGCCACTTGGTTTATAAGCACACCTTACGGCGCAAACTTATTGATTACGCCTATCGAAAAGACACAAGCACCTTTTGATATTAAAAAGCACAAAAAGCTCGACTATATTGTTGTACTTGGCTGTGATGTCTATGCCAACAGCCATCTGCCAGCAAATGGCCAACTTGGTGGCTGCGCGTTATCACGTTTAGTTGAAGGGCTTCGTCTGGCAAATGCATACCCGCAGGCTAAACTGATTGTCTCCGGGTATGGCTTTGGTAAAACCACAGGCGCTGATTTAATGGCAGAGACTGCTAAAAGTTTAGGTATTGCCAAGCACCGAGTGTCGACCAACCCAACAGCCAAAGACACCGCCGATGAAGCAAAACTACTTGCACCAAAATTAGTCGATAGACAAGTTGCACTCGTCACCTCAGCAAGTCACATGGCCAGAGCCAGTGATTTATTTTATGTGCAGGGGGTTGATGTGATCAAAGCACCGGTGCAATTTTACACTTATACAAATACCCCGACGCATAAGCTTTTTATTCCAGATTCGGGAGTATTAAGAGCGGTTACGAGCCACTGGCATGAAGCCATAGGTAAAGCCTGGATAGCGTTAAGACGATTCATTAACCCTGAAGCTTTATGAATCAGTGCTTAAAAATACGTTAAAATGCTTACTTTTACAGCGCTTTATCGCAATTTAGAAGGCTAAAAGTAGAGAAATGGCGCAAAAAATTGAAAATTAGCCCAATTTTCGGTATAAATGCGCCTTTAAATTAAACCCGCGTATCCGCGTATTAACGACTAGGATCTACGATGAGTAAACTTGATAAAACTGAAGTATTAAGCGCTTTTGAAGCTGCATATGAAGCTGCCCATGGTAAAAAGCCAGAGATCACAACTAAACCTGGCTGGTACAGCATTGACGGTGGCAAAAACATGCGCCTAGCAGATGTTGCTGCACTAACAGAAGAGCTTACTTCTGGTTCTGCGGCTCCTAGCCAAGAAGCGGCTCCTGCTAAAAAAGAAGCAAAAAAACCAGCAGCGCCTGCGAAAACTAAAAAAGCAGCATTTACTGTTGTTAAAGCTAACGAAGAAGGCTACACACCAGAAGAATTCTGGATCATCCGTCTTGCTGAAAAAGAGCATGACTGTCGCCTTCCACGTGGTGTGGTTTAATCCCCACTCACAGTTAGACATAAAAAAACCGCGTTTATCGCGGTTTTTTTATGTCTGGATTTTAATATTGAAAGATTAAAATCCAGCAGGAGTGAGACCTAAGCCTCACTCACCAGTCAAAAAATTACTCTTCGAAGAATAACTTCTCGCGTTTTTTAGCACCGACTTCTTGCATTGTAGACGCATCAAATAAACGACCATTGATCATGGTATGATTGATCTTGTCCGTATCTCTGATGTTATCTAATGGGTTTTTATCTAACACAATTAAGTCAGCTAATTTGCCCGCCTCAATTGAACCAATGTGTTCATCAAGACCAATATGCTTAGCCGGATCAATCGTGGCCGCACGCAATGCTTCATGTGGCGTCATGCCACCTTGTGCAAACATCCAGATTTCCCAGTGTGCCGCTAGGCCTTCACGCTGACCATGTGCACCTAGGTTCACAAGTGCACCTAAATCTTGTAATTCAGCAGACACTCGCGCGTTGTTGAAGTGATTATAGTGGTGATCTGGTGATTTAATACGACGCATTGAACGTGGTAGTAATTGGTTCTTAGGCACAAACTTACTTAATCTTGGGTGTGCCCACACATCGGTTTTATCGTACCAATAATTTTCACCCCAAATACCGCCATAAGCCACACCTAGCGTTGGTGTATAACCTACATCAGTCTGCGACCATAACTGCTTAATGTCATCATAGATATGCGTGACAGGTAAAGAGTGCTCAATGCCAGTATGACCATCAACGACCATAGTGAGGTTGTGTTGTAACAATGACCCCCCCTCAGGCACTACCATCATGCCTAACTGACGGCCCGCTTCAACCACTTGCTGACGCTGTTCACGACGCGGTTGGTTATAAGACTTCACACTAAAGGCACCGACTTTTTGTAAACGCTCTAAGTGGAACTTAGCATCGTCTAATGAATCTACGTGTGATGTATAACCCGGCATATTCGCACCGTACAAAATTGTGCCGGTTGAGAAAATACGTGGGCCAACAATTTTGCCTGCTTTTTGCATTTCGCTGGCTGCAAAGATCTCTGTAGTATCGTTAGATGGATCGTGAATGGTTGTTACACCTAGAGATAAGCCCGCAAAGTTCTTCCAGTTTTGCTCTGGAATGATCTCGTTGCTGCCTTGCGCACCGTGGGCGTGAACATCCACCAGCCCAGGTAAAATAGTTTTACCTGTTACATCAATCACTTTTGCGCCTTTTGGAATGCGCACATCAGCTTGTGAACCCACGGCTTTGATGTGCTTGCCATCAGTCAGCACCACACCATTTTCGATAACTTGCTCACCTTTCATGGTAACAATGATTGCGCCAGTTAACGCTATCATGCCTTTTGGCTCGGCCATTTTCTGCTTAAAACCAATGTTTGTGCCACTGGCCACTTTAAAGTCAGCATCTTCAGCTTTATTGATATCAAACATGCCAGCAAGTGACGCGTGATAAAGCTCAGGTCCTAGACTCCAATATAGTTTATCGCCTTTAGCACTCCATGAAATGCCCTCCCCCGCTCTGACAGATAACTGCTCAACAGGGAATTGTTTATCGCTTGGAGAGATATTGATGGTTTTGCCACTTTCAACAAATGGCGTCACAAATACTTTAAAGCGTTCAGCAAATGCGAGGTATTTACCATCCGGAGATACACGGTATTCAGTCGCATGTTTTGATTCGTATAAAACCTGTGTTTTCTTCGTCTCTAGGTTTACTGCGCGCAATTGCGGTTTAGGCCACCCCGCCATTACAAAGATACGGTCGTTTCTGTCAGCAAACTGAGGTTGGAACCCAGACTCTGTGATGAACTCAGGCTCACCGCCTTTACTTGAAACTGTGTAAATACCCGACTTTAACGACCACTCAGGCGTTAAAATTGAACTGCCTGAAGTTTTACGGTACACCACAGTATCGCCATCAGGGCTAAATGTTGGCTCTACATATTTACCCGGCTGTTTAGTAACGGCTTTACCACGGCCTGAGCGCGTAGATACAACACGAACCGAGCCCTGCTCTTTGTCATCCCAAGTGACATAAACAATCTTTTTACCATCACGAGAAAATTGCGGGAAGAATTCAAAATGATCCTTTTGTTTAGTCAAACGCTTAATTTTGCCCGACTCTAGATCTCTTTTATAAATATGACCCATGGCTTCAAAAATAGCCGTTTCACCGTCAGGAGATACTTGTACGTTACGAAGCATTTTCACATCGAATTCTGGCTCATCGATGTCTTGAGCAAAACGTAATGCCTTTTGCAGCTTTTTGGTGGTTTCTACTTTGAAGGCAATCTCTTCAACTGACTTGTCTTTCACTGCCAGTTTATGAATTTTTCCACCCGCCCAGAATACCAAATGTTTTTGATCAGGCGTCCAAGCAATGGTTGGATACACACCGTGAATGGCCCAAGTCTCTTGCATATCACGCTCAAGTTCACCATAAAGCTTATTATGCTCACCTGACTCTAAATCATATAAATAGAGGCTTGATTGAAAATCGTCACGTTTAATATATGCCAGTGTTTTACCATCTGGTGACGGGGTTGGACGAATGGCACCGCCCATGCCCGATAAGATCACCTCAATCTCACCTGTTTCTCTGTCTAAGCGCTTAATTTTATAAATGCCCGCTACCGAGTCTTTTGAATAATGAAAGGTTTTGCCCGGTGTGGCATCTTGTGAGAAATACACATAACGACCATCTGGCGAGAACGCAGGCTCACCTAGATCTTTCTGCTCATTTGGACGCTTCGTTAGCTGAACACCATTGCCACCGCTTTTGTGGTACATCCAAACTTCACCCGCACCTAAAGAGCGAGTACCCGTAAAGTGCTTACGAGCCACAATAAAGTTACCATCTGGACTCCATGCAGGACTGTTCAATAAGCGGAAGGTTTCTTTGGTAACGGCGGTTTGCTCTGATCCGTCAGTCTTCATTACCCAAATATTGTCACCACCGCCTTGGTCTGAAGTAAAAGCAATATACTGACCATCAGGGCTAAAACGTGGTTGCATTTGCCAACCAATGTCTGAAGTTAACTGTGTGGCTTTACCGCCTTTCATCGGCATAGTGTAAATGTCGCCAAGCAAATCAAATACAATGGTTTTACCATCTGGACTGACATCGACATTCATCCAAGTACCTTGCTCTACCGATACCTTCGCATCAAAGAACTCACCTTGCGGCGCATCTACTTGCCATTTTTCTGATTTTTCTGCGGCCTGTGAACTGCCGAGTGCCAATGACACAGAAAGTGCGAGCGCACTATAAAACTGTTTTTTCATCTTGTTGTCTCTCAGTTGTCATCACGAATGATTACAACTGATTGCAACAAAATTCCGAATGAGATACCAGAAAAAAGCCATCAGTTGCAGATTTTATCGACGGTACCAGTTACGGGGATCAAACTGGTAATAATCCGTCAGTAACGTGAATAACTCCGGGTCGTATTGCTTCAGCTCAAACGGTTTTTCTATGAATGTCTCGGTCAGCACCGCAAAGAACTCAGCCTCATTGGTTGCCCCATAACTATGCATAACATGATGCATGCCGTAAGCCACATGACTTTTAAGGTTTGAATAGGCACGAGTAAATACTTTCCCCCATTGTTGGTACATGGCCTGCGAGTGCAACTGGGGTGTGCCATTGGTTTGCCCTGTTTGCTGATCGAGCTGATGGGCAAATTCATGAAATACCAGATTATGGCCATCTTCAGGTAACCTATGCCCTTCAATTACGTTATCCCAACTTAAAACCAAAGTGCCACCGGGCCAAGATTCCCCTTGTCTAACTGAGGTGTGGTAATTAACCAGCCCTGCCGCATCGCGACTTTGCTGTGGCGCATAATAGCTACTGGGATATAACAGTACTTCTTTGACATTTGGGTATAAAGGCCACTGGCTGTTTAGCACCAATAAACAAGCATCGGCGGCAATCAGTAAGGCCATGGCACGATTCACTTTTAAACCATCCCGACCTAATACACGCTTTTCACCTAAAAACCAAACAATATGGCTTTCAAGCTTTTCGCGATCTTTATCGGTCATATTAAGATAGATAGGCATATATTTAAGTAAAATTTGCTTATCTTGCTCTGACAGGTTTTGCTCAGCATATTTATGCTGCCAATATTGCCTCATCACATAGTGCCATCGCCAATAAATCACTACAAAAACCACAAGTGCCAACATCAAGAAAATATTTATCATATGAATACTCTTTACTCTATTAATGACTTAGTTGGTATGAATTGCAGCGATTTCAATATAGCTTTGATAAAATCCAAGAAACTTAAAAATTATAAGATAGAACACTCAGCCATGACTTTACCTATAGCTCAGATAGAAGCTGATTTTCACGCTCATATTGACTCATCTCCGCTTGTGATCAGCGCCAGTACTGGTTCGGGTAAATCAACTTGTTTACCCGTTTGGGCAAAAAAAATTGGTCGAGTGTTAGTAGTACAACCAAGACGTATTGCCTGTACATCACTTGCGGAATATTTGGCAGAGCAAAGCCAGCAACCGCTCGGAAAAGAAATTGGCTACGCCATTCGTTTTGAAAGCCATTTTGATGAAAACACCCAAGTGGTATTTGCCACACCTGGTGTTGCACTCCGGTGGTTTTTTGAATCTAAATTAAAAGAGTTTGATGTGGTCATGCTCGATGAATTTCACGAGCGTCGCTGGGATATGGATTTGCTGCTTGCTCTAATTAAAAGTCACCAAGCCCATAAACTGATTGTCACCTCTGCCACACTAGATACACAGCCCTTATGTGATTATTTACACGCAACACACCTGCACAGCGAGGGAAAAATGTTCCCCGTCGAAGAAACCTTTATTACAGATGATATGAGGGCGATGCCAAGCAAACATGACTTAGTCCCAAGGGTATATCAAGCTTGCACTCAAGCATTGAATGAAACCCAAGGCGATATTTTGGTGTTTTTACCAGGTAAAGGCGAAATTCAAAGTGCCGCAAGTGGGCTCAAGGATTTAGATGCCATTGTCATTGGTTTGTATAGTGGTTGTCATAAATCTCAGCAAGATTTAGCGCTTAAAAAACAATCAAAACAGCGTATTATCTTAGCAACCAATGTTGCTGAAACCTCATTGACCATACCCAATATTACTTGTGTAATTGATTCAGGCCTTGAACGTCGCACCCATCTTCGCGGCGGTAAAACGGTACTGGCACTAGAAGCCATAGCTACGGACTCTGCAAAACAGCGACTTGGCCGCGCAGGTAGGACACAAGCAGGAAGCTGCATACGGTTATACGGTCAATATGCACCACTAATAAAAACCACGCCGCCAGAAATTCACAGGGAAGCCTTGTCTGAACTGGTATTGGCGAGTGCTTGTGCAGGATACAACATACATACATTGCAATTTTTAGAGCCATTGCCAAGTAGCTCCTTAAATACCGCCATTACACAATTACAAAAAGTCGCAGCCCTTGATAATGATTTGAACGCCACAGAGCTGGGCAAAGTGTTATATCCGCTACCCATTGATGCAGAATATGCATACTTAATTACGCAGATGCCAAGCGGAGCACTAAAACAAGCTATGATCGATGTCATTGCAGTTTTAAGTGTGCCAGCACGGGTTTATCAGCTACCGAATAATTCAGAACAACTTGAAGAATTAAACAAGGCCCTACCCAATCATTGCGATCTAGAATTGGCAATTAATCTACTTAGAGGTAAAGCCCCCCATGTAAATGTAGAACAAAACGCATTTGAAGAGGCCAAGCAATTTAGCGAACAACTACGAGAGGCCTTTTCATTACCCGAGCTCAGTAAAGCCGCGAATTTTGATAGAAATTTACTCTTACAACATATTGCCCAAGCCCGACCTGATTTACTTTACATAAAGAGAAATAATCGACGTGGCGCCTTTGGTAATGGCCACAGTGAAGTGATCCCTGCCAAAGAATCTCGCATTAACGACAAGGCGCAAGCAATGATAGTGCTAGACACTTATGCCATGGCCGGTAAAGGCACTAAACAAGCCATGACTTTGGCAACCTGCGCCGCACCAGTACCACTTAGCCTTATTAGTGAATTTGCGCAGTGCGAAACCACACTCAACAAAGCAGAGATCATTGACGATGACATCATGGTCAATATCAGCCAAATTTTTGCCGGGGTAGAGCTTTCGTCAAAACTTGAACCTGTTACCTCAGAAACACTTATTCCCGCCTGTGTAAAGCTGATCCTCAATAATCAATTAATGCCTGGCGTTGCTGGCCAAGTGACTGAGGCAATTGATTTTCATACCCTTTATAACCAATCAGAAAATATCACAGAGGCACTGCCAACAGCCGAGCTATATTTGCTAGAAACGTTGACTGATTTAGGCATTCGTGAACAAGATGACTTGGCTTTGATCGAACCTGAAGACTTATTTTATCAAGGTGTGGAATCTTGGTTAATCGAGCCATTTAAAGAAAAATATCCGCTTAAAGTCGATTTACCTGAGTTAAAACTATTTGTTGAGTATTTCTTTAAAGCAAAGCGTTTAACCCTGCATTATGAAAGCGGCGCGCGCAAAGATTCACCTAAAAGATGGGAGTTGCCAGCTTGGCAGGGGTTTAAAATTCAGTATAAAAAGGCGAGTAAAGTGGTTGATGTAAAATAAATGACTTTGATTAATATAAACAACCAAAGTCATTAAGAAATAAAGAGGTTATTTTGTAGTTTTAGAACCACCCATTTGATTTCTTCTAATTTCTTCTTGTGCTTGCTCTCTTTCTAGCCTAGCTTGCGCTTGTGACACACAGCGACGCTTCTTCATATGAGAGCCAGTTTTAGCAACTACTTCACAAACTAGCTCTGATTTTTGCTGTGCAACTTCAGTCCCTTGAGAGTTAGATGTTGAATTACAGCCCGATAATGCTGAAGCAGTCAAAAGTGTAGCTGCCATCATCAAATATTTTTTCATTGATTTCATCCTATTTATCAGTTCACGAATTATAGTAACAAAAATAAATTATTTTATTATCTTTTTTTGTAAAACTATGTATCAAGATTTTTACCAAAATAAAAAAGCCCGAACACATCGAGCTTTTGCATATTAAAGACTATGCATGGTTTAGAACTTAGACGAGAAGCTCATGAACCAACGACGGCCTACTGTATCGTACGTGTACTGATCCGTATTTGAATCGCCATAATCAGTGAAGTATGGAGGCGTTTCATCTGTTAAGTTACGAATACCTGCAGATACACTGAAGTTATCACTTACATAATAAGAAACTGATAAATTATGTGTAATATAAGCTTCCGCAGAAGAGTCAGCAGAATCTAGCTCAGCTTCAGTAACACCATTTTTAAGTACTTCCAGTGCTTCTTCACTGACACCACTTGCAATACCTTGGGCTAAATCTTGCTTAGCATCAAAGATTGAAGCTGTTTCTGACTCTGAGATATAGCGCGCAACCCAAGTTACTGACCAATCGTCGGCACGTAAAGAGGTAGAAAGTGTATGCTTCCACTCAGGAATGGTACGTGTCGTAGCGCGACCCACATTCTCATCAATCGGCTCACCTTCAAAATCTTGAGACAACCAACTCATATTGTGTGTACCTTCCCAATCAACTTTTAAAGTCATGTTAGAAAGTTCTGTGGTGTAGTTAAAGTTAAAATCAATACCTTCAACTTCCCAAACCGATAGGTTGTCGTCTGTAGCGACAATGCCAGACACAGTGCCAATCGGGTTACGACTCATTGATTTACACCACATAGATGAACCACCAATACCACCGTCGTCAGCTTGATAGCATTTATCTATGATAGTTTGCACAGGTACATTCGTAATTACGTCTTCCATTTCAATTTTGAAATAGTCAAGCGTCATGCTGAACCCATCGATAAACTCAGGCTCATAAATGAAACCATAAGTTATGGTATCAGCAGTTTCTGGCTGTAGCTCTGGGTTACCACCGAGTAGAGCCCTATCAACCTGACCATTTGGCTGCTCAAAGCCTGCCGCTACATCACGTGAACAGTTTTTATACGTGTTAGAGTTTGCATCACCATTGTCCCAGTTTTGACATGGATCATTGTAAGGAGGGTAACCGGTTGACTGACCGCCAAATAGGTCACTAATACTAGGTGCACGGAATGCTGTAGAAACAGTACCACGAAGCGTTAGACCGTCAATAGGGGCATATTTAAAGCCAAGCTTCCACGTCTCATCTTGACCAAACGTACTGTAGTCAAATGCACGAAGCGCAGCAGTAATTTCTAAATCCTCAATGACTGGCAAGTAAAGTTCTGCGTAAATTTCATCTACCTTAAATGAACCTTTCGTTGGGTTTGATGCGTTACCAGAACCTACTCCTGATACGGTAAGTGCATCTGGACTTGAACCACCTTCTTCTTCACGGTGCTCATAACCTGCTGCAAAACCAGCGTAACCACCAGGTAGTTCGAATAGCTCACCTGAAATACTTAGTGCTGTTAGGCTCATTTGGTTATAACCAACCGCTTGGTCAGTGTAGTTGATGTATTCTGCATCTTCTGCAGACAGAGAATCAGCACCCATATAGTTGATACAAGGCGCAGTTACATCATTACCTTCAACCGTATAACTGCCTGGAGTACCATTAACTGTCACACCCTCACAATTATCGTTCATTGAACGGTAAACGC
>NZ_PNEC01000089.1 GCF_005886345.1 Pseudoalteromonas phenolica
CGCTCACTTGCGTCACTGCGGCCATATAAGTGATAAGCATCCCAAGTGTAACCATTTGAGAACTCACCATTTGCACCTAATACAAAACGCACTGAATCAACCGCTTGGTTGAAGCGACGAGGACCTACACTTGACATACGACGAAGTGCGAACATTCTTTCATCTGCACCTTCATCACCAGTTTGTTTAGCAAAGTCATATAAACCAACGTATGGGTAGATGTCTTTGTTAATTGGGATCAAGAATGTACGACCAGCTTCACCGACTGTACCATTAATCGGTTGTGGTGCCATTTGTTGATCAGATAAACGTTTAGTGTAATTACCTTCAAAGTAAACAGATGTCGTATCAGAAAGCTCATAAGTACCATTTGTACCTAGTGAGTAACGCTCAGCTGGTGTATCTAAGAAAGATAGTGTTGAATAGTTATAACGATCAGCATCACCAAAGCTGTGGTAACCTTTTGGATTAGTTGTACCATCACCGCCTGGCTCAAATACCAGGAAACCCGGCGACCCTGCAACAGCACCACCGATTACGTTAGCAGAACCAGCACAGAACTTTTCTGCACCAATTTGCTTTGTCTCATCATTTGGATCAAATACCGCTCTTTCATCTATTGGGCAGTCAGAGTAATCTCTGTCGCCTTGACGAGCTTCACCACGGTTGAAGTAACCCATAGTTACAACAATGTTACCTTTTTCACCTGAAGTACCGAAAGTAAAGTCGATTTGTCCATTTTCAGCATCGCTTTCAAATGATTGACCAACCTGACCTGTAACTTCAAAACCTTCGAAGTCTGTGCGAGTAATGATGTTAACAACACCTGCAACCGCATCTGAACCGTATACTGCTGATGCACCATCTTTAAGTACTTCGATACGCTTAACGATTGCCATTGGGATTTCGTTTAAATCAACTGAAGAGTCTGCACCAAGGCCACCACCTGGAATACGGCGACCGTTGATTAAAACTAATGTACGGTTTGAACCTAGTGCACGAAGGTTTACTGACGCTTTACCGCCACCGCCATTGTTTACTGAAGACGTTAAACCACCAGTTTGTGCTGTTAGAGATTGAAGTGCAACTGCAACGTTTGTAATACCTTCAGCTTTAATGTCTGAAACGTCTAACACAGTTACTGGTGATGCACTTTCAAGGTCTGCACGCTTGATACGAGAACCTGTTACTTCGATACGTTCAACTTTTTCAGCGCCTTCATCGTTAGCAACTGATTGTGCTGAGAATGCAGCCGTAGACGCTGCACCAAAAGCAATCGCTAAGCGAACTGCTTTTGACACTTTATTATTTAACATTTTATCTCCCTGTGCTTAAACTTAAGCGTTTGTTTTTATTTGATTTTTTTAATTTTAAAAATGTAGTTCTTAAACTACACAGTTAACATACTAATATCATGGCTAACAAAGCGTCAACTAGGCAGTCAGTGCTAAAACGATTAATCAAAGTGACAAAGTTCCAAAAAAAGCAACAAAAAAAAGCAACAAAAAAAACAGTTGTAAACAAAAGAAATAATAAATAAAGCTAGAAACAGAAATACACGGCAGCTTGATGCTTTTTCAAGTATTGAGAAAAAGTAAGACTAAACACTTTAGCTTTTAGTTTCTCAACTTTTAAAAATTAACATTTTAAGATTTGAACAATTGAATATTTAAGGATAAAAAAAAATAAAAAAAAAGCTCGGTTAGAACCGAGCTTTTGCATATTAAAGACTATGTATGGTTTAGAACTTAGACGAGAAGCTCATGAACCAACGACGGCCTACTGTATCGTACGTGTACTGATCCGTATTTGAATCGCCATAATCAGTGAAGTATGGAGGCGTTTCGTCTGTTAAGTTACGAATACCTGCAGATACACTGAAGTTATCATTCACATAGTAAGATACTGATACGTTGTGTGTAATGTAAGCTTCTGCTGTGTGGTCTGCTGCATCTAGCTTCTGCTGATCAACTTCTTGTTTAAGTGCTGTTAGTGCATCACCGGTTACACCATTTGCAATACCTTGCGCTAAATCTTGCTTAGCATCAAAGATTGAAGATGTTTCTGACTCAGAAATATAACGCGCTACCCAAGTAACTGACCAGTCATCAGCACGTAGTGATGTAGAAAGTGTGTGTTTCCAATCAGCAATCGTACCTGTTGTTGCACGACCTACGTTTTCATCAATTGGCTGACCTTCGAATGATTGATCTTTCCAACTCATGTAATGTGTGCCTTCCCAGTCAACTTTTAACGTTAGATTAGAAAGATCTGTCGTGTAGTTGAAGTTGAAATCAACACCTTCTACTTCCCATACTGAAAGGTTTTGAGATGTTGCTTCAACGCCTGACACTGTACCGATTGCGTTACGGCTTAGCGTTGAACACCATGATGATGCACCACCAATACCACCGTCAGCAGCTTCATAACACTTATCAATGATTGTTTGAGCACCTACCGATGTGATTACATTTTCCATTTCAATATTGAAGTAATCAACAGTCATGCTGAAACCTTCAACAAAGCTTGGCTCATAAATGAAACCGTAAGTTAATGTATCAGCTGTTTCTGGTTGTAGATCTGGGTTACCACCACTTAGTGAACGATCCACCTGACCATTTGGCTGCTCAAAACCAGCACCTACGTCTCTTGAACAGTTTTTGTAAATGTTTGAGTTTGAGTCTTTACTATCCCAGTTGTTACATGGGTCTGTGTACGGAGGGTAACCTGTTGATTGACCACCGAAAAGATCACCGATGCTTGGTGCACGGAAGGCAGTTGAAATTGTACCACGAAGCGTTAGACCATCGATTGGTGCATATTTAAAGCCTAGTTTCCACGTCTCATCTTGACCGAACGTGCTGTAATCAAATGCGCGAATTGCCGCTGTAATTTCTAAATCATCAATTACTGGTAGGTATAATTCAGCATAGATTTCATCTACTTGGAAACTACCAAATGTTGGCGATGATGCATTACCTGAACCTACACCAGAAACTGTAAGTGCATCTGGGCTTGAACCACCTTCTTCTTCACGGTGCTCATAACCTGCTGCAAAACCAGCGTAACCACCAGGTAGTTCGAATAGCTCACCTGAAATACTTAGTGCTGTCAGGCTCATTTGGTTATAACCAACCGCTTGGTCAGTATAACGGATATAATCTGCATCTTCTTGAGACAGAGAATCAGCACCCATGTAGTTAATACAAGGCGCAGTTACATCATTACCTTCAACCGTATAACTGCCTGGTGCACCTTTAACTGTCACACCCACACAATTATCGTTTATTGAACGGTAAACGCGGTCC
>NZ_PNEC01000009.1 GCF_005886345.1 Pseudoalteromonas phenolica
CGATGTTTGCGTTTAGGGTGCTAAATCGTTCTGCACAATGATGAGGTGATGCACTGTGATAAAAAGACGAATTAGAGCAAGGTGAAATGAGTAGCCTTCACAGTAGCCAGTCTGTTCATTCAGGCTATATAGTAAATGTCTCTCAGCTTAAGCTAAACTAGCTCACTTCACTTTGCGCACAGCAAATGTACTCGCTTTGCTCGCGGTCATTAACTTTGCACCTCACTTCAATATTTAAAAAATTAATTTATAATTCGTTTTTAATTAGCTTTTCATATCTATCTATTTTCAGGAATTTTAATGAGCGACCTCATTCATTGGTTCGATTTATTGGGTGTAATGGTTTTTGCTATTTCTGGGACTTTAATTGCCCATAAAAAGCATCTAGATGGTTTTGGTGTTGTTGTACTCGCTGCGGTAACAGGTATTGGTGGCGGGACATTAAGAGACATTATTTTAGATGAGCCGGTTTTTTGGCTACATGACCCTAGTTACTTCATTGCTATTTTTAGTGCAGTTTTGATCAGCATTCTTGTTTTAAACCAGAAAAAGCAAATACCGAGTAAATTTTTACAGGTAGCAGATGCGTTCGGGTTGGCACTTTTTGCTGTTATGGGCACACAAAAAGCCATGTCTATTGGTATGCCTGCTACAACATCAGTGATTATGGGGGTGCTAACTGGGTGTTTTGGTGGGGTGATCCGTGATGTACTCGCAGGTGACATTCCGTTGCTTTTAAAAGGTCAGCTTTACGCAATTACCTGTATTTTGGGTGGTATTGTCTATACTCAGTTGGTCGCACTAAATATAGTTATAGAGTTATGTATGCTATTTGCTATGTTGACTACACTTATTGTACGTTTACTCGCTATGCGTTATAACTGGGTTATACACGTTTTTAAATATTAACTTGATAGGGACAAGGACATGTCTTTAGCAAAAATTTTTACCCGTGCACAAGTTGGTGTTAAAGCACCTAAAGTGACGGTTGAAGTCCATCTAAGTAATGGACTTCCTGCATTTCTTATTGTTGGTCTACCAGAAACTTCTGTAAAAGAGTCTAAAGAGCGCGTTCGCTCAGCACTTGTGAACTCAGGCTTTATATTTCCAGAACAACGGATCACTGTAAACTTAGCGCCTGCAGATTTACCAAAAGAAGGTGGTCGGTATGATCTTGCTATTGCTGTTGGTATTTTGGTTGCTTCTGGTCAGATCCAGAGTA
This sequence comes from Pseudoalteromonas phenolica, assembly GCF_005886345.1. Classification (GTDB taxonomy): domain Bacteria; phylum Pseudomonadota; class Gammaproteobacteria; order Enterobacterales; family Alteromonadaceae; genus Pseudoalteromonas; species Pseudoalteromonas phenolica_A. The sequence continues at coordinate 1,223 of NZ_PNEC01000009.1, forward strand.
CAGAGATCAACCAATGTGAATTTTTCGGTGAGCTGGCCTTAAGTGGAGAGGTATCGGCTATCACAGCAATTCTACCTTCGGTGATGGCTGCCGCACAAGAGCACCATCTGGCCTATATCCCAAAAGATAATAATCAGCTTGCAAGTCTAGTGTCTCAATCAAATAGGAAAGCGGTAACGAGCTTGCAAGAAATCTGGTTAGACTTACAAGGCCAGCAATCTCTTCCTTTGAATCTTGTTTATGAAGAGGCAGTTGATCAATCGTTTGAGCAACTAGATATGAGCGATGTTAAAGGGCAAAGCATTGCAAAGAGAGTGTTAGAAATTGCAGCAGCAGGCGGTCATAATTTGCTTTTCTTGGGACCGCCTGGCACAGGTAAATCTATGCTGGCTCAACGTATACCAACTATTATGCCTAAAATGACAACGCAACAAGCACTCGAAACTGCTGCTGTGTATTCTTTGGTTGGACAATCGGTAACACATCAAAACTGGTTGAACCGCCCATTTAGATCTCCGCACCATACCTGCTCTGCTGTTGCATTAGTTGGCGGTTCATCAAATCCAAAACCAGGAGAGATATCTCTGGCCCATAATGGAATTTTGTTTCTCGATGAATTACCGGAATTTGATAGAAAGGTATTAGACTCTTTAAGAACCCCGATGGAAACGGGTACTGTTACTATTTCACGTGCTGCTAGGCAAGTTGATTTTCCTGCTAACTTTCAGTTAGTTGCGGCACTTAACCCAAGTCCTACAGGCCATCATAGTGATAAAAGGGCGACCCCTGATCAAGTGTTAAAATATTTGTCGAAAGTATCAGGCCCCTTTTTAGATAGAATAGATCTTCAAGTTGAATTGCCTCGATTAACCACTGAGGAGTTGCAGTCTACTAAACCTGAAGAGTCGAGTGCAGAGATCCGTCAACGCGTAGAGAGTGCAGTTAGGTTTGCTTATCAGCGACAAGGAAAAAATAGCGCTTCATTATCAACTAAGGAGCTGCAAGTACATTGTAGGTTATCTGAGGCTGATTCAATATTTTTGGGTAAGGCTGCCGACAAATTAGCTTTATCACCACGTTCTTATCATAAGGTTTTGAAGGTGGCACGTACTATTGCAGATTTAAAGTTACAGGAAGAGATAGACTTGGCCTCTCTTAAAGAGGCATTAAGCTATCGTGCTTTTGAGCGTTTGCTTGCTCAGTTGACTGCTTATTAAGTTGATAGCATATAACCTTTACCACGAACGGTAACGATGCGCTTTTGTTCTTTCTCATCACCAAGCTTTTTGCGTAAGCGCCCGATGAGCACATCAACAGTTCGGTCACTTGGACTCCAGTCTGGTTGGCCGATGTCTTCTGAAATTTTTTCTCGAGAAGTTGCTTTGCCTGCGTTGGCAATTAAGCAAATAAGTACTTTATGCTCGGCTTCAGTTAAGCGTGATTCTTCACCTGTACCATTGATAAGGGTGCGGTTATCAGGGTGTAATTTAAAGTCAGCATATTCTATAAACTCTTCAGATTCGTCATCGTTATTGACAATGGTGAGTCGTTTACATAAAGCACGCATTCTGAGTTCTAATTCTAATAAATCGACAGGTTTACAGATATAGTCATCAGCACCTTGGGCTAAACCTGCAATTCTGTCAGCTTGTGAATCTCGGCTCGATAACATGATGACACCGATATCAGTTAGCGTGTTGAGCTCTTTTGCTAACGCTAAACCATCTGTCGCAGGTAAGACGATATCAACAATAGCAAGTGCGAAACGTTCTTGAACTTGTGTGGCTTGTTGAACTTGGGCTAAAGCAGTCGCACCGGTACTATCAACTTCGATGCGAAATTCAGTTTCAGCAAAGTGGCTTATAATGCGTTTTGCTAACAGTTCATCATCTTCTACTAATAATACTTTGATACTCATAATGCAGCTATCTATTCAATAATTATGTATATATTAGCACTGTGAAAACATTGCTGAGAAGAGAATAATGATAATTTGTAACAAATACGCAAACATTAATGTTACTGTATCAGTGAGATGTAACTAAAATAATACCGGCCTAGTGCAACAGCATTAGGCCGATACTGGTTTTTACATACTTATTTATAAATATACTGCCACCATTGTGGTTGGTCTTTTAAGTGCATATCAAAATAAGCCAGCATAGTATCCCACCAGTGGAATCGACGGTCACGGGCAAATACTTGATGATCCGTACCTTTATATTCAATTAACTCAACGTCTTTACCAAGCAACTTAAGTGCCGTATACATGTTGTGGCTTTCACCAGGAGGTACGTTCGTATCAGCGTCACCATGGATAAGTAATAAAGGCGAGTTTACTTTGTCAGCATGAAAAACTGGGCTGTGATCAGAGTAAAGTTTAGGGTTATTCCACGGGAAACTGTTTTTCGAAGCTTCGCCTGAATATAGGTAGCCCCACCAACCTTGACCCCAATAAGAAGTAATGTTTGAGATACCTGCGTGAGAGATCGACGCACTGAATAAATCCGTTTTAGTCGCAAGTAGCATAGTCATAAAGCCGCCGTAAGATGCGCCTAAGTTACCTACTTTATCTTTATTCACATAAGGGTGTGCAGCTAAGAACTTTTTAGTGCCTTCGATAATATCGTTTGCAGTGTACTCACCCCATGCATTCACGTGCTTAGCAGAGAATTCCTGACCAAAGCCAGTCGCACCAGTTGGTTGTAGCACATACACAACATAACCCTGTGCTGCCCATAGGTTAAATGGGTAACGACCGGTAAAACCGCGTGATACAGGAGAAGTACCGCCATAATAGTAAACTAGTGCAGGGTACTGCTTGCTTTCATCTAGGTTGTGAGGCGTGTATACACGACCTTTAATCTCAACGCCTTCTTTATTAGTGAAGTTAAATTCAGATAGGGTTGCAATTTCGCTATTGTCATAAGCAAGTGCTTTTGAATCCCACAGTGTTTTAGCGCGGTTTTTAGAAATATCTAAGCGTTTTAATTGCTGAGGGTGAGATGCTTGTGTGCCAGTCACGAGTAAGTCAGGGTTGCGCTCGTCAGAAATGCTGAATCTGCCAACGACATCAAAGCCTGTTTTTAGTTTAGTGAAACGAGCTTTGCTTTCATCGTATAGATACAGTTGTTGCGTATCGCGCTCAGTCACTTTAATTACGACATCATCATTGCGTAATACCTGCATTGAACCAATTGCAGGGTCAAATGATTTACTTAATGCCTGTGCATTCTTACCTTGACGGTCTAACTTATATAGCTGGCCATCGTAGTTGTTTGCAAGCATATTCTCAGGAATTGCGCGACCTAAACCATTCGCAAAGTCAGGGCCAGCAACCACATAAATACCGTCATCAGCATACTTTGCTGAGCTAAATGTGCGGTATTGACCAAGTAAAGTCTGCTGGTTGTCTTTTAGATTTACTTCTACAAGCTCTGTCAGCATGTGAGGCGGTTTAGCATAATCGCTAGGATTACGCGTCACCAAGATTGTGCCAGCTTCATTATCAAAATCGGCCAATGAATGGCTTAATTTACCTTCAGTGATAGGGTTAATAAAACCAGAGTTGATGTCTAACATGAATATTTGGCTGTTATTACGTGCATAAGACCAGCGGTCTTCTAACCCTCTGAAGTGTTTAACTAATGTGTGCTTACTTTTATCTGACTTAGACCAAGCAAATACAAGCGTGTTGTTGTCGAAGTACTGGAAGCCATATGCGCCATCTAGTTGTTCAGCGACCACTTTCTCTTCTAAGTCTTTAAGGTTTAAAACTGTAACGGCTTTATTGCGAACAAATACAACTTGTTTGCTGTCTACGCGCCACTTAATTTGATTTGCAGATAAGCCGTCAAAGCGGTAAAGCACTTTACCCTCTTCATCGGTTAAGGTTGTTTTATTGATGGCTTTATTACCATGGTTACTCTGGTAATGACGCTCAGTAACAACATAGTATTCGCCATTTGGAGAAATCGATACAGAACTGATCGTTGGTGCATCAAAAAGTTGCTTAGCTGAAAGCGCACGGGTTTCTTTTGTCGTCAGTGTAATAACATCATGCTCTGCTTTAGGTAGATATTCTAACGAGACTTTTTTCCAGTCGTCAGCTTGCTCTACAACAATAACAACTTGGTGGTCGCCCGTAACCGCATTGATGTCGTATTCTTTACTGCCAGATAAGGTTTCACCATTTAAAAATACATGGGCTTTTTCGATACCATTAAGCTTTAACTTACCTTGCACAAAACGCTCTGCAGAGAAGTTAAACTTAATCGCTTGAAGACCTGCAATTGTTAGGTCATTCACATCACCTAGCGGTTGCCAAGTTACTTTTTTACCTAATACTGACAGTGTTTTTGAATCACTTTGTAATTTAGGCAATAAATTATTAATGATGGCAGTTTGGTAAGGCGTGTTATTTGGCTTAATTGTTGCTGTATCAGCAAGGGGTCCAATAAACTTTACTTTACTCGTGTCTAGCTCTGCAGCGACAAGTTGCGTAGACAGTGCCGAAAATAGTAAAGTGGCGACCGTTGTTAATTTCATTGATGCACCTATTGTAGGGAAAATAATTGCCCCAATATAGCACATCAAATTAAATCTTCAGCAGAGTTGCGATTAAGCCGCGAGAGTCTGCGAAATTAAGGAGTTTAGGTTGTTTCTGTTATTCAGTTACATGTTTTTGGCCATTGCTATTTCATTCCTATGTTCGGTGATGGAGGCGGTGTTACTCAGTATTACACCCAGTCATGTAGCGATATTAAAAAAAGATAAGCCTGTGCTGGCAGAGCGAGTGCAGAGTTTAAAAGACAATATTGATAAGCCACTATCAGCAATTTTGACATTAAATACGGTTGCACACACTGCCGGTGCGGCAGGTGTGGGTGCGCAAGCGGCTGCTGTATTTGGGGATGCTGCTGTGGGTATTGCATCAGCGGTGATGACGTTATTGGTATTGGTGCTTTCAGAAATCATTCCTAAAACGCTAGGTGCAACTTATTGGCGTGCACTTACACCTATTGTGTCACTGGCTTTAACTTGGATGGTTCGTATACTTAAACCGTTCGTGTGGTTATCAGACCAGCTCACTAAAATTATTGGTTCAAAGCAAGATGAAGCGCATTTTATTCGTCAAGAAATTGAGGCTATGGCTGAAATGGGTAGCGAGGCAGGGGCACTTCAACAAGAGGAAAGTGAAACTATTCGCAGCTTGTTACAGTTTAGGCACGCCAAGCTTGAAAACGTGATGACGCCAAGAACTGTGCTTTTTAAAGTACATAAAGATATGACAGTGAACGAGTATTTATCTGAGCATGGCTCAGTATCTTTCTCTCGTATTTTAGTTTTTGATGCGGATACCGATGATATTATTGGTTTTGTACATAAGAACGACCTTATGTTGGCGTTTCATCGTTTAGGGGAAGATTATAAGATTGGCAAATTAGTAAAGCCGATTTATACCGTGCCAGAAACATTGGGCGCACCAGAGTTGTTCCAGGCATTGCTTGAAAAACGTATTCATATCTCACTGATCATCGATGAATATGGTGATGTGCAAGGTATCGTCACCCTTGAAGATTTGATTGAGTCTTTAATGGGCATGGATATTGTTGATGAGCGTGAGCAATCTACCAATATGCAGCAAGCCGCAAAGCAAAAGTGGCGTGACCGTGTCGATGGGCACACGCATTTAATTGAGGCTGATAATGAGGAAGAACAGCCTAAGAATTAAAATTTGTCATTCTAAGCCAAGAGTGGATCCAGCGGATCAGTTCATTCTTGGCTTTAGGACGACTGATCAAAAAACCTTGCATCAATAAATCGTGTTTATATCGCTCTAAATATTGTAACTCTTCAATTCTTTCTATGCCTTCAGCAACAACTTTAAAGCCTTGCTTAATTGCTAAGTCGACCAAGCTTTTGGTAATGACTTGCGAAAAATAGTCAGTATCAATATGTGTAATAATCGAACGATCTATTTTAATCTCAGTGAATGGCAAAGATTTTAATTGATTAAGATTAGTGAAACCGGTACCAAAATCATCTAATGAAATATCAAACCCACGCATTCTTAAGCGATTCAGTGTTTCTAGTTGATTTGCACTGCTAAGCGGTTTTTGTTCTGTGATTTCCAAAATAATATCACTAGGCGTAAGGTGATTGAGTTGTAACAACATGGCCAATTTATCCGGGCAGTTAATGTCTTCTAACTGCACCGGAGATAAATTAAATGCAAGTTTACATGGGTGGGGAAGCTCATCTTTCAGTGCTTCGTACTCGGCCGTGGCTTTTTCAAATAATTGAAAAGTAACTAGGTTAATTAATTCTAAGTCTTCAGCAAGATCAATAAATCTGGCTGGTAGTATGGTAAAGCCATGCTGTTCAGACACAATTCTAGCAAGCACTTCGATGCTTTCAATTTGTTGAGTTGCTCGATTTACTTTGGGTTGATAAAAGGGGGTGATTTCACTATTACTCAGTGCATGTAAAAGCTCAGCTTCACTGATGGGCTGGCCCTCTTCAGTATGTGGGCAAGACAGAGTGCAGAGTTTTTTTAATAACCTCTCTACTTCAACTAACTGAATCGGCTTGGCGATATTTCCGAGTAATAAGGCATGATTCTGTCTAGCCAAATTTGAAGCAAGGTCAATGATCCTATGATCCATCTCTGAGATGATAACAACCCCACCTTTAAAATCTCTTTTTCCCAGCTGTCTTATCAGTTCCATGCCATCCATTTCTGGCATATTGAGGTCGGTAAAAATTGCATCAAAGTTATTTGGTTGCTGTTCAATTAAAGATAAAGCATTTTGAGCAGACTCACAGCAGGTTACTTGCTCAACCCCAAGTTCAGCGAGAATAGCCTGCATAACTAATAAAATTGCTTGGGAATCATCAACAACCAAAATGCGTTGTGCTTTGAAATTCATTAAACCACTCCTTGATGTTGGTATACATATGTTTAACTTTAGAACAGTAATAGGGAAATGCGTAAATCAAGATCAATAAATGATGGTTTGTCAGCGTTTATTTTTGTTGGGATAATGAAAAAAAATTTCATTATTACCAAATATGACCCGGATTGAACTTAATTTGGCTGGACAGCCAATTTCTCTCATTTTTAATCAGCAACAAATTATTCAGGTTTTTTGCGAGCAGCAAGCATTGGTGTTAGAGAGCGATGCAGAGCATCTACAAAGTTGTATGGTCGCAGAGCTCCCCGTACAGTTTGACACATCTCAGTTACCACAAGGCTTGATTGCGGTTACTATTGGTGATCAAACACCTCAGTGGCTCGAAGTTCCTCATCAACAAGCTGAAAATAAGCGCGGTTGGTTTGGTCTTGCTGCACTCGGCTTCAAAATTTTTAAAAGTGCTAAGGTCGTAAAGGCTGCACTTGCGGGTGCCTCAGTTGCTGGCTATGCATGGCTATTCTCGTTGGAATTTGCCCTGATGATCATTGCTTGCTTGGTGGTACATGAATATGGTCATGTGCGTGCAATGAAGTACTTTGGCATCAAGACGAAGGGTATCTATTTAATTCCCTTTGTTGGTGGCTTAGCTGTCAGTGATGAAAAAATTACAACCCGTTGGCAAGATGTGGTGATCTCTTTAATGGGGCCTGCATTTGGCTTAATTACTTCTGTGTTGGGAGTGGTGCTGTTTTACGCAACAGATATGGAGATTTTTGCCGGTGTCGCCGTACTTAGTGCACTACTTAACTTATTTAATTTATTACCTATTCTACCTCTGGATGGCGGTCACGTACTAAAAAGTATCAGTTTCTCTATGCGCTCTTGGGTGGGTCTCTTAGCCTGTTTTGGTGGGGTTTTACTGGGACTATACATCAGTTGGGCATTTGGTTTGATGTTACTGGTGTTTTTTATCTTTATAGGCAGTTTAGAAATTGTGTTTGAGTGGCGTGAACGTCATAATTCTCACCTTCTTCCCCTAGATAGATATGGTCAGGTTGTCTCAGCGCTGATGTATGTGGTTGTGGCTTTAGGTCACATTGCAGTGATGATGCACTTTGCAGATTCAGACAATGTGATTTTAAGTTTACCAATAAAGATTTTATCAAGTTAAGTCAGCGCGTCGCCGTTTTCGGTTCTAACGGCGACCTCTTTTCTGCTACTCTGCAATACCTACGCGAAGGTGAGTATTGCGGCAATGATAATTCCACTCACTGCTAGCTGGATCAGACAAAAGCCCATGATATCTTTGGCCTTTAAGCCTGCGATTGCTAGTACAGGCAATGCCCAAAATGGTTGAATGAGGTTAGTCCAAGCGTCACCCCAAGCAACAGCCATCGCTACACGGTTTATCTCAGCGCCTAGCTCTATCGCCGCAGGTAAAACAATCGGGGCTTGCACAGCCCATTGACCGCCACCTGAAGGGACAAAAATATTCACCAAGCCGGCACTAATGAAGCTCCAAAATGGCAGTGTGTCAGCGCTACTCATTGAGACAAAGACATTTGAAATTTGTTGGGCGAGACCTGAGTCTTTCATAATTGCCATGATCCCAGCATAAAACGGAAATTGAATAATAATACCCGCACCGCCATTCACTGCTTCTTGCAAGCTTTTAAGCAGATTAGCAGGCGTTTGATGAAGCAAAATAGCTAAAAATAAGAATAATCCGATCACACTATTTAGATTGAGCCCACCACCGAGCGCAATAAAGTAATAGCCCATATAACCACAGCCTAAGCTGCCAATGAGCATGCCGAGTAACTTACTGTGTTCTAGTTTTTCAGCTGGGGTATCGATGCTAACAACCGCAGCCTTTTTTTCTTCAAGCTTTTCTTTCTCAACAATGATTTGTTGGTCTTTAGGCGGAAGCAGTAACGCATTGAGAAGAGGAAGCACAACCAGTAATATGGCCATTAAGATTAAATTAAAATGCGTAAACAGGGTATCTTGCGTAGTAATAACTCCAATACTGCCGCTAGAGAAGTGACCTTCTGTTGCAATGGTTAAGGGTACTGAGCCCGATAATCCACCATGCCACACAATAAAACCAGAATAGGCACTGGCGACTAATACGCGGTAATCGACTTGTACATGGCGAGCGAGCGCTTTGGCAAATAATGCCCCAACAACCAATCCAAATCCCCAGTTTATCCAACTGGCAAGCATAGATACTAAGGTCACCATGACAATTGCCGTAGAGCCTGAGCTGGCTTTTTGCGCGAGTTTATCAAGGAGCGACTTACAAACAGGTGTACTAGCTAGCATAAAGCCCGCTACGAGTACCATTAACATCTGCATCGCAAAGGTTAGCAATGCCCAAAATCCTTGGCCCCAAGACGTAACGGCTTGCTCAAATGAAAAAGGGGTTAAGGTAATGCTGAGTGATAAAACAACCAGTGTTAATAAAAGTACGATAACGTAGGGGTCGGGTAAGTAACGTTCGACCAATTTAGTCACGGGCTGAGAGAGTTTATAAAGCATGATGAAATCCTGTTATTATTCTTTTAGCTATCAAGACACTAATCTTGTGCTTTGTTATCTATTAAGCATAACTAAATATCTAATGGACTGCCTTACTATTTATATCTAAAATTCAGTATGTTAAATGACGCCCAATAAAGTGAGTAAAAAAACCAATAAATGGCTTATTAAACCACTTTTATAATTTTGAAATAGAAAGTGATTTGTTTAACTATTTGATTTGTATGGTTTAATATTTTTGGCACGATTACTGTTTAGTTAATAGCAGAAATCTTAAATAAGAGAGGTTACCATGGCAGAACAAGGTTCAGGCGGTAATGTAATCGCCGCAATTTGTAATATATTTTTTCCTGGTTTAGGCCAGCTGGTACAAGGTCGTATTATTCCAGCACTTATTTTTGCAATCATCGTGTTTGGTGGTTATGCGCTTTGGTTCTTAGTACTTCCTGCAATTATTGCAGCAGTGGTGCATCTATGGGCAATCATCGATGCAGCGAAATACACTAGCTATCGTTCACGGTACGAGCGTTAGCAACCACATACTTAAAGTAAAGACGCTGAGCAGTGTTGATAGCACAACACTGCTGGCAGCAACATCTTGTTTTACTCTTAATTGTCTTGCTACTAAGTAAGCATTCACGCCCAGTGGCGATGCGGCCATTAGAGTGACAACGGCAACATGCGCTGTTGGTAGGTTAAACGCCCAAGTCGCAAAAGAAAAGACAGCGGCGGGTAGCAGGCCGAGTTTAATAACGCTGATTATTAATGCGCCTTTCCAAGCTTCTTTCACCGAATATTGATTTAAACTTGCACCTAACACAAATAACGCCCCAGCGATTGCTGGCTCGCTTAGTAAATCTAGCCCATTGATGAGTGTTGTAGGAAGTGGAACTGACATGGTATTTGCCACAATACCTAAGCTTATACTCAGTACGACAGGATTGAGCAGTAAAGGTTTTAATAACTCACCCAAGCTCCCTTTCACATTACTACTTAAAGCAAAGGTCAATGCAAATAAGAGTGCACTATGAAAAGTGATCACCATAAACACCAATGCGCCATAATGCTCACCAAATGCCATGATTATGATGGGCAAGCCCACTAATACCGTATTTGAATAACACCCAGAAAGCGAAAGAACCGCAGATTCAGCCAGTGATAGCTTACCAAGCGCTTTAAAAGCAATGCATAATGCAAAATACACAAGCACCACAGGTAGATAAAAGCTGAGTAGTAGGTTGAGTGACAATGCCTGTTGTAAATCGGCTTTGTACATACTGAGGAAAAGAAAAATGGGAATAGCCAAATTGAAAATAAAGGTGCGCAGTCCTTCAAAATGAACCGAGGATAAGAATTTTATTTTGGCACAAATAAACCCAGCGGTGACCACGAAGATCAGCGGGAACAAAATATCAATTGGGTTCATATCTACTCGAAATGGTGTCGGAGCGTGAATTATCCTGTTTACGCGATGAAAGCTCAAGTCGCTGGGCAGTTTATGCCATGCACAGTATAATATTCTTTGTTTATGAGTTTATTAATTTTGAGAGAAAGTCGTATGGAGTATCAATTTATTCGTGATCCAATCAGTGGTTTCAGGGTCAAGATCAGTGACGAGCAAGCTTTAATTGGTCGCTGGTTTAACGAAGAGCTGACTCACAATGAAGTAAAAGACTTACTCGTTCAATGTCGTAATATTAAGTCATTAAACACACCTTTGGTAAGATTGGGCAAAGAAGTAAGCTTTAAGTTGTGTGAGCAAGAGGCATTATTTGAAGCGCATAGCTTATTTCATAACAGTGATGACTTAGCGCAATATCAAGATGATGCACTTGAACTCGACGAACATGGCCTAATGGCAGTGTGTGGTTTTGAAGATTTTGTTGATTTATTAGAAGCTTGGCATGACTTTATTGGAAGAGGTCGCTAGGACTTCTTCCAAATTCAGCTTTACATGGTAGCCTGTTCTGGTGGCGCACCGTAGATTTGTTCGGCTCTGTTAAACAGTATCCAAGACGTTAATATATACTTATCGTTCGAAACTGGAATACAGCCCCGGTGTGTGTGGGTGAAATAAGCCGGTGCGACAACCATAGAGCCTTTTTTAGGGGCTATTTTTTTATTCTGATAGTGAAACTCAGTTTCTCCACCTTCTTCAACATCATTCAAATAAAACATAAATAATAGCACGCGGTGAAGTGCTTCATTATGGCCGACTTGTGGGTAAACTTCGCTGTGCCAGTATGGATAACCGCCTTTACCTGCTTGGTATTTTTGCGCTTGAATGTTGCCCAAGCGAAACAACTGCTGCGTGAGCACGTGAATTTGTGGTTTTCCAACCTCTTCGAAATTATCAACGGTTAAGTCGACAGGTTGCCCAGTTTTTGGGTGATACACTTTTAAGCCAAATGCACCGATCATCATAAAGAAGTGTTCTTCAATATACTTGAACACATGCTGTGCGGTGACTTGTTGAATGTGTTGTAAAGTCTGTGCGTACTCAGGGTGCGCATTTAAATACAGATCGTGACTAATTTTTTTGCTTAGATCGACACCACCAGACGTGACCCCTTGCTTTAGGTGAGGGCTTTGGTCAAACTGCTGCACAAATGAATCGCAAAAGTCAGTTGAGAGTGCGTTGTCGTAAACGCGAATAAAATCTGTCATCTGAGTACCTACAGGATATTAGAATTATTATGTTGTCAGAAAAACTCATGCCGCGTTTTAGTGAAACCGACGTGCTCGGACACATCAACAATACCGCACTACCGGTTTGGTTTGAAGCGGCACGTGTGCCTATTTTTAAGATTTTTACCCCAGACCTAGATCCAAAACAATGGAAATTGATTGTTGCCAAAGTGGAAGTAACCTTCAAAGGTGAGTTATTTTATGGCCAAGAAGTGGAAGTTAAAACTGCCATTGAACGCATAGGATCAAGTTCATTTGTGATTTTACAGCAAGCTTGGCAGCACGGAGAGTGCTGCGCAGAAGGTAAAACAGTGATGGTACGTTATGATTTTACGGACAAAAGTTCACAACCATTAAGTAAAGAAGAAAAGCAGCAGCTTACTGCTTTTCTTCTGTAGGTACTGAAATCGAGGGTTTAAATTGGTGGCCAATGGCCACCGAAATACAAGGTTTAACTTCGTATTTATAAGTACGTTCTTGTTCTGACAGCTGAGTGATCTCCAAAATTTCATAATCATTTAGTTCTACCATACGGCTACCTTCGGTTACTCGGCAGCGCGAATAACTATCAGCTTCTAGCTCATAAATGAAGTAAGCTAAAATGGATTTAATACGATTATCATAAGCTTCTGCGCGTTCTGACAGTGAAATGCTTTCAGCTTCGCCCTCACCAATATTTATAGACATAATAGAGCTTTGCTCTTTTTGTACTTCTGCTATTGCTTGTTCGACTTGCTCTGCGTTTTCTGCATCTGCTTTACTATTATCAGAAAGCTCTTTATCTATCTCTTTGGTTATATTGCTACTAACCGTGGTATTACTGAAACTCTCAATAACATTGGTGAACATTGTACTCATACCGCCTAACATGCCTGATGAAAAGGTGAACATCAGTACAAATACAAATAACATTACACACAAGGTCATACGGATAAAGCTGGTAATGATTGGAAAGCGATATTCAGGTGGGTGCCACATGGTATGCAAGCCAAATGGGCGCATGAGTAATAAAAGCAATACATAAAATGGTTGCAGTAGAGGGACTAATAGCAAAATGCTTAATGTACTGATGAAAAACCAAGAAGGTAATGACAGCATTAAGCTTAGATTGTGAGTATAAGGAAAGTGGTCGGCACTCACCCCGGTTATGTCATTAATCGCCCCTGCTGCATAGGCGAGTGCATAGTTAGCAATAAAAGCATAGAAGATAAGTACCACTGCTTTACCGGGTAGGCTGTCCCAAAACTTCATGAGCTTCGGCCATAACTCATTGAGTAGCGCAGAAATAATAATGATGACCAGTAAAAAGCTTGAAGGTGAAAACATATCCTCCATCATTTGTGCATTTTCAGACACACCTGATGGTGGGGTTGTTTCACCGTTGATTTGATAAATGAAAAAAACAATAGCTGTTAGGTATAGGCGTTGAGAAAACGTCAAAGAGCGCCAAAAAGTGAGCCACTTAGTTTTAATGTAAAAGTAGAAGCTGGTTATGTGTTTTGGGCCGGGTAGGTGTTCCATGGATATATCCGTTATTATTTTTATCATTTTATTTTTAGCACATTGTTGCGCATTAAACAGTCACACAACAAAAAAGCTTGCTTCTATTATGAGGCAAGCTTTTAAAAAATTAACCATTATTTATGAAATTAAGTTTATTATTTTAATAGTGGTTTTAGGTATCTACCTGTGTGAGATGCGTCACATTCAGCTACCACTTCAGGTGTACCCGAGATAAGAATTTGACCACCGCCAGCGCCACCTTCAGGGCCTAAGTCGACAATCCAATCTGCGGTTTTTATCACATCTAAATTGTGTTCAATCACTACAATAGTGTTGCCATGGTCGCGTAAGCGATGCAGTACTGCCAGTAATTGCTGAATATCATGGAAGTGCAAACCTGTGGTCGGCTCGTCCAAAATATATAGAGTTTTACCGGTGTCGCGTTTAGATAATTCTCTAGCGAGTTTTACACGCTGTGCTTCACCACCAGAAAGGGTGGTAGCAGCTTGACCTAAACGAATATAGGTTAAGCCTACATCTATTAGTGTTTGCAGTTTGCGGCTGATCGCTGGAATTTTATCGAAGAATTCACGGGCATCTTCAACCGTCATCTCTAGCACTTCATGGATGTTTTTACCTTTATAAAGTACTTCTAAGGTTTCACGGTTATAACGCTTACCCGCACACACATCACATGGTACGTATACATCAGGTAAGAAGTGCATTTCTACTTTGATAACACCGTCACCCTGACATGCTTCACAACGACCACCTTTTACGTTAAAACTAAAACGGCCGACTTTATAGCCACGGGAGCGCGCTTCTTGTGTGCCCGCAAACAGTTCACGAATGGCCGTGAAGATACCGGTATAGGTTGCAGGGTTTGAACGAGGAGTACGACCTATTGGGCTTTGATCAATGTCGATCACTTTATCGAAATGTTCAAGGCCTTGAATATCTTTGTGTGGTGCAGGCTCAGCCGTGGTCGCTCCATTCAGTGCTGTGTGAGCCAGCTTAAATAGTGTGTCATTAATAAGGGTTGATTTACCAGAGCCCGACACACCTGTGATACAGGTCATTAAGCCAAATGGAATACGTAGGTCGACATTTTTTAAGTTATTACCTGTGGCGCCAAATAGTTCTAGCCATTTATCTTCTGGCTGGTGGCGTTGTTCTGGAACGACAATGGCTTTTGCGCCACTTAAGTACTGACCTGTTAAAGATTCAGTTGATTTAAGAATGTCTTCACGAGAACCCTCTGCAACGACATGGCCACCGTGTACACCTGCACCTGGGCCGATATCGATAATGTGATCCGCCGCACGAATGGCATCTTCATCGTGCTCAACCACAATTACGGTATTACCTAGATCACGTAGATGAGTTAACGTGCTAAGCAAGCGGTCATTATCGCGTTGATGAAGACCAATTGAAGGTTCATCAAGCACATACATAACGCCGACGAGGCCAGCACCAATTTGACTGGCAAGACGAATACGCTGCGCTTCACCGCCTGAAAGGGTATCAGCACTGCGCTCTAGTGATAAATAATTCAAACCAACGTTAATTAAGAAAGATAATCGGTCGCGGATCTCTTTTAAGATTTTTTCAGCGATTTGTGCACGTTGCCCAGTGAGCTCTAACTCATCGAAGAAGGTCATGGCATCGCCGATGCTCATAAGCGTTACATCTGGCAGCGTTGTTTTACCTATAAACACGTGACGTGCTTCTTCACGTAAACGTGAGCCATTACAGCTAGGACATGCTTGATTGGTTTGATACTTGGCAAGCTCTTCACGAACAGAGCTGGATTCAGTTTCACGATAACGGCGACTCATATTATTTAGCACGCCTTCAAATTCGTGATTACGAGTGATCACATCTCCGCGGTCATTGCGATAGTTAAAGGCAATCTTAGTTTTACCTGAGCCTTCTAGTACAACTTTTTGCGCGTCTTTAGATAACTTCTCAAAAGGTACTTCTAAGTCAAAATCATAATGCTCAGCCACAGATTGCAGCATTTGGAAGTAATAGAAGCTGCGTTTGTCCCAGCCTTTAATTGCACCGCCACTTAAGCTAAGTTCAGGATTTTGTACCACGCGACTTGGGTCGAAGTATTGTCTCACACCTAAGCCATCACAGCTTTGACAAGCGCCTGCCGGGTTATTGAACGAGAATAAACGCGGCTCTAGTTCAGTCATCGCATAGCCACAAGTCGGGCAGGCAAAGTTAGCAGAGAAAGTAAGCTCTGCTTGTTCTGTGTCGTCCATATTCGCAACAACAGCCACACCACCCGATAATTCTAATGCGGTTTCGAATGATTCAGCCAAACGTTGTTGTAAGCCATCTTTCACTTTAAAGCGGTCAACAACCACTTCAATGGTGTGTTTTTTATGTAATTCGAGGGTTGGTGGATCGCTTAAATCACACACTTCACCATCAACACGGGCGCGAATGTAGCCTTGAGCACTCAATTGCTCGAATAGTTTGACGTGTTCACCCTTACGGTTTTTTACCACAGGCGCCAACAGCATCAGCTTGCTACCTTCAGGTTGCTCTAAAACAGTATCTACCATCTGGCTGATAGTCTGTGCTGCAAGCGGTAAATCATGAGTCGGACAGCGAGGCTCACCCACACGTGCGAATAGTAAGCGTAGGTAATCGTAAATCTCGGTAATAGTACCCACAGTAGAACGAGGGTTGTGAGACGTTGATTTTTGCTCAATGGAAATTGCAGGTGAAAGACCTTCAATATGGTCTACATCGGGTTTTTCCATCAAAGATAAAAATTGGCGCGCATAAGCAGAAAGCGACTCGACATAACGGCGTTGGCCTTCTGCATATAAAGTATCAAACGCAAGAGAGGATTTGCCTGAGCCAGATAAACCTGTGATAACAATCAACTTATCACGTGGAATAGTCAGTGAAATATTCTTCAGGTTATGGGTGCGGGCGCCTCTTACTTCTATATTATCCATGATGCTCCAGTAACTGCTTGAGGGTGTAATCAAACTTCGCCACAGTATCGCACATTTTTGTGAAAATTATCGCTTCTTTATAAAAGCATCTACACTGAATAAGTGGTAAAAATGTGGCTAATAAATTTTGAACAGTCTATACGTATCCTCTTTCTTTTTGGTTTTCAGTCTCAATACGCAAGCGCTTACGGACATGCGTGTTAACTCTGAGTGCAATATAGTGGTGCGTTTTGAAAATTTTGCTCGTTACAGAAACCAAGCCGACGCTTTGAGCTGGCACGGCCTAGACGTTGATTTTGCCAAAGCGCTTTTAGAAGAAGCAAACTGTAGCTATAGATTTGTAAGTTTACCTTGGGGCCGTTCAATCAAAATGCTTGAAACAGGTGAGATAGGCATGATGCTCAGTATGTCACCAACCAAGCAGCGTGAGCGGTTTGCTTATTTTATTGGCCCTCAACGCAACGAAACCATTGTGCTTGTGACTTATAAGTCTAGACCTTATACACTTAAGAGTTATCAAGATTTACTGACATTACCAGCTCCAATCGCAATTCATCGAGATGCGGTTTATGGTCCTAAAGTTGACGCACTGTTAAAAAATACGCCGAATATAGAAGAGCGCTTTACAGTGATCACAAATAACAAACTGCGTATTAGCATGTTAAAGCATGGTCGAATCTCAGGCTTTTTTGCTGAGAAATATAATATGCTCTACCAATCAGAAAATAATCCAGACTACATGCAAGTAGAAATAAATCCTTTCGTCATTAATCGAGAGCCTGTTTACATTGCTCTTAGCAAGCAGAGTGTCTCTCCGAAAACGAAAGCGCGTTTGGAGCGGGCTTTAGAGCGACTAAAGCAAACAGGCAAAATTAGAGCAATTTTAAAAAAATACAAATTAGATTAAGTTTTTTGCAACGGCTATTTTTTTGTTAAACTGTCGCGCGCATTTGCGAGTCAGTTATAACGAGAACTATGTCTAATCAATCATTAAACGCCTTAGAAAAACGCGCTGCTTTTTCATTAGCCAGTGTATTCGCATTCAGAATGCTCGGTTTATTTATGCTGATGCCAGTATTGGCTATTTATGGTCAGTCACTTGAGCATGTCTCGCCAATGTGGATCGGTTTAGCAATCGGCGCATATGGTTTAACACAAGCTTTATTACAGATCCCGATGGGCTGGTTATCCGATAAAGTGGGTAGAAAACCGGTCATCATTGGTGGCTTAGTCGTGTTTGCTATCGGTTCAGTGATTGCCGCAGTCGCAGATTCAATTTACTGGGTCACAGTTGGTCGAGCTTTACAAGGTATGGGCGCCATTGCCAGTGCTTTGTTGGCTTTAGCTGCAGATTTAAGTCGAGATGAGCAACGCCCTAAAGTGATGGCCGTGATAGGTATGTGTATCGGTCTAAGTTTTGCGGTTGCTATGCTACTTGGGCCAATGGTGGCGGCATCATTTGGTATTTCTGGGGTATTCTGGTTAACGGCAGGGCTGGCAATATTAGGTATTGTGATTGTGTCTTTTGTGGTCCCTAATGCATTAAATCGCGCCCCAAAAGGCGATACAGTCGCGTCTGTTGCTGAGATAAAACGACTGGCAAAGCATCCGCAGTTATTTCGCTTAGATCTTGGTGTGATGTTACTTCACCTCACGCTCACAACCTTATTTGTGGTTTTGCCTGGTCAGTTAATCATTGGCGGTTTAGCGGCTGAAAGTCATTGGCAGCTTTATATTCCCGTTTTATTAGCGGCATTTATTTTAATGGCGCCTTTAATGATCATTGCCATCAAAAAACAAAAAGAAAAACAGGTCTTTTTACTTTCTATTTTCGTGCTAATTTTTAGTGCGCTAGGTCTTATTTTATTGCCAACGTCAATCATGGGCATTGCCTTGTGTATGTTGTTTTACTTTATTGCTTTTAACTTCCTTGAAGCGACCATGCCGGCCTTGGTATCGCGTATAGCACCTGCTAATCAGAAGGGCTCTGCAATGGGGGTATTCTCATCGGGGCAATTCTTCGGGGCATTTTTAGGTGGTATTTTAGGGGGTTATCTAGCGCAAATTGGTGAAGCGAATACAGTGTTTGCGGCTGCAGCAGGAGTTGGGGTAATATGGCTATTTATTGCATGGCAAATGCAGATCCCTCCTAAGAGTAAAGTGATCAGTTTAATGGCTGATTTATCCGACCCACATAGAGCCGAGCAGTTAGCTGAGCAATTGGTGGCGCTACCGGGAGTGATCGAAGCAACAATGGTGAACGATGAGAATCGTAGTTACCTAAAAGTAAATGATAAAGAATTTGATATAAACCAAGCAAAGCAAATACTTGGCTTGAATTAGTGTGAGGAGAGTGCGTCATGGCACGCGGTGTAAACAAAGTAATCTTGGTTGGTAACTTAGGCCAAGACCCAGAAGTTCGTTACATGCCAAATGGTAACGGTGTAGCAAACATCAGCATTGCTACAACAGATAGCTGGAAAGATAAAAACACAGGGCAAATGCAAGAGCGTACTGAGTGGCACCGTGTAGTGTTGTTCGGTAAATTAGCTGAAGTTGCAGGTGAATACTTACGTAAGGGCTCACAAGTTTATATCGAAGGTCGCTTACAGACTCGTAAATGGACAGATCAAAGCGGACAAGAAAAGTATACAACAGAAATCGTTGTAGACATGGGCGGTCAGATGCAAATGCTTGGCGGTCGTGGAGAACAACAAGGTGGTGGTCAGTATCAAGGTCAGCAGTCTGGTGGTTTTAATAACCAACAGTCTCAATATAACCAAGCGCCACAGCAACAGCAGGCATCACAGCAGCAAGGTGGTTTCACACCGCAGCAACCAGCGCAACAACAAGGTGGTTTTGCACCGCAACAGCAGCAGTCTCAGCAAGGCGGTTTTGCACCTCAGCAGCAGTCAGGTCAACAGCAAGGCGGATTTGCTCCTAAACCACAATCAGCGCCACAAGGCGGTGCATCAAACCCGATGGAACCACCAATCGACTTTGATGACGATATTCCGTTCTGACGAGTAACTCGTTTATGAAACGAAATAGATTTAATAAAACCCTGCTTTAGCAGGGTTTTATTTTTTCTCTTATTTAAGATCATTTGCCAGTAAACCAATACAATGCTTTCCATGCTCTAAACTTGAGTTTTCCTCACTTGTGAACAACACTTAGGCAATGTTCAATGAAGTGCGGTACAGTGATGAAGCAGGTTATTAAGCGCATAACTGAAACATTGTCAAAGTGGTATCTCATTATCGCCTCGCTATTATTGGTTTGTTTCCTTAATGCACTTTTAGTGCACCTGTTTCATTTACAAATTCATCAAAGAGGTATGCAATTCACTCAATCAGTGAGTGTTTTACCTGAAACTGACAAAACAGATGATAGTCTCGAGCTTCTAGCCAAACAGTTTAATCTTCAATTTGTGTCTTATAACACTACACCGCCTTTACAAATTAAGAATGTAGATAGGTTTGAATTTGCCGGTACTACAATATTCATTAAACATCCTAATGTTTGGCAAGAATATGCCAGTATCTTGCTGTTATTTAATTTGCTATTTATTGGCATTTTAGTATTTGGATATCGCTGGTGGCTGATATACAAAGTTAGGCCTAAATCTTTTAAGCGAGAGCATAAAAATACATTACCTGTCGAAACTGAGAATGTATTACCAACTATTCAGCATCCTAGAAGTACAGATGAGAACTTATTCAATATTTTTGCCCTAATAAAGTGGAGTTATCATTTGGGTGAAAGCATAGATGCTCAGCAACACTTTTCTATTCAGTTTCATAAGCATTTCTCTGCTTATCCGAACTGTTCTGTAAAATACCTTAATTCTGGTGCATTGGCAGTTACTTTAGAGCAAGTTGCGTGGGGGGATGTTTCAGCGGTGAGTAAAAAAATGCATGAATTTGTATTTCAGGTGCTATTTGCGATTCGCGGCGATCTCTCTCGTAAAATCGTCAAGCTTGGCGGATGCTATTATCAACCTAAATCGGACCAAACTAAAGTTTACCAATTAGCACGCTCTGCACTGACAGTTGCCTCAAATAATGTATGGCAACATATTCACCTGACTCCACTTAATAAAACGCACGAAATCTCAATGCAGAACTCGGAAGAAGATTTCATTAAATATATCCAAAATGGTCAATTTATTTTGTTTTTTCAGCCTCTATTTTGCTTTTCAACGCAAGAAATTATGCAAAGTGAGGCTTTGCTGAGGGTAAGGCATGGGCAGTTGGGTTTAATTGCAGCAAAGCAATTTGTTCCTCAATTACATAGTAAAGAAAGTCTGTGGATTTTAGATACACTAATTGTTGAACATACATTCAAAGTGCTTAATAAAGATAAAAGTCATTTGCTGGCAAGTGTTAACATTCATGTTATTAATTGGTGTGAACCTAAATTTGCAAACTGGTTATTGCGTGGATTAGAAAAAAATAAGTTGTCCGGGCGCGTATTATTTGAAATGGCTTTAGACGATTTTTGTCATCATAGAGAGCAGCTAGAGAGTATTGCTCGGCAGTTAGATGAGTTAGGAACGGGTTTGGTACTTGATCATGTGTCAGAGTCATTTAGTGTGAAGGATTTAAGAGATGTGAAATGTATAAAAGCACTAAAGCTCGCTTTTGAACTAGTGCATAGTGTAGATAGCTCATTAGTACAGCAGAAAGTGGTTCGTCAGATAGTTAAGTTAGGAAAACAGCTAGGCTTACCCGTTTATGCTGTTGGGGTTGAAACCCAAAGTGAACTGAAGTGTTTACAGCGCTTAGGTGTCAAGGGTGCCCAAGGGTATTATTTTTCTGAGCCATTACAGCAGCTTGAATTAGCGGGGTATTAATCCCCTATATTTCAAACCATCTAGCCCTTGGAGTCCGCCCGTGTGTATCGCAGTAATACTAGTTCCCTTGGGAAAATAGTCTTGAGATATTAACTGCCAAATGGCAAAGAGCATTTTTCCTGTGTAAATTGGCTCAAGCGGCAAATGAAAAGTTTGTCGCATAAGTTCACAGAATGTCCAAACTTCATCCGTAAATTTACCATACCCGCCATAATGAAAATCTGTCAGTAGTTGCCAGGGAGCGCCTTGATGTTGAGTGGTTAGTAATTGGCGAATGTCATGGTTTAGATAATCAGCTTGCTTTAAAACCGCCACTCCAATGACTTGAGTATTTCCTGTGCAGCCTTTTGCTAAGCCGGCCAGAGTGCCACCACTACCGGTTGCACAAACCACGTAGTTAGACTTAGGTAAACTCTGAGCTAACTCCATAACACCTTGTAATGCCGCTTGGTTTGTTCCACCCTCAGGAATAATCAAACTGTTTGGAAATTGATTTTGCAAGCTTGCTAAATATTCTGGATTGTGACGTTGGCGGTAGGTTTTTCTATCTACTGTGTGTAATAGCATGCCACATGCGAGTGCCATTTTTATAGTCGGGTTGCGTTTATCAAGTTCTGGCCCTCTGATAATTGCATGACCTTTTAAATTGAATGCTTTACAAGCCATGGCGCAAGCATAGAGGTGATTAGAGAAAGCACCGCCAAAGGTAACAAACGAGTCACAACCTTGAGTTTGCATATTTATTAAATTGTATTTTAGCTTGCGCCATTTGTTGCCAGAAATTATCGGGTGCAGTAAATCATCTCGTTTAATTGCGAGTTTGATTTTTTTTTGTTCAAGTAAAGGGTGTTGAATTTCTTGAACGGGAGATTCTGGTAATAGAAACTGATTACTATCCATACTGCTTGTGACTTGGCTTAAAACCTCAGTCTAGCAGTTGAGATCTTAAGATGAAAATATTTCTAGAAAGCTAGCAAGGGAATAGATAATAGTTGTAAACTCACATATTAGTGTGTTCAAAGCTTGTGTTTTACTGTTTAAGTACATAGCATAAAGCCTTAATTATAAAAAATAACAAAGACCAAATAATCGCCGCTTTTGGGAATGGAAAATATGCGAATCGCTCCTTTATCTCTTTTGATATCTGCTACATTACTGGCAGCCAATGTATTTGCACAAGATACCGCGACCGTCACAGCCATAGAAGCTGAATTGTCAGTCAAGCAAAACGAGTTAGAAAACTATACTCAGATTTTAGATAAGCATCTTAATGAAGAAACCCGTTTGGTTTCTCAATTAGACCTATTACGGAATCGTTCAACCGAGCTAGATAAAGAGAAAAATCAAGCGCTCGATGCTATGAATGAGTTATATCGCAGATTAATTGATGACCCTTCTTTAAATATTTCAGCTGCTCAAACGCGATATCAAGAAGCAGTTGAATTGCATAAACAAAATAAAGAAGACATCACTATGCAATTGGCGGCGATTGCATCTCATCGACAAGATATCAAACAGATTCGTATTACCAAGCACACTTTAGTTAATACTCTCGAAAGTTTAAAAGATCAATTAAGTACAGCCAGAGTTGAGCGTTTAAGAAACGAATTTAGCCGCGAAGGCACGTTAGAAATTGAGCATACAATTAATTGTAAGCGCACAGAAACGCTAGCGGCATGTGAGCAGCGAGGTCAACAACTGGGCTTGCAGAAATCAACCCAGCGTTTTATCGATCAATTGTTTGCTAATCTAACAGAGCAGCGTTTAGTAGAACCTAAACGAAACCTTGCAGGTGCTCAAGTGCAGGTAGTGAGTAGCCATGTCACAGCAAGTTCTTTTAGTGGGCAAGGTAACTACAGCGTTAATCTGAGTGTCACTATGCGTGGTGATGTAAATGCCAGCCGTTTATGTGGCTTATTGAGTGTTGATAACCGTTTCTGCTCAGAGTATGGCACACCATTATCGGGTGGTATAGGTTATCAAAACGCATACCCAACGACTTTCTCTGATACACAGTTTAACTACTCAGAAGATAATACAGTGACGCAGCCTCGTGCTGTTATGCCTGTTGTAGAGAGAGCGCCAGCACCTGTTGTATCAGCACCAGTTCAGAAACAAGAGGATAAACTGGTAGAACTGACATTACGCTCAAATGTGTATGATGACGAAGTGTTTATTAATGGTGTTAGCTATGGTTCAACGAAGCTGAATGTCCAAATTCCAGTTGGTTTGCATGAAATTGAAGTACGAAAGCTAGGCTATGAGCCTTATAAAACCCGGGTGAATGTTCGTCGTGCACAAACCATTCATGCGCAGCTTGTAAAAAAGCCTAGAGCGGCAAAGGTAGCTCAACCTTTGTCGTCGAATTTAACTGTCGAGACTAACAAGGTAGAGCAACCTGCTGTAAACCTAGTTTCTAATAGTGAAGCGCAATCTAAATCAGTCAGTCTAGTTACTCAATCGGTAACAAATAATATCAGTATTATTCCAGCCGGCACATTTAAAATGGGTGACTTGACAGGTAATGGTTTGGCTAACGAACGACCTATTGTAGAAAAAGTACTCAGTAACTCATATGCAATGCAAAGCAAAGAAGTTACAGTGTCTGAATTTCGCCGTTTTGTTGAAAGTACAGGCTATAAATCTGCGGCTGAACAAGCAAAGGGTTGTGCCTACTACAGAAATGGTGAACCAGTATGGGAACTAGAGTATAACTGGCAAAACCCAGGCTTCGCTCAGAACGAGAATTTCCCGGTTGTGTGTGTCTCTTACGATGATGCCAAAGCTTATGCTAATTGGTTATCTGGCGAAGAAGGTAAGCAGTACCGTCTTCCTAATGAAGTTGAGTGGGAATATGCAGCCAGAGCGGGCACAACTTCTGAATACCCTTGGGGTAATGAGATAGGTAAGAATTTAGCAAACTGTGGCTGGTGTGGCAGTGAGTGGTCAAACAAGAGCGCGGCACCTGTAGGTGAGTTTGCCCCAAATAACTATGGTCTATACGATACCGTTGGAAACGTGTGGGAGTGGACGCAAAAGCGCGCCTCTCAGGATGATGTCACGGTTCGTGGTGGTGCTTGGAACTTCGCACCTAGCCTTGCACGAGTGTCTACTCGCTTGGCACTCGCTGCTGACTTTAGAGCAAACTATATTGGTTTTCGTTTAGTACGAGAGCGTTAAAAATTATTAGTGGCAGCTTGAAGCTGCCACTGTGTTTAAAAGAATTCTTAAAGGTTATTCAACCTCATGTTTAAAAAATTACGCGGATTATTTTCTAACGACCTATCAATCGATTTAGGTACGGCAAACACTCTTATATATGTAAAAGAAGAAGGCATAGTGTTGAACGAGCCTTCAGTTGTTGCAATTCGTCAAGAGCGTGCAGGCGGTCCAAAAAGTGTGGCGTCTGTTGGTACTGCGGCAAAGCAAATGCTAGGCCGTACTCCAGGTAACATCAAAGCAATTCGCCCAATGAAAGATGGCGTTATTGCTGACTTTTACGTGACTGAAAAAATGCTTCAGCATTTTATTAAGCAAGTTCATAACAATAATTTTATGCGTCCGAGCCCACGTGTACTTATTTGTGTACCTTGTGGTGCAACACAAGTTGAAAAGCGTGCTATCCGAGAATCTGCAATGGGTGCTGGCGCTCGTGAAGTATATCTAATTGAAGAGCCGATGGCTGCAGCGATTGGTGCAGGCTTACCAGTATCTGAAGCAACCGGTTCTATGGTTGTTGATATCGGTGGTGGTACAACCGAAGTTGCGATTATCTCGTTAAACGGTGTGGTTTATTCGTCATCTGTGCGTATCGGTGGTGATAAGTTTGATGAAGCGATTATCAACTATGTTCGTCGTAACTTTGGTAGTTTAATCGGTGAAGCAACTGCCGAGACGATAAAGCATGAAATTGGTTCGGCATTTAAGAGCGAAGAGCCAATTGAAATTGAAGTTCGTGGCCGCAACCTTGCTGAAGGTGTGCCTCGCTCATTCACTCTGAACTCACACGAAATTTTAGAGGCACTACAAGAGCCATTAATGGGTATCGTGAGCGCTGTAATGGTTGCACTTGAACAATCGCCACCTGAACTTGCATCAGATATCTCAGCACATGGCATGGTGCTGACAGGTGGTGGTGCATTATTAAAAGACTTAGATCGTCTATTAATGGAAGAAACAGGTATTCCAGTTGTCGTTGCTGACGATCCGCTTACTTGTGTTGCTCGTGGTGGTGGTAAAGCGCTAGAAATGATTGATATGCACGGTGGTGATGTATTTAGCTACGACTAATGAACCTTTTATTTGGCCGTACAATATCACTGCAATTTAGGCTGACCGTCGCTGTCATTTTAAGTATTTTATTAATACTTGGTGATCGCTATACCAGTAGCGGAACTATTTTACGTACCAGTTTGCATACGCTAGTAAGCCCACTATTGTACTTTGCAAATGTACCGTATGAGGTGCTCAGTCTTGGTGCGCGCAGTTTACAAACTCGCGATCAATTACTTGATGAAAATCAGGCGCTCAGAGAAAAGCAATTACTGCAAAGTGAGCAATTACAACAACTACAATTTATACAACAAGAAAATCAAGAGCTCAGAGCCTTACTTAACGCGTCTTCTCGAGAACAGAATACTCGACTCATAGGTCAAGTATTATCAGTCCATTCCAATCGGTATAGCCATCAGGTTGTTATCAATCGCGGCACCATAGACGGTCTTGAAGTTGGTCAGGCAGTGATTGATGAGTTAGGCCTTGTCGGTCAGATCACGCATACAGGCACAACGACATCTCGAGTTTTACTTATTACCGATACCACCCACGCGACCCCTGTTCGTATTTTGAGAAATGATGTGCGAACAGTTATTGAAGGTATGGGGAAATTGAATCAATTGACGCTTTCTCATGTACCACACAGTATAGATGTCCGCATTGGTGATGTATTGGTAACGTCAGGTTTAGGTGGCACTTTTCCGGAGGGATATCCTGTTGCTGTCGTGACTTCAATAGACAGGGATGAAAGTGTGCCTTTTGCCAAAGTATATGCAGAGCCGATCGCGCAACTTGATCGCGTTCGTTTATTAGTCGTTTTAGGCAAACGCAGCGTGGACACTTCACAATGATTAGACGCCATTATTTACTGATTAGTTTGTCATTGTTTTTGGCTTTGGTGATGGCTTTAATGCCACTGCCCTTATCGACAGACATATTTCGACCTGATTGGGTACTGTTGGTGCTGATGTATTGGTCACTGGCCTTGCCACATCGAGTGAATATTGGTTGGGCATGGGTAACTGGTTTAATCATTGATTTGGCGAGCGGTTCACCATTAGGAGTTAACTCTCTTTGCTATTCAATATGTATCTACATTACAGTCAGCAATTTCCAGAAAATCCGTAACTTTTCGATATGGCAGCAAGCGGTATTAGTCGGTTTGTTCTTAGCGCTTTACCACTTACTGCAGTTTTGGTTGAATCACTTTTTACTCGATATTTATTTTAACCCTGAGTATCTCTGGCCAGCCCTGACGGGTATGTTTTGTTGGCCTTGGGTTTTCTTATTGCTACGTAAATATCGAAGACAATTTAGGATCAGATAATGACCACGCTTTATCTTGCTTCTGCTTCTGCAAGACGTAAACAGCTACTGACTCAGCTCGGCTATGCTTTTACCCAATTCTCTGTAGATGCCGATGAATCACAATTACCCAATGAAACACCGATAAAATTAGTTGAACGTTTAGCACGTTTGAAGGCTCAAACAGGGGTAAGTATGGGATACACAGATAAACCTGTGTTGGGTAGTGATACTGTGGTCGTCATAGATGGATTAGCTTTGGGGAAACCTGTTGACGAAGCCGATTTTATTAGCATGATGCAACGGTTATCCGGCCGAACGCACCAAGTACTAACCGCTATTGCGGTGGCAGATAAAAATAACGTTTTAAGCCAAGTTGTTGCAACTGATGTTACCTTTAAAGCTCTCTCTGATGATGAAATTACATCTTACTGGCAGTCTGGAGAGCCACAAGATAAAGCGGGTGGTTATGGTATTCAAGGTTTAGGCGGTCGTTTTGTTTCTCAGATGTCAGGTAGCTATTTTGCCGTAGTCGGCTTACCTTTATATGAGACAGATGAATTAGTTAAAGCATTTATAGCGGGGGCGCATGAGTAGTGAATTATTAATTAATGTGACACCCAGTGAGAGTCGTGTTGCATTAATCGAAAATGGTGTACTGCAAGAAATACAAGTTGAGCGAGTCGGTAACCTTGGTATTGTGGGGAATATTTACTTAGGCAAAGTGAGCCGTGTGCTGCCAGGCATGCAGGCTGCCTTTGTAGATATCGGCTTAGAAAAAGCCGCATTTTTACATGCGTCTGATATCGTCAACAGTGCTTCCGTTGAAGAAGGGGTCGATGATCAGCCAGTTAAAAAAGTACAAGATATTCGTGAGCTGGTAAAGCAAGGTCAATACATTATGGTGCAGGTGGTAAAAGATCCACTCGGTACCAAAGGTGCACGTTTAACCACAGACATTACCATCCCTTCGCGTTATTTGGTATTTATGCCAGATGCCACACATGTTGGTGTCAGTCAGCGCATTGAAACCGAAGAAGAGCGCAGTCGTCTGAAAAAAATCGTTGGACAATATAATGATGAAAACGGTGGTTTTATAGTAAGAACGGCTGCTGAAGGTGCCACCGAGGCCGAACTTCAGCATGATGCTGAGTTTCTTAAAAAGCTTTGGCAAAAAATTATTGGTCGCCGTCGCAAAACCAGTAAAGCAGCTATTTTGCATGAAGATTTGACTTTGGCATTCAGAACATTGCGTGATTATGTGGGTGAAGACATGGAACGTATTCGTGTCGACTCTAAGCTGACTTATCAAGAATTAAAAGCCTTTACCGAAGAGTTTGTGCCTTTATTAGCCAATGCACTCGAGTATTATCCTGGTGAGCGTCCGATTTTCGACTTATTTGACGTTGAGAGTGAAATTCAAAAAGCATTGCATCGTAAAGTTGAACTGAAGTCAGGTGGTTATTTGATCATAGATCAAACCGAAGCGATGACCACAGTGGATGTCAATACTGGTGCATTTGTCGGCCATCGTAACTTAGAAGAAACCATTTTTAATACCAATGTTGAAGCAACATCAGCCATTGCACGTCAATTAAGATTACGTAATTTAGGCGGTATTATTATTATCGATTTCATTGATATGGTGTCAGATGAGCACAAACGTCGTGTATTACATTCTCTAGAAACGGCACTTTCTAAAGACAGAGCAAAAGCCAATATTAATGGCTTATCAGCTTTGGGTTTAGTAGAAATGACGCGTAAACGAACACGTGAAAGCTTAGAGCACATTTTATGTGATGTTTGCCCATCATGTTCTGGCCGAGGTTCATTGAAAACTGTTGAGACAGTTTGTTATGAGATCCTTCGTGAGATTGTGCGAGTCAATCGTGCATACGATGCAGACAAATTTATGGTTTACGCCTCAGCGGCTGTGAGCGAAGCATTAATTAACGACGAATATCACAACCTTGCAGAACTAGAGCTGTTCATAGGTAAACAAGTCAGTATTCAAACTGAAAACTTGTACAGCCAAGAACAGTTTGATGTTGTTATGATGTAAGGCAGTTTAATATCTATGCAAGTTAAAGCCGTGTGTTTTTTTTGTTTGCGCAAAGTGTGGCAGCTGATTGCTATCACACTGGTTTTACTTGCCGTTTTGGTGTCTGTTTTTCGCTACAGTTTGCCTTATGCCAACGACTACAAGCATGATCTCGAGACTTTAATTAACGAGCAGTTTGATGTCGATTTACGTATCGGCTCAATCACTGCAAGTTGGGAAGGGGTTGGCCCTGCCTTAGTTCTCGAAGGGGTAACCTTTGATGATAACAATGATTCACCCATTAGCCTTCAAATTGATAACACCAGTCTACAAATAAACATCTTAGAATCGCTGCGTTTTTTACAATTGAGGTCTGACTATTTTGTGTTGGAAGGGTTTTCGGCAGATATTGATTTCAATGCCTTAGATTTATCGACACAACAAGCGCAAACAGAGTTTGAGCAGCAAGCATTGATAGAAAGCTTGTTTTTAGGAGAGTCAGGGCATTTTGCAATTAGGGACAGCAGTTTAAACCTAACCATGGTGAATGGCAAAGAGCGCACTATTTTGCTCGAAGATGTTATTTGGCAAAACAATGTTATTGCTCACCGAGGTTCAGGCTTAGTCAGTGTACCAGGGTTAACCGAAGGGCAAATTAGTGCTGACTTGCTTTTAACAGGTAAAACTTTTTCAGAGCTGGCTGGTGAAGTTTTTTTACAAGCTTCTCAAATCGACCTAAAAGATTGGTTGTCTCCTTACTTAGATACAGAGAAAGAAAGCCTGCATACGGATGTTAACGGTCAACTTTGGCTGTCATTGGCACATGGCAAAGTAAAAAATGTGCAATTAAACATGCAGCCAAGTCATATTCACTGGCAGCAAAACAATCAAGCTCAGCAGCTCACTTTAAATTCCGCTCAAGCATTCTTAAGCCCTATGCAGTCAGGCTGGTTACTACAAGGTTCAGAAATAAACTTTACCCGTAATGAGTCAGGCAGTTTTACAGATATAGGCTTCAGAGCTGAATTTTCTCAAGCTCAATCAGTTTGGTTTGAAGGTGTTGAACTCTCTTTATTGAATGAGTTTTTACAGTTAACTAATTTACCCAATACAGAGTTAGTCGCTGATTTTGCACCGTCAGGCACGGTAAAAGGTAAGCTAGAGTTTACCACTGATAGTAAACCAAACGTTTGGCTTTACTCAGAAGACCTTTCTTGGCAGTTTGCTCAAGGAGTCCCTGCCACAGACCCTATGCGCATAGAACTTTATGCTGAGGGTGATGAGGCAACTCTTGAAGTGTTTGCTAAGCAAGGCCAATTATATACCGGAGAAATGTTTGCTAGACCCGTCCCATATAATGAACTTAGTGGGCGTTTTCATGTTTACAAATATCATGATGAGTGGCGCGTAAATAGTAATTCTATCTGGTTAGACAATAGCGAGCTGACTTTAGCGGGTGAAATGGAACTGCGCTTATTAGAACAGCCAGAGCTAGATTTATATGTTGAGGTCAAAGGCGGCACAGGCAAAATAGCTAAGCATTATTTTCCGCAAACTTTGATGGCAGAGTCACTGATCAATTATTTAAATAATGCTATCAAAGCAGGTCAACATCTAGGTTCACAGGTTCTTTTATCAGGCAAACTCAGTGATTTTCCATATTTAAATGGAGATGGTCGCTTTGAGGTGTTATCTGATCTAGCTCAGGCTGAATTTGCCTTTGCACCTGAATGGCCTGCTGTGAAGCAGGCATCTGCAAAACTTCACTTTGTAAATGAACGAATGGATATTTACGTTGATGAAGGTCAGCTCATTAATCAAGTTATTAATGGTGATGTTCAAGTTAGTCTTGCGAATTTGCAGCAAGCAAGTAATTTAATTGTCGATATAAACCAAGCAACACAGGCGCAATCGTTAGGTGCTTTCTTTGCTCAAACACCATTAAAAGACCCATTAACCAATGTCTTTGAGGTTGTTCAAGCTCAGGGTGAAGTTAGTGGCAAGATAAAGCTTGATATTGATTTAAGCAGCCTTGCGGTTAATGCCAAAGGTAAAGTTGATTTAAATAATAACTCAGTATTTTTAGCTCAACCAGGCATGCAGCTCAGTATGCTGAGCGGTCAGTTAAGCTTCAATGATGAAGTCATCCAATTAAATGATGCCGAAGCAACTTGGTTAGAGATGCCACTGACAATATCGGTGGCTGGTCAATCAATTGAGAAAGCTTATCAAGTAAAGGTAGAGACACAGTTACAAGCAAGTAGTGAGCAATTATTACCGTATGGGCACGGTATTGTTGATGGATATATTTCAGGAAAAACTCAGCTTAATACACAGGTTAACCTTGATTTCGCACCACAAGGGTTTACCTATGACGCAGTTTTCAATACCGATCTAGTGGGGGTCGAAAGTAACCTGCCTGCTCCTTATAACAAACTTACAGAGCAAAGTTGGCCTTTAACGGGGCAGGTACGAGGTGATGATATTTCCAATCTGATCACAGCCAATATTCAAGATAAACTGTTTTTTAATGCCATTCTAGATAACGAAACGGGTCGTTTTAGCAATACTCATATAATTGCAGCGCAAAAAGATAGAGGATTAGCACAGCAAGGGTTTCAGGTTTCAATTGACTTACCTGAAGTACAGCTGGTGCCGTGGATTGATTTTATCGATAGGTTGATCCAGTTGAGCGGCAAAGAGTCTGATACGCCGAGCATGTTACCTAAGCTGAATGAGATAACCGCGCAAGTTGATAACTTATCTATATCGGGCATTCCATTTAATGATTTTGAAATGCGTTTGGAGCCTGTCGACACTGGTACACAAATACGGCTCAATGCGAAAGAGTTACGCGCAACCATTGCTATACCTGAGGGCAACTCAAGTCGCCCGATAAAAATTGATAGTGATTACCTGCGCTTAAATGTACCAGAAGTCGAATCAGAAACGTCAACTACAGAGCCTGAAACGGCTGAATCTTTACAGTGGCTTACACGAATGCCAGCAATAGAGTTATTGTGTGCTGATTGTAAAGTAAAGGCTTATCAACTTGATAAAGTCTCATTGTCTATGTTTGGTGATAATGAGAAGTTTAATATTTCAGAGTTAGTCGTTGATAAGCAAGATCATGTATTCAGGGGGCAAGGGAGTTGGCAAGATGGCATTACTGAGATCAGTGGCATAATGAATAGCCGTGATATTGGTGAACTGCTCTCGGAATTCGATTTAACGTCTTCAATTAAAGATTCAAAAGCCAATATGCATTATCAGCTTAGTTGGCAGGGGGCACCTTATAAAGTCCATGTGCCGAGCTTAGCCGGGGATATTCAATGGGAATTAGGCGAAGGTCATTTGTCAGAGATAAGTGATAAAGGCGCTCGAGTATTTTCACTACTGAGTTTAGATTCGTTGGTGCGAAAGTTAAAACTCGATTTTCGTGATGTTTTCTCAAAAGGCTTCTTCTACAACAGTATGGAAGGCAGCATACAAATCGCAGAAGGTATCGCCTACACCAAAGATACGAAAATGGATGGGGTACCAGCAGACTTAACCATTCAGGGTTTTGCTAATTTAGACACCCAAGAAATTAATTATGACTTGGCAATTGCGCCTCAGGTGACATCAAGTTTACCTGTGATTGTCGGTTGGATGGTAAACCCAGTAACGGGTATCGCTGCCTTGGCCCTTGACCAAGTACTGCACTCTGCCCGAGTGATTTCTGAAATTAAGTTTAAAGTAACCGGTACTATGCAAGAGCCAGTAGTGACTGAGATTGACAGAAAGAGTCGTGAAATCGAGATCCCTAAACCTGCACAAAGTGAACCCCCTGCACCGAGTGAACAACCAGCTTCTCAGCCAGTTGTTGAAGGTGAGGCCTTAAGCCAGCCTTCTTCGGGAGCCAGTCTGGTTAAAGCTGAGACGTTAGTGACAGGTCAAACTCCAGTAAAAACAAAACAAAACGTACAAAGTAAAAACGAAGATAAAGCGAATGAAGGAGGAAATTAATGCATCCTCAAGCCTTTATTGTGCAGATGTGCTCAACCATGAGCGCAGAGCAAAACTTCAACTATCTGCAACAGCAACTTACCCAAGCAAATTTAAAACAACCGGCTTTAGTCTGTTTGCCCGAAACTTGGATATGCTTTAACAAAGACGCTACAACCACGCTTGAACAGAGTAAAAGCAACCACCTTTGGGTTGAGAAGTTAGCGCAACTATGTCGCCAATTTGGTATTTGGCTTGCTGCAGGCACCATTGCATTACCCTCTGAAAATACTGGTAAATACTATGCTGCCAGCCTACTCTTTAATGAACAGGGTGAGGTTGTAGCGCAATATAACAAGATCCATTTATTTGATGCGCAAGTACAAGATGGTAGTGGTGGCTATCGAGAGTCTAAATATACCCAAGCTGGCCACAATGTGGTGGTTGTCGATTCGCCCTTTGGCAGAATTGGTTTAAGTGTATGTTATGATGTGCGTTTTGCAGGCCTTTATCAGAAGATGATGGCACTGGGTGCAGATATTATTTTAGTCCCTAGCGCATTTACCACAGTCACTGGCGAAGCGCATTGGTTGCCTTTATTACAAGCCCGAGCCATAGAAACACAATGTTATGTATTGGCGGCAGCACAAGCAGGACTGCATGACAATGGCAGAGCGACTTACGGCCACAGTGTTGCTATCTCACCTTGGGGTGAGGTGTTAGCGAATGCCAAAACTGAGCTGACAAACATAGAGTGTCAGCTAGATTTATCAGAACTCCAACAAGTTCGTGCCAGTTTACCTGTGCACCAACATAACCGATTTAAGAGCACGTTTTATGAATAATGTTGAGCAGAACTTATTAACGGATAGTCAGCTTACCAGAGAGCAACTTGAGCAAACTCTAAGCTATATTCACCAACATCAAGTTGATTACGCAGATTTATACTTTCAATCAAGTTATAACGAGACTTGGGTGCTAGAAGACGGCCTAGTAAAAGAAGGCAGTTATAACATCGAGCGTGGTGTCGGTGTACGTGCGGTTTCAGGTGAAAAAACCGGTTTCTCATATTCAGATGCCATCAACATCGAAGCATTAAATAAAGCGGCAATGGCTGCGCGTAGTATTGCGCAAGCGGGCGAAAGCAAAGCAGTACAAGTATTTAGTGACGTTACAGCTAAGCAGCAATTTGCGCCACTGCAACCAATCACCAGCATGAGTGATAACGACAAAGTTGCGCTTTTAAAAGAGATTGAAAACTACATTCGTGAGCTTGCACCTGGTGCACAGCAGGTTGTTAGCTCGATGTCTGCGGTCTATGAAGAAGTGTTAGTGGCAGCCAGTGATGGCACTTTTGCGACTGACATTCGTCCGCTGATCCGCCTTAATTGCTCAGTATTACTTGAGAAGAATGGCCGCCGTGAACGTGGCGGTGCAGGTGGCGGTGCACGCCTAGATTATGGCTACTTTAAAGAGCTAGTCGACGGAAAGCCACGTTGGATGGAATACGCCAAAGAAGCGGTTCGTATGGCAAAGGTAAACCTGGAGGCGATTGACGCGCCAGCAGGCGCTATGCCTGTTGTGTTGGGTGCTGGTTGGCCAGGCGTGTTGTTACACGAAGCGGTAGGTCATGGTTTAGAAGGCGACTTTAACCGTAAAGGCGCATCGGCATTTAGCGGTAAAGTGGGCGAGAAAGTAGCTTCTAGTTTATGTACCGTAGTCGATGATGGCACTATTGCTGACCGTCGTGGCTCCTTAAACATAGATGATGAAGGCACGCCAGCGGGTTATAACGTGCTTATTGAGAATGGTATTCTGAAAGGCTACATGCAAGATAAGATGAATGCGCGGCTGATGGGTGTGGCTCCAACCGGTAATGGTCGTCGCGAGTCTTACGCGCACTTACCCATGCCGCGCATGACCAATACCTATATGTTACCGGGTGAGCACAGCCAAGAAGAGATCATCAGTACCGTGAAAAAAGGCGTGTTTGCGTCAAACTTCGGTGGTGGTCAGGTTGATATTACTTCGGGTAAGTTTGTATTTTCAGCCTCTGAAGCGTATTTAATTGAAGATGGCAAAATCACGCAACCGATTAAAGGTGCAACCTTAATCGGCAATGGACCAGATGTAATGCATAAGATCTCTATGGTCGGTAACGATTTAGAGCTAGATCGCGGTGTCGGCGTATGTGGTAAAGATGGCCAAAGTGTGCCAGTTGGTGTGGGCCAGCCAAGCTTGAAGATCGACGAAATCACAGTCGGTGGTACAGCTTAAGCAATCGTTTAGTTTCGAATTAAAGACATAAAAAAACCGATATCACTGATATCGGTTTTTTTGTAAAAGCGATGTCTTATTGAAGACCTAGCTTTTTCTCTAGGTAATGAATGTTCGTGCCACCATTTTGGAAGTGCTCATCCGCAAGGATGTCTTTATGTAATGGTGTGTTGGTTTTAATACCATCGATCACTAATTCATTTAAAGCATTACGCGCACGCGCGATTGCAACGTCACGGTTCTCACCATAAGTGATAAGCTTACCGATCATTGAGTCGTAATGTGGTGGTACAGTGTAGTCAGCATAAATGTGGCTGTCCCAACGAATACCTAAGCCGCCAGCAGGGTGGAAGCGTGTGATTTTACCCGGTGAAGGAATAAAGCTCACAGGATCTTCTGCGTTAATACGACACTCAATGGCGTGACCTTTGATCACAACGTCATCTTGTGTGATTGATAGAGGTTGACCCGCAGCGATTTTCAGCTGCTCTTTGATTAGGTCAACACCAGTAACCATTTCAGTTACAGGGTGCTCTACCTGAATACGCGTATTCATTTCGATGAAGTAGAATTCGCCATTTTCGTATAGGAATTCGAACGTACCTGCACCGCGATAACCGATTTCGATACATGCACGTGTACAACGGTCACCGATGAACTTGCGCATTTCAGCTGTGATACCTGGCGCTGGAGCTTCTTCAACGACTTTCTGGTGACGACGCTGCATTGAACAGTCACGCTCACCTAAGTGAATTGCATTACCTTGACCATCAGCTAACACTTGAACTTCGATATGACGTGGGTTTTCAAGGAATTTCTCCATGTAAACCATGCCATTACCAAAGAACTGTTTTGCTTCTTGTTGAGTTAATGCGATTGAATCAATTAACTCTTGCTCAGAGCGAACAACACGCATACCACGACCACCGCCGCCACCTGCTGCTTTGATGATTACCGGGTAACCAATACGCTTAGCGATTTGAACGTTCCGCTCGTTATCTTCAGTCAGTGGGCCGTCAGAACCTGGTACACAGGGTACACCCGCTTTACGCATCGCTTCGATGGCTGACACTTTGTCACCCATTAGACGAATTGTGTCGCCTTTAGGACCGATAAATACGAAGCCACTTTGCTCAACTTGATCTGCAAAATCAGCATTTTCAGATAAGAAACCGTAGCCCGGGTGAATTGCAACTGCGTCAGTTACTTCAGCCGCAGCAATAATACGAGGAATATCTAAGTAACTCTCAGCAGCAGCTGGTTTACCGATACAAATCGTTTCGTCTGCAAGTAGCACGTGCTTTAAGTCACGATCAGCTGTTGAATGTACAGCAACCGTTTTAATACCTAGCTCTTTACAGGCACGCAATACGCGAAGTGCAATTTCACCTCGGTTCGCAATGACTACTTTGTCTAACATAGCATTTGCCTTCTATTGCGTAATTATTCGATGATGAATAGTGGTTGGTCGAACTCTACTGGCTCACCGTTTTCAACTAGGATAGCTTTAACTACACCTGCTTTGTCAGCTTCGATTTGGTTCATCATCTTCATCGCTTCAACGATACATAGTGTGTCGCCAACGTTTACAGACTGACCAACTTCAACGTATTTAGGTGCTTCAGGAGAAGCCGCTGCGTAGAAAGTACCAACCATTGGAGAAAGTACTTTATGGCCTGCAGGCTCTGCCGCTGCTGCCGGAGCCGCTTCAGCTGCCGGCGCAGCTGCCGGCGCAGGTGCCGCCGCAGGCGCTGCTACAGGTGCAGGTGCTGCAGCATAATGCTGTGGTTGTGCTGCGATAACTGGAGCGCTGCTGTGACGGTTAATACGTACCGACTCTTCACCTTCAGTGATCTCTAGCTCTGCAATACCTGATTCTTCTACTAATTCGATAAGTTTTTTAATTTTGCGAATGTCCATAATGGCCCGCCTGTTAGTTAATTTGCGTTATTTTTGTTGTGCAGTAGATAATGTGCGGCATTTAATGCTGCTTCATAACCTAGTGCGCCTAATCCACATATCACCCCTTCAGCCACGTCAGAAAAATAAGACTTATGACGAAAAGGTTCACGTGCATATACGTTAGTAATATGCACTTCAAAAAACGGTATGCTGACACTTAACAGCGCATCGCGCAGTGCGATACTGGTATGTGTAAAAGCGGCAGGATTAATGATAATGGCATCGATAGCTTGCCATGCATCATGAATTGTATTTATTAGCTCTGCTTCACTATTACTTTGTACATGTGTCAGCGTGATACTCAGTTGCTCAGCTTGCTTTTCAAGGTTGTCCACAATGTCCGACAAAGTTTGTGAGCCATATTTCTCAGGCTCTCTACGGCCTAACATATTCAAGTTTGGGCCATTGAGTACTAAAATCTTAAATTTTGCAGACATAATTCGCGAAATTCCTTAAAAGCTATAACAAACTAAAAATTCACTCTATTCAGTTCGTTAAACTAAGCCGTTCGATTGAAAATAGCAACTTTTTCTCACGTTCGCAGACTATTATAGAGAGTTCGTGTTAAATAGCAGCAAAATACTGGTCTAATCAGCAAGATGATGAGGTAGGTCAATAGCCTAGGCTGCTTGCTGAATTTATCAGCTCACAGCCTAAGTTTTGTATGCTTACTGTACGGTTTGGCGTACTTTTTCTAGGTGGGCGGTAAACTCTTCGGCGCTTTGAAAGCCGGTGATCCGTAAATTGCTCAGCTCATTGCCTTGCGCATCAAAAAATAGGATGGCAGGTAAACCAACCACATTAAAGGTTTGGTAAATCTCTTTACTCACCTCATTGGTCACGGTCAGATCGAGCTTCAACAAAGAGAAGTCTTTAAACGCTTGCTTCACTTTGTCGTCTGAGAAGGTGTATTTCTCAAACTCTTTACAGGCGACACACCAATCAGCGTACAAGTCGACCATGGCAATTTTGCCTTGTTGGTTAGCTTGGGCGACTTCTTCACGCAGTGCAGCTAAATCAGGCAGCAGTTTAAACTTACCATCAGATGCTGTGGTAACCGCTGTTACTTTGGTTGGTGGCATTAATACATGCTTTGCCGTTAATACACCACCGATCAAGAACAGCACGGCAACAGCCCAAAGTGCTGTCTTAAGTTTGCTAGCTTGCTCGTGGCTTTGCCAATGGTGCAAAAATAATGCAGTAATAACCAGCCATACGCTGCCAAGTAAAAGAATGGTATTCCACTCAAGAATGCGTTCTAGCAAGACTAAAGGCACTACAAGCATCACGAAGCCAAACAGCATCTTCACTTGTTCCATCCAAGCGCCTGCTTTAGGGAGCAATTTACCGCCAGAAGTACCCAATAGTAACAGTGGTAGACCCATGCCAAGGCTTAGCACATAGAGAGTTAAACCACCCACTAGATAGTCGCCACTTTGCGCAACATAAAGTAGGGCAGCAGAGAGCGGAGCCGTGGTGCACGGAGAAGCAATTAGGCCAGACAGCACACCCATAAAGAATACGCCTGTATAGTTACCGCCTTTTTGTTGGTTGCTGACGTTAGTTAAACGCGTCATAAACTTCTCTGGTAGTTTAATTTCGTACCAACCAAACATGGCAAAAGCTAGTAATACAAACAGTAAGCTGAAGCTAATCAGTACAGCAGGGCTTTGTAAGTAACCTTGAATTTGCCCACCAACCGCAGCCACAACCAGACCAAGCGCTGCGTAAGTGACTGCCATGCCTTGTACATACACAAATGACAGTGCGAATGCTTTTTTAGTCGATAGCTTTGATTGGCCGGCAATCAAACTAGATAGGATAGGGAACATAGGAAACACGCACGGTGTAAATGCTAACAGCACGCCAACCCCAAAAAACACAGCAAGGTTAGTTAAAAAGTCTTGCTCTGCGAGCTTATTGACGAAGTCGTTACTATTATTACCTGTTGGTGCAGCCGTTTCAGTGGTTTTTCTTGGCTTATCTGATGTTTTGTTCAGCATAGAAAGCGGAATAGTGATCACTTCAGGTGGGTAACAGAGTCCAGCTTCGGCACAGCCTTGATAGCGAATTTTAACGACGGCATCTTCACCAATGTCACTCAGTTTGGAAACAACAACCAGCTCATCAAAATATACTTCTGTCTTACCAAAGAACTCATCTTCTATTTCAACACCTGGGTCGAGTTCCGGCACTTTGATTTTGGCATTCTTAGCAATGATCTCGAGCTTATGCTTATATATGTAGTAACCAGGTGCAATTTCCCAGCCAGTGAATAAAATAGTGCCTTGCTGATCGAAATCGAACTGAAAAGCTTCGTTTACCGGTAAGAAGGTTTGTTGTTTTGGGGCTAAAAGGCTATTTAACACCGTGTTGTTCGCTGCCTGTGCGGGAAGCATAAACAGCAAGCAAAGCAAAAATGCCACTATGCGCATTAACTCAGTACCTCATTTATCCAATTAAAATAGTCAGGGTTGCCCGTCGATACATCAAGAACTTGGATCTCAGGCACATCATAGCTGTGGTGGCATTTAATACATGCCATTAATTCTTCCAAGCGTTGTACGTTGGTCTTAATGAAAAGTTTACTTTCTGTTTGCTGTTCAACTTTTCCTTGCCATACATACACAGACTCCACTTCGGGCAAAATGTTTACACAGGCAGCCAATTTTTTTTCAACGAGTATCGCGGCAAGTTTGCGCGCGTCATTTTTAGTCTCACATGTGGTGAGTACAATTTTATAATCGCTTGTCATAAGGTGTTTTTCTCTAAAACCTATTCACCAAAACCACGTATCATACCAATCCTCTTAATTAAGTGAGCTATTTTGAGGCAAGGAAAACTGCTCGATAGCAAGGCGAAAATTTTGCTATTTAGTTGCTCTAAATAAGAAATTTTTAACGAAGCTAGCGTCAGTTTTAGTCCCTCAAAATGATTAAGTATTATTGAGGATTGGTATCATACTAGCGCAATGAATGGGCTAGCCCAAACGCTCGTTTACGCAAACTTACAATATAGTTGCTACATAAAGGTGTATTTTGCGCCAGATTACTTGAAAATAGACCGAACTAGCCATATTTCTCTTTCATTGACTTTAGGAGACCCTATGTTCCGTATTTTATTTTTGCTTTTTATTGTGGTTCCCATTATTGAGATTGCGCTACTTATTCAAGTGAGTGATGTGATCGGTGGGTTTGCGACCATCGCATTAGTCATTATTACCGCCATCATCGGTGCTAAATGTGTTAAACAACAAGGTTTAGGTGCATATACCAATGTGCAGCAACAAATGGCACAGGGCCAGTTACCGGGCGAGCATATTTTTACCGGTCTGTGTGTGATCATCGCAGGTGTACTATTAATGACACCGGGTATCATGACTGACGTACTTGGTTTTCTTTTATTAACTCCAGCTGTGCGCCGCTCATTATCTAAGGCGTTATTGGCACAAGCATCAGTAAAAGTACAAACTGGCTTTGGTGGTGGTTTCGGCGCAGGCTTTGGTCAAAGCGGCCAACAAAGCACGCAGCAAAACAATCCTTTTGAGCAGCAAGCAAATCGCCCGTTTGAAGACGCGCAACCTCGTCAACCAGAGCGCAATGTTGACGGGTCGAACACCTTTGAAGGTGAATATAAGCGTAAAGATTAAAAATTTTTAATTTTTTCTCTTGGGTTTTGAAAAATACATCCCCATAAAGAGTTGCAACAAAGATTTAAAGTTTTAGCCCAAGGCAATTGGGCTAATTGGTAGAAAATTAACATTCTGTCACTGTTCACATTGTTAGGAGAACGACACACATGAACATTCGTCCTTTACATGATCGCGTTATTGTTAAGCGTCTAGAAGAAGAAACAAAGTCTGCTGGCGGTATCGTACTAACTGGCTCTGCAGCAGAAAAATCAACTCGTGGTGAAATCGTTGCTGTTGGTAACGGTCGCGTGTTGGACAATGGTGAAGTGAGAGCACTTCAAGTAAAAGCAGGCGACACTGTACTGTTTGGCTCATACATTGAGAAAACAGAGAAGATCGAAGGTCAAGAGTACCTGATCATGCGCGAAGACAATATCTTAGGTATTGTTGAATAAGTCGAATTTACGGTTTTTACATACAGAATTTAGAGGAATATAAAACATGGCAGCTAAAGAAGTATTATTCGCAGGTGACGCACGCACAAAAATGTTAGCGGGCGTAAACGTACTAGCAAATGCAGTTAAAGTAACTTTAGGTCCTAAGGGTCGTAACGTTGTTTTAGACAAGTCATTTGGCGCACCAACTATCACGAAAGATGGTGTATCTGTAGCGAAAGAAATCGAGCTTGAAGACAAGTTTGAAAACATGGGCGCACAGATGGTTAAAGAAGTAGCGTCTAAAGCAAATGACGCTGCCGGTGACGGTACAACAACTGCAACTGTACTAGCTCAAGCTATCGTGAATGAAGGCCTAAAAGCGGTTGCTGCGGGTATGAACCCAATGGACCTTAAGCGTGGTATCGACAAGGCAGTCGTTGCTGCTGTTGAAGAGCTAAAAGCGCTTTCAGTACCATGTGCTGACGTAACAGCGATTGC
This sequence comes from Pseudoalteromonas phenolica, assembly GCF_005886345.1. GTDB lineage: Bacteria > Pseudomonadota > Gammaproteobacteria > Enterobacterales > Alteromonadaceae > Pseudoalteromonas > Pseudoalteromonas phenolica_A. Next base: position 43,118 of record NZ_PNEC01000009.1, read on the forward strand.
ACAGGTTGGTACTATCTCTGCAAACTCAGACAAAGAAATCGGCGACATCATTGCAAACGCAATGGAAAAAGTAGGTCGTGAGTCTGGCGTTATCACAGTTGAAGAAGGTCAGTCTCTAGAGAACGAATTAGACGTAGTAGAAGGTATGCAGTTTGACCGCGGTTACCTATCTCCGTACTTCATCAACAACGCTGAAAAAGGCCAAGTTGAACTAGATAACCCACACATTCTTCTAGTAGACAAAAAAGTATCTAACATCCGTGAACTACTACCTACACTAGAAGCGGTTGCTAAAACAAGTAAGCCACTACTTATTATTGCTGAAGACCTTGAAGGTGAAGCACTTGCTACTCTAGTAGTTAACAACATGCGTGGCATCGTGAAAGTTGCTGCAGTTAAAGCGCCTGGTTTCGGTGACCGTCGTAAAGCAATGCTACAAGACATCGCGATTCTAACTGGCGGTACAGTTATCTCTGAAGAGATTGGTCTAGAGCTTGAAAAAGCAACGATTGAAGACCTAGGTACAGCTAAGCGCGTTGTTATCACTAAAGATGACACAACAATCATCGACGGTGTTGGCGAGCAAGCGGCAATCGACGGTCGTGTTGAGCAGATCAAAGCACAAATCGCAGAAGCAACGTCTGATTACGACAAAGAAAAGCTACAAGAGCGCATGGCTAAACTAGCTGGCGGCGTAGCAGTAATCAAAGTAGGTGCTGCAACTGAAGTTGAAATGAAAGAGAAGAAAGACCGCGTTGAAGATGCACTACACGCAACTCGCGCAGCGGTTGAAGAAGGTGTTGTACCAGGTGGTGGTGTTGCACTCGTTCGCGTAGCAAGCAAGATTGCTGAGCTGACAGGTGACAACGAAGACCAAAACCACGGTGTTAAAGTAGCACTTCGTGCAATGGAAGCGCCACTTCGTCAAATCGTTTCAAACGCAGGTGACGAAGCATCAGTAGTTGTAAACAACGTTAAAGGTGGCGAAGGTAACTATGGTTACAACGCGGCAAACGGTACTTACAGCGACATGATCGAAATGGGTATCCTAGATCCAACTAAAGTAACGCGTTCAGCACTTCAGTTTGCTGCATCAGTTGCGGGTCTTATGATCACAACAGAAGCAATGGTTTCTGAAATCCCGCAAGAAGCACCAGCTGCACCAGACATGGGTGGCATGGGCGGAATGGGTGGCATGGGCGGCATGATGTAGTCCAAACCCAAGCATTAAACGCTTATAAAAAAACCTCGCATTTGCGAGGTTTTTGCGTTTAGAACTATGCTTAGCAACTCGTCGTAATACATTGAGTTATTGGAATTAAGTATTTACGCTAAGGCGATTTTAAATTCTAGCAGTTGCTGAGAACCGGGCTCAGCACGTAAAGGATATTCTCATGAATAAAAGTGTATTGGCGTTTAACTTATTGGCAAGTTTAAGTATGGCGGGGGGGTCGCTGAATCATTCAAACACCGGTGAGCCGGCTGGATTGTCATCTCAAGAAACACAAAGTCAAGCCAGTGATTTGGGTGTGCCTGCTAAGCAAGGTGAGCTTCGAGTTGCGGTTTTTAACGCTTATTTGAATCGTAAAAATGCTGGCGATATTCTGGCCGACGTACAAAGCGGTAACGATACACAAATAAAAAAAGTAGCAGAGATCATCCAACGCGTTCGCCCTGAGGTGCTATTACTTGCGGAGTTCGATTATGTGGCTGATGGTAGTGCGGTTAGAGCGCTGATTAAAAATTACTTAAACGTTAGTCAAAATGGCGTAAAAGGTATTGATTACCCTTATTTTTACCTTGCTGAATCTAACACGGGTGTTGTCACTGAATTTGACTTAAATAACGACGGCAAAGCGGGTGTCGGCGGTGGCGATGCGTATGGCTTTGGGGTTTTTCCTGGGCAATATGCCATGGTGTTGTTATCGCAGCATCCAATCATCACTGATGAAGTACGCACCTTTCAAAAGTTCTTATGGAAAGACATGCCCAATGCAACGCTGCCAGTAAACCCAGAGACAGGCGAAGCTTGGTATAACGAGGAAGAGCTTGAAATATTTAGGTTGTCGTCGAAAAGCCATTGGGATGTGCCAGTAAAAGTGGGGAATGAAGTCATTCATGTTCTTGCCAGTCACCCAACACCACCCGTATTTGACGGTAAAGAAGATAGGAATGGCTTACGTAACCATGATGAAATTCGCTTTTGGTGGGATTATGTGGATCCAAATGAATCAAACTACATTTATGACGATCACGGTCAAAAGGGCGGGTTAGGTAAGAATAAGCGCTTTGTGATCATGGGCGATTTAAATGCCTCTCCTGATGAAGGCAATGGCACGGGCAACCCAATGGCTAAATTATTTGCCAGTGAATATATCAATGGCAAACTCACGCCTGTTAGTGTGGGCGGCGTTGAGAATGCACCCAATAATCAGTTTGCTGCAACCCATACCGCGGATTGGAAAATGCGTGCCGATTATGTGATCCCATCAACATTTGGTATTCAGGTTGAGCAAACCGCGGCGTTTTGGCCGAGTAAAACCGACGCGAACTATCATCTAGTGGGGCCGGGTCTGCAAAGCTCTGACCATCGTTTAGTGTGGTCTGACTTTACGCTCATCAAACAGTAAAACCCCTTCTCAAGAACTATTTCTAAAACCGAAGCTCAAAGGCTTCGGTTTTTTGTTTTTACAATTCGATAAGCTGTCTATTAGACCTATAATTGTTTTTAAAAAGGTATTGTTAGACACAAAAATTAAAAAGTTGTTGGTTAGTTTAATGATTACTTCGTGCTTTTACCGTTTTGGGTTACATTTATTAGCAAGTCAGATCAGATAGTTGCACAGGTATATGATACTTATACTAGCAAGACCATAAATGGAGATTTTATGATGATTAAACACTTATGCATTATTACTGCATTGGCACTTTTAGCTGGTTGTAGTTCGACGATTAATACGACTAAATCTGGCTTTTTACCAGATTACCGTTTGTTAACACCTTCAGATAAATATCCTGATACGAATCTATATGTATCAGATGAGCTGAAAAATGGTGCTTTAAAGAATGTAAGCACCATCTACTTGCCGCACTTTGAAGTATGGATTAAGGCCAAAGAACAAAAACTTCTATATATACACCCTCAAAAAGTAGCAAAGCTAAGCACTTATATGCGAGATCAACTACAAGCTAAGTTATCTCCAAACTTTAATGTGGTGCTAACTCAACCAGCAAAGCGTGATGATTCAGTGTTGACGATCACAGGTGCATTTACGGAAGTTAACTTTTCAGAAACGTCAATGGGAGTCAGAGACTTTATTCCCGTAAAACTGGTATATAACGCAGGAAAAACAGCGTATTTAGCAGCAACAGAACAAACAGAAGCTTTGACAAAAGTTTCTCTTGAGAGTGCATTTTATATAGGTGAAAACAACAAACCAGCATTGATGATGTCGGCTCATAAAGAAGTTGAGTTAGTGTTGCAACAAAATGGCGGTGAAAACATTAAGGCCGTGAAAGGCATTTTAGATAACTGGATAGACAATTTCGTTAATGCGATTAATAAAGCAAAAAATTAACAGCGGTGAAAATAACATGATAAATACACATAAGAAAACACTTGCAGCGGCGATTTTGATCGCAGGTTTAACGGCTTGTTCTGAACCACAAGTTGAGGTGGAACAAGAACCACAATTAAGGCCAGTGCGTACGCAGGTTCTTACTCTGAATAATGTTGGCCCACTGCAAGAATTTCCCGCTGTGGTCGATGCGGCAAGCACAGCTGATCTGTCATTTAAAGTCGCAGGTGAGTTAACACACTTATATGTAAAGCAAGGTGAAAGAGTTAATACGGGTGATGTGATCGCAAAACTGGATGACACAGACTTTAAATTGGCCCTAGATGATGCGCAAGCAAGTTTTGAAAAAGCAGAAGCCGATTTCAACCGCGCTAAGCAATTAATTACCTCAGGTACTATTAGTCAAGCTGACTATGACCAATTAAAGTCACAGTTCACTAGTGCGAAAACGAAATTGGCGAATGCGAAAAATAATCTAGCTTACACTGAGCTAAAAGCTTCTTTTTCAGGTGTCTTAGCGCGTACTCATGTTGAGCAGTTTGAAGAAGTGCAAGCAAAGCAAGTGATCGCAACTTTGCAAGATATCGAGCATATTAACCTTAAAGTCAACGTACCAGAAAGTATTATGGTTCACGTTAGTAAAGAAGCACCTAAAGCGGTATATGCTGAGTTTGCGGCAATTGAAGGTAAGCGTTTTGAGCTTGAATTTGTTGAAGTTAGCACACAGGCTGATGAAGTCACTAAAACCTATGAAGTCACGTTAGGCATGCTGCCACCTGATGGTTATAACATTTTGCCGGGTATGACCGCAAAAGTTATGGCAAGCGGTCCGAGCCAAGGTCAGCAGCAATTATATTTACCCTTATCAACGGTATTGAAAGACAATTCAGGTCATTATATTTGGACTGTAGAAGCGCAGGGTGAAGGAAAAGGCAAAGTGGTAAAAACACCTGTGCAAATTGGTGAAATCTCGTCACTGGGCTTCCCTGTTATTGCCGGAGTTGAAGCTGGGGCAAATATTGTCACTGCCGGTATGAGCAAAGTTACCGACCAGCAAATTGTTAAGTTTTCTGGAGGTGAGTAGTGAATATCACTCGTTTAGCCCTCGAGAATAATCGCACCACTTGGGTGCTGATTATTGCTTTATTGTTTTTTGGTATTGCGTCATTCGACAAAATGCCGAAAGACTACGACCCTGGTTTTATTATACGAACAGCTCAAGTAGTTACTTACTTCCCAGGGGCAAGTCCTCATCGTGTTGAAGAGCTAGTGACAGATAAAATCGAAAAAGTGGTACAGCAAATACCAGAGCTCGATTTTGTTAGTAGTACGTCAAAAACCGGTGTTTCGATAGTCAGTGTTAACATCAAAGAAAGTTACAAAAACATGCGACCAATATGGGATAACCTGCGTCGCAAAATAGAAAGCGTTGAAAACGAATTACCGAGCGATGCTCAGAAACCAATTGTTAATGATGAGTTTGGTGATGTGTTTGGTGTGGTTATTGGTTTAACGGCTGAAGGCTTTTCTTACCGAGAAATGGAAGAAGTAGCAGAACAGGTTAGAGATGAACTACTTCGCTTACCAGAAGCCGCTAAAGTCGACATCTTTGGTGCTCAAGAGCAACGTGTTTTTATTGAGTTTGAAAATGCTAAATTGGCGTCTATGGGTATTTCTCCTGGGCAGCTTAAAGATCAATTAGCTTCGCGCAATATCGTAAATCCAGGTGGTTCTATTTACATTGATGATGAAACATTGGCGCTGGAGCCTAGTGGCAACTTTGAATCTGTAGAAGATATTGCTAATACCATCATTAATATTTCAGGCTCTGAACAAGTGATCTTATTGAGCGATATTGCCAAGGTATATCGTGATTATGTTGATCCTGCCAAAGTCAAAGTACGCGTTGGCGAAGAAGAAGGCATGACTATTGCGATTTCGATGCGTCTTGGTGGAAACAATTTACTGCTGGGTGAGCAGGTGCGAGATGCAATCAGCTATTTAGAGACGATTTATCCAATTGGTGTCGACTTCAAGTTATTGTCATTTTTACCACAAGAAGTTGATGACAAGGTAAATGATTTTGTTTCTAACCTAGTGCAAGCGGTTTTAGTTGTTACTATTGTGATGCTATTTAGCCTAGGTCTTCGTACTGGTCTTATTGTTGCCAGCCTGATCCCGATGAGTATGGTATTTGGTATTTTGGTGATGTCTTTCTTTAATATCAGTATTGACCAAATCTCGTTAGCTGCCTTGATCATTGCTTTAGGTATGCTGGTGGATAATGGCATTGTGATGTCAGAGAATATCATGGTGCAAATGGAACGTGGAAAGTCAGCCATTGATGCTGCTGTCGATTCTGCGCAAGAGTTAAAAATTCCGCTATTAGTGTCTTCTCTGACCACAGGTGCAGCTTTCTTACCTATTTTCTTGGCAGAGTCTGCAACAGGTGAATACACGGCGTCGTTGTTTAAAGTTGTGACCATCACACTATTGTGCTCATGGTTATTGGCAATGACCATGATCCCGATGTTATGTGTATACTTCACGCGTGTTAAGTCAGAGTCAGCTAACTATGACGGCGGCATCTATCTAGTTTATAAGAATATACTGGCAGCATTAATTAAGTACCGTTGGGCAACTGTTGCGGCATGCTTAGGTATGTTATTTGTAGCCCTGCAAGGCCTACAGTATGTTCCTAAATTGTTCTTCCCACCTTCTGATCGTGATTACTTCAAAGTAGAACTTGAACTGCCAATTGGCACGCGCTTGACCACGACTGAAGCCTTGGTTAAAGATATGGAAGCGTTTCTTGCCCAAGAGCTTAAAGTAAATGAACAACGCGAAAAAGGTGTCACTGAGTGGGTGAGCTATGTTGGTAATGGTGGTCCGCGTTTCTTATTAACACATAGCCCAGAGCCTGCAAGCTCTAATTATGCACTGATGATAGTATCTACCACCTCGTACAAACATATTGATGAAATAATGGCGAAAATTGAGGGGTATGCCTTACAAAGGCATCCTGATTTATTGATTAAGCAGCGCAAGATAGAAAACGGTTCGCCAATTGCTAACCCCGTTGAGATCAGGTTATCTGGTAGTGATATGACAGTGCTGATGGGGTTGGTGGATGAACTAAAAGAAAAGATGCGCTCCACGAACGGGCTTAAAGCCATCAGTGATGATTGGGGCTTACCAATTAAAAAGCTGCAAATTAAGATCAATCAAACACGTGCTCGTCGCGCAGGCGTATCAAGCAAAGATATCGCAAGCTCCCTACAAACGGGCTTAAGCGGTCTTGAGTTAACTAAGTATCGTGAAGGGGATGAGTTAATACCTGTGACGCTTCGTTCAATTGCGGGTGATAGACAAGATATTGGTAAATTAGAAGCCATGGTTGTTTACTCTCAGGCGACAGGCAACTCTGTACCACTTAAACAAGTGGCTGATATTGAGGTAGTCTGGGAAAGTGCTCAAATTCTTCGTCGTGATAGACTGAAGTCGGTTGTCGTAGGTGCTCAGATTGAGGGGATCACTGCCACAGAAGGCTTTGACGAAATTTTGCCATGGTTGGAAGAGCAAAAGCGCAATTGGCCTTATGGTTATGATTATGCGCTGGGTGGTGAAGCTGAGTCATCTGGCAAAGCGAATCAGTCGATTGCAGAGAAAATGCCAATTGCTGTGTTCATTATTGTTATTCTGCTAATTGGTCAGTTTAATTCTATTCGTAAATCTGCGATTGTATTAAGTACCATTCCACTTGGCTTTATTGGTGTCGTAGCCGGCTTATTGGTAGGTCAATCATTCTTTGGCTTTATGACGTTACTGGGTATTATTTCTTTGGCTGGCATCGTGATTAATAATGCAATTGTCTTATTAGAGCGTATAAAGATTGAGTTGGAATTAACACCTGACTCACCAGTGCAAGCCGTTATCTATGCATCACAGCAGCGTATGCGCCCAATTCTTTTAACCACGGCAACCACTGTACTGGGACTAATACCACTTTATCTAGGCGGCGGTGAAATGTGGGAGCCAATGGCGTTGAGTATTATGGGCGGTCTGCTTTTCTCAACTATATTGACGCTTGGTGTGATCCCTGTGTTGTATGCGCTTCTATATAGGTTGCCAAAAACGGCATAAAGCTGAGGTTAAAATAGTTAACAAAAGCCCCTTTTTGGGGCTTTGCGTTATAAGGTGTAAAGGTTTGTAAAACTGGTACGAAAAGGCTTTTTTTTAGTCAATTTATTGCGCACTATGTCACTATCGAACTGATGAGGAGTCTATAATGAAAAAGTTAAAAATTGCATTTTTACTAATGAGTATGCCGTTTTTTAGCATGGCGGGTGAAGCCAATGTTACTTGGAAAGACTTTAACGACTACCGAGATGTTGCACCAGGTAATGAAGTTAAAGGCGCATACCATAAACGTGTGGCGAAACAATTTGAAAATCATTTAGCTAAGTTAGCAGGGCAACTTCCTAAGGGTTATAAGTTGAATGTGACATTCGTGGATATCGACCTAGCGGGCGATGCTCGAATGAACATGAATGATGTTCGTGTTATTAAACCAATCTACTTTCCTCGCTTGACCATTAGTTATAATCTTCAAGACAGAAAAGGTCGCTCTGTTGCAAGGGCCAAAGATCTAGTTCTAAAAGATATGGGCTTTATGGATAAAATGAAGAAAGGTCGAGAAGTCTCTTTCTATTATGAAAAACGCCTGTTATCGGATTGGTTTGAAGAGCAAGTATTACCTAAAGCTAAATAAATTAAGTTGCACATTTAAAGTACACAAAATGAGATTGACATAAAACCCGTTATCATAAATTGATAATGGGTTTTGTTTTTTAGGGATGAAGTCTTAGTTTAAGCTGGTTTATTAGGTTAAAAATAAAGTGGCTGTACCAAGGAAGGCGAAGATCCCGACTATGTCAGTGACAGTTGTTAATACCACACTTCCAGCCAATGCAGGGTCGATATTCATGCGCTTTAAAATAATCGGAATGCTTGCACCGGCAATACCTGCTGCCAGTAAATTCATAAACATGGCAAATGCAATCACAGCTCCGAGCACAAAGTCCCACTGCCAAAGCGCGACAACACCGGCTATGAGTAGAGACCATAAAATACCATTGAGCGCACCGATAGCCAGCTCTTTTCCGAGTAAGAACTTTTGGTTTGTGTTATTGATGTGGCCGAGAGCAATACCACGGATAACCAATGTGAGTGTTTGACTACCTGCTACACCGCCCATACTAGGTACGATACCATTGAGGACAGCTAGAATAGGTAGAATATCTAGGGTGCCTTCGAAAAAACTCGCTACAAACGCAGCGAGTAAAGCCGTTAATAAATTTATTCCCAGCCAAATAGAACGGCGCTGGCTACTTTTTAAAACCGGGGCAAATGTATCTTCTTCATCGTCAAGACCCGCCATGCTAAGCATACTGTGCTCTGCATCTTCACGAATAACATCAACAATATCGTCAATGGTAATACGCCCGAGTAACTGCAGATTATTGTCATCAACTACAGCTGCTGAAATCCAGTTATGGCGCTCAAACAATTGCGCAACTTCACTTTCATCCATAGAAACCGGGATGGTTTCTTTCTCATCATCCATGAGCTCTGAGACAACTTTGTCAGGCGAGTTTGTCAGCAAGGTAGCAACGGGTAAAGCACCTATAAACTGATTTTCTTTGTCGACCACATAAAGGTCATCGGTTCCGTCAGGAAGTTCACCACGCAGGCGTAAATAACGTAACACGACATCTAGCGTAACATCAGGTCTGATTGTTACTGTATCTGTGCTCATTAAGGCCCCTGCGGAACCTTCTTGATAAGAAAGCGCTTGAGTGGCTCTTTCTCTATCTTGTGCATCCATAGCACCGACAACATCTTGGTAGACATCGTCGGGTAAGCTTCTTAATACTTCACCTAGATCATCATCATCCATGTCCTCAGTTGCAGCGGCGATGAGTTCTGGATCCATTTGATGAATGATGCCAATACGCACATCTTCAGAGAGCTCTTCAAGTACATCCCCTTGAATATCAGGATCTACAAGTTGCCAGAGTTGTTTTCGTATTTTGTTAGGAGATGACTCAAGGAGTAAAGCGGTGTCACAAGGGGGAGTTTCAGCCAGAATTCGCCTAACTTGAACAAATTGACCATTATTAATTGCTTGAGTTACTTGCTGTAATTGTTGCAACGTATAGTCTTGTTCGAAGGCTTCTGGCATAGGCAATCCTAATATAGGGTGGTGTACACCGTGATTAAGTGTTTAGGCTGTAATTGTTTACCTAAAAATATTGCTGTAAGTCTAACGTACTTCTGGTTGAGTTACCAAGGGCTAGGTTACTCATCTTCATGAAATTTTTGTGCAATTAATTCACCAATAGCATGCAGTGCTGGCTCAGCATCAGGCCCCTGACAGCGAACGCGTATCTGTTTACCATGACTACTTTCTAGCATCAGTAAGGCTAACACGCTGTCACCTGGCGCTTCTTTGTCGCCTTGATAAAGTGTAATTGTGGCATTAAATTGCTGTGCTAATTGGGCGAGAATAGTGGCAGCACGGGCGTGTAAACCGCACTTATTTTGAATTAAAAATGTATCCTCTATCTCGCTCATTGTTTAATCTTTATCTTGTTCTCGGTGTCGAATTTGTACGTTATCATGAGTTTTAGCAAAGCTTTCACCTATGGTCTGCGCGAGATAAACAGAGCGGTGCTGACCACCGGTGCAGCCAATCGCAATGGTTAAGTAACTGCGGTTGTTGCGCTCAAGATGAGGTAACCAGGTTTGTACGAAGGTTTGGATTTGCCAAGTAAACTTTTGCACAATGTTGTCACTGGCTAAGTAATCTTTTACAGGTTGATCTAAACCAGTGAGAGGCTTAAGTTCAGGTTCCCAATGTGGGTTTGGTAAGAAGCGAGCATCGAATACATAGTCAGCTTGCTTTGGAATACCATGTTTAAAACCAAAAGATAAGAAGGTGATGATTAATTGTTTATCTTTTTTACCTAAAATTTGTTCTCGAACAGTTTCAGCCAGTTCATGAACACTTAAATCCGTAGTATCTAGTAGTACATCTGCACGAGTAATTAGAACATCAAGTAGCTTCTTTTCTTCTTTTATCGCCACATCAAGGGGGAGATTATTTAAAGAGAGGGGATGCAAACGTCTGGTTTCAGAAAAGCGCTTAATCAGTGCTTGGTCGTCACTGTCTAAGTAGAATAATGTTGGATTAGCAAAACCAGGCAGATACTCAAGAATGTCATTAAACTCTTGTTGTTCTTTAGGTAGGTTACGAACATCAATACTGACAGCTATTTTGTCGTAGTTATCAGAGACACTTCTGACTAAAGAGGGCAGTAGATTAACTGGAATGTTATCAACACAATAATAACCAAGGTCTTCCAAGACCCTTAAGGCAACAGACTTGCCCGACCCTGAGCGACCACTAATGATGATCAGTTCCATGGATTCCTCTCTTTCAGTTTAATCTTGTAGTTGAATAACTTGGTAAAGCGCATCATCGTTTGGTGCTTGACGAAGTTGCTTACAAAATTCTTTATTGTTCAGTTTACCAGCAATTTCGGCTAAGGTCTTTAAGTGTGAAGCATTATCACCTTCAGGAACCAGCATTGCCAACAAAATATCGACAGGTCGATTATCTATTGCGTCGAAATTAATACTGTTTTGATTCGTGACGAGAATGGCGAAAATAGAATCTATGCCTTTTAATCTGCCATGAGGGATGGCGATCCCTTTACCTATGCCAGTACTTCCTAACTTTTCACGAGTAAGGAAGGCGTCTAAAATCTCGTGCGCATTGTGGTCAGGTAAATGTTGGCTCGCTAGTTCACTAATGTATTCTAGTGCGCGCTTTTTGCTATTAAAAAGGACCGCAGCTTTGCTGCAGTCCTTGTTGATAATCGAACTAAGTTTCATGATTAGTGTCGAGTTAATTTCTCTTTATGTTTAATAACTTGACGATCTAGTTTATCAACTAGTTTATCAATCGCTGCGTACATATCTGAATGCTCATCTGAAGCGAAAATTTCACCACCATTAAGGTGAACGGTTGCTTCGGCTTTTTGTACCAGCTTCTCAACATCTAAAATCACATGAACATTATTAATGTGATCAAAGTGCCTTTCTAGCTTTGCAAACTTCGTGTTTACATAGTCTCTTAATGAATCTGTAATTTCTACATGACGACCAGTTAAATTTAGTTGCATAAGCATTTTCCTTCTCTTGGTTTACGTCTTAAATCAAGCTTTTACGCTGATTTGACGGTGGAATGGAGAGCGACTCGCGGTATTTTGCAATAGTACGGCGTGCCACTTTGATTCCCTGTTCTGCCAATATATCTGCAATTTTACTATCGCTCAATGGCTTAGCGGTATTTTCTGCAGCAATTAGCTTCTTGATCAATGCTCGTATCGCTGTGGATGAGCATTCACCTCCGTTTTCAGTGCTCACGTGGCTCGAGAAAAAGTATTTCAACTCAAAAATGCCACGGGGTGTATGCATGTATTTCTGAGTGGTGACACGAGAAATGGTAGACTCGTGCATCTCAACCATCTCAGCAACATCATTTAAAACCATCGGCTTCATTGCCTCAGGTCCATGTTCAAAGAATGCCTGTTGTTGTTGAACAATGCAATTAGTAACTTTCATTAAAGTGTCATTACGGCTTTCTAAACTCTTAATGAACCACTTTGCTTCTTGTAAGTGAGAACGAATAAACTGACTATCACTGCTCGATTTTACTGAACGTGACATTGCAGCATAATGATCATTTACTCTGATTTTAGGCATGCACTCAGGGTTGAGTTCAACAACCCAGCGGCCTTTGACTTTTTTCACCGACACATCAGGAATAACATACTCAGACTCTTCACGAATGATGCTCGCAGCAGGTTTTGGATTCAGGCTGTGGATCAGCGTCATTACTTCTTTTAACTCAGGCTCTTTTAGCTTGGTCTTTTTCATGATGGTGCGATAGTCACGGCTAGCGAGTAAGTCAATGTGCTCGCTTAACACCATTTTTGTTTCAGTAATAAAAGGGGTGTCAGTATCAAACTGATTGAGTTGTATACATAAGCATTCTTGTAAAGAGCGAGCAGCAATACCTATTGGGTCAAACAGCTGGATACGCTTTAATACAGCTTCAACTTCATCGAGTTCAATTAACTCTTCTTCATTACCTTCATTTATGCTTTCTAGCAGCTCTTCTGTACTGATGGTAAGCAAACCAGCATCATCTACGGCTTCTACAATTGCAACGGCAATGGCTTTATCGGTAGGGCTAAATGGCGTTAACTCTAACTGCCACATTAAATATTCGTGTAATGTTTCGGTGGTTTCGCCTTGATAGATGCTTTCATCTTCAGGCATAGGGCCACTACTTGCTGTACTCGGGGCTGCGCTCATATACTCGTCCCAAGTCACATCCATGGCAAGATCATCGCTAACGGTCTCTTTACTCAGTGCAGCATCAGCATCCATTTCAAAGTCACTAGCAGGTTCATCGCCATGACCATCTTGTATAGAATCTTGTTGTTGCTCTGAGTTGTCTGATTCTTTGCTTACTTTATCAGCATTATTATTGTCAGGGCTAGCTTCTAGCTCAGACTCGTCGACTTCTAGTAAAGGGTTGCTATCAAGCGCTTCTTGGATCTCTTGTTGCAGATCTAATGTGCTTAGTTGCAACAAACGAATGGCCTGTTGCAATTGCGGTGTCATGGTTAGTTGCTGCCCCATGCGCAGCTGTAGCGATTGCCTCATGTATTTCTAACAATCCTTTTTGTTATTGGATTATGTCTTGCTTTAACTATAGACGGAATTGTTCACCTAGGTAGACGTCTCTTACTGTTTGATCCGCTAAAACCGCTTCAGGTGTTCCTGAGGCGATTAATTCACCATGTGAAACAATATAAGCTTTCTCACAAACATCAAGGGTTTCTCTTACATTATGGTCAGTAATGAGTACACCGATGCCACGATTTTTTAAGTGCTCAACAATTTTCTTTATATCTAACACTGAAATGGGATCAACGCCAGCAAAAGGCTCGTCTAACAGGATAAATTTCGGATTAGCGGCTAAAGCGCGAGCAATTTCAACTCGTCGACGCTCTCCACCAGACAATGCCATACCATGGCTGTCCCTGATATGTTGAATATTAAACTCATCAAGTAGGTCGTTTAATGTTTGTTCTCTTTGAGTTTTATTTAGGTCTTTTCTCGTCTCGAGAATCGCCATTAAATTTTGATAAACACTGAGCTTTCTGAAAATAGATGATTCTTGTGGTAAGTAGCCAATTCCCATTCGCGCTCGGCTATGCATGGGTAGCAATGTGATGTCTTCGTTATCAATGGTAACTGAGCCTTTATCACTCGGAACTAGGCCAACAATCATATAAAAGCTGGTGGTTTTACCCGCACCATTTGGACCTAGAAGACCGACGATACTGCCAGCTTCAACACTTAAGCTGACATTTTTAACAACTTGGCGGCCTTTGTAGCTTTTTGCCAAGGCTGTGGCAGTTAACACACTCATGATTATTTACCTTGCTCAGAATTTGATTTTGGTGTTTTTTTCTCTGGCACTAAGATGGTGTGAACGCGTTGTTTGTTTTGTTCATTCTGTTCAGCACTAATCAATTGCTTCTCTATGTCGTAGATAATGGCTTCGGCTTTGATAACTTGGCCTGCCTGATTGATTTCAGCCTTGCCTTTGATAGTAAGTAGTCTATTTGCAACGTCATACCTAACTTCTTCGGCACTGGCACTGAGTACAGTGCCATCAGATTGTTTTTCGATGAAACGAGCAGGCTTACCGGTTGCCACTAATAGCTGTTTGTTTTCACCCAATTCTTCACGCTGATGAACTTCTAATCGGTCGGCATAAATTTCACGGTTACCGTGAATAATCTCAACATTTTCTTCAAAGATGCCTATATTGGTTTTAAGCTGAGCTTGTTGCTTACCAGCTTTAATTGACACCTGATCTGAAGGGGCTGTTTGTGCCACACTAAGCTGTGAAAAACTAAGTATAAGTAACGAAAGTAGTAGTTTATTGGTCATAATAAATAGTTCGCGTATGGTTAATGAGCTCAATAATATCTGTATTGAGATCTGCATTTAGGCCTTGCCCTTTTACATTTAAGTGAGGGCCAACAATTTCTACGGGTAGATCCGAGTGCATCGTACGTTTATCGATGTCTACTTGAATGTGTTCAGCGTTGATCTGATTGATCATGGCGCCTTCAGTGAGGTTAAAGGCTTTTACTGCACCTTCGAGTATCAATATATTATTTTCATACAAGGTGGCTTCAGTTGCACTCAGTTGCCAGTTCTGTGGGCCGTTAAATAGTGTAAATGTCGGCGATGAAAAGTGACTAAAACCAAGTTGCTGATAGAGCTCCATTTTCAGGGCTTCCACAAGGTAGCTTCGTTGGCCAGACTCGGAGTACTGAGTTTGTTTTAAATTAGTTGCGATATAGTCAGGCGTCGCAATTGCATCGTCTTGTTCTGAGTTAAGTTGGGCTGATTGATCCCAATAAGGTGACCATAACCAATACATGGTCACAATAAATACGATCAATAAGACAACTCGACTAACTGTCATGCGCTTGTTCCTGATGTGCCTAACGTTTGGCCTTGGCACAGCATAATGAGGTCGGTCAATTCTCTGACAGCACCAAAGCCGCCGGGTAACATTGTTGTATAGTGAGAAAGGTTGCGAATAATCGGGTGGGCATCATTCACTGCCACAGCAAAACCGACTTGCTCCATAACAGGTAAGTCTGGGCCGTCATCGCCAATATATGCGATATCAGCATCACTCAAGCCGAGCTTGGCTTTTAATTCTTGATAAGCTTGCAACTTGTTTTCTTGACCTTGATAAATATGCTTAACCGTTAAGCTAGTCATTCGCTGCTGAACAATATGTGAATGACGACCGGTGATCACGGCCACTTCAACACCTGAATTGATTAATGCTTTAATGCCAAAACCATCTTTGGTGTTGAATGCTTTTAGTTCTTCACCGTTATTACCAAGATAAATGCGACCATCAGAGAAAACACCATCAATATCACAGATTAGCAATTTAATTTGCTGTGCGCGGGTGATTACATCTTCGTTGATGGGTTGGTATAAATCGGCAAATTGCATTACAGCACTCCTGCTTTAAGTAAGTCTTGCATATTCAATGCACCAATAGGCTTATTATGTTCATCAACGACTATTAGGCCATTAATACGTTTGTTTTCCATAATATTTAACGCTTCTGCTGCCAGCATATTCGCATTTGCAGTTGTGCAATTTACAGTCATGGCATCATCAATTTTGGCACTATGTAAATCAAGCTTTTGCTCGATAATACGGCGTAAATCGCCATCAGTGAAAATACCAACTAATACACCTTGTTCATTGACAATAGCAGTCATGCCTAGGCCTTTGCTGGAAATTTCAAACAATGCATCTTTGATCAAATTACCTGTTTGTATGACTGGTACTTGCTCTTCTTTGTGCATAATGTCGTTTAAAGTAAGCAACAAGCGTTTGCCCAAAGCCCCTCCAGGGTGAGAGAGTGCAAAATCATCTGCGGTAAACTCTCTTGCTTCTAATAGCGCCACAGCAAGTGCATCACCCATCACTAGCGTTGCCGTTGTACTTGCTGTCGGTGCTAAACCTAATGGGCAAGCCTCTTTTGTAACGGCAATACAAAGATGAATATCAGACAGTTTAGCCATTGAAGAGCGAGAGTTACCTGTCATAGCAATAGTTTTTGCACCGATACGCTTTATAACTGGAATAATATTGACGACTTCACTGGTTTCACCTGAATTAGAAATAAGTAGCACCACATCATCTTTTGTGATCATACCTAAATCACCATGGCTTGCTTCGCCTGGGTGAACAAAGAAGGCAGGTGTACCTGTACTAGCAAGTGTTGCTGCGATTTTATTGCCAATATGCCCTGATTTCCCCATACCAATCACGATAGTACGGCCAGTGCAATTAAATATAGTTTGGCAAGCGTTGCTAAAGTCATCATTAATATACTGAACGATTTCAGTAATAGCTTGTTTTTCAATGTCGATGACGTTTAGTGCTGTTTTAATAAATTGTTCTGCAGACATGCACATTCCTACCACTAAATAATGTAATACATATATCCGATGAACGCCGCTAACAGTAAACCACCTTCAACACGATTAATACGACGAGTGCCTTTTAAGCTAAGACTCATTGCGATAAGAGCAAATGTTGCCCCAAGCATAATATAAATATCACGCTGTGCGATGTTAGCGTCGATATTAGCAGGGTTTAAAATGCCCGCGATTGAAAGTACGGCTAAAATATTAAAAATGTTGGAGCCAATAATATTACCCATGGCGAGGTCATCTTCATTTTTAAGCACTCCTGCGATACAAGCAGCTAATTCAGGTAGACTCGTGCCTACCGCGATGATGGTTAAGCCGATTAATAAGTCACTCATGCCGAAGTATTTAGCAATGTCTACAGCTGCATCAATTAAATAACCTGAGCTGATCGGTAATAAGATCATACCAACAATAAGCCAAAGCACGGCTTTACTGGTAGGAACATCATTAGGTACTTCATCGCATGCCTCAGCGACCAAAGGGTCATCATCTTGATTATCTGAACGTTTTGTTAAAATAAGTAATGAGGCGAGAAAAGTAATAAATGCAACAAATAAAATGATGCCTTCGGTGCGGCTAAAGTGGTTATCACTAACAATAAACCAAGCCCCTAAAGAAACAATAACGAGTAATGGCATTTCGCGTTTTAGAATGCCTGACCCCACAGACAGTGGACGTAGTAGGGCGGTGATACCTAATACCAATAAAATATTAGCAATATTAGAGCCTACGGCGTTGCCCACTGCTGTATCTGTTTTATCTGCCATCGCAGCTTGTGCCGCCACCATCATTTCAGGTGCTGAAGAGCCCATTGCTACTATAGTTAAACCGACAATTAATGTTGGTACACCAAAATTTCTAGCAAGTGCTGCAGCACCAAATACAAATCGGTCAGCACTCCAAACTAATGCGGCAAAGCCAAGTATCAAAACGATGAAAGATAGAACCATAAAAAGAATATGCCAACAACGAATACAAAATTGCGGCAAATAGTATCAAAAGCATAAAAAAAAGTATAAACAAAACGCCTAGCAAAGACTTTATTCATCAAAATTGAAAGATGTAAGCAACAATGTAATTGGTAACTTACAAAATTTTACGAATTCCCTTTTCACTCTAAATCTAAAAAAAAGTATTATATAGAAATTGGTGAACCAGAATGTGGAGCGCGACTTGTCGCAATCAATTATTGAAATCAAGGATGTTACTTTCTCAAGAGGTGATAGGACCATCTATAAGAATATGAGTTTCTCTGTACCTAAAGGGAAAATCACCGCAATTATGGGCCCCAGTGGGATTGGTAAAACGACCATGTTACGTCTTATCGGTGGTCAGTTAAAACCTGACAGTGGCGATATTACCTTTGAAGGACAAAGTGTTCCTGGTATGACCCGGGCAGAGTTATATGAAGCACGTACTAAAATGAGTATGTTATTCCAAAGCGGTGCTTTATTTACTGACATGTCAGTATTCGACAATGTTGCCTTTCCACTGCGAGAGCATACGCAGTTAAGCGAAGAGCTAATTCGTTTAGTCGTGTTAATGAAATTACAAGCTGTTGGTTTGCGTGGTGCCAGAGATTTAATGCCTTCTGAGTTATCTGGTGGTATGGCAAGGCGTGCTGCATTAGCGCGTTCAATTGCACTCGACCCTGAACTCATCATGTATGATGAGCCATTCGCTGGGCAAGACCCTATTTCTATGGGGGTATTGGTACGTCTAATTAAATCTTTGAATCAAGTTCTGGGTTTATCTTCTCTCATTGTAACCCATGATGTTACTGAAGTGCTGAGTATTGCCGATCATGTGGTGATCATTGCTGAGCAAGGTGTGATCGGAAGTGGCTCTCCAGAGCAGATGTTGCGACATAGTTCTCCTTTAGTACAGCAATTCTTAAAAGGCCTGTCTGATGGGCCGGTGCCTTTCCACTTTAAAGCTGCGCCATATGAAGACGAATTATTATTAGGAGCACAGCAATAATGGACTTTTTACAAGCGCTAGGACACAAGACGCTTAGCCGTTTTGCCTCATTAGGTCGTGCAACACGTATGCTGTTGGGTGCATTACTCAGCATGCCTAATTTTAAGAAAGGCACCCCGTTACTAATCAAACAGTTATACATGGTTGGTCATCAATCGTTATTGATCATCATGGTATCGGGCTTATTCATTGGTATGGTTTTAGCGTTACAAGGTTATACCGTGCTTGTAGGCTATGGTGCTGAAGACAGCTTAGGGCCTCTGGTTGCACTTAGCTTATTACGAGAGTTAGGGCCGGTTGTAACCGCGTTATTATTTGCTGGTCGAGCAGGCAGTGCATTAACTGCTGAAATAGGGTTAATGAAAGCAACTGAGCAGTTATCTAGTCTTGAAATGATGGCAATCGACCCTCTCAAGCGAGTTGTTGCCCCGCGTTTCTGGGCCGGTTTTATCAGTATGCCACTATTGGCATTAATCTTTTCTGCGGTTGCGATAATTGGCGCACATTTAGTGGGGGTTGATTGGTTAGGTGTTGATTCAGGCAGCTTCTGGTCAATCATGCAGTCTCAGGTGTCGTTCCAGCAAGATATTTTAAATGGCATGATCAAGAGCTTTGTGTTCGCGCTGATCGTGACATGGATTGCGCTTTATAAAGGCTATGACTGTGTGCCTACGTCAGAAGGGATCAGTAAAGCTACAACAGAGACAGTTGTTCATTCGTCGCTGGCCGTTTTAGGTTTCGACTTTTTATTAACAGCGGTGATGTTTTCAAGTTAAGGGTTTTGAGAAATTATGAATACACGGAAAATTGAAATTTTAGTTGGTTTATTTGTCGCTTTAGGCGTTGCAGCTTTTGCTGTTTTAGCTCTAAAAGTGGCAAATTCAGGGATCAGTGGTAATGGTGAAACTTACACATTAAGTGCTAAATTTGAAAACATTGGCTCTTTAAAAACGCGTGCGCCGATTAAAGTCGGTGGCGTGGTCATCGGTCGTGTTGAGAGCATTTATATTCACCCGCAAGAATTCCTACCTGTTGTGAATATGAGTATTGATGCAAATTATGAGTGTCAGTTTTCAGATACAACAACGGTCTCTATTTTAACATCAGGTATTTTAGGTGAGCAGTATCTTGGTATTTCACCTGTTATTGCTGCTGAATCTGCTAAGCAAACTTGCTTAGGAAATGATGTCGCGAGCGACACCGGTTCTGAATTAGATGACTTATTTGGTGTGGAAAGTGTCGCGCTAAAAGATGGTGATATGTTGACAGATACAAAGTCTGCATTAGTGCTTGAAGAGTTAATCGGTCAGTTCTTGTTTAACCAAGGTGGGGAATAATCATGTTTAAGAAATTATTAGCCGCAGTAGCTGGATTAGTTTTATCTGTGCAAGTAATGGCTGAATCAGCAGTTGATTTAAGTGACCCTTACAAAATGGTTGAGCAAGTAGCTGATAATACTTTTAAACGTGTAGCCAATGATCAAGGCATTATTGCTAAAGACAAAGAGCATCTTCGTCAGATAGTCGAGCAAGAGTTGATGCCTTATGTAGACTATAAATATGCAGCGTATCGAGTATTGGGCAGCTACATACAAAAAGTTCGTACAATGAAAGACGCGTCAGAGAAAAAACAGGCCGTTGAGAATATCAAAACTTTCATTGATGTTTTTCAGCGCTATTTAGTTGCGACTTATGCGGGTGTGTTCACACAGTATAAAAACCAAAAGGTAGAGTTTGGCGAAGCGCGTAACTTTCAGGGCGACGATGTTGCTGTAGTTAAAACTCGCATTATTGAAGCGGGTAAGCCTGACATCAAAATCGATTTTAAAGTGCGCAAAGGCAAGAACAATGAGTGGCGAGCTTACGACATGATGGCAGAAGGTATCTCTTTATTAGATGCCAAGCAAACAGAGCTTCACGGTGTTTTACGTCAAAAAGGCATCGAGCATGTAATTGACCTTTTAGATAAGAAGAGTCGCTTACCTGTTCAGTTTAGAGGTGATGATGGCAACTAATTTGCAGTTTTCACCACAACAAGAAGGTGTGGTAGCGATTAAGGGAGAACTAACCCGAAATAGCTTAATTGATGAACGCCTTCTTAACCAACAGCTACAAAGTACGCAGTCAGTCCTATATTTTGACCTTTCAGAGGTATCTAGGGTTGACACATCGGGCTTAGCTTGGTTAATTCACTCTTTAGGTCTTTTGCAACGCCAAGGCAAACGCCTTGAGCTGAAAAATATACCTGAACAGCTAAAGAAGTTGATGGAGCTGGGTCAGGTATCTAACTTATTTGAGTGAATCTAATGGAAACAAACCAAGTCGAAGCAGTATTACAAGAAGCATTGTCACTAGAAGAAGTCATAGTTAAAGCCAATGGTAGTCACTATGAGGTGATTGCAGTTGGTGAGTGTTTTGACGGGGCGAGTCGAGTTAAGAAGCAACAGCTAGTTTACGGGCCTTTGATGGATGTGATCAAAGACGGCACCATTCACGCTTTAAGCATTAAAGCCTTCACGCCTACAGAGTGGCAAAGAGAACGTAAATTCATCCTTCCTCAATAACGGAGCCACAATGGATCAGTTTGTTATCCAAGGTGGCACCACCCTAGCTGGTGAAGTCACAATTTCGGGCGCAAAAAATGCTGCCCTTCCTATTCTTTTTGCTGCCTTACTTGGTAACGGCAAAAGTATTTTCTCGAATGTACCTCAGCTTCGCGATATAGGCACAACCGAAGCGCTGCTGAAGACGCTTGGCGCAGAAGTTAAATGGCATGGAGATAATCTTGAAGTAGACGGAAGTACCGTTGATAAAGTGTTAGCGCCATATGAGCTTGTAAAGCAGATGCGTGCATCTGTATTGGCATTGGGGCCTTTATTAGCCCGTTTTGGTCAAGCTCAAGTTTCTTTGCCGGGTGGCTGTGCCATTGGGGCTCGTCCAGTCGATTTGCACATTCGCGGCCTTGAAAAAATGGGTGCAACCATTGTCGTTGAAAATGGCTATATTAATGCGACGTCTTCGGGTCGATTGCAGGGCGCAGATATCTACATGGAAACAGTGAGTGTTGGCGCGACCGAAAATTTACTGATGGCGGCAACGCTTGCTGATGGTAAAACCGTATTAGAAAATGCTGCGCGTGAACCAGAAATTGTGAATCTTGCTGAATGTCTAGTAGCAATGGGTGCAAAGATTACAGGTGCAGGCACTCACCGTATTGAAATAGATGGTGTTGAGCAGCTATCGGGGTGCGAACATAAAATCTTACCAGACCGAATTGAAACAGGTACTTTCTTGGTGGCTGCAGCAATGGCGAAAGGTGAGGTGTTATGTAAGAACACCGATTACCATAGCTTAGAGCCTGTGCTTGAAAAGCTGAGAGATGCCAACGCCTTAGTTGAAGTGCAACAAGACAGCATTTATATCGATATGCGTCAGCGCGAGTTAAAAGCGGTGAACATTAAAACCATGCCTCATCCTGGTTTTCCAACTGATATGCAGGCGCAGTTTACTGCGATGAATGTGGTAGCAAATGGCAGTGCAACGATCACAGAAACGATCTTTGAGAATCGTTTTATGCATGTACCTGAACTACAGCGTATGGGTGCCAATATTCGTTTAGAAGGCAATACAGCTATTTGTGGCGATACTGAAAAACTATCGGGCGCACAAGTCATGGCGACTGATTTACGTGCGTCTGCGAGCTTAATTTTGACGGGTATTGTGGCGCAAGGCGAAACTGTGGTTGATCGCATCTATCATGTTGATAGAGGGTATCAGCGTATCGAAGATAAGCTAAGTAAGTTAGGTGCGAATATTAAACGCCGTCACAACTAAATTATACCAATCCTAAAATAGATCACTTAACTATGAGGATTGGTATTACACGACTTATCTATTCTCATTTTAAAGAGCGACTTAGTTAGAGAGGTCGCTTTTTTATATGTTATTGCTTGCGCTGGCTGAGTGAACGAATTGAATTAGTTCGTGTTAATTTCCAGTTCAGCGACAGTCAGAGCAATAGTCTGATGCTCACCATTTCTAAGTACCTCAAACTCAAGTTCAGTCCCAGGCTTGGTATTGCCAATAAACTGTAATGTTTTTTGCGGATTAGAAATCGATTGGCCCGCAACTTTAACGATAATGTCTCTATCTTGCATGCCCGCTTGCCAAGCAGGGCCTAGTGGATCAAGCTCACTGATGAGTAACCCAACGATCGGAGTATATAAGTCGGTTACTTCATTGCCTGAGCTATCAACGGCTGTTCCTCTAAAGCCTAAGTACCCGCGAACTACTCTGCCATCAGCAATGAGTCTTTGCATGACTTGCTTAGCTAGCTGATAAGGTACAGCGAAAGAGATCCCTTGTATGTCTATATTAAGACGTGTTCTAAACTGTGCTGAGGTAATACCAACTAAGATACCGTTTGAGTTAACTAGGGCTCCGCCTGAATTACCTACGTTTACAGCTGCATCCATCTGTAGCAAGTTATTATATTGACTTTCTGTTAATGTTTGCTTTCCTGTTGCACTGATCACCCCTTGGGTAATGGTTTGACCTAAATTAAGTGGGTTACCAATAGCAAGTACAACGTCACCAACGCGAGGAGTAAAGTCGTCATCAGTTGGGATAGTTGGCAGGTGTTGACCAGGAATTTTTAACAAAGCGAGATCAGTGATGGTATCAAAGCCTATAACTTGCACATCATAAAAGCGGCGGCCATCAGTCAGGATAACCATAATTTGGTCTGCATCGTTTACAACATGGTAGTTTGTCAGAATATAGCCATCGCTCGACATAATTACACCAGAGCCTAGTTCTTGGGTGGTGTTACGTCGTTGATAACGAGGCATGGATGAAATACTTTCAGAAAAAATCGTCACGACCGCTGGTGAGGCTTTAGCGACTGAGTCGGCAAAGCTCATATGGCTACTGGTGTAATGGCTTGGCATGGCAAGCTTTGGCAAAATGGCGCTCTTTAGATTGGGTGAGAACCAAATCACTAAAAATGCGATCCCAAGGCCGACAAACAGAGGGGGGAGAATAAATTTAAAAAGTTTTAGCACGCCATCGCTCATTTTTATTCATTACACAACAAACAGTTATTTTATCTTACTGAAAGCAGAATAGTAATGATGGCACAAATAAAAATGCAGCGACAATAAGACGCTGCATTTTATTAGCTAAAATTTAAAATAGGTTATTGAATTAGAATAAACACAGAGTCTCGTCCACGCTTAATACCTAATACGATGTTACCTTGAATATCTTCGATTAAACTACTCATATCGCGAATGTTCTTAACACGCTGACGGTTCACTTGCATGATCACATCTCCTTCTTCAAGGCCAACTCGTGCAGCTGGTGAGCGCTCTTCGATGCTAGATATAATGACCCCTTGGTTGCCGTTACGTTCGCCACTTTCCAGCACAGCACCACGTAGCATAGGGTGAACCTTATCTGCTTGAGCTTGTAGTTCGCCTTGACCTTTAAGTGTTACTTCTATGGTGCGTTTTCTGCCATCGCGGAACACACCTAGTTCAATGGTTCTGCCTTCACCTATGGTGGCGATTTTACCCCGAAGTTCTTCGAAGCTTTGGATTTCATCACCGTTGAGACTAACAATCACATCATTGGCTTTAATACCGGCTTCGCTTGCTGCTGAGTCTTTTACAACTTGCATAACAAAGGCGCCTTGTTGAACTTCTAAATCTTGTGCTTTGGCAAGGCCTGCATCTAATGTGCGGCCAATAATACCTAAAGACCCTCGACGTACTTGACCAAACTCGATAATTTGATCAACTAGGTTCTTCATCATATTTGAAGGGATTGCAAAGCCGATACCGACATTACCGCCTGAAGCGCCAAGAATTGCAGTGTTAATGCCGATTAGCTCACCATTCAGATTGACTAAAGCGCCACCTGAGTTACCTTGGTTAATAGCCGCATCGGTCTGAATGAAGTCTTCATAGCCTTCAATATTCAACCCGCTACGGCCCAGCGCACTGACAATACCTGATGTGACAGTGTGGCTCAGGCCAAAAGGATTACCGATGGCAACCGAGAAGTCACCGACTCGTAATTTGTCAGAATTGGCGAGTTTTACTTCGGTTAACTCATCGGCATCAATTTCAAGTAATGCGATATCAGACTCTTTGTCACGACCAACTAGCTTTGCATCAAATTCACGGCCATCTTCTAAAGTAACAATAATCTTATCGGCTTCATCGATAACATGGCTATTAGTGACAACGTAACCTTCTTTAGCATCAATAATCACACCAGACCCTAAACCACTAAAAGGGCGTTTTTGATTACGAGGTTGAGGGTTGCCAAAGAAGTAGTCAAAAGGGTCAACACGACGGCGAACCTCTTTTGCGCCAGAAACCTGAATACTGACAACGCCAGGCGTAACGCGTTCAAGCATAGGCGCTAAGGTAGGTAATGATTGACCGTCTACAGCAACGGGAAGTTTGGCTTCAACGGCTGTAGGGGAAAGGAAAAGAGCAGTTGAAAAAATAGCAGCAGATAATAACGATAGTTTTAATTTCATAGTCAATAAGTACTCCGAAAAGCCTTAATACCTAAAACTTAAAAGTTTAAGGGTGCTTTAGGTATAAGCCATTGATGTTGGGTAAGTAAATTTCGACTTACTTACCAGTTCGTCATTTTTGGTAACTGTACTTACTGACTATGGGGGCTAAAAAAAGTTCATCAAGAGGCTTTTGATTGCTCAACTTCTGAGCTTTCGCCTGAGAAAATACCTGTTTCACCTTCGGCATAATCGCTAGGTTGTGCTGACAATGTATCGTTTTTCGCTTCGCGACGGCGCTCAGGACGACTTTGTAACGAGGCTTGTAGTTGCTCCGTGGTTTCTTTTGAGAAGAAAGGTTCATCAGGCATAGCAGGTTTAACATTTAGTAGTGCTTTATCTGTTTCTTCGACATGGATCAGCAGCTGAGAGTAACTGTCTTGCATTTTAGTCATTAACTTCTTAGTGCTTGCAAGGTGATCTGCTACTTCTTGGCGGTATTGCTCTAATTCGTGCTTTGCAGATTGTACTTGTTGCTCTAAATCATCATGCTTAAGTTGTTTCTTGGTGATCATTGAACCTAAAAAAAATGCTGCAATAGCAACTACTACAATTAATCCTAACCAAGCAAATGTTGTCATAGAGAGTCTCCTTAAAAATACGCGCTCTATAAGTGTAGCAATTATTCGGCTACGTAATAAAAAATGTAATTCAAACTATCAGCTAAATATACGCGGAGTTTTGATGCGTGTTAATATATGCCTCAAATAAAAACGCTTAGTTTGTGAAAAATGATGACACCTTGGGAAAAATATCAACAAGACCTAAAACGAGATGACTTTCAATATGATGCGGCACAAGAAAATGCAGTAAAGCATTTACAGCGTTTGTACGATGATATAGTGAACCAACCAGAGCAGCCCCAAGGTTTCTTTTCTCGCTTATTTAATCGACAGCCAAAGCAAAAAATAACCGGTCTCTATTTTTGGGGTGGAGTAGGTCGAGGCAAAACATACTTAGTTGATACCTTTTATGAGGCATTACCGACAGACAGGAAAATGCGAGTGCATTTTCACCGTTTCATGCATCGTGTTCACGATGAGCTTAAAAAGCTCAAAGAAGTCAAAGATCCACTAGAAACAGTGGCCGATATTTTCAAAAAAGAAACAGATATCATTTGTTTTGATGAGTTTTTTGTTCAAGACATTACCGATGCCATGTTACTTGGTGGTTTAATGCAGGCATTATTTGCTCGTGACATTATTTTAGTTGCTACCTCTAATATTGTGCCTGATGAGCTATATCGAAATGGTCTTCAGCGTGCTCGTTTCTTACCAGCTATCGCCCTAGTGAAAGAAAATACCGAGATAGTAAATGTTGATTCTGGTATTGATTATCGCTTGAGAACGTTAGAGCAGGCTGAAATCTTCCACAGTCCGCTTGATACACAAGCAGATAAAAACCTCTTTGAGTATTTCGATAAGCTGTCACCTGAACCGGGAAAACTTGATGAAGCCATCGAAATCGAAGGGCGTTTGATCAAAACCCGAAAAGTTGCCGATTGTATTGTGATGTTCGATTTCACAGAAATTTGTGAAACGGCACGTTCGCAAGTAGACTATATGGAGATCAGTCGTATATACAACACTGTGATCCTTTCTAATGTAAAACAGATGGGGCAGCAGAATGACGATGCCGCCAGACGTTTTATTGCTTTAGTTGATGAATTTTATGAGCGTAATGTGACGCTTATTATCTCAGCCGCAGCGCCAATCACAGAGTTATATACCGATGGCACACTTAATTTTGAATTTAGGCGCTGTATCAGTCGTCTACAAGAGATGCAGTCGCACGAATACCTCGCAAGAGAACATCTCGCCTAAATGAATGCCAATCAGTAGTAAATTCGGCAAATAATACGCAAATTATTTACGCTGATTGGTATAAATTTATCGCTCAAATCAACACGATTATTTTTTTTGTAGAAAAAACAGTCGCACACTGGAAAAGCCTCTTCTGTGTTGCTATAATCCGCGACCTGCCACGTTGCGTTCTATAGCCCTCGTCGGCTTAGCCACCGATTTGAGCGGCATAAAAGTCTTAAACTCGAAGGGGTTCAAGCACTCATAGTAAAGCGGTAACTTTTGTTACCTGTGGTTTTAATTTGAAACATTGGATTTTATTTAATGAAAACGTTTGTTGCTAAGCCAGAATCTGTAAAACGTGACTGGTACGTAGTTGACGCTGAAGGTAAAACTTTAGGTCGTATCGCTACTGAAATCGCTCGTCGCCTACGCGGTAAGCATAAAGCTGAGTACACACCTCATGTTGACACTGGTGATTACATCATCGTAATCAATGCTGAGAAAGTTACTGTAACTGGTAACAAAACAACTGACAAAGTGTACTATGCTCACTCTGGTTTCCCAGGTGGCCTTAAGTCTATCACTTTCGATAAGCTTCAAGCTAAAAAGCCTGAAATGATTATCGAAAAAGCAGTTAAAGGTATGTTACCAAAAGGCCCTCTAGGTCGTGAAATGTACCGCAAACTAAAAGTATACGCAGGTTCTGAGCACGCTCATGCAGCTCAACAGCCTCAAGTACTGGACATTTAAGGAGCTAACTCATGGCAAATCAATACTACGGTACAGGTCGTCGTAAAAGTTCAAGTGCTCGCGTATTCTTACGCCCAGGTACTGGCAACATCGTAATTAATCAACGTTCTATCGAAGAATACTTCGGTCGTGAAACTTCTCGCATGGTTGTTCGTCAGCCTCTAGAGCTTGTTGAAATGACTGAAAAGTTTGACCTATACATCACTGTTGCTGGTGGTGGTTCAACTGGTCAAGCTGGTGCTATCCGTCACGGTATCACTCGTGCGCTTATGGAGTTTGACGAGTCACTACGTCCTACTCTACGTAAAGCTGGCTTTGTTACTCGCGACGCTCGTAAGGTTGAGCGTAAGAAAGTGGGTCTTAAGAAAGCACGTAAGAACACTCAATTCTCGAAGCGTTAATTTTTTACGTTTACAAGAATTCAAAAACCCAGCTTATGCTGGGTTTTTTGTTTTAGAAGTCCAAATATTTTTCATTTCCGATCCAAACCCACCTCAAACAACCGATGTTCGACTTATTGTTTACCTAATATTTTCAATATTTATTGTAATTAGTGAAGATCTGACGATAAATCAGCGCTTTTTTTTGCTACAATTGCAGGGCAAGTAAAGTGAGTAAGGTTTGATGCCCTTTTGGGTACCCTCGTCTCCTCATAGATGGGGTTGATCTTGGTCAGTATATTGTGGTTATAAAAACGTTATCATAACTAACTAGCTTTCGAGGCTACGATTAAAATGGGTAGTAAAATCCATGCTTTATTAGTCTTGATACGGGTAATAACCTTGTTTTCATCAAGGTAATTATTTATGATCGCGTCTATTTTGTAGTTTCTTAATTTAACCTGCTGTAACTGATGTTCTCAATATAGCAAGTGTTGAGGATCATAGTGGAGATAAGTGGATGAGCAATGCGCCTGTAGACAACAGCCGACGTCGCTTTTTGACCATAGCTACCTCTGTTGTAGGTGGTGTTGGTGCGGCTGGAGCTGCTGTTCCTTTTATTGCGTCTTGGAATCCAAGTGAGCGAGCTAAATCTGCGGGTGCGCCTGTAGAAGTAGATATCAGCAAACTTGAGCCTGGACAATTAATTCGTGTTGAGTGGCGAGGTAAACCTGTATGGGTTATCAATCGTACGCCAAAAATGCTTGAGCAGATGAAAGCTCACGAAGGTCAACTTCGTGATCCGCAATCTGAAGAGCCTCAACAATTAGATTCAGCTAAGAATGAATACCGTTCTAAGCGCCCTGAAATTTTCGTGGCGGTTGGTATTTGTACTCACTTAGGCTGTTCACCAAGCTTCTTTAACGGTGGTTTCGGTGAGTTCGTTGAAGGTACTGAATCTGGTTTCTTCTGTCCTTGTCACGGTTCTAAGTTCGACATGGCTGGCCGAGTATTCCAAGCGGTGCCTGCACCTCTAAACTTAGAAATCCCACCTTACACCTTTATTGATGATACAACCATTTTGGTTGGTGAAGAAGAGGTTGCATAATGGCTGGTAAACAAGATAACGCTTCAACAGGTGTTGTTGGTAACGTCATCAACTGGATTGATGACCGCATCCCAATGACGCGTGTTTGGAACATGCACATCGCGCAATATCCTGCGCCAAAAAACTTTAACTTCTGGTACTTGTTTGGCTCTCTAGCTATTTTAGTACTAGTTAACCAAATTTTAACTGGTATCTGGCTAACAATGAGCTATGTTCCTTCTGCTGAAGGCGCATTTGCTTCAATCGAATACATCATGCGTGATGTTGAATACGGTTGGCTATTGAGGTACATGCACTCAACGGGCGCCTCGGCATTCTTCGTGGTTGTGTATTTACACATGTTCCGCGGCATGATCTATGGCTCGTACCAAAAACCACGTGAACTTCTATGGCTATTCGGCATGCTAATTTTCTTAGCATTAATGGCTGAAGCGTTCATGGGTTACTTATTACCTTGGGGTCAGATGTCATTCTGGGGTGCTCAGGTAATCATTTCACTATTCGGTGCGATTCCGGTAATTGGTGATGATCTAACTCAGTGGATCCGTGGTGACTACGTAATCTCTGGTGCGACGCTTAACCGTTTCTTTGCACTACACGTAATTGCACTACCACTTGTACTCGTTATTCTAGTATTCCTTCACATTGTTGCGCTTCACGAAGTGGGTTCAAACAACCCTGACGGTGTTGATATTAAGCGTAAGAAAGGTTCTGTGGCTGAAGAAGATAAGCCTAAGTTCCAATTCCATGAATATTACACAAACAAGAAAGACATTGTCGATGCAATCCCGTTCCACCCTTATTACACAGTTAAAGATGTATTAGGTGTAGCTGGTTTCTTAATCTTCTTCTGTTGGGTTGTGTTCTTTGCACCAGAGATGGGTGGTTTCTTCCTAGAAGCGCCAAACTTTGAAGCAGCTAACCCGCTGAAGACGCCTGAGCATATCTTCCCTGTTTGGTACTTTACGCCATTCTACGCAATCCTACGTGCTATTCCTGATAAGCTAATGGGTGTAATTGCAATGGGTGCATCGATCGTACTACTGGCATTACTGCCGTGGTTAGATCGTGGTAAGGTTCGTTCAATTCGTTACCGTAGTAAGTGGCACAAGCTGAACATTGCTCAGTTCGTTGTAACGTTCATCATCCTTGGTTGGGCTGGTGCAACACCACAGACTGACTTGTCTACAGTGCTATCGAGAATTACGACTGTGACTTACTTCATGTTCTTCGTATTACTATTCGTATACTCGAAGAATGAGCAGACTAAACCATTGCCTGAGAGGTTAACGAAATGATGAAGAAGCTAATTATTGGTTTATTCGCATTGCTGCCTACTTTCGCAATGGCAGCAGGTCCTTCGGTACCACTACTAGAGTCAAACCATGACTTAACTGACAATGCGTCTTTACAGCGCGGTGCTAAGTTGTTCATGAACTACTGTCTTGGTTGTCACCAAATGCAGTATCAGCGTTATGAGCGTACATTCCGTGATATCGGTATTCCGGTTGAAATTGGTCAAGAAACGCTTATTTTTGATGATTCAAAAGTAGGTAGTCACATCAAGAACTCAATTGAAATCGATGATGCGGCAAAATGGTTTGGTGCTCCTCCACCGGATTTAACATTGGTTGCTCGTGTTCGTGGCGCTGATTGGATTTACACTTACTTGAAGTCTTTCTATGTTGATGAAAGTCGTCCATTTGGTGTAAACAACTCAGTATTCCCTTCAGTGGGTATGCCACACGTACTTCAAGAACTTCAAGGTGTGCCAACTGCGCGTTTTGAAGAAGTTGAAGAGCACGGTGTAAAAGTTAAGAAAGTTGTTGAGATTACGACTGATGGTTCAGGTGAGTTAAGTACTGACGAGTATGACCAAGCAGTACGTGACCTAACTAACTTTATGGCGTATGTTGGTGAACCAACTCGCTTAAAATCAGAAGCTTTAGGTTATAAAGTATTAGGGTTCTTAGTAATTCTATTTATCTTAGCCTTCTTCTTGAAGAAAGAGTACTGGAGAGATGTTCACTAATAGTGTGAGACATTTTTAAGGTAATTTTGTAATAGGGGCGCATGCCCCTATTGCTGTTTATAATGATTTATTACTTATTGTAATTTTAATGGAGGTAGGCATGGCCGTAGCTGCCAATAAGCGCCCTGTAATGACGCTATTCTCAGGTGCAAACTGTATGTATAGCCATCAAGTACGTATCGTTTTAGCTGAAAAAGGCGTAAGTGTTGATATTCACTTAACGGAAAAAGATAACCTGCCTGAAGCGCTTCATGAAATTAACCCATACGGCACTGTACCGACATTGATCGATCGTGAGTTGGGTTTATATGAAGCAAACATCATCATGGAATATTTAGATGAACGTTTTCCGCACCCACCATTAATGCCTGTTTACCCGGTAATGCGTGGTCGCAGCCGTCTGATGATGCATCGTATTGAGACTGATTGGTATACACTTGCCGCTAAAATCAAGCAAGGCGGAAGTGATGCTGATCAAGCTCGTAAAGAGCTGACAGAAGCTTTGTTAGCAATCGCGCCAATCTTCACTGAAGCACCTTACTTCATGAGTGAAGAGTTTAGCCTAACTGATTGCTACTTAGCTCCATTACTATGGCGTTTACCTGAACTTGGTATTGATTTATCTGGTGCGGGTGCAAAAGAGCTTAAAGAGTACATGTTACGTTTATTTGAGCGTGATTCATTCCAGGCTTCATTAACAGAAGCTGAGCGTGAGATCAGAGCATAATGACGCCAAATCGCCCATATTTGCTAAGAGCATTTTACGACTGGATTGTAGATAATGATTGCACACCGCATTTGGTTGTAAATGCTGAGTATCCAGCAGTGCAAGTACCTGTGCAATTTGTACAAGATGGTCAAATCGTTTTAAACATTAGTCCAAGTGCTGTTACACAATTTGATATGGATAACCAGCAGTTGAGTTTTAATGCTCGTTTCTCTGGTCAACCTATGCAGGTTTATGTGCCTATGGGCGCTATATTAGCTATATACGCGCGTGAGAACGGTGAAGGCACCGTATTTACTCAGGAAACCTTTCCTGAGTATGATGAAGAACAGCAGGTTGAAGCTGAAGTGGCTGTTGAAGCCGCTGAAGAGAAGCCTAAAGAGCCTGAAAAGAAAAAAGGCGCTCATCTTCGCGTTATTAAATAAGCAATTTACAAAGCTTAAATATAAAAAAACCCGCTTCTGCGGGTTTTTTTATATACAGTGTAAACTAGCGTGCGAAGCACGTGCTGTTTGCGCAAGGTGAAATAAGCCATTCTGTTAAGTGTTGAAGTTTGTAGTAGTGAGCTAATGGAATAGTAAGAGGTAGATATATGTTAATTATCAAGTTCGTAATAATACATTAGGAGCAAATGTTATGGTGTTTAGTGTGACTTCATCACGAAATCAATTCACCTTGCACAAAAGAACCGTACTCACTTCGTTCGCAGTCGGTAACCATTTGCACCACTCTTGCGCAAAGGAAATGAGGTGCTACGCACTTATCATTAACCCTTTGCACCCTACTATAGGTATTCGAAAGCTTTGATTACTCTGGCAACACCGTTTATATGGCGTGCAATTTCTACGGCTTGGTCTGCCTCAGCTTCAGAAACCAGACCCATTAAAAATACTTCACTGTTTTCAGTTACTACTTTAATGTTGTTACCTGTAATCGTTTCTGCGGTCAGCAGCTTGGTTTTTACTTTAGAGGTGAGCCAAGTATCGTGAGTTTGGGTCGTAATACCAATCCGTGTACCTATTCGTAGCTGGTTGTGTATATGTTTAACAGCAACAGCATTTCTGACAGCCTGTTCAGCCTGTGACATTAAACTATTAGAAGGGACTTGGCCTACCAGCAGAATGGTACCGTTAACACTTACTACGCTGATATTCGCTTTTTCGCTGAGCGTAGGTACTTTTTTTAGAGCAATAGTTGCTTTAATTTCTATGTTGTTATCATCAATTTGGGAGCCAATAGTTCTGCGATCATTGGCGGCTGACACTGCACTCGCTGTACCAGCTACGACTGCGGCGGCACAACCTTGAAGCAGCCAAATAATTGCCAATAAAGTAATTAATTTAAACTGCATGTTATTGTTCATCCTGAGGAAATAGAGTGTTATCGATAAGCTGACTTAAGCAATGGATATTAAAAAGGTGTGATTCAAGTATTCTGCTTGGACGTTTACTTGGTGTTAAAACTTCAACATCATTTGGACCTAGTAATCCGCTGAGTTCACCCCCTTCATCCCCAACTAATGCAATTACTTTCATATCTTTAGTCAATGCTGCTTCAACCGCCGCAACAATGCTCTTTTCATTACCATCAATGGCAAAAATTACCAGTAAGTCACCTTGCTGCGCAAAAGCGCGAACTTGCCGAGAAAATTTGTCTTGCTCATGGTCGTTACTGTGCATATCTAAATGCACATGATTTTGAGATAAGGAAATAGCTGGTAGACAAGGTCTTTCAGTTTCGTAGTGATTGACCAATAGCCCAGCAAAGTGCTCAGCAAGCATATTGCAGCTTAACTCACCGCAGCAAATCACTTTATTACCATTAATAAGGCTCTGAACAATGGTTATTGCGGATGCTTCAAGTGTTTGAGGTAACACTTCTCCCGCGGCAATTTGCGCTTGTATACTTTCTGTAAAGATTGTTTTTATTGATTCTTGCATAACTAAGATATGTTTTTTATCCACTTAATACTATCTGAACTGCCACCTTCAATCGCAATGTAATCTATGCGTATTGGTACATTCTGTAATTTTTTACTCGTTAAGTAATGAAAAATACTTCGCTGCAGCTTCTGTAGTTTTTTGCTACTCAATGCGGAAAGTGCCCCGCCAAAATGACTGCTGCCGCGATATTTTACTTCGACAAACACCCAGGTGTTTTGTTCTCGCATAATTAAATCTATTTCACCATATTGGCAATAATAGTTTTGCTCAACGGCAGTGAGGCCTTGAGCTTGTAAGTATTGTTCAGCGAACTTCTCGTAATGCTGACCTTTGGCGCGTGTATTTGCGAATAATCCTTTGAGCATCTGACATTCCTTTATGCCTTCTGATTACAATGACTTATTAGTCTCGTAAACTTTCTTGAAAACGATTGTGGTTTTGCATAAACAGAGGAGTGGGTTTCTGTTCATTTAATTGCACCAATTTTATTTGTTTTTTTTGATATTGCGCCCACTCTAATCTTCGTTCCACAACATTGCCATCTTTAACGCTCAAGTGGCCTGTTAATCCCGAAAAAGTTTTGCCAGGCACTTTCGCCAGTTGCTTTAATTCTGGTATGAGCTGCACAGCATCAAATGCCATAGCAAACAGACGCTGTTCTATATCAGCTTGCTCAGGCCAAAGTGCATCATACTGAGCTCTCAAATTAAACTTATCGAT
The DNA here is from genome assembly GCF_005886345.1 of Pseudoalteromonas phenolica. Lineage (GTDB taxonomy): Bacteria > Pseudomonadota > Gammaproteobacteria > Enterobacterales > Alteromonadaceae > Pseudoalteromonas > Pseudoalteromonas phenolica_A. The sequence continues at coordinate 77,916 of NZ_PNEC01000009.1, forward strand.
TGATTTATTGAGCATCCAAGGTTGCTCAGTAAAATAAAGACCTTCTAAATCGCCTTTGTCAGTAAGATCCATGCGTTTCGAATAGCTTCTTGAACTGGCATACAAGGGGATACGTTTCGCAAAAGTGCTAACATTGACATCGAGATAAGGTTTTAATAACCGAGTTTCAATGGCATCACCTAGAATGTAAATAACATCTATGTCCATTCTAGAGCGAGTTTCACTTTCAACTTCTTTTCTGAACAAGCTTTTGACGGCTTTTATACGACTTTTTGAAGCGTCTACTTCTAATAAGTTTGCAACAACCTTAGCCATATCTTTACTGTCGGTATATAAGCCAACTTCAGGCTCAATTAGGCTATATTTTTGCCACTCTTGATTAAAATGGTTAACCAGTCTTAAACCAGATAATGTATCGGGTGCAAGCAGCATAGGTTTTTGATACTGCTGAGATAAAAAGTGCACCATAGCTTGATCTACTTCATGCTCAGGGTTCAAAGCAAAAAAGTATTGCTGCTGAGCATAAGCCGGCGAGTCGCTATTATTTAAGTGTAATGTTGGTGTGCTTTGAATCACGCTACTGACAGCAACTTTTTCTATATTATCTTTTAGAAGTGGGCCAATGATAAAATCAAATGTTTGTGTCGATAATTGTCTTTCGATGTCTTCAACACTGAGCTGTTCATCAATAAATATAACTTCGTTGAGATCACTATGATCGACTGCAGCTAAAAAGCCATTTTTAAGGGCACTTCCTAAACGTTTACTATTACCACTTTGAGGCAGCAAAACAGCAATTTTGTTAGCTTCGTAAGGTGCTAAACTCACGGTGTTTTGCACCTTTTTAGGTAAGATGTAGGTTGCAGGGTGATTTACAAAACGACGTTGCCAATTATTTAGCGCCTGGTGTAATTGTATGCCAGAGCCGATATAAATTTGCTGATATTTTGCTAATTTGATCCAGCCTCTTTGGATCACTGAGCCTTTATCAAAGCGTTCTAATGCATATGAAGATAGTTGTTGTAAAGCTTGCCAAATTTCGTCATTTAAACTGGCAACCTCAACTTTGTCATTAAAACTGATATCGGCAGCTTTGAAATAATAAGTAAGCGCTTTCTTTGGCATGCCCTGTGATGCATAAATACGGCCCATCAAGTATTGATGCCAAGCTTGGTGCTCAGAGAGCGATAGCCTTTCATTCAGTGTTTTAAGAATGTTTAAAGCTGTGCTGTAATTATTTTGTTCTGTTCTCGCTAGTGCGATATAAAGTTTATTTTGTACATAATCAACAGTTTCGTTTTTTTCTAAAGCTAGACAGGCTTGTTCCAAAACAGGCCAGTTTTGTTCTTTTATAGCATTTTCACGGGCACTATAAAGCAGCTGGATGCGAGATGCGCCTTTTTTACTGCGAGCTTTGTTTAGTAGACCTTGCGCATTGAGGACCTCGGGTACTTGAGTTTGCGGCTGATTCTGCACAGCAGGAGGTCGAGCAGGTGATTTTTCGGTTGTGCTACAAGCCGATAAACCCGACAATACAGTTATTACAAGACAAATTACTTTCAGTCGCACTGCAACTTCCTAACGATAAACATTCCTCAAAGGGATATCTTACTGACTGAAACTGGAGAGCTCAATGACAAAAGCACAGAATACAGACAAAATTGGTACCCTTTATGTTGTTGCAACGCCGATCGGCAACTTGGCCGATATCAGTGAGCGTGCTTTAGCAACTTTAGCAGAGGTTGACTTAATTGCCGCTGAAGATACCCGTCACACGGGTAAGTTATTGAGCCATTTCAATATCAAAGCAAAAACCTTTGCGCTGCATGATCATAACGAAAAACAAAAAGCACAACAGGTTTTAGATTGGCTAAACGAAGGGCTTGATATTGCATTAGTGTCAGACGCGGGAACACCGCTTATTAGCGACCCCGGTTATGCGGTTGTGAACTTATGTCGCAACGAGGGAGCTGATGTTACGCCTGTTCCTGGCGCGTGTGCAGCGATCACGGCATTGTGTTGTTCGGGATTGCCGACAGATAGATTCCAGTTTATTGGCTTTACACCGGCGAAAAGCCAAGCCCGTCAGCAATTCTTTGTCGATGCATTTGAAAGTGGTATTACAAGTATTATGTATGAAAGCACTCACCGGATTATGGCTAGCCTCGAGGATATGCAAACGGCGTTAGGTGCAGAGCAACATGTGGTGTTCGCGAAAGAGCTGACTAAAACATACGAAACCTTCTTTAGTGGTTCAGTGAGCGACTTGCTTGAGTATTTGACCAATGAGCCAGAGAAGCAGCGTGGCGAGCTGGTGTTAATGCTGCCTGGGAAAGCTAAACAACAAGACGAAATACCAGCTGATGCACGTAAAATGCTGAGTTTACTTGAGCCTGAAATGCCACTGAAAAAAGCCTGTGGTGTGGTTGCTGAGTACTTTGGTCTTAAGAAAAATGCGCTATATAAAGCAGTAATTGCTGATAAAGAAGATTAACCGCAAAAAAGCGTGTGATTTTACTGCATCTTGCGTATAATCGCCCGCCTGAGTCAGCCGGATAATCGCTGCCTGTGACGAAAATGATCAGGGGGAGGAAAGTCCGGGCTCCACAGGGCAGGGTGCCAGCTAACGGCTGGGAGGCGTGAGCCTACGACAAGTGCAGCAGAGAGGAGACCGCCAACTTCGGTTGGTAAGGGTGAAAGGGTGCGGTAAGAGCGCACCGGGCCACTGGTAACAGTTGGTTGCAAGGTAAACTCCACCCGGAGCAAGACCAAATAGGGTTCCTTATGGTGTGGCCCACATCGGAACCGGGTAGGTTGCTTGAGCCTAAGAGCGATTTTAGGCCTAGACGAATGATTATCACCTCGCAAGAGGGACAGAACCCGGCTTATGGCTGACTCACACCCAACCGTAAATGTTTAAGATTTAAATATTTACGGTTGGGTTTTTTATTTGCCTCAGAAAAGTTTTTCGCTCATTTCTTCTGCTGTTCAGTTAATAATACCAATCCTCAATAATACTTAATCATTTTGAGTGATTAAAGCTGCCGCTAACCGCGCTAAAAATTTCTCATTTAGAACAACTAAATAGCATAATTTTCGCCTTGTTATCGACAAGCTTTCCTTGCCTCAAAATAGACCACTTAATTAAGAGGGTTGGTATAAATAGTGTCTTTGTTTATTGCTTTATATCTTTCTCTATGAGTAGTTAATGCTTTTCTCTAAGAGCAATCTTCTTATTTTAAATGCTATTTAACAGTGGGTATAAAAATGCCACCGCGTTTTGGGTGGCATTTCATTATTTGTCTTGCAACTAGGTATTAGAAAGCGTTGGCATATTCAATGCGCGATTTTATGCTTGGGTGAGTAGATAAGTACTTACTCCATGCGCCTTCCTTGTCATTCTCAAGCTCAATGCCTGCTTGCTCAACGATAATTTCTAATGCTTTGGCAAACTCTTTGGGGTCGATACCGTGCTGCTTCATATGCTGTAGGGCGTATTCGTCCGCCTCTTTTTCCATATCTTGTGAAAAGCGCTGCTGCAAAATTGTTGAGCCTGTACCAAGTAGTACTTCGGCAAAGCCTTCTAAATCACCAAATATCATGGCAAAAGCGATTGCACCCGCAGCTGCTTGCGCTGCCATACGAATACTATGTTGCTTTTCAACATGACCGATTTCATGAAGCAACACAGCTTGCAGTGCTAGAGGGTGCTCTTGCATGCTTTTTACAAGATCATCGGTCACTACGATTTGGCCATGCGGGAGCGCGAAGGCATTCGCACCAAAGAAGTCAGACTGATAGAAACTCAACTTAAACTGATCTGCTGGTAGAGAGAGTTTTTGCAAACTATCGTCCCAAAGCTTAGTCACTATTTGCTGTTCTTTCGCTGATAATGTGGTCGGTTCAAGCACTGCTTTTTCGATGGCAAACATAGACTGCTCACCCATTTCTTGCACCACTGCATTGGGCACTAAATCATAGGTTTGTACAGCGAACTCAGGAACCGCTTTGAATAAAATACCGTAAATTAAAATTGGGCTAAGAATGATGGCGCCAAGAACGGCGAATAGATTTTGCTCTAGCTTTTCAACCAGCTTTAAACGCTTACGCTTTGTCGGCCAGCGAAATTTCACGTCTTCAGGCAAAAAACGGCTACCAGCGCCGAATGTAATTTCTTGGGATTGGCCTAAAATCGGCTCACCTAAAACCGTACTCGCAAAGTCGTAGCTTTCTTGTTTGCCACCTTCATGATTTAACATCAGCTTTGAGTCAAATACCACAGCTGAGCAGGTAACAGCTTTGCTGCTACCTGCCGGATATAAAGTACCTAATATCTTCATATGCTTAAGTTAGGGAAATATCTACGTCAAACACATTCGCCGCTTCTTCAGCGAGTGAAGACTGCGACTCTCGATATACTTCTATCACTTGTTCTGCATTCTCAGATAAGGTAATAGTGGTTGCAGCTGCGAGCATTTTCGCTTTACGTATTTTTGTCCAAGGGAAGGCAAGGCCAAGCGAGAAAATAATGGCTAGCGCATTTGTTGCTAGTAGTAATGAGTATTCAACGGTATCTAGCTTTGATTCAAAAGTCGCCACATCTTCAAGCTGAGCGTTAGCAAAAATATGGTTACGGATCTTACTTTGGTAAATACCTGCAAGTAGGCTGATCGCTAAGAAGTTAAAACCTAGTGAGATAAACACCATGGCTACGCCAAGAGATCCAGGATCACCGAAACTGCCCATAACGCCAGCGATAATCGCGCTTATCACACCAAAACCAATCACGACAATTAAACATCTTAAGACTGCGCCATAGTAGCGGCCTGCTGAAAGCTCAACTTTTAGTGCTTTATTTCCGTATTCAATATTGTTGTGAATATAGGTGTCGATTTTTTTCATTACCCAAGGCATCGCAATATAAAGCGATAATGCACCGACTATTGGCAGTAACACAAAATGCGTTAGTGCGTCTAAGTAGCTACCTTTAAAGCCAAAGCGCACATTGCGGTGACTCGTCATTCTTAAGTTGAAGCGTAGACTTTGATTGATTAACCAAGGTATAGCAGCTGCCCAAATTAAGAAAAAGGCTACAGCCATTGCTGGGCTGTAAGTACTTAAAGTGATGTATAACGCAAAAATAGCAAAGGCAATAATACGACCTTTAAGGATCTGCATGGGGGTCGCTAAATAATTGAAGCGATGGCCGTCTATTGAGGTGTGACCATAGAAATACTGCTTTGTTCTTACCGTTGCCCACGCAGAATAAATACCCAATGTGAGAATGCTTAGTAAGCAGTTGACCGTCCAAATACCAAAATAGTCTTTCGTATTACCAGTAAATAGGACTTGATGTGTTTTGTGCTCAGGTTGAGCGGATAGCTTTATTTCTTCCATAAGAATTATCCATGTTGTTGTAAGTCGCGCTTAAAGTATCTTATTTATGCTTAGATTCCAAGAAATTAACGAAGGAAATATAAGGTAATTACTTATAATAAGTTAAAAATTTGGTCGATTTAATTCGAAACACTCTTATAGACATTCCATAGATAAAATCCTACCATTTTATTATTTTTGCATTATAAGTTTTATTATGCCTCGTTTAATCATTCTATTATTTTGCTCGTTCATTTGTGTTTTTGCATCAGCGCAAACCACCATTAAGCTTGTCGATCAATTCAATCAGCCACTTGAAGATGCGGTGGTAAGCTTTGTGTTGAAAGACGACCAAAATCTAAGCCATGTAAACTCAACTCCTTATATTATGGATCAAGTTAATAAGGCATTCTCACCTAATGTTTTATTAGTGCCTAAAGGGGCAATGGTGAGCTTTCCAAATAGCGATGATATTCGACATCATGTGTACTCGTTTTCTGAGGCTAAAACATTCGAGCTAAAGCTTTATCATGGTCAGCCAAAAGCACCGCTAGATTTTCCTGAATCCGGTATAGTGGTACTTGGCTGTAATATTCATGATTCGATGGTGGGCTACATTTATGTTTATGATGATAAGCCTGCAATGAAAACCTCTTCGCAAGGCTTGGTGACTATGCCATATGCAAGAGAGCATATTGAGGCGATTACCTTTTGGCACGCGAGAGCAAAGATTGGTGTTGATCGTCTTCGTACAATCAAAATAGATGATTTAAAGTTTGTTGATGACAATATAAAGCTCATACTTGAAGTTAATCCGCCTGAGAAAAGAGATAGCTTCGAAAATCTATTTTCTGATTTAACTTAAGGTGATAAGTGATGAAAATAACGATTGCTAGCTTTCTGTTATTTATCTTTCTCTCGGTGAGCTTTAGAGCACAAGCGAATGGTAAATTACTTGGTACACCGGGCGTATCTCAAGTTGAAGGGGGGGCGGGGGGCGGTTTGGTTCCTTGGGCACAATTAGCGGGCTATGCGACAGAAGATGAGTGGGCAGTATCAGGGTTTTGCACTAAAGCCAATGTGGACGATTTCTCTTTAAATGTGTGTGGCGCGCAAGCAAATTTTTTCGACAGGTTTGAGTTCAGTTACGCTGAGCAAAATTTTAAGATTAATCCTTTAAATACCGAGCTTTCACAAAGTATTATCGGTGCTAAGGTCAGGCTGTATGGTGACTTGATTTATAGTCAATGGCCGCAACTGGCATTTGGTTTGCAACATAAAAAACTTGATACTCCTTCTATTGCCAAAGCGATGGGCGCAACTGAAACAGCAGGCTATGACTATTATCTGTCTGCCAGTAAATTACATTTAGGTGCGGCATTTGGGTATAACCTTTTATGGAATACCACGTTACGCCGCACTTCTGCAAATGAAATGGGATTACTCGGCTTTGGCTCGGTTGATCACTGTCGTAGTTTACAGCTTGAGTTATCGTCGGCAGTTTTGCTCAATCAGCATTTAGCGGTGGGCGTTGAGTATCGTCAAAAGCCAGATAACCTAGGCTTGCAAGAAAGCAATTGGCGCGATGTGTTTGTGGCATGGTTTCCTAACAAGCATATCAGTGTGACGGCGGCATATATTGATTTAGGTACAATTGCAGCATTACCAAAACAAACGGGTTGGTATTTATCAATGACAGGATATTTTTAACAATGAGCAGAGTGTTTTTAGTCATCAGCCTTGTGTTGCTGATTAGCTTTTGCGGATGTGCTACAAAGCCTGAATCTTCCTTATATCAGCAACTTGGTGCCGAGCATGGAATAGAGCAGATTGTTGATGCGTTTATTAATCGTATTGCGAAGGATAAAACGATTTTACCGTACTTTGCTAAATCGAGCGTCAGTCACTTTAGGGCTGGTTTTATTTCTCATATGTGTGAAATCAGCGGTGGACCTTGCAAATATACAGGAGACTCTATGGTGGATATTCACACTGGCATGAATATCAATGAAGCAGACTTTAATCGTGTTGTCGAGCTATTGGTATTAGCGATGGAAGATGCAGGGGTCAGTTATCGTGAGCAAAACCGGGTACTTGCCAAGCTAGCACCTTTTAGAGGTGAAGTGATTAAGCGTTAATCTCTGTATTTCTTTGAGTGAGCAAAGAGCTAACAGTCAATGTATGAAAGTTCAGGCTCATTGCCCTTTATTCAAACACATGTTCTATACTCTTCATGTGGTTAAATTTTTAGAGAAAGGTGCATGTCGGGATTGTTGCTCAATACATATATACTTTCTATCAGTTTACAACTCTCTGCACCTAATATTCAGTGGTATACCGAAGATTACCCGCCTTTTAACTATCAAAGCCAAGGTCAGTTACATGGACTTGCTTTTAATGTGCTCCGCACAGCGTATCAAAACCTTGATTGGCACATGGATGCGTCAAATATCATGCTAACCCCATGGCCGCGTGCTTATAAGGCGTTACAGCAACAAGAAAACAGCTGTGTATTTTCGATGACTTATACAGAATCTCGAGCAAAGTTATTTAATTTTGTAGGTTTGGTGATACCCAATACAGTTGCTGTGATTGCACATAAAAATAGTGGCATCTCGATTGAACAGTTAAAACGAGATAAAGCATTAACTTTTGGTGTTGTTAAAAACGATATTGGTCATCAGTCTTTGTTAAATTACGGTATACCTGAATCTCAATTTGTTTATTTGAAAACAGGCCTTGAACTAGTAAGAATGGTTGATTATAAGCGGGTTGATTTGATTGCATATGGTGATGCGATTGCGCGTTACCAATTTAAGCGTGCAAAAATAGACCCTCAAAATTATCGTTTGTTACTCCCTTTACTAGAATCAAAGCTTGGGTATGCATGTAATAAGAGTGTGCCGCAAACACTAATTCAGCGATTAGATAAAGCCATCAAAGCTGCTGTTTTAGCGCAACCTGAGTTATTGCAATATCATGATGCCGTAGAATGAAGAGGGAAGTTGAAAACCGCTTAACCTCCAAATTTGACCGTTTAATTATTTACATTAATAAAACATTTGCATCTGGATGCTAACGTTGGCATAGTCTATTCAGGTTACAAAGTTATAATGGAAGCACCTACCTTGAGGGATTGAGGCCCACATAAATCGGAACATATGTGTCATTTCTTTGTGTCATTTTTTATTAGGATATTAATTAGGGTTCTAATTATGCTAAAGATGCCACACACTTTTCTTTCTATTTTTGCGTTCTCAGCAACAACACTGGCTACTCAAGTTGAAGCTAATAGCTGTGAAGGTGAACTATTTTCTATTAACTCTGGTCGCGGTGCTCCAGGTGTTTTATTTAGCCTGCAAGAGCAAGATAAAACAGCTAAAGCGCTTTCAATGGCCGAATTTAGCTCAGCCGCTATGGCTTATGATTCAACATTAAACCGTATGTACTATGCGTCTTCACCAATCCCTTTTGAATATAAAGTGGATTTGAGTGAGCTTGACGCTCCAGAAGAAGTACTTGCGCAAATTCCGGTTCAGGGCGATCGATTTAAATATAGCAGACTTGCTTATTATGACTTTGCAACTAAAACACATCACAGAATAAATGGTACAACAAAATCTGTGATTGGTATGGCGTATGATGCTGAAAATGATCAGCTCATAGCCAATAGCTATGACAAATTGTATAGCATCAATAAATTAGATGGCAGTGCAACTGCGCTAATGCATTTTGATAACACTGATGGCCAGTATCGTGGCGATTTAGTGTTTAAAGATGGTGAGCTGTACTTAGTGACCTCTAGCTCGGTTTATTTGATAGACCGCACAGATCCAGAAAATTACAGCATGAGTAAATTGTCGGATCATAACCTTATCGCTGTGACAGGTGCTACTTTGGCGCAAAATGGCGATATGCTGATCAGTCGCACAGTCATTAATGATCATGGGCATAAAAACCAATCTAAGCTTTATAAGCTTAACCCACACACCGGTGGCACTTGCTTGGTTGCAACACTACCACTTCGTATCAATGATTTAGCTACCAATACCGACAGTGCTGTGGCGTGTTATAGCCAAGATCCTTGTGCACTAGATAACAAAATCACGCTTATCTCAAATAGTATTTTTAAAGATTTGGATCATAAGTGGCGCACTTATAGCTTTGGTGATACGAATTTTTATGACCCAGCTGTATTTACCTCCGCTCCCACATTTAATGGTGGTCACGGTGGTGTAAACCGCGTGAAGAATGTCGCGCCAAATTCGTTTGAGGTTGCTTTTAAAGAATGGAATTACTTAGACCAAGTACACCCTTGGAAAGAGTCGTTTGATTATATGGCCCTTGAGCAAGGTCGTTATACGATGGCTGATGGTACTGTATTAGAAGTGGGGAGTTTCGAATTAGATGGTACGAAAACATTTAAAGACATCAGCTTTGCAGAAGGTTTTGCGAATAACCCATATGTATTCTTGCAAGTACAAACTTATGAGGGTGGTCACACGATTGCGACTCGTGTGAAAGACATCTCAAATACTGGCTTTAAAGCTGCATTTTTCGAACAAGATACACTGAATGAAGGGCATACTACAGAAGTAGTGTCCTACATTGCCATTGTGCCAGGTACAGGATCAACGGGGTCACTTGAAACGCAATCAGGCAGCAAAGCTTATAGCCTATTCAGTGCGGATATAGATCATAACGGTGGTCAAATTGGTGAACATTTCTATGTGTTAGCTGAAGAGACATCTAAAGACTCTGAAACAGCGCATACAATGGAGACACTCCATGTTCTGGATGTTGCAGGCGTTAGCCTAGTTCAGCAAGTGAGTAGTAATGGTGGTGATAACTTAAGTATACGTCGTATTCAGCAGTAATTATCTCTCGTAATTTAAATGAAAAGCCAGTGTTTACACTGGCTTTTTTTGTGTGCGCTTGTTAACTAAATAAATAAAGGGTTAGTCACTACGATGCTTGAAGCTAAAACTTTGCTCTTTTACTGGTTTGCCACTGCCATCGGTTGGTGTTGAATAAAATTGTACTTTCATTTCATCTGCTTGATTATCCAGCTCTATGTGAGCAAAGCCCCAGGTAAAACTCTTCGACCACACTAAGTCATATTCTGGATAACGCTTTTCTTGCTGCTCGGCAAAGGGGGTATGCGTGCCACGCATTTTTGAAGCTGCGCCACTGATGATAAGTGGTAGCTTAGGTTTGTTATTGCTCGGCAGTAAGCGTGAGCAATCATCGGTAAGCAGCTCTAAGTCGTGCTCATGACCTGCAATGTAAGCGTCGGCATGTTGACACAACTCTGGCAAAATTAAACGGCGCAATACATGGCCCTCATCGTACTTGGTGCCGCCTATTGACCATAAGATATGGTGGCCGTAAACAATTTTCCATTTAGCTGTTGAATTTTTTAAGCCTTTGGCAAGCCAAGCAAGCTGCTTGTGATCTTCTCCATTTACAGGCTCTTCATGTTTTTCAATGTCTTCCACACTGGCAGCACCAGATGCCAAAGCTGAGGCGAGTCCTTGCTCTGAGCCATCGGGTAGTAGTGGTACTTCATAGTAGTGTTGACCCGACAGCAACATATTGGTGTCGAGTACAAAAAACTCCACATCATTACCAGGCGAGCCTTTTTTATAGCTGTAATAGCCGTCCTCAGCCATATAAAAGTTAGGCTGTGTTTTCATCCATTCTGTTTGCAGCGCAACGCCTTTACGAGAGGTTTTCCAATCGTGATTACCGAGCGCAGAGTAAACAACAAGATCCGGTTTTTGATCAAATAAAGGCTGTAATGGTGCTTTGATCAGATTGTTCATACGTTGTTGATCGTCTTTACCATCTTTTGCACCTGCGCCATCGGGATAAATGTTGTCGCCCAGCTGAATGCCAAACTGGCACTCTGCGGTTTTACAAAATTCAGCCATGGCTTTACCGACAGGCAACGCACCGCCTTGCTCTGTGGCTATATTTGTACCTGGATAAATATAAATAGGTGCATGGCCAAATTCGTCAATCGGGCGGTGCTCAGCAAGCCAGTCGGCTTTTTCTGCTGCGATAAACTCCTCTTTTGTTTTCGGTTTATCAATGTGCTTTTGTTTTGGGTAATCGACATGGTAGCCGCCATCTCCAAAAGCTAAAAAGGCGATATTTTGCTGTGTGTCTTTAGCGTTTAGCGCAACTGAGCTACAACCGACCGTAAGCAAAGTGGCTGTGATGAGTGAGGTTAACTGAGACTTTTTCATACTGCTGCCGCAAGCTTTTTACTTGCGGCTCCATAAAGTTAAAAATTTAAAAAGAGGTCAATGTGAAGCCCAGCTCAAACGAGCGACCATAGGTTTCGTATTGATAGTTATATTGACTCTGACCGTGGTAAAGGTAGTAAGGCTCATCAGTTAGGTTGACTGCATTGAAGTAGATCTGCGTTTGGTCATTAAAGTAGTACTTGGCGCTGAAATCTAACTGAGTGTGTGCGTCTTGCATCACGCGGGCATCGTTATCTTCATGAGAGAAGCTTTTGCTTTTATAGCTTGCGCTTAAACGCGTACTAAAATGGTCGCTTTCATAGCCGAACATTAAATTCGCAACGGTGTCAGACTGGTTTGGCAGCTTGTCGTCGGCATCAATAAAAGTCCCGTTTGCTGACAACATCAGGCCACTTTTGAAGTTCTTTGTATAAGCAAGCTCAACGCCTGAGAGACTGGCCTCCCCCCCATTGACTGCTTGCATCACTTCTTTAAAGCCATCCCACTGTCCGTTATCTTGCACTTCTTCAGTGGTGATAAAGTTATTTATGTCTTTGTAGAATACGCCAGCTGAAATTACGCCAATATGACCCGGGTAGTATTCAATTGACCAGTCAAGGTTCGTCGATTCATATGGGTCTAAATGCGGATTACCGACTTCAGCCTTACGCTCGGTTTCAATCTGACCATCTTCTTCGGTGGTTTCTGATTCAATGATTTGAAATGCCGCAGAATCTGAGAAGCCCGGTCTAGCTAGGGTGCTGGTGTACGCAAATCGCGTCACGAGTTTGTCATTAATATCGTAGCGAACAGTTAAATTCGGTAATAAATGACTGTAGTCTTTATCAACTGCCCAAGGGTTAATCTCAACACGCTCATCATCGTTTACTTCGTCTTTAATTAGCTCTACTTTGTTACCTGATGTGCTGTAATCAGTCTCTTCATAGCGCAGGCCGGTGATCACCTGCCAAGCCCCCATATCGATAGTGAACATGGCGTAAGCGGCAAAGATATCTTCGTTGCTGGTAAAGCTTTTGCCTTTTGTTTCGATATCAGAATCTAATTGATTAACGTCAAACTCAGCACGGTTGGTTGCGACAAATCGTGCAATCTCAGAACGAGATAAACCCGGGCCAAAAGTACTGAGTGACCAATCGGGCGATGGCGCAGCAAATTGCGCAGTTGTGGCATCATTAAAGCCACCATCGAAGACTGTGGTGCGCACATCATTGAATTTCTCACGTTGCGCATATTTCGCCCCAAATTTGAGCTGGGTGTTGTAGCCAGCTAAGGTAAAGTCTTTGCTTAGATCTAGCTTTAAACTCAGGCTTTCATCTTCGGTATTGTTGTTTTCCCAAACTAACTCATCTAATTCGAAGTTTTCGAGCTGGTGGGCATTGGCTGATTGTGTCAGGGCAGGCGCATGGCCTAAGTGGCTGTAGCCGAGTGTAAAGTCTTCTCCCGCAAAATCAGCATCAATGCGATTGGGCTCTTCTTCAGAAGACTTAGAATACCCGATGCTATACTCCACAAACCAATCGCTGAGTTGGTGTTCGGCCCCCGTGACTAATGACAAAATGGTTTGTGACTCATATCTGTCTTTGGTGTCACGATCCATTTCTGCGCCACTAAACTGTGCGCTTGAGTCGTTAAATTGACCTGAGACTAATTCACCTTTATCAAACTTATACTCATTACGCAGACGGAACTCATCATCTGAGAACTCGCTATACAGTGTACGCAGGTAGTATTTGCTGAAATCATTGCTGTGCAAATCAAGGTTTAGGGCTGCGCCTAAACGTTCTCGTTTAATCTTATAGTGGCGTTGTTCAATTTCCTCAGCACCAAATAGTTCTACTTCTTCACCATTGTCAGTTTCAAGTTCGAGCATTTGCCAGCCACCATCGGTTTCCATATTGTGCGAGCCAAATTCTCGTTCAGACCAAGATAGGGCTGTGGCTATACCCAGATCAAACTGTTTGTTGAGGGTATAAACGTCGGTAAAGCTGGCAGAGAGCTTAGGGCTGGTGGCTTCAACTTGTTCGTTGTAAGTGGCTTGTGCATTCACGCTGTAGCTCTGACCTTCACGGTCAAAGGCACTTAAGCTTTTGACTTCGATGCTGCCACCGATGGCACTGGCATCCATATCTGGGGTAACGGTTTTACTGACTTCAAGGCTTTGCACCAGCTCGCTTGGGATCACATCCATGGCGACACTACGAACACCAGATTCTGGTGAGGGCACATTTGCGCCATTGATGGTGACATTATTCAAACTGGGGTCGATACCTCGTATGCCAACAAATCGGCCTTCGCCTTGGTCGCGTTGAATAAACATACCGGGTAAACGCTGTAACGCTTCAGCCGCATTTTGGTCAGGAAGCTGACCTATTGAGTCGCTGCTAACAATAGACTTTACGCCCATGGCATTTTTCTGGCGATTAAGCGCGCCAGCTTGCCCTGCGCGTTGACCCACCACAATGACATCTTCGATGTAGGCGTCTTGGTTCTCAAGAGCAATACGTTGAGTGAGTACTTCATTCTCTTTGATGATGATTTGACGTTCGACACTTTTCGCGCCTAGATAATCCACTACTAAGGTATATTGACCAGCAGGTAGGTTTGTTAAGCGAAATCGACCATCGCGTTCAGAGCTGATGGTGCGGTTTAATTCTTTTATGCTGATCTTGGCCCCTTCAAAGTACACTGAATTATTGGCATCTGTAATACGACCTTCAAGGGTATTGGCAAAAGCGTGTGAACTTAATAATGCACAAGTGGTAGCTAATGCGATTTTAGAACGAGTAAATCTAGACGGTTTATGTGTTTTCATCTTTCTCTTCTCAGTTTGCACAGGAGTATTTGTGTTTATTGATAACGACGGCAAAAGTAGAGAACTCAGATTAAAGAAATATGTCAGTACAAAAGCAAAGTAGTCAAAATTCGCTTAAAACGAGGTTTTTCGTCGGTATTTTTTGCCTTATTGAGCCAATATGACCCCCTACAATCTTGGTGTGATTGTTTTAAGTGCCATAAAACATGGGGAAAAGTGCCGAGTTGTCATAATCGCATCACCTTTGATGAGCTAAAGTGACCCTACGATAAAACCTGCCAGCTTTGTAGCATGGTGATACTTTTAAGCGCTTATTTGCTGTTATGACCGATTCATTTTTAAAACTTCACACGCGACTATTACTATTGCTAGGAGTGTTTATTGCCGCAGCAATATGTATGGTGAGCCTTTTTGGTAGTGCCAAGCCTGCCAGCGAGATAGATTGGATTGACTGCTTTGGTGAGGGCGGTATCGCGGTGATGACCTTGATTTGGTTACTGGCGACCTTGCTCACTCGGCCTAAAGGCAAGGTAACGAATTTATTGTTTCTTGGCTTGAGTGCCTTACATATTTCTTTGTTGCTAGATTTCTTAGATGAATTTTATCGCTTTGATCTTGAATATGACTGGTTAACGAGTTTAGAGGCGCTTCCTGCGACTTTAGGAATGGGGCTGATGAGCTTAGCAATGTATTTTTGGTATCACGAGCAACAGGTCTTAAATCATCTATTGCAAAAGAAAGAGCGTTTCTATCGTGAGCATGGCTTAACAGATTTTATTACTGGCTTGTACCGCGCTGATTATATGAAAAAACAGGTCGCGCGCGAGTTACACGCTTACCGCGACAATGGTACTGGATTTTGTATGGCTTTACTTGATATTAAAGGGTTCAGTGAATTTAATCGTAAATATGGGGGCGTGCGAAGCAATAGTTTGCTCTCAGATATTGGTCAGATCATCACGCTTAACTTGCGAGAATCTGATTTGGCCTGCCGCTATGCCTCTGATAGGTTTATTGTGTTGTTACCTGATACTGATTTAGTCAAAGCACACGCCGTGATTGAACAGGTGGCACAAATGGTTGCCAGTCATACGCCGTATGATAATCACAATAGCGCACTGGGGTTTGAAGGTGTGCAATGGCAATGTATGTCAGCCCGTAAAGATGACGATCACAACACCTTGTTACAACGTTTAAGCCAAAGCTTAAATGAACTCAAGGCGGTGGCGGCATGAGGCAGGTATTTGAAAGTGATAGTGCTATTTTGGCAATGCAGCCATTATTACTGCCTTTGATTGAGATGGCTGAACAAAGAGGGGTGAGTAGTCATAAGTTACTCAAAGGCAGTCGTCTGTTTAATGAAGATTTACACCAGCCAAACAAGCGAGTGAGTTTTAAGCAGGTGGTGCAAATTTTTGACAATGCTCAAACGCTCCTAAGTCAAGATGGCGTGAGCTTTTTAGTGGCAAGACATTGGCTATTTAGCCAACCTGAAGCGGCTTTTCAAGCGCTACTTAATAGCCGGAATTTGTTAGATATGAGTCGAGTCTTACAAGTTAGACAAGCGCAAATTTGGCCATTGATGTTCTTTCAAAGTTATCATAGCGCGAATGCGCGCCATTTTGTCGTGAATCCCGCGGTAGCTCAGGTTTCAGCGCCTTGCATGGAGTTTATGGCCGAATTTCTGATAGCCGTGATTGACCAATTATGCCGATGGCGCTTTGACATGGTGACGCATTTAACGGTCAAACTGCCCTATGCGCAACCTAAACATGTGGAACAATACCAATCGCATCTGCAGCTGCAATATCATTTTTCACAGCCTTGTTTTATGGTGAGTGTGCCCACTACTTACATGTATCGGCCACAAACTTTAGCATTAACTTCTATGCGTGGTTTCTATCTTCAGCAATCAAAACATGCAGAAAATAATGTCGGTTTTTTACAGTATGTCTGTTCATTACTCGCTCTGAGTCCTAAACAGTCTGCAACTGAGCTCAGTGAATGTTTAGGTGTGAGTGTGGCGACTTTAAAAAGGAAGCTAAAAGCCCACAATACCAGTTTGCAAGCTTTGAAAGATCAGCTACAAAAGCAGCAAGCGGTGATCCATATAAGTGAGCGGGGTTGTTCAAACGAGCAAGTTGCGCAACAACTAGATTATGCAGATGTGACAAACTTCCGCCGCAACTTTAAACGCTGGACGGGCATGACGCCCAGCGAGCTAAGGAAGTTGTTTAATTAAATTAATCTAGGTTCAGGTTAATTAAGTGAATCTGCGGCTTTACGCACAGCAAAAGAAAACTCGGTGCCTTTACCTAATTCGCTATCAACCTTGATCTCTGATTTTAACAAACGAATAAGGCGGGAGGTTATCGCCAGCCCTAGACCCGCATGGGTCTTTTTACAGCCTTGACTGTTGCTTGCCTTGTAACGGGCTTCAAAAATATAAGGCAGCTCTTTGGCATTGATACCCAGTCCGGTATCGCGCACGGCCAAGGCATATTGTTTATTGTGTTCGCTGACTTCAATGGTGATGTTTCCTCCCGACGGCGTATGTCGAATGGCGTTATCAATCAAGTTGGTTAGCACCCGCTCTAATTTGGCGATGTCAGAGTAAACTTGGGCATCAAATGTTTTCGGCTGCACTGTTAAAGTAATATTGGCCTGCTCAGTTTTTAGCGCGAACTTGGCCAAAATGTCGTAAATCAACTCACCTAAGTTAAACACTTCAAATTGCACATTGGCATGACCAGATTCAAGGTGCGCGAGTTCAAAGATTTGATCTATGAGACTCTTTAATTGAATACAGTTTTTAAGTGCAACTTGCAGAAAATGCATCTGTTGCTCAGGCTTGGCATGCTGTTTTTCAATCAATTCTAAGTACCCTTGCAATGAGGCAAGCGGAGTTCGCAAATCATGAGAGAGGTGGGCTAATAATTGACGGCGTTGTGAGTCGAGTTCAGTGAGTTGTGCCATCTGCTGATTAATGGTCACCAGCATTTGATTAACACTGTTGCCAAGCTGGTGGACTTCGTTATCAGAGTTTGACCACTGTGGCATAGTCAACTCGGTTAAATCAAATTTCACTTCTTCTGCTTTGTGAATAAAGTCACTCAGTTGCTTAAGGGGCGAGGTGATATAGCGAAAGAGTAGTACCGCTACGAATAGTAAAATGATCAATAAGATCAACAAGCCAGCGGAGTGTTGAAACAAGTGATCTGAACTACTGATCTGGGTAAAAATAGAGTCATAGGCTGAAGAGCCGATAATCACATATAAATACCCCTGAAGCGTGTCGTTGTTATAAACCGGTGCAACAGAGAAGATTTTTTGTTGATCAAAACTGCGCGGATCATCGCCAAAAATCGGTAAGTTGTGTGGCTCTTCTATGAGCTGTAACAGAGGGCGTAAATCGACACTTTGCTTTTTAACATCGCCAGGTTTAGCGGAGTAGGTGACTAATTTGCCGCTAGGATCGACAAAGTAAAACTCAAAAGACGGGCCCAGTACCATTAATGTATGAAATAGGCTTTCAAGGGCCTTATAGTCATAAACGCCTTGTTTTAGCAAGGGGTTATCATTGGCTAGGTGCTCTGCAAGGCCTAAATGCAGTTTTTGCTCGGCTTGAGAGCGAGACACTTCAGACACACACTGTGTCCAAGTCACAAACGAAATAAGAATGATGAAAAGCACCGCTGAAATAGTCAGACTGAGGCGCTGATAAAGAGATTGGATCATAATGATGCCTGTTGCAGTGATTTGGCGTTAAGTTTGTAACCCACACCCCACACGGTTTCGATAATGTCTTGTTGGCATAAGTTACCTAACTTACTGCGAAGACGGTTTATGTGTGAATTAACGGTATGTTCGTAACCTGAGTGGTCATAACCCCAAACTGATTCGAGTAATTGGGCACGTGAAAATACTTGATTAGGGTGTTTGGCAAAGAAGTGGATCAAATCAAATTCGGTTGCGGTGAGGTCAATAAGTTGATCATTGATAAAGACTTCGTGACCCCCTGTATCGATTTGCAGCGCGCCTAACATCAAGGCAGTTGGCGCTGTTGCGATTGTATCGGTTGGCTGTTGCTGCATTTTGAGCAATTTAATATGGCGGATCTGGGCTTTGATCCTTGCTTGGAATTCTCGATAGCTAAAAGGTTTGCAAATATAGTCATCGGCACCAATTTCTAGGCCAATTACTCTGTCCATCTCACTGCTTTTAGAGGTCAGTAATACCACGCTGATATGAGGAAATAGAGATTTGATCTCTCGGCAAACACTAAGACCGTCCATGCCAGGCAACATAATATCGAGTAGCACGATATCGAAATGGTCTTGCATTAATTTTGCCATGGCGCTTTCCCCATCGCTTACGTGTTCAACATCAAGTGCCAATTCTTTTAAATGCACTTGAACTAACCCTGCAATATCGAGATCGTCTTCAACGACCAATACTTTATGCTGCATATTTCAACCCTCTTAACGTAAATCATGCCTTTAATAGGCTGTTATTTACTTTGCAATGCCCATTACACGCCGTGTAATGGGCATGTCGGGCTTATTTCATTCTTGTTATTGTGACCATCATTAGTGGGTTATCGAATTTATGCGTGCTATCTAACACTGAGCTAGAGAGCCCGTCTTCATTACCGACAACGCCAGGATGCATTGCGACCTTATCCATGTCTTCTCGGGCACTATTGAAGCCTTCTCCGCCATCTGCAGGACCAGGAATAGTCCCTTGTGCTTCAGTATTTTCTTCGGTACCTGCATCATACGCATGGGTACGCATAGAAATACTGTCGCCTTCCGCTAGGTTTGATACGTCCATAGCATTAAGACCGGTAAAACCATCATTTGTATTCACCATCATGGTGATTAAAGACAATTTATAGTCTTCAAGACTTTCGGTAGTGAGCATTAACTCTTGGCTCGCGCCAGGTGCAAGTGGAGTATCTGCTGAGCTTGACATCATAACCACATCTAATCCGAGTAGCCCTGAATTATCCCCGCCTTCAGCTAAGGTTTCTAATTCGGCGCTGGCCGCCTCACCGATTTGCCAAAATTGTCCTTCTTTATGTAGTGCAATACCAATTGGCGAAAGTGGCTGTCCGTTAGTGAGGTTCACCGCTGTCACTTTTAGCATAATTTCTTCTGCTGCTGGCGGCGTAGGCATAGGTGTTTCTAGCATCACATCATTGTTGTCACTGCCACAACCTGCGAGTAATAGGCCTGCAAATACAGGCGCACATAATT
Source organism: Pseudoalteromonas phenolica (assembly GCF_005886345.1). Lineage (GTDB taxonomy): Bacteria > Pseudomonadota > Gammaproteobacteria > Enterobacterales > Alteromonadaceae > Pseudoalteromonas > Pseudoalteromonas phenolica_A. Next base: position 97,634 of record NZ_PNEC01000009.1, read on the forward strand.
TGAGTGCTTTCATGTTAGGCCCCTTATTTTACTGTTACAGTCACTTTAGCTACTGGGTTCAACCAACGGTGTACTGTGTTGTGTAAGTCGCTTTTCCCGCCTGTTGCTTCGTCATCACCTAAATTCCCGCGGTGAATATGTACCATCATGTTGGTTTCTTCATTGGTTACACCACTGCCTTGCGTACCCGGTGCCATACCCGGAGAGGCTGGAATACCCAATGAGCCAGGTGCACCAGAGCCATCAACAACCAGTTCGTTGTTTGCTTCTGTGCCTGCATCATAGGCATTTAGGTAGATATGATATGTGCCTGCTTCAGTTGGAATAGGCCAAGCATCAAGGCCCACAAAGCCATCGTTGGTTGGTAACATCATGGCGACAATAGACAGGGTTGAATTAGTTTCAGAACTTTCAACCATCGCCATAGTTGATGCGGTGGGTGCTAATAACCCTTCAGCTGGATTCGCTGCAGCGCTAGCATTGATGCCTGATAGCACATCCGCAAGACCTGAAATATCGCCGCCTTCAGCCATTGCTTGTAATGACTCAGACGCTTTGCTGCCAATTTGGTAAAGGTGTGCGTCACTGCTGTGTGCTGCGACAAGGAGCGGGGTGAAATAAATACCTTGTGTGAGGTTGGTAATTTTTACTTCTACATCAGCGGCCATTGCTGTACCGCCAGCCATTAATGTTAGTCCTGCGATGAGTGCACTTGTTGTTTTGTTCATGTCTTGCTCTTTATAGTTTTGTTAAACACAAATCTAGTTTGCAAGACAGTTATCGCGAAACTATGGCTAATTATTCACAAATTTATCACAAGAGTATTTTAAATTTATCGCAGCGGAGATTTCTACTACTGAAGCTTAGAAAACAATGCCTTAAACTCAGTAATTAATTTCTCCTGAGGGTTGTTTTTACGATAAACCAAGTAAATTGGTCGCTTAATTTGTAACGGTGTGTCGATTTCAAATAACTCGCCGTTTTCAATTAATGCTTGAACCAGAGGGTAAGGCAAGTAGGCAAACCCACCTTTAGTTTGTAACACTTCAAGCGCAATCATAGCGGCAGAGGTTTTAAAGTTGGGGGTGACTTTATGGTGTAAAGCGTGTTCTTTTTGAAAAGTGATGCCCCAATCAACTAACACATAATCTTCTACTTTGGCGTCGAATTGAGGGCGGCTCCCAACCAATGACAAATCAAAGTGACCTATTAACTCATTACAAAAATCGCTGTCTTTGATCGGATCGGTGAGTAAGCCCACATCTAATGAGCGGTCCTCTAATTTTCTTTGTATTGCCTCACGAACAGAGAGCTCAGCCCCAACAACTAGGTCGTCAAAGAGTGCCAGCATGTCTTGAATGCGTGAGCTAAAAAAAGCGTCCCAGACATTGGGCGTGGCTGCAACGCTAAAGGTGTTTTTCTGCATGGCGGCAATTGATAAAGAGAGCTTAGACTGTGCCATTTGGCTCACCATCAAATGCGCATGAGATAACAAAGCTTCACCGGCAGGGGTTAGCCTTAAATTATTTTTTTCTCGAATGAAAAGAGCCGTATTATAAAACTCTTCAAGTTGTTTTATTCTTGCACTGACAGCAGCTTGGGTGATATACAAAGTTTCTGCAGCGCGTCCAAAATGGCGATTTTCTGCAACGGCGATAAACGTTTTAAAGACTCTAATATCCATTTGTTATGGCTCTCTTCTTGTAATGGCCTCAATGTAAAAAAATATTATCTTCACGACAAATATTTTTTGTTTTTCTTCTCATTGGTTTTTACATACATTCCGCAAATAAGAGCTTTCTTTGCTCTTGGCAATAATTTGTTCATAAAAGCTGGGTATAGATTAATCAGTTGTATCTCACTTTATTTAACCGTTATATGGCAAACCACTTAGGGGAACATATGAATACGACGATCCGTAAAGGTAAAACACTGTTTTATGGCGACCACACATTTTCACATGGGTTATCAAGAAGCGGTCATTTTACGTTGAAAGAAGCTGAATTTTTAGAAAGCTACGGCCATACGTTAAGTGCACTGGCGAATGAGACGTTGCAGCCTGAAAATGACGAAGAGCAATTATTTGTAGTGCAGGTAAATGATGAAGGTGAAAGCACCTTACATGCTGCCAAACTTTGGAAAAAATACTTAAAAGCAATTAATAAAAGCAAAGTGGGTCACAGCTTCTCAAGAAGCAGCGGCCGTACTGTGCAAGACATGGGGAATGAATTCAGCTTAGCTGATTAATCATACGACCCAATCTTTATATCTGATTGCCAATTAGCCAGTTTCGACTGGCTAATTTTATTTCTGTTACTGATATACCAATCCTCAAAAATATTGAGTTAAGCGGGTTGGTACTTAAAACCTTAAAGACATATAGCCATGAAAATTTGTTTTATTATGTACCCTTGGGATCGTGTTGAGCCTGAGACAGACACTACGCTTCGCTTAATTCATGAGTGTGTTAAACGCGGTCATACCGTTGCTATGTCAACGGTGAATAACCTGACTATTCGGGACAGTGTGGCGAGTGCATTCTGTGATGTATTTACGCGTAAAACAAAGTGTTCTGACAATGTCGTAAGTTTTTACAAAAATGCCGATCTAAAGCGCACTCAACTACCGCTTGCAGGTTTTGATGCCATTATCATGCGTGCCAATCCGCCGTTAGATACCTTAGCATTGAATTTCTTAGACTCAGTGCGCGGTGATACCTTCATCATGAATGACTTAGATGGTTTGCGTATTGCGAACAACAAAATCTATACGGCGTCTTTCCAAGATACTGAAAGTGAGTTTATTCCGGCAACGCACGTATCAAAAAATCGCGAATACTTAGAACGTATTTTTGATGAGTCTGACAGCGATCGCATGATCTTAAAACCTCTAGATGGGTTTGGTGGTCGTGGTGTGATTGTCATTGAAAAGTCGGCACGTCAGAGCTTTAGATCGTTACTCGATTTTTATATCGGCGGTGATGAAAATGGCAAAGGCGAAAACTACGTTATTTTGCAAGATTACGTAGAAGGTGCGGAAGAGGGAGATGTGCGCATTATGATGCTCAATGGTGAACCAATTGGTGCTATGAAACGTGTGCCTGCGAATGGTGATCTGCGTTCAAACGTACATGCGGGTGGCCGAGTTGTGAAACATAAATTGACTGAGCAAGAGAAAAAGCTATGTAAGTACATCGGCCCTAAACTGGTTCGCGATGGCTTGTATCTAACAGGCATTGACGTTATCGGCGGCAAGCTAATTGAAGTGAATGTATTAAGCCCAGGTGGCATTGTACGTATCAACAAATTAAACCGCGTGAAATTACAAGCGCAGGTAATTGATTTTGTTGAAAGTGTTGTGCACGCCAAAGAGCTAGTACGCAACCGTAAAACTGAATTCAGACAGGTAATCGAAAATGCTAACGCTGTCTGAGCAGGCGTGCATCGCGAAAATTAATAAGGGTGAGAGCTTTCACGCTGAAGTCGAAGGCGGCGCCTTTATTATTAAAATTGATGAATATACGCCAGTGATCTGTGCGGCCATTCATAATGGTCATCGTTTGCGAAAAGATCTCGAAAAAACCTTTATGCTCAGTAAGGACGAGCGCTTTTTTGAAGAAGATCCTTATACCGATGAGCTGATCTCGTCGTTTCCTATTCAGTTGATAGGGAACGACTCGCGTTTTGAATACGACTTAAATCGTGCCAAAACCTTGTCTACGTATTTTAAAACGGCGTGGAATAAGCAGGTATGGCAAAAGCCGTTGAGTGCAAAGCAACGTGCAATTAGCCAAGCTAAACATGAGTCTTTTTACAATGTGCTTGAGGCAATCATTGCCAAAGTAGAATCACTGTTTAGTCGCGCAATTGTGTTTGATATTCACTCGTACAACTATAAGCGCATCGAAAAAGACACGCCGACGTTTAATATCGGCTCTGGACAAATTGATGTCGAGCGCTGGGGCAGTGTGGTTAAGCACTTTGAGAAGCAATTGAATAAGATTGAGTTGCCTAACTTGTCAGTGCGCGCTGCGACAGACGAAGTGTTTCATGGTCGTGGTTACTTAATTAGCCATGTGAATGCACACTTTGATAACACCTTAGTGCTACCAACTGAAGTCAAAAAAGTCTTTATGGATGAAACATCGGGTGATGTTTACCCTTTGGTGCTTGAAGAGTTAAAAGCAGGTTTTAAGAGTGCTATCTCTGAAACCGCTGCGTATTTTATTCGCCGTTTTGGCAGTAAAAAGCGCATGCAAAAAGCCGATATGCTGTCTTCCAGTATCAGCCCAGAGGTACTAGAGGTTGATAAAGCGTTATTCTCGTTATGTCGTCATATCGAAACGCTGAACTTTATTAACCCAGTAAACCTGCAAGCGCAGCGTAAGAAGTTTATGAAAAATAGCTATGTTGCGCCGAGTTTTAACTATAAGCAGCTAGACCTTAATCCTTATAAGTTCAGAGAAAAGCTATATAAGTTACCGGTTGATAATATTCTCGATGCCGATATCCAGCAGCTGTATCGTCATATCATTGATAATTTGGCGAACAAAATTGATTTGTTGGCCACCATAGGTACCGATGAGTTTATGTATAACTCATTAAAATATTATGGCGAGCCGAGTGAAGATGACATTGCGAACGCACGATTCTTACTGCACTTAAAGCCACAAATTGATGAAAATGAAAAAGTATTGAATGCGGATGAGGCAATCGCTTGCTTTAAAGCGCAGGCGCAAGAGTGGGGCTTAAACTGTCGTATCGAGAAGTCGGCAAAAATAGTTGCCAAGGCTATGGTCAATAACGACAAAGCATTGTTATTGGTTAACCGAGACGCCAGTTTTACCGAAAAAGAAATTCATGCTTTTGCTTTTCATGAGTTAGGCATTCATATGGTGGCGACGCTGAATGCTAAAAAGCAACCGTTGAAGGTGTTTGGGTTAGGTTTGTCAGGCAATACTCATACTCAAGAAGGTTTGGCAATCTACAGTGAGTATTGTTCGGGGAGTTTGACACTATCGCGCCTGCAAACTTTGGCACTGCGTGTTATTGCCGTTAATTATATGCTCAAGCATCGCGATTTTGTGAAAACCTTTCACACTTTAGTCAGTGAATTTGAGCTAGACAGGGAGTTTGCCTTTACCTTAACAACTCGTGTTTATAGAGGCGGTGGGTTTACCAAAGATTATCTATATCTAAGCGGCTTTAGAGATATCGTTGAACTAGCAAAGACACAGCCACTTGATAATTTGCTGGTCGGTAAAACCGGATTACTCGATTTTGCGATTACTAACGAGGTGGTAGAGCGAGGGTTAGTGCATAAACCTATGCCGTTGTTTGATTTGACTTATCGACCATCTGGCGATGATGTAATGGACTTTATCGTACAATCAATTCGTTAAATACTTATTTTATGTATTCAAAGCGCCCACATTACGTGGGCGTTATTATTTTCATATATTCTGACAATTAACTTTTGAGGGTAGTTAAAAGCTTGTTTTTCAGTGCTTCAAGGCTAATAGGTTTAGCTATGTACTCATCCATGCCTGCCGCAAGACATTTTTCTTTATCACCTTTCATAGCATTTGCTGTCATGGCGATAATTGCTGTGTGTTGATGAAGTTTGCCGACTTCACCATTTCGAATTGCTTTGGTAGCTTGAAAACCATCCATTTCAGGCATTTGTACATCCATTAAAATAATGTCATATGACTCGCTTCGCGCTTTTAATTTACTGAGTGCTTGAAAGCCATTTTCGGCGCTATCACATGTTAACCCTAAGTTCTTGAGCACGCCCTTAGCAACAATCTGGTTCACAGGGTTATCTTCTACTAATAATATTTGCCAATCTGGTAATGTTTCTGGGGCCTCCAAGCCATTACTAGTAGGCTCATTTTTTTGTAACTCGTTTATATAATGATGTGTGATTAATGGCGTGGCTTGAGCAAGAGGCTGGCCATTATCAGATAGTACTTTTAATGCGCTGACTAAATCATGTGTTGTTGCAGGCTTAGGAAAGTAACCTTTAAAGCCTAAATCTGCAAAATATTGGGCATCTCCACGCGTTTGCATCGAAGTCATCATAATGAGCGGCATTGCCTCACAGCCATTTATGCTTTGTAACTGAGTAGCAAGTTCAGCACCATCCATGTTCGGCATTTGCATATCAAGTATGGCAACATCAAATGGGGGTGCTTGCGCTTGTATTTTTTGTTTACAGCAGAGCAAGGCTGATTTACCGTCAGGGCAGGTTGTAACTTTGGCACCCCATTGGACAAGCTGTTTTTCTAAAATTTCTCTATTCGTAGCATTATCGTCAACTACTAAAATGTTTAATGATGAGATATCGACATCTGGTAATGTTGATGAACTAGTTTCCTCACTTGATACTCTTAGGCTGCAAGTAAACTCGCTGCCTTCATTAGGAATACTTTCTAAAGTAATTGTTCCTCCCATTCGCTTGCAGAGTTTTTTTACAATGGCGAGGCCTAAACCTGTACCACCATAGTTACGAGTGGTAGAGGAGTCTGCCTGACTAAATGTTTCGAAGATATGTACTTGTTTTTCTTGTGCTATGCCGATGCCAGTATCTTTGACTTTTAATATGAGCTCTAAATCGTCCAATTGCATTGTGTTTAGCTGCGCTGATACAAGTATTTCGCCTTTATGAGTGAATTTAATTGCATTACCGATTAAATTTGTTAAGACCTGTCGGATCCGACCGGGATCACTTATGATGGCTCTGTTGGGTAATTTAGTGGTATCTAATATTAGCTCAAGGCTTTTAGCTTCTGTAGCCATGGCAAATGACTCACAAAGCTCTCCCATCATAGTTTTGAGATCGAAAGGAATATATTCAAGTTCTAATTTGTCGGCATCAATTTTAGAAAAGTCGAGAATATCATTGATGAGAGTGAGCAATGAATTGGCACTATTTTGCGCGATGCTGACTCTGTGCAGCTGCTCTGCATTAAGGTGCTCATCATTAAGTAACTCGAGCATACCTATCACCCCGTTCATCGGTGTTCTTATTTCATGGCTCATACTTGCTAAGAAGTCATTTTTAGCAATAACAGCAGTCTCAGCAGTGTTTTTGGCATTTTGTAGTGCTAGTTCATATTCAACCTGATCGGTTACATCATAATTCACCCCAATCATGTTGGTTACATTACCATTGGCGTCTACCTTGTTGATTGCCGAGGCTTGAATATGCCGGATATCTCCATTTGGAAGAATAATCCTAAACTGAGTATCAAACTTTTCATCATGAGCTATAGCATGTTGTAAAAGCGCCTCCACTTTAGTTTTATCTTCTGGATGAAGCCCGCTTTGCCATGCGTTATAAGCCCCTGTAAAGTCGCTTTCAGATATCCCATAAAGCTTGAACATCCAACTGTCCCAGGCCAGCGAATTGTCTACTAAGTTGTAATCCCATATTCCGATACCGGCTGAATCTGCAGCTAGTTCCATTCGGTCGTTTTTATCTTGGATCTCTTGTTCCGCTTGCTTAGAAGCGCTGATGTCTAGGTGGGTGCCGATCATCCGCTTTGGTGAACCATCAATATGCCACTCAACAACTCTACCAGTATCGAGGATCCATACCCAATGACCTAGCTTATGCTTCATGCGTATTTCGCATATATAAATATCGACTTCTCTATTCCAATGGGCTCGCAAAGTGTGTTCTGAGTATTTAAAATCTTCAGGGTGGACTAATTTTACCCAAGTCACCGTATTAGTAGGTTCTAGCTCACTGAGTTGATAACCAATGATATTTGCCCAGCGCTCATTGTAAGTGGTGACACCAGAATCAATTTCCCAATCCCATATTCCAACACCTGTCGAATCCATAACAAATTCTAAACGTTGATTACTCAACTGAAGTTTTTTCTGTGCTTCTACACGTTCCGTTATGTCTTGAATTGAGCCAAATAAGCGGACACATTGGTTGTTTTTAAACTCTGTTTGACCCTTTGCTTCTACCCAGATCTCCTTGCCATCAGCAGTGATGAGTTGTAATTCTTCTTGATATGGTTTTCCTGTTTTTATTGCCTGAGTTACTAGTTCTTTGATCCGTTCTCGACTATAACCAGGTTTATAAAACTCAATAGCTGTATCAAGTTGAGGTGTAAAATGTGCGTTAACTTCATGAATTTTCCTAGTCATTTCAGACCAGTAGACTTGTTGGGAAAGCAAATTTACTTCCCAGGCACCAACCTTGGCTTGTTGACTCATTTGTGTCATCAGCTCTTGTTGAGAAAGTAATTTTTGCTCTTGCTCTTCACGCATCAGCTCGTGACCAATCCAATGTGCCAGTAATTGGATTATTTCTAAATCAGATTCTGTGAACGGATGCGTAGAAGGAACTAAACTTGAGAAGTTAAGAGTGCCAATAAGATTTCCTGCGACGAGCAGAGGACAACCTATATAGCTTTCGAGTGCGAAGTTTTTATAACAAGAGTGATTTACAATCTCGCTTTGTGATACGTCATGATATGCGATAGCTCGGTTTGCTTTTAATGTATGTGCACAATATGTATCTTTAAGATTGAACCGTGAGCCGAGTTTTATGACATTATTAGGCATAGAAGTGTAACGCACTAGATATGTATCTTGTGCTTCGTCTATTTCACTTATCATAGCTAAAGAGAGATTAAAAATATCTCTACCTAGAATGAGTAACTCTTGGATCTTATCTTCAGTGGTAATTTGCGTATCACTTGTAATCGTATGAATTTTGGTAAGTGCCTCAACAGTTCGCTTTTGTTCGGTAATATTGTTTTGAATTATGATCGAGCTTTGAGTTTGGCCTTTTACATATCTGAGTGGCACGATTGTTGTGTTAAACCAATATAAATGACCGTCTTTGGCTCTATTACAAATTTCACCGTGCCAAATTTCCCGATTCTCGAGTGCACAATGTACTTTTTCGTAGAATGTATTGCTATGAATCCCGCTGCGCAGTGTTCTAATTGAGTGTCCTATTAACTCGTTTTCATGATAACCATATTGTGAAATGAATTGTTTGTTATAAAAGAGAAAGTTGGCTTCTTTATCTACTCGCATAACCACTGAGTGTTTATTGATTGCAAATTGAAAATCTTTTACTCGATTTCTTTCTAGTAAAAGCTTTTGATAAGTTTTAGATAGCCAGCGCTGCATGGGTTTAAAAATAGCAAAAATTAAAAATAGAATAATAAGCAGAGATAATAGCCATAGGGCTAGATTAATACGTTGTAAGGATATTTGTTGAGTAACCGAAGACTTTTCAAAAAGTATGACGACTTGATGTAAGTCAATTAGTAACTGTTCACGATTAAATTGCTCAAACTCTGTAAAGGTTTGCTTTTTTTTATTAATGATATCTTGTGCTAGTTCAGCGTATTTTTCTACTCGTTCAACAAGCTTTATGTCACCATAGAAGTATGACTCTAATAATTGCTTTAGCTCAATATCAACTAGGTGTAGTTTCTTTTCTAAATACTTCTGATTATTAATGATCTTATTTCTAGCGTGTTGGAGCTTGGTGAAAGTATCAATATTGCTTTTAGGAGAGGTTTGTATATTAAAAATAAGCAGAGCAATTCGCTGTGAAAGCATACGCTGCTCTCCTGCAATATTGATTATATTAGCACTGTCTTTTTGCTTGGTTTGTTGTTCAGTTAAAATTACGAATGATGCCGTAATCGCCAGTGCTATCACCAGTAATGCAATTTTGTAGCGCCTTGAAAAAGTGGCTATAAATAATTCTGTACTTAACATTTCTAGCGCGCCCTTATGAAGTTTCATTTTAGCTGTTTGGCCAGCTTTGCATGTAATAGGTTTTATTTTTAAATGTAAACTATTACAGCACGTTCATATTAAATGCAGCAACTTATTTACATAGCTAGTAAAATGCCGTTTATCATCTGTATTGATTGAGCAGTCTTAACACACTGTTTTTGAATAAGTCTCCAGCTTCATTGTGGGGCAAAGTGTATTTAGTGATGGCATGCCCTAAATATAAGCTGTATAGCTCGTAGGCAATAATTGAACTAGCAATATCTGCTTTGAGTTTGTTGTGTTCAATACAGCGTTCAATTCTGTGGGTTAAGTAACTCAATAAGCGCTCTTGTTGGGCAATGATAAAACTGCGTACTTCGGAGTCAGGGCGATTCTGAAACTCAACAACTGCTTTTATAAAAGGGCAGCTCATTTTTGGATCATTGAACATGTCGTTGATCCAAGTACTCCAGCAATCAAGTAAGTTGAGTAAATGAGAGAGAGGGTCGTCGCAACGGGCAGGCGTAATCACTCTGTCTATAAATAGCGTTTCGCCATATTGTAAAATGGCAATTTGCATATCTTCTTTGTTGTTGAAGTGGGAGATCACACCTGTACGAGACAGCGCACATAGCTTTGCTACGCTGCCAATCGTGACATCAGCTAAACCGAATTGGCTGCTGTATTTAATACTTTGTTTTAAAATTTCGTTGCGCGTACGCTCGCCTTTATTGGTCAAGAAGTCATTACCTGAGATATATGAGCAATAACTTTAGTATCACCTAAAAGTCGACGGTGACCAAGACCTTGGGTGGTAAATAGATTCGATTTTTGCGCCTCAAGATAACGACTAACAGCATCATAGCAGGCATATTTGTCTTCTTGGTCATGAATAAAGTAGGCATTATCAGTGAGTTTATCTAAGTGCTGACTGAGACATAAGCTTTGCCAGTGACGGCCAAATTGCAGGCTGATGCTTTCCAATACATGGGTCAATAACTTTTTCGAAATACCAGCTTTATCTACCTTTTCAAACATCAATTCAAAAAAGTTAATCGGCGTAGCAATGAGCACCAATTTTTTATTTTTTAATAACTCGGCTGGTAAGTTTAAGGTAGCAACGGCCCCCATTGAATGCGCAACTATAGCGTCAATTTGGTGTTGGTTTGCTTCGAAATATTGGATGGTGGTAGTGAGCGTTTCAATAAAATTTAGCAGGTGGGTGTGTTTGCCTGACGCTTTACCGTGAGCAACATGATCAATTGCAGCAACGGAGTAACCTAACGACAGTAAGTTGCAAATTATAGCTTCGAAGCCAGAGCTATTATCAGCCCAGCCGTGACTGACAATGACAAGCTTATTGCTGTTACCAAAAATACTAATATGCGCCTTGCCAAGTGATGTCTCTAAATGATGGGTTTGATCAGGCTGCAAGCGCTGAAATTCATAGTGTCTTTTGCCAAATGGATTCAGTAATAGCTTTTTTCCTAATGATAGACTTATTTTGGGAGAGACTCTTGTTATTCCTGAAGATAATGCCCGTGTGACAGTGTGGATCCCGAAACGAGTTTGCTTGCTGTGAAAGTAATTAAATTTCATAAAAATACCAAAATAGTACAAGTGTTATATTTTTAAAATAGTTCAACTGTACTATTTTGTAAAGTGTGAGTTTGTATTAGTACTTTAAGAGTGAGGGTGGAGTTTATATTTAAGAAGTTGAAAAGGTATAAAAATGAAAAAGCAGCGACTGGCTGGTCACTGCTTTTCAGAAGGTCATGTTTAAAGGCGGACTATTGCATCATGCTAGCTGTTTTAGGGTTAGCAAGAAGTTCACTGAATAAAGCCCATATTTCAGCTTGCGTACCCGATTGACTTTGCTTCTCAATGTAGGTTTTAACCAGATCTTGACCAAGATTATAGTTAATCACATAAGCACGGTTTGCATTGATAAACCCTAAGCGTTGTTGGGCTTTTTTCTCTGTAACTAGGGTATATTTAACTAACAGATCAATGGCTGTTTTGTCGTTAATTTCACCATCTAAATAACGTTTTGCAACCATATTATCTGCGTACGAAAGCTGTTGCTTCACTGCTTGTACTTGATAGTACAATTCGACTTTGCTGGCATCTAAACCGGCAAGTGGGAATAGTACATCTTTTTCAAATTGAATACGTTCAGCATGCGGGAAAACCACATCTACACCATAATTGGCACTGCCTTCGGCGAGTAATGACATCGGTGAAAACAGCGGATAAACAGAATATTCAATCCAGCCTTTGCCGTTAACTAAATGTTTTTCCATTAGAGAGTTGAACACATGATGTCCTGGGTAGCCTTCGTGGCTTGCTAAGTCGATTGCACGAGCAATATAAATTGGAAAGTCGGTATTTACTTGGATCAAACTAAAGCTATTACCTTGATACCAGTTATAACCGCTCCACACCTTGTCTTGTACATATTCAATGGTAAAGCTTTCTTGTTCTTCAAGCTCTATATACTTTTTTGTGCGTTGACGCGATTCGACAACCGCTGCTTTAAATACGGCATCTAATTTGTCTTTTGGAATAACAAATTGGTCAATAAACACATTCATGCGTTCGCTTACTGAACCATTACCAGGCAGCATAGTATCTAACTGAGCTAGCGCTTTATCTAGCTCGGCTTCAGTAATATGCGGTGAGATTGCATCGTATAATCGCTGTGATTCATCATCAAAACTGACTTGCTCGTTGTTGATAATTTGAATAAACGTCAACATGGACTTGGTTTGGATCTGTAAAAATGCTTTGCGTTGCGCCATGGCTTCACTCGTTTGAGTGTTTGCTAAGTCATCTAATAGTGCTGAAATACCAGTTTTTAGTTCATTTAAGGCACGCTTTTCACCTGTACGCCACTCACTAGGCCCGTAATAGGCGTCAATGTAATAAGGATGATGCTCGCCAACGGCTAAAGCTAGTTTCACATATTGCTCAGCGAGTGTATCAAGAGTCATCGGGGTTTCCTCTTTGCTAATGAGAGTTTTTGACTGACAGCCAGTAAGTATGGCCAGCAAACATAGAATAACGAGTGTTATACGCATGATGGTGTTCTGATTGCTTAATTGGAGAAGCGATAATAGCTGAAATAAATATTGTATACAATTTGCTTTTTTGTCTTTGATATAAAACACGTCTATGTCATATAAGTTATGCTATGTTTTTATAATGTTGGAGATTTTTTATTTATAATTATGTTGAAAGCTGAACATGTTCAAGACGCCTCTTTGGCAACCAAAGGGGTGTATTTTTTTGCACTCACCCTAGGCTGCATTGTGCTTGGCATGTTTGGCACATTATTCAATATAGAGCCTGGTTTTGCCAGTGCAATATGGCCAGCTGCAGGCTTCACTATTGCGTGTCTGTTGGCATTTGGTCGATTTGCTTTAATGCCACTGTTTATCGGCACACTATTAGTGAATAGCTATAACTCTGGTTTTTTTTCCAGCCCTTTTGAATTATCAAACTTTTTTTGGAATGCGTTACGCAGTGCCGGCACTATTTTACAATGTATTTTTGCATATTCTCTTATCAAGCGTTTTTGCTATTTTCCACTGAACTTACAACATGCTGAAACTTTAGTAAAAATGCTACTAGTAGCAGGCCCATTTGCCTGTGTTGTCTCTTCTTCTTTAGGTGCTTGGAGTTTATTACAACAAGGTTTTGTTCATTTAGATAGCTTGCTATTTGTGTGGTTTACTTGGTGGGTAGGCGACACTGTAGGTGTGTTGTTTTTCTTGCCTTTATGTATTTTACTTTTCAAAAGTAAACAGTACATTGAGGTCAGCCACAAAGCCTGGGTCTTGGCTTCTTCTGCAGTGCTATTTATTATCGTCTGCTGGACTTTTAATTATTCTCGCAGTGTGTATTACGATAATTTAAAAAATCAGTTTGTGAATATTACAGAGCAAGAATTACTTGCTATGCAATTATTGAAAAACTCCGTTGAAAATGACCTTAAAGCACTGGCTGTATTAATGCAAACAGGACATAAAATAACTATCAACGAGTTTGAACAATATAGCCATTTCTTAAGTAACCAATTCGAATTATATCGTGCCCTTGGCTGGGTTGACTATATTGAGACTAATCAAGTACCTGAATGGCAAAAAAAATTAGAGCAGGCTGGTATTTCTGGGGCAAAGATTAAGCAAGCGCCAGGCAGCGTTGTAATAGAAAATATTTTGCTACCTATCAGCTTGATTGCTCCTTATCGTGCTAATGCTCCCGCTATTGGCTTAGATATTTATAGTCACCCAGTAGCAAGTGTTGCAGCTGTAAAAGCAATTAAGTTAAAAAAGCCAATCGCAACCGCCCCTTTGGTTTTGGCTCAACAAACGAATAAAGCAACAGGAAATGTGGTGTATTTCCCTGTCTATGATCGACACGATAGCAGCAAATTACTAGGGTTAAGTGAAGTAGTGTTAGAGGTCGATGTAATCATTGAGCGGCTTTTATCTGATAGCCGGCATAAGCATAGCTTTAGTTACACACTCAGTGACCTTTCAAAGCAAGATATCTGGTATAGCTATACCCCTGAAATAGCTCATAGCTCTCATCAATTACACTTTAAAAGTGAATATCAAATTGATTGGTTTGGACGCAGTTGGAAAATCAGTTTTGAGAGTTCTGAGCGTTTTGAAAATAGTAGTAAAGATTGGTTAAGTTGGTTAACGCTGACTATAGGCCTTGTCTTGGCTGCGATGGGAATGGCATTTACTATGATCTTAGCGGGCTTTAATGAGCAGTTAAGGGTGCAAGTTGATAAGCAAACGGCACGTTTAGAAGAATTGGTAGTTGAATTAAAGCATGCTGATCAAGTGAAAAGTGAATTTTTAGCAAATATGAGTCATGAAATTCGCACACCATTAAACGGTATTTTAGGTACTTTACAGTTATTGCTAAAATCTCCTTTAAGTGAAAAACACTATGAGTTAGTCGTCAACGCCTTAGGTTCAAGCCGGTCTTTGTTGGCTATTTTGAATGATATCTTAGACCTTTCAAAACTTGAAGCGGGTAAAGTGGCCATTGAATATGCGCCGTTCTCTATGAAGCAACTGATAGAGCAAGTAGTTAAAAATCAAGCTAATTCAGCTAAAACGAAGGGGCTGCTGCTCGATTATGAAATAGAGCCATCATTTAGCCAATATAGAAATGGAGACAACACGCGTATTAAGCAAGTACTAGAAAATATAGTTTCAAATGCCATAAAGTTTACTTCTGAGGGCGAAGTAAGGATTTATATAAGTGCCCAAGAGAGTAATGTAGTAAGCATAGTTGTAAAAGATACGGGAATTGGCTTATCTGATGAACAAATGTCTCGCCTATTTAAGCGGTTTGAGCAAGCGGATAGTTCGACGACTAGAAAATATGGTGGTACAGGGCTTGGATTGGCTATTTCGAAACAACTTGTGACCTTGATGAAAGGTGATATTTCAGTGCAAAGTCAACTTCATAAGGGAAGTGAATTTACACTTGTTCTGCCGCTCAAGGTGGTTTCGGCTGACATGGTTCGCAATGAAGAAGTGTATAATGAACTACCTGAACTGAGAGGGTTTAAAATATTGGTTGCCGAGGATAATCAGATGAATCGCTTGGTGTTGAATGCCATGTTAGGGCCTACTCATGCTGGTGTTTCTTTTGCCGAAAATGGTTTGATTGCAACTAAAATGGCTGAGAGTCAGCACTATGATCTTATTTTGATGGATATTCAAATGCCTGAAATGGATGGCGTTCAGGCATGTAAAATTATAAAAGAGCATTCACCTAATTTACCAATAGTGGCTTTAACTGCGAATGTTATGGAGCAAGACGTCAAAATGTATTTAAGCTCTGGATTTAAAGCGCACTTAGGCAAGCCAATAGAAATAGATCAGCTAATGGTGCTTTTAAAACGTTTATTGAATGCGTAATTCCAATCCGCACTAACACTTAATCATTTTGAGGGATTAAAGCTGATGATAGCTGCGTTAAAGATTTCTCATTTAGAACAACTAAATAACGAAATATTTGCCTTGCCTACATGGATGTAGGTACCTCAGCGATAGCAGGACGCGTGAGCGGTGCTATCAACAAGGTTTTCTTGCCTCAAAATAGACCACTTAGTTAAGCGGATTGGTATAAATACTTCAGTCGTTTTCAGTCGTTTTCAGTCGTTTTCAGTCATTACTTTTGGCTTAATTATTAACGAATCACGAATGTCTGTGCTTGTTCAGCATAAAATCTAAAAAAGCTTTTTCAGGCATAGGTTTAGCATAATAATACCCTTGCCCATAATCACACCCCGCAGCCAGTAGTTGCAGGTGTTGTGCTTCGGTTTCTATACCTTCAGCGATGACTTTTAAGCCAAGTTGATGTGCCATCATGATCATTGCTTCGCACAGTGCTAAATCATCTTCGTTCTCAGCAATACCATCCACAAAGCGTTTATCGATTTTTATGAAGTCGGTATCCATTTGTTTCAGATAAGCCAGTGAAGAGTAACCAGTTCCAAAGTCATCGAGTGCCAGTGCAAAGCCTTGCTTCGATAATTGACTTAAACGCGATTGAGTTCGTTGCTGAGCGTTCATCATTAGACCTTCGGTGCTCTCAATGACAAATTGTTCAGCATTTAAAGACAGTTCATCCAGGTGTGTTTTCCAATCAACCAGACGGCTATGTTTAGAGGAAAACTGTATTGGTGAAACGTTAATACTTAATTGTACTTGTTGATTCGCTGACAGGAGTTTCTTTTGAATGCGACAAGCTGAAGCAAAAATAAATTCGCCAATTTCTAGTATCAGTTGTGTTTCTTCAGCAAGGGGAATAAACACGGCTGGGCTAATGATCCCTTTGTCAGGATGCCGCCATCGGATCAGTCCTTCTGCTTTGACAGCCTTGCGAGATGACATCTCTACAATCGGTTGAAAATAAAGCTCAAACTGTTGTTTTTGTATCGCAATACGCAAGTCTTTGAGCAATAACATTCGCTGCTCAGTTGCTTCGCGCATTTGCGCATCGAAGAAAGCAAAACCGTTTCGGCCTTGTTGCTTGGCTAAATACATGGCTTGATCAGCTGCTTTTAACAGTAAACCGCTGGTATTGCCGTCTTTAGGTGCTGTAGCAATACCAATACTGGCACTGATGTGGCAGGTTTCTTCATCAATAAAAATAGCTGGCTTGAGTATAGTTAGTATCTGCTCACTAATCTGTAAAAGCTTCTGATGTTCAACTTGCCCAGATATGACTAAGACAAATTCATCACCGCCAATTCGAGAAATTAAACTACATTTTCCTGCAAGCTGATTGAGGCGATTTGCCACTTCGCAAAGTAATTTATCGCCATGATAATGGCCTAAGCTATCATTGATATCTTTAAAGTGGTCAAGATCGAGTAATAAGATAGCCAATGAATGGCCATCACTGAGCTGTTGCTTTAAGTGACGCTTTAACTCTAAACGGTTGGCAAGTTCGGTTAATTGATCGAAATGTGTACGTCGCCAAATTAGTTCATCTTGACGCTTCTTTTCACTAATATCGGTGAAAATAGCAATTCTTTGATAGGCTTGTCCTGTTTTATCATACACAGAATTAATGGTTAACCATTCAGTGAAAAGCTCTCCGTTTTTACGCTTGCTGATGATTTCACCTTGCCACGCACCTTTAGATTGGATCTGCTGCCACATGTCGTCATAAAACTGCTTTGTGTGCTTGCCTGAGCCCAGTAATGCGGTATTTTTACCCAAGACTTCAGCTTTTGAGTAGCCGGTGACTTTTTCGAAAGAGGGGTTTACATCCAAAATAATACCGTTAGCGTCGGTGATGGTCATTCCCTCACTCGAGTTCTTATACACCATGGCTGCTAACTTCATCGCTTCTTCTTGTTGCTTACGCGCTGTAATATCACGCAGCACTATAATGGCTTGCTGATGGGTATCTAAGAGGTTAGTTCGTGCTTCAAAGGTATGTAGATTGCCATCGACCTGCGTAGTAAATTCAAATTGATTTGTGTCACTGAGAGAATGATTTTGCAAGGTGTTAAGTAATTGATCACAGCTCTGCTGAGGCAGTAGATCGAGTATATGCTTGGGCGGGCTCGAAAAGGTGACATTTGACGCCAATACTTTACCTTCGTTATCAATACGCAAATAGGTATCGGGTAACGCCTGGATCAGGCTAGCTAATTCGGCATGTTTATGTGCGAGCGCATTCTCAGCGGTGAGCCTTTGGGTTGCCATATTTTCAAAATTGCTCGCGATACTTTTAAACTCAGGAGATAAGCCAGTTTGTTGAAAGCAAGTTTTGTTTCCTTTCGCAAAAGCATCTAGTGCATTTTGGAGTGATTTTAAGGGCTGTAGGAGCAACTTATTGAGCTGTTTACGTGCTTGCCAAAACATAAGTAACAGCGCGGCAATAAATAAAGTAAAGATCAGGCTGACTTTGCGATTTGCGGCGTCAATGGCATGCTCAAAGGGAATAGATAAATGCAGCGAGAGCTGACTATTCGAATTGTTTTCGACTATATGTTGTCGTAGATAAATTCTGCGCTCACCTGTTGGGGCTTCAAATTGTAAAACCCCTTGAAAGTGCATATTGGGCCAATGCTCATTTGCAAGTTGGCCGAGTTGCGCATAGTCAAACGGGTAATTGGCAACAATATTGTTATCTGCATCGGTAATAATCGCTTGAGAGTTAGCAGGCAGAGTCAACTGGTTTAGGCTTTGACTCCATTGCTCTAGTAATTTAGCTACAGCAAGTATATGAGTTAAGTTGCCGTGACGATCAAAAACAGGCATCGCAAAATTGACGGTTAAGCGGTTAATTGAACGATCAACCTGAAACTGACCAATCGCGAACTGCTGTGTATTTAAAGCGTTTTGAAAATAACGTCTATCTTTTATGTTTATGCTTTGATTGATGTTTTTTACTGTGCATAACACATCACCATTCTGAACAATCAAACCAATATTGGCAATGTTCGGTGTGATCAAACTGGCATGAGTAAGCAGGCTACTGCATTGGCCATTAATGGCTTTAAGCAGTTCATCATGTTTCGCCAATTGAGAGAGTAATCTTCTGGTTGCGTTGAGATCGGCGCGTTGCAGCTATGAGATCTGTAATGCGAGCGCACGCGCTTGTTGCTCATGCTCTTTTAAAATATCCGTACGCTCTTCGAGTAACAGAAAGAGGATCACGGCTAAGCCTGGCAGGCAAAGCAAAAAGAGTAAGCGATTAAAGCGACGTGGTATTGATAAATTTAAAATAATAACGCTCGGTGATTTACAACAGCAAGACTCTTAATTCTATAAAAAATCCAGCCTAGCGCCAAGTTTAGCGATGAATTTAACTGATTAATCCTTGTACAAGAAGATGAAACACATTTTGTATGTCACAGCCAGTCGAAAAGTCACACTTATAAAATCTTTAAAGTGCGAAAAATAGATGAATTTTTTGTTATAAAAAAGTTTTATTCCTGCCTTTTCAGGTTTTCTCAAGCATTTCATAGGCTTTCAGCAAAGCCGCATTTTATCTGGGTTTTTTGATATTTATGGCTGAGCTTTCGGCTTGACAAAAATACACCTCAAGTCATAGACTGTGAGTTAGTGGGAAAAAGTGGTTTTTTGTGGATCAAATTGGATCTAAAGAGTTAAAAATACGAAGAGGTTGGTCGCTCCATGTTTTCAGGTGCAAGTGCGCTAAATTTGGATGATAAAGGTCGATTTGCGATACCAACTAAGTATCGCCAACCGCTTTTGTCTGAAGAACAGGGGTCGCTGATTTGCACTATTGCGATTAACGAACCATGCCTTTGGTTATACCCTCGCAGCGAGTGGGATGAAATTGCCGCTCGACTTGTAAAGCTCTCCAGTATGAATCCAAGAGCGCGTCGATTGCAGCGCATGCTGGTTGGGCACGCCACTGAGTACCAATTAGATAAGAATGGCCGCATTTTACTTTCTCCGGCATTACGTAACTACGCTGGTTTGGGGAAAAAGATCATGCTAATAGGGCTATTAAATAAATTTGAGATTTGGGATGAGTCGAAATGGCACCAGCAAATGCAGCTTGATACAGAAATTGAGCGTGCAGGTGACTTTGAGATGACGCCTGAATTTGAAAACTTTTCGCTTTAGCAAACAAAAAGGCTTACATATCGCATGACTGCGCAATTTACCCATGTATCAGTTTTGATGAATGAAACGTTAGACGCGTTAGATATCAAAGCCGACGGTACCTATATCGATGGCACATTTGGCCGAGGCGGCCATTCGGGTCAAATTCTAAGTCGTTTGGGCGAACAAGGTCGTTTGCAAGCTATAGATCAGGATCCACAAGCGATCGAAGCCTCTAAGAAATTTGTTGACGATACCCGTTTTAATATCGCACATACGCGTTTCTCAAACATCGAATCGGTGGCAACAGAAGCGGGTATTCTGGGCCAAGTCGATGGCATTTTATTAGATATTGGCGTTTCTTCCCCGCAATTGGACGATGCTGATCGCGGTTTCAGCTTTATGAAAGATGGTCCACTTGATATGCGTATGGATCCAACGTCTGGTCGTAGTGCCGCGCAGTGGTTAGCTGAGGCTGAACTTGAAGACATCGCGTTTGTGATCAAAAAGTATGGTGAAGAAAAGTTTGGCCGTCGCATAGCGCATAAAATTGTTGAAACCCGCGACGAAACACCGATTACCACTACGAAACAGCTGGCTGATCTAGTTGATGAAGCGGTACCTGTGAAAGATAAGCACAAGCACCCAGCAACGCGCACTTTCCAAGCAATTCGTATTTATATCAACAGCGAATTAGAAGAAATTCAAACTGCATTACAAGCGTCGCTTTCGGTATTAAAGCCTGGCGGTCGTTTGGTGGTGATTTCATTCCACTCTTTGGAAGATCGCATCGTTAAGCAGTTCATTAGGAAACAAAGTAAAGGTGAGGCCGTTCCTCGTGGCTTGCCATTAACTGAAGCGCAGTTGAATAAAAACCTGACACTGAAGGCGTTAGGTAAAGCCATAAAACCAACTACTGAGGAAATAGCTGCTAACCCAAGATCACGTAGCTCAGTATTGCGAGTAGCGCAAAAACTATAATGAACAAACCACAAAGCCGACAGCCTAAGCTGTTTAATGAGATATTTGCAGGCCTTTTAGCGAATAAGCTAACGGGCTTTTTGCTTATTTGTATCTTTGCTTCGGCTTTGGGGGTTGTACAAGTCACTTATCTGTCTCGTCAGCAAGTGATCCAGCAGGATAAACTCTTACAAGAGCGTGACGAATTGGACTTGCAATGGCGTTACTTACTGGTTGAAGAAGAGTTCTATTCGCAACATGCACGCATCGAAGAAGTTGCAACCACGCAGCTAGAAATGAAGCGCCCAACCAGTAAAGATGAGCAATTGGTGGTGTTGCCATGAAAAAAGCAAAAGCCAATAGTTCAAAAACACTCATAACTTGGCGCTTTGCACTGGTGTGTACTGTGTTAGTCATGGTGTTTTTAACTTTGATGGCCCGTGCTGCCTATCTACAAGTGATTGAGCCCGATCATGCTCGTGAAGAAAGTACAAAACGTACGGTACGTGTTGAAACTCTAAAAGTGCAACGCGGTATGATTTTTGACAGAAATGGTAAAGAGCTTGCTGTCAGTGTGCCTGTTGTGAGTGTGTATGCTGATCCGCTTGCACTCGATAAAGCGCTGGGTAAAAGAGTAATTCGTGCTGCGCGTATAAACAAAGAAGATCATAAAGCGTTAGCGGAAAATAAAGAAGAAATGACGTACCGCAAGCAAGTGCGGTATGACAATGATATTCGTTGGCGCGAGCTTGCAGACGTATTACAAATTGATCACGAAGAAGTAGATGAACGTTTACGTGACAACCCTGCGCGCCGATTTGTTTACTTAAAGCGTCAAGTTACGCCCGCAGTTGCAAGCTATATCAGTCAATTAAAATTGCCTGGTATTCACTTACTAGACGAATCAAAACGTTACTATCCGAGTGGCGAAGTTACCGCACATGTGTTGGGCTTCACCAATATTGATGGTAAAGGCATCGAAGGCATCGAAAAACTATTTGAGAATGCCCTTACAGGTGCTGAAGGCAAAAGAACCATTCGTAAAGACGCACGTGGTCGTGAGATACAAGTGTTATCGGAGGAACAGCGTGTTGAACCAGAAGATATTCAACTCAGCATTGATTTACGTATTCAAGCGATTGCCTATAAGGCCTTAAAAAGTGCGGTATTGAGCTATCAAGCGACTTCAGGCTCTGCCATGGTGGTGGATGTAACAACCGGTGAAGTACTTGCCATGGTAAACAGTCCAAGCTTCAACCCGAATGATATGCGCGATGCACACCCTTACAAACGTCGAAATCGCGCCATTACTGATTTATTTGAGCCCGGCTCAACCCTTAAACCGCTGGCTGTGTTAGCTGGGCTTGATCATGATGTGATTGAAGCCGATGACACCATAAATACCTTTCCGGGCTGGATGCGCCTAGGTGGCAGCTTAGTTAAAGACGAGCGTAATCACGGTGAAATGACACTCAGAGAAATTCTTAAAGTATCTTCGAACATGGGCGTGGCTAAAATTAGCCAAATGCTGCCTAAGGAATATTTGGTTGGTTTATATCAAAAAGTAGGCTTTGGTGAAGATACCGGCACCTTGATGGTGGGTGAGAGTAGTGGCTTGTTTTACCCAAATCGTCGTTGGTCTGATTTTGAAATTGCAACCTTATCATATGGCTATGCGGTCTCAGTGAGTACCGCGCAAGTAGCGCGTTTATATGCCACATTTGGCGCAGGGGGCATTTCTCGTCCATTAACCATTCTAAAACAAGATACGCCGCCAGAGGGTGAGCGTCTATTCAAAGAAGAAGATGTCAAAGCGGTTGTAGAAATGATGGAGTCCGTATTTGAAAAAGGCGGCACTGCGGCAAATGTCAAAGTCGATGGCTACCGTGCAGCGGGTAAAACCGGTACTTCTGAAAAAGCAGTAGCCGGTGGATATGGTGATGAATATGTTGGTTACTTTGCCGGTGTAGCCCCAGTTTCGAACCCGCGCTTAGCTGTGGTGGTGATGATCAATGAGCCTGGCGGTGATGTTTATTACGGTGGTCAAACAGCAGGCCCTGCATTTGCAGAAATTATGTCGAATGCATTACGCATTTTGAATGTGGCACCAGATAAAGGCCGCGTTGCTTATTTGTCGGAGAAAAAAGATGCACTCTAACTTATCTCACACATTAGCAACATTAAATATTGAGTATTCAGGGGCTGAACTGCCTACTCAAACTGCTGACTTACAGCTCGATAGCCGTGCTGCGAAAGCCGATGATGTATTTATTGCCATTAAAGGCCATGTAAGTAATGGCGAAAACTTTATTGCTGCGGCTTTTAAAAATGGCGCTAGCTGTGTTTTGGTTGACGCAACGAGTTTTGCTGAGCTGGATCAAAGTTTAGGTTTGCTGATCCCTGTTGAGAATTTGGCTGAGCGTATCGCTGAAATTGCCAAAACCTATTATCAAAGTCCGACCGAACGTTTAAAAGTGATTGGTGTAACAGGCACCAATGGTAAGTCAACCACGACAGCCATGATAGCAGCATTGGCAGATGCCATTGATGCGTCGGCTGCGGTTGTAGGTACTTTGGGTTATGGCAAAGAAGATGAATTAACGCCACTGCAAAATACCACGCCGTCGGCTGTGGACTTACAACGTATTTTTGCAACCCTTGCAGAACATAATCAACTTGCGGCGATCGAAGTTTCATCTCATGGTTTAGTTCAAGGCCGTGTAAAAGAAACACAGTTCAGTACGGCGGTCTTTACTAATCTGTCTCGTGATCATTTAGATTATCACGGTGACATGCACAGTTATGCCGAAGCAAAGCGCTTGCTGTTTACAGATTGTATGCCAAAACACTGTGTTTTAAATCATGATGATGCAGTGGCGAAAAGCTGGATCGCACAATCTAGTTTTAGCAATCTAGTGGTGTATGGCAAAAAGCCAACAGCACACAGTTTTTCTCAGTTTGTTTGGTTTGATGAGGTCGAATGTCATCAAGCGGGTATTCGTGCAACGCTCTTCACTTCTTGGGGTGAAGCGACCATTAATGTACCGCTATTTGGTCAATTTAACCTTTATAACTTAGCGGCTGCGATGGCGGCACTCTTGGTTGAAGGCTATGGCTTTAGGGCATTGTGTAATGCGGTTTCTTCTCTTAAACCAGTTGCGGGTCGTATGCAGGCATTTTCGGTCGAAGGTAAGCCGACTTGCGTGGTTGATTATGCGCACACTCCAGATGCGTTGGCTTTGGCGTTACAAGCGCTTCAGCAGCATGTACCAGGTCAAGTGACTTGTGTGTTTGGCTGTGGTGGCGATCGCGATAAAGGCAAGCGCCCTATGATGGCGCAAGCGGCTGAACAAAACGCCGATAAACTGGTGATCACCAGCGACAACCCGCGCAGTGAAAACCCCGACGATATTATCACGGACGTTAAGGCTGGGCTCAGTCAACCTGAGTATGCTTACTGCCAACCTGACCGAGCTAAAGCCATTGCCTATGCGGTTGAGCATACATCTGCTTCAGGCGTGGTACTGGTAGCTGGCAAGGGACATGAAGATTATCAAATTATCGGTGATCAAACGATCACCTTCTGTGACAGAGCATGGGTAATGAAAATTTTAAAAGGGGATAAAGCATGATCACAATGGATTTTGCTTGGCTTACAGCCGTATTAAACACCCCAGTAAGTTGTGGCGAGAATTTATCTGTCAGCAATATCAACACCGACACCAGAACAATAAAAAATGATGAGGTGTTTTTAGCGCTGAAAGGGCCAAACTTTGACGGACATAAGTTCGTCCAGCAAGCGTATGAAAAAGGCGCCATTGCAGCGATTGTCGATAAACCCGTGGAATGCGATATTCCTCAGTTTGTGGTGGCCGATACACGCTTAGCTTTAGGACATATAGGTGCTGCCGTAATTGCACAAGTAGCGCCAAAAACCATTGCCATTACGGGGAGTGTGGGTAAAACCACAGTGAAAGAAATGTGCGCGGCGATTTTGTCGCAAAAAGGCAAAGTGCTGGCAACTAATGGCAATTTTAATAATGACATCGGTGTACCGCTGACGTTAATTCGTTTGTCTGAAGACGACGAGTATGCGGTGATTGAACTTGGTGCTAACCATATTGGCGAGATTGCTTATACCACGCAAATGACTAAGCCAGACGTGGCTGCAATTTGTAATGTTGCACCAGCGCACATTGAAGGTTTTGGTTCAATCGAAGGTGTGGCGCAGGCCAAAGGTGAGATTTTTTCTGGATTAAAAGCAGATGGTTGTGCCGTTTTTAATTGCGATATTAATCCTGAGTTTCGCCAGATGTGGGATAGCAGCATGTTTGATAAGCGCATCAAACGCATTGCCACCCATGAACAGCTCGATATTTGGGCTGAACAAGTGACGCTAAACGACACTGCTCACGCTAGCTTCTTACTTTGTGATGGTGAACAAAAAGTACCTGTGACGCTGGCGTTACCAGGAGAGCACAATGTCACCAACGCTCTAATTGCAGCGGCTCTGACCACTGAGCTAGGTGCTAGCTTAAATGAAGTGGTAGCGGCGCTTGAGAGCATGAGTGCAGTCAAAGGTCGTGTGAACCTTATAAAGGTCAACGAAAATTTAACTGTGATTGACGATACCTACAATGCCAATGTGCGCTCGGTCAAAGCGGCAATTGATTTATTGACTAAAATGCCGGGCTATAAGGTATTTGCATTAGGCGATATGGGCGAGCTTGGTGAACATGCTCGTGAGTATCATCAAGAGGTCGGTGAATATGCCAAGCAGCAAGGTATCGACGCGTTATTTACCTTAGGGGTACTGAGCCGTTATAGCAGTGATGTGTTTGAAATTGCCGATAGACACTTTTCAACGCGTCCGCATTTATTGGCCGCAATTAATCAAACTTTAGCGGCGCAAAATGGTCCATGTACTGTGATAGTGAAAGGCTCTCGCAGTGCGCGTATGGAATTACTAGTAGAAGAATTAATAACAACAAGTGGTGAACAAGCAGCCACAGATGGAGTATCAGCATGTTAGTGTGGTTGGCTGAATATTTAACCCAATATTATAGTGGCTTTAACGTCTTCTCTTACCTAACGCTGCGTGCGATTTTAGGTATTTTAACGGCCTTATTGTTATCGCTTTATTTCGGTCCGATTTTGATCCGCGCACTTCAGCGCATGCAAATTGGTCAAACAGTGCGTGATGATGGCCCTGAGTCACATTTATCTAAGTCTGGTACGCCGACCATGGGTGGGGTGTTGATCTTAGGCGCCATTTTTACCAGCACTTTAATGTGGGGCGACTTAAGCAATAAATACGTGTGGGTGACGCTATTTGTTTTAGGTAGCTTGGGCGTTGTTGGTTTTGTTGATGACTATCGCAAAGTGATCCGCAAAGATTCAAAAGGTTTAATCGCTCGTTGGAAGTACTTCTGGCAGTCGGTGATCGCCATGACTGTGGCGAGCTTCTTATATTTCACTTCACTAGACCCAAATGAAACTGTGCTAGTTGTGCCTTTCTTGAAAGAAGTGATGCCGCAACTTGGTATTTTCTATTTGATCATGAGCTATTTTGTGATTGTTGGTACATCTAATGCGGTAAACTTGACCGATGGTCTTGATGGCTTAGCGATTGTTCCGACTATTTTAGTAGCTTCAGCCCTTGCGATTATTGCCTATCTAACAGGTAACGCGAATTTCTCGGAGTACTTACATTTACCACACCTACCACTGGCTAGTGAGCTGGTCGTAGTGTGTACCGCCATTGTTGGCGCGGGCCTAGGGTTCTTATGGTTTAACACCTATCCTGCACAAGTATTTATGGGTGATGTAGGTTCATTGGCGCTAGGTGGTGCGCTGGGTATTATCGCGATTTTAGTACGTCAAGAGTTGGTGTTATTGATTATGGGTGGCGTGTTTGTGATGGAGGCGCTGTCGGTCATTTTGCAGGTCGGTTCATACAAACTACGTGGTCAGCGCATTTTTAGAATGGCACCGATCCACCACCATTATGAATTAAAGGGTTGGCCGGAGCCGCGTGTGATCGTGCGCTTTTGGATCATTTCGATTGTATTAGTACTCGCTGGATTGGCAACGCTGAAGATCAGATAAATGCAGTATTTAAACGAGTTAAAAAATAAAAACATCACTGTGCTCGGACTGGGAATTACCGGTCTGGGCATTGTGCGTTTTTTACTGTCTCACGGTATTACGCCACGCGTGGTCGACAGCCGTGCTGTGCCGCCGGGTTCGCAATGGCTTGCTGATAATGCGCCTGATTGTGAAGCGGTGTTTGGTTCGCTGGCGCAGGCGAGTTTACCTAGCGCTGATTTAATCATTATCAGCCCTGGTATTGCGTTATTTGAACAAAGTGTTGCTGAGGCGATAGCGCAAGGTGTTGAAGTTATCGGTGATATCGAGTTGTTTGCACGCTTAAACACGAAACCTGTCATCGCGGTAACCGGTTCAAATGGTAAATCGACGGTGGTGAGTCTTGCCACTGAAGTGCTTAAAGAGGCTGGTTATAAAGTGGGGCTAGGCGGTAATATTGGCACCGCTGCGCTAGACCTTCTTGAGCAAGATTTTGATGTATTTGTCTTAGAGTTATCGAGCTTCCAGCTCGAAACCACGCAAAGTCTAGTGTGTACCAGTGCCATGATCTTAAATGTCACTGAAGATCATATGGATCGTTACCCCGATTTCGCCGCCTATTGCCAAGCGAAACAGCGAATTTATCAACATGCCAAGCATGTCGTATTTAACGCCATAGATAACAATACATTTGCCAATGCAGGTGTCGGTGTGAGTGTGGCATTAGCGCAAGCAGATTATTGTCTTCAGACACATGACGGTGATTTGTATTTCGCTGCACATCAGCAGCCAGTTTTGCCTGTCTCTAGTTTGACTATGGTGGGTAAACACAACCAATTTAATGCGTTGGCTGTAATGGCATTGCTTGAGCCTTTTAACATTGATAAAGCGGCATTTGCAGCAGCATTTAAAAACTTCACAGGCCTGGCACATCGTTGTCAGTTAGTGGCTGATGTAGCGGGAGTTAAATACTTCAATGATTCTAAAGCAACCAATGTCGGTGCGACGGTCGCTGCACTAGAAAGCTTAAAAGATGATGTAAACAAAATCGTGCTTATTGCCGGTGGTGATGCTAAAGGGGCTGATTTATCATCTTTACGTGAACCGTTGCAAGCAGCATGCCGCGCTGTGATTTGTTTTGGTCAAGATGGAGCAAAGTTTTTACCACTACATGAGCAAAGCCAGCTCGTTGCTGATTTACAACAAGCCATTGTAAAGGCGCAGTCACTGGCACAAAACGGCGATGCAGTGTTATTAGCGCCGGCCTGTGCCAGCATAGATATGTTCCCGAATTACATGGTGCGCGGCGAAGCGTTTTGTAAAGTCGTAGCGGAGCTTGCGCTATGATGACCTTCGCTGAGCTGAGAATGCAACTTACGCCAAAACAGTCAAATGCACTTTTTGATGTGCCTTTGATGTACGCCATGCTGTGTTTAATCGGTATTGGTTTTGTGATGGTGACAAGTGCTTCTATGCCAGTGGCGGAACGACTTTATAACAACCCCTATGGTATCGCAATGCGTCATGGGGTGTTCTTAGCTTTAGGTTTTATTTGTTTTTGGTTCAGTACCAGCGTGCCCATGGATTGGTGGAAGAAATGTAATCCTTATTTGTTATTCTTTGGGCTATTTCTATTGTGCTTAGTACTGGTAGTAGGCCGAGAGGTGAATGGCTCGAAACGTTGGATCCCAATCGGTCCAATTGGTTTTCAAGTGGCTGAAGCCGCCAAGCTTTACTTTTTTAGTTACATTGCCGGTTACTTGGTTCGTAAGCGCGAAGAAGTGCAAGAAAACTTAAAGGGCTTTGCTAAGCCCATTGCTGTATTTGCGGTTTATGCATTACTGATTTTGAAGCAACCAGATTTAGGCACAGTCGTTGTAATGTTTGTGACGACAGTGGGTCTGCTGTTTTTGGCGGGCGCTAAGTTATGGCAGTTTTTTATGCTGATCTTAACGGGGATCGGTTTGATAGTGGTGCTAATAGTCTTTGAACCCTACCGCTGGCGACGAGTGACTGGCTTTTTAGATCCTTGGGATGACCCATTTGGCGCTGGTTATCAATTAGTACAGTCACTCATGGCTTACAGTCAAGGTGGTTGGTTTGGCCAAGGCCTAGGTAATAGCGTGCAGAAATTGCAGTATTTACCCGAAGCGCACAATGACTTTATTTTTGCAGTTATCGCTGAGGAGCTAGGCTTTGTCGGTGTAACCAGTATCTTACTTTTGCTTGGTGTTTTGGTATTTAGAGCCTTATTAATCGGCCAGAAAGCATTAAAGCATGGTAAAGAATATGAAGGCTATTTTGCTCTGGCCATTGGTATTTGGTTTGCGTTTCAAACTATGGTGAATATTGGTGCAAGCGCCGGTATTTTACCGACTAAAGGCTTAACTTTGCCGTTTGTATCTTACGGCGGTTCAAGCTTCTTAATTATGGTAATTGCAGCGGGTGTGCTGCAGCGCATTGATTTTGAAACCAAGTTATCGAGCCGACAGGCAACGGCGAGGAGTGGGCGACGATGA
Organism: Pseudoalteromonas phenolica; assembly: GCF_005886345.1. Taxonomy (GTDB): domain Bacteria; phylum Pseudomonadota; class Gammaproteobacteria; order Enterobacterales; family Alteromonadaceae; genus Pseudoalteromonas; species Pseudoalteromonas phenolica_A. The sequence goes on from NZ_PNEC01000009.1 coordinate 127,088, forward strand.
CAGTGAGTAAGCATTTAATGGTGGTCGCCGGTGGTACGGGTGGTCATATTTTCCCAGGTATTGCGGTTGCAGAGCATATGCAGCAACAAGGTTGGACAGTGTCTTGGGTAGGCACTGCCGACAGAATGGAAGCGCAATTAGTACCTAAACATGGTTTTGAGATTGACTTTGTCGAAGTCCAAGGCGTGCGCGGTAACGGGATTACTCGTTTACTCAAAGCGCCATTTATGGTGCTAAAAGCCATTTTGGCGGCGAAGAAAATTATCAAACAGCGCAAGCCTGCGGTGATCTTAGCCATGGGCGGATACGTCACTGGACCTGTTGGCATTGCTGCAAAATTATCTGGTGTGCCTTTGGTTATTCACGAGCAGAATGCCGTGGCTGGATTTAGTAATAAGCTTTTGGCAAAAGTCGCTAATCAAGTATTGGCAGCCTTTCCTAATGCCTTTGAAAATAACGCTGAAGTGGTTGGTAATCCGGTTCGAGTCAGTGTCAGTTCGATTGCTAAAAAACCACAGACAGAACAATTGAATGTGTTAGTTGTTGGCGGTTCGTTGGGCGCGCAAGTATTAAACGAGCGTCTGCCAGAGGTATTTTCGACATTGGCAAAAGACTTTTCGTTGAGTGTACGCCACCAAAGTGGGCGAAATAACCAAGATAAACTCAAAACAGCTTATGTTGGTCGCGAATTTGATGCACAAGTTGATGAATTTATTCACGATATGGATGAAGCTTATGCATGGGCTGATTTAGTGATCTGCCGCGCAGGTGCTTTAACTGTCAGTGAAGTGGCTGCAGCAGGAAAAGCAGCTTTGTTTGTACCATTACCACATGCGGTTGACGACCATCAAACGGCGAATGCCCGTTATTTGGTGGATCAACAAGGCGGCTTACTGATGCCGCAACATGATTTTACGACTGAGAGATTAGTTGAGTTATTAACACCGTATTTTGAACAACCAAGCTCATTGTCTGAGATTGCTGATAAAGCAAAGCAGTTGGCGAAATTTGATGCCACCGAACGCGTCGCGAAGGTGTGTGGTGAGTTGGCAAAATAAATGAATTTAGAGAAAGAGACGCAAGTGAACGAAGCGAATAATCGAAGAGCAATGAGACGCATCAATACCATACATTTTATCGGTATTGGTGGTGCTGGTATGGGCGGTATTGCCGAGGTACTGGCCTATGAAGGTTATCGTATAACAGGCTCAGATATAGCTCAAAATGCGATGACAGAGCGTTTGATTAAAGCGGGCGCAGAAGTCTTCATTGGTCACCACGAAAATAACATTAAAGATGCCAATGTGGTTGTGGTTTCGACAGCGATTGATGTCAATAATCCTGAAATTAAAGCTGCGAAAGCGGCGCGTATTCCAATTGTACGTCGTGCTGAAATGTTGGCTGAGCTCATGCGTTATCGCCATGGTATCGCTATTGCAGGTACACATGGTAAAACCACCACAACCAGTTTGATCGCTAGCATTTTTGCTAAAGCAGAACTCGACCCCACGTTTGTCATCGGCGGCTTGTTAAATAGCGCGGGTACCAATGCTAAGTTAGGCACCAGTGATTATCTAATCGCTGAAGCCGATGAAAGTGATGCTTCTTTCTTACATCTACAGCCAATGGTATCGGTTGTCACCAATATCGAAGCGGATCATATGGATACCTACGAAGGTGACTTCGAGAAGATGAAAGACACCTATGTGGAGTTTATCCATAATTTACCGTTTTATGGCTTGGCTGTGGTCTGTATTGACTCGGACGTTGCTGCTGAACTTATACCTCGTTTTGCACGCCCAACCATTACTTATGGCGAGCATGAAGCGGCAGACTATCGCTTAGTGGACTTCAAGCAAACGGTAAATAGCAGCGAATTCAAAGTGGTGACTAAGTCTGGTGAAGAGATCGCGGTGCATTTAAATATGCCAGGTAAACACAACGCGCTGAACGCGACTGCAGCGATTGCCGTGGCGAAAGATCACAACATCAGCAATGCTGCTATCTTAGCCGCGCTTACTGAATTTGAAGGCATTGGTCGTCGTTTCCAACATTACGGCACATTTGAGAATGAGCAAGGTAATGTGATGCTGGTTGATGATTATGGTCATCATCCATCTGAAGTTGATGTCACTATTGCCGCTGCAAAAGCAGGCTGGTCTGAGCGTCGATTAGTGATGATTTATCAGCCGCATCGTTTTACACGTACGCGTGACTTATATGAAGACTTTGTCAAAGTACTTTCTAAAGTTGATCAACTTATTTTGTTAGATGTATACAGTGCTGGCGAAGCACCTATTGTAGGTGCTGATAGTAAGAGTTTATGCCGTAGCTTACGTCAAAGAGGTGTTGAGCCAATTCATGTTGCAGACAATGAAGAGTTGGGCAAAGTTCTTTCGAATGTTTTACAAGACAGCGACCTTGTGATCACGCAAGGTGCCGGCAACATTGGTCAAATCGTTAAGAAGTTGGCAGCAACAGAAATGTCACTCGCTGCGTTAAAAGGTGAGTCATGAAACAGTTTGGTAAAGTAGCAGTATTACTAGGCGGAACGTCTGCTGAACGTGAAGTGTCATTAAACTCTGGCAATGCCGTGTTGAATGCACTGACTGCAGCTGGCGTTGATGCTTTTGCGTTTGACCCGGCAGAGCGTGCGCTTTCAGAGTTAAAGGCTTTAGGCGTTGATCGTGTATTTATCGCTTTGCATGGTCGTGGTGGCGAAGACGGTACTATTCAAGGCGCACTTGAGTTTATGGGCATTCCTTACACTGGCAGTGGTGTGCTAGGCAGTGCTTTGGCAATGGATAAAATTCGCTGTAAGCAGTTGTTCCAGTCAGCACAATTAAGCACTGCGGCATTTGCGGTTGTTGATGCGAAAGCGGGTTTTGATGCAGCCAACATTATCAATGAGTTTGGCAAAGTCATGGTGAAGCCAAGCCATGAAGGCTCGAGTATTGGTATGGCTGAAGCCGAAACTGCAGAGCAATTAACCGATGCTCTAAATAATGCCTTTAAGTATGACGATCAGGTTTTAGTTGAGCAGTGGATCACCGGCCGTGAGTTTACTGTTGCCATGTTAGGTAACGAAGCATTACCTGTTATTGAAATGGTAACCCCGCGTGGCTTTTATGACTACGAGGCCAAATACAAAGTAAATAGTACTGAATACCACTGCCCTGCGGCATTGAGCGACGCGCATACGCAGCAATTACAAATTATGGCAACGCATGCTTTTGCTTTAGTTGGTGCGCAAGGCTGGGGTCGTGTTGATGCAATGCAAGATGAAAATGGTCAATTTTACTTATTAGAAGTGAATACTGTGCCGGGCATGACAGAGAAATCTTTGGTACCCATGGCAGCCAAAGCCGTTGGCGTAACTTTTGAGCAATTAGTTGTTCGCATTTTGGAGCAAACGCTTTAATATGCGTGCTCTTTTTGAGAAAGCTCAGGTAGTTAATTCACAGCTCAATTGGCAAAAGATATTGAGTGTGGGCTTTTTCGTATTGGTGGCAGGTTTACTGGTTCGCGGTGGCTATTGGGTATCTGATTGGCTGGTTGAAAACCAAGATGCACAAATAAAGAAAATAGTGGTGTTAGGCAAACCTAAATACACCACTGACAAAGAGGTCGTCGCTGCTATTAAGCAGGTTGATTTAAGTAGTTACTTTCAACTGAATGTGAAAGCAGTGCAGCGCTCGGTGCAGGGCTTGCCCTGGGTCGCAACGGTATCGGTAAGAAAACAATGGCCTGACGAATTACAGGTCTACATTGTTGAGCACAAACCAGTGGCTATTTGGAACAGCGACCTGTTGTTAAATGCCAAAGGCCAAGTGTTTCAGGCAGACAACGAAGCCTTACAGGCTTACTTGCCCCAGCTATACGGGCCGGAAGGCAGTGAGCTAGAGGCTTGGCAAGCATTCTTACAGTTTAAAGATATGCTGGCAGTAAACGATTTTAATTTGGTGAGTTTGGCCCTTTCTGAGCGTTTTGCTTGGCAATTATGGCTTGAAGATGGCGTGCGGCTTAACCTCGGGCGTGAAGAAAAAGCCAAACGAGTACAAAGATTTATAGACGTGTATCCGAGTATGCAAATCCCAGAAGGTGGTGTACTTGATACAGTAGATTTAAGGTATGACACCGGCCTTGCGGTGAGCTGGAAGTTTCCAGCACAAACAGAACAACAAAATAAGAGTGAAGCATGACTAAGTCAGTAGAAAGAAACTTAGTAATCGGCCTCGATGTTGGTACTTCAAAAGTGGTAGCAACAGTAGGTGAGATAACAGCAGACAATCAGCTCAGTATCGTTGGCGTGGGGTGTCAGGAATCTCATGGAATGGACAAAGGGGGAGTGAACGATCTCAACCTGGTTTCTGATTCCATTCGCCGCGCAGTCGACGAAGCCGAATTAATGGCTGATTGCCGAATAGGTTCAGTTTATCTTGGTATTTCAGGTAAGCACATTCAGTGTCAAAACGAGAGTGGTGTTGTTGCGATTAATAACGCAGAAGTGACTGAAGACGATATGGACAATGTGATGCATATTGCCCGTTCAGTGCCTATTTCTGCAGAGCGCAAAATGCTTCATTCATTGGCGCAAGAATATAGCATCGATATGCAAGAGGGTATTAAAAACCCACTAGGCATGAGTGGTGTGCGTATGGAAGCGAAAGCTCACATCATCACCTGCTCAAATGATATGGCTAAAAACATTGAGAAGTGTGTTGAGCGTTGCGGCCTTCAGGTCGATCAATTAACGTTTGGTGCATTGGCATCCAGCTATGCGGTTTTAACAGATGATGAGAAAGAGCTAGGCGTCGCAGTACTTGATATTGGTGGCGGTACCATGGACTTGGCCATTTATGTCAATGGTGCATTGCGCCATACCGCAGTTATCCCAGTGGCAGGTAACCAAGTCACGGGCGACATAGCGAAGATTTTTAGGACGCCAATCTCACACGCTGAGTCGCTAAAGGTGCAATATGCATGTGCTAGCAGCCAAATGGCCAGCAGTGAAGAAACCATTGAAGTGCCAAGTGTTGGTGGCCGTCCAGCGCGATTAATGTCGCGCCATACTTTATCTGAAGTGGTTGAGCCAAGATTCAGAGAATTATTTGAACTGGCGCTTGAAGAAATTCGCCGTTCTGGTTTTGAAGATCAAATAGCCGCAGGTTTAGTTGTAACAGGCGGTACTGCAAAGATGGCTGGCGCATTAGAAGTGGCTGAAGATATCTGCCAAATGCCAGTTAGAATAGGTAAACCTGTAAATATCACAGGTTTAACAGATTATGTTGACGATCCTGCATATGCAACAGCCGTAGGTTTGTTACAATACGGTCGTTCTCTGCACTCGGTTAATGCACAAAAGTCGAGAGTAGATGCGGACGTGAGTTGGTGGAGCCGCGTATCAAAGTGGTTCCAAGGTGAGTTTTAAACTCGAGTCGGAGAGTGAATGATGTTTGATATTATGGAACAACACAGCGAAGAAGCTGTGATCAAAGTAATTGGTGTTGGCGGCGGCGGCGGTAACGCTGTTGAGCACATGGTAAAACAAGAAATCGAAGGTGTGCGATTTATTGCTGCTAACACAGACGCGCAGGCGCTACGTAAGTCATCTGCAGATGTAACGGTACAGTTAGGTACGCAAATTACATCTGGTCTAGGTGCGGGTGCAAACCCAGAAGTTGGCCGTAAGTCTGCAGAAGAAGATATTGAAACGATCAAAGAAGCGTTAGATGGCGCAGACATGGTCTTTATCGCAGCCGGTATGGGCGGTGGTACAGGCACGGGTGCAGCACCTGTTGTTGCGCGCGTAGCAAAAGATTTAGGCATTTTGACTGTAGCAGTGGTAACGCGCCCATTTGACCTTGAAGGCAAAAAGCGTATGGCTGCAGCTGATCAAGGTATTTCGGAGTTGTCAGAAATTGTAGATTCACTTATTACAATTCCTAACAACAAATTACTTAAGGTTTTAGGCAAAGGCACTACACTGTTAGACGCATTCGCGAAAGCGAACGACGTACTATACGGTGCGGTACAAGGTATCGCTGAGCTTATTACCCGTTCAGGTCTTATCAACGTGGACTTCGCAGACGTACGTACAGTTATGTCGGCAATGGGCACTGCAATGATGGGTACAGCGTCAGCGTCTGGTCCAGATCGTGCGCAAGAAGCTGCAGAAGCGGCTATCTCAAGCCCACTATTAGAAGATGTAGATTTAACAGGTGCAAAAGGTATTTTGGTTAATATCACAGCGGGTATGGATATCACCATTGAAGAGTTTGAAGTGGTTGGTAATCATGTGAAGGCGTTAGCGTCTGAAAACGCGACTGTGGTAGTAGGCGCAGTAATTGACCCAGAAATGAGTGATGAGCTACGTGTAACTGTTGTTGCAACAGGTTTAGGTGGTGATCGTCGTCCGCAGTTTGGCATTATTGATAACGGTATGCAGCAGGTTTCGGGTAGTGATGCACAAACAGCTGCACCGGCGTCAAGCCAGCCAGGCATGTTTGTACCAAGCTTTACGCAAACGAGCACTGAGCAGCCGACAAGTGCACCGGAGCAAACACAGAGTCAAGCGACTCAAGCTCCTAAAACACCGGTTGCTGAGAGCAAACCAGCAGCACCTGGTGAGACTGAAAAAGGCGATTACTTTGATATTCCTGCCTTTTTACGTAAACAGTCTGACTAACAAACTGGTTACATATTAAACGATTGGCAGCTGGTCGTATCTGTGATACAATCCACGGTCCAAGTGACATGAATAGGCGAAGTTATGATTAGACAACGTACAATTGCTGAAGTTGTTAAAGCGACAGGTGTCGGTCTACATAAAGGTGAAAAGGTTACCATTACTCTCCGACCAGCGAGCGAGAATACCGGTGTTGTATTCCGTCGTGTCGACCTTGATCCTGTTGTTGACTTTGAAACCACACCAGAAGCTGTTGGCGATACACAGTTATGTACATGTTTAACTAACAAAGATGGTGTGCGTTTATCGACCACTGAGCATCTGATTGCTGCTGTTGCTGCACTGGGTATTGATAACCTTGTTGTTGAATTAGATAGTGCTGAAGTACCGATTATGGACGGCAGTGCATTACCGTTCATTTATTTATTACAAAAAGGCGGTATCAAAGAACAACAAGTTGCTAAACGTTTTATTCGTATTAAAGAAACTGTGCGTGTTGAAGACGGCGATAAGTGGGCTGAAATAACCCCTTACGATGGTTTCCACATTGATTTTGAGATTGACTTTGATCACCCAGCAATCAATGACAGCCGTCAGCGTATCGGTCTTGATATTACGGCACAGAGTTTTACTGAAGAAATTAGTCGCGCACGTACGTTTGGTTTTATGAAAGACATCGAATATATGCATGCCAACAACCTAGCACTTGGTGGTAGCATGGATAACGCGGTTGTTTTAGATGAGTACAAAGTACTTAACCCGAACGGCTTACGATACGATGATGAGTTTGTAAAACACAAGATCTTAGATTGTGTGGGTGATATGTTTATGGCTGGCCATAACATTCTAGGTAAGATCACCTGTTACAAGTCAGGTCACGGTTTAAATAACAAACTGTTACGTCAAATTATGGCGACTGAATCAGCGTGGGAGTGGGCAACATTTGAAGAGCCAATTCATATGCCTGCGCCAGGTATGGAGCTTGCGAAAGCTTAGTACAGATTGATTATAAAAAAATGACGCTTTTAGCGTCATTTTTTTTTCTTGTTTTTTGCCGCGTGGGTGGCGAGCTTGAGCAATTTTGCTTGCAAACTCGGCGGTGCATGCGCTGCAAGCTCTGTTAATTGTTCTGCAGTACTTTCGCTCATGGTTCGACAACTTTTTTGTGTCTTGAAGCTAGGTTTGGGCTCACTTAATCTTAACTGTGCATCGGGGTTAGAAGTGACTTTCACTTGCCCGCATTCAGCAAACCCATTTTGTCTAAGATGAGACAAAATATCTAGTTTCAAATAGTTTAGTCGAGTTGCTAATGTGGCAGAAACGGCTTCAATCACTAAAGTGCCATCTCGATAATTTGCCACGCGACACTTTTTACTCAAGATAGGGCCAAGCGCTTTATCAAGCTCTGCTTGTAAAATTTGTAGACTATCGGTTTTTGCACCGAATTGCGTGATCTTGTTTGACCATTTGCCCATCAATTCATCTATGGATTTTGGATCATAGCGATTTTTAGCCATACAGCAGATACCACTTCAAAATTAACTTACCCAAGTATACCAGCATAACGACAGACGAGAAGTGATTCTTGTCAGTGAAAATGCTTGAAATTTATGCCTGTCGTCACCATATAAAGAGAATTACCAGTTGGACCATCTTGCGGAACAAATGAATTGCCAAGGCTTTTTTGCTTGATTGCATTTCAAAGGTTTGCAGACAGCGTGAGTCTGGTATGATAGGGGCAATTTTATATTCGGCATTCAGTAGGGCTTGATTGCTTTTACTGCCAACAGGACGCAGGGTGGCCATTGATATCCAATGCTAAAAGTGGATATGCGGTCAGCCATCACTAGAGTGAAATGGTTTAAACATGATAGCGAACATTTTTACCAAAATTTTTGGTAGTCGTAACGACCGAACGATTAAAAAACTAAGAAAGACGGTCGCATTAATTAATGCATTAGAAGAACAATTTAGCGCACTTTCTGATGAAGAATTAAAAGCAAAAACAGCAGATTTCAGAACGCGTTATGAGCAAGGTACTAGCCTTGACGATTTATTACCTGAAGCATTTGCGACGGTACGTGAAGCTTCAAAACGTGTCTATGGCATGCGTCACTTCGATGTACAGATGATCGGTGGTATGGTGTTGCACCAAGGTCGCATTTCAGAAATGCGCACCGGTGAAGGTAAAACTCTTACTGCGACTCTACCTGCCTACTTGAATGGTTTAACAGGTAAAGGTGTTCACGTCATTACTGTGAATGATTACCTAGCAAAGCGTGATGCCGAAACAAACCGCCCGCTATTTGAATTCCTAAGTCTAACTGTTGGTTGTAATGTACCAGGTATGATGCCAGATGCTAAGAAGCAAGCGTATGCTGCAGACATCACATATGGTACGAACAACGAATTTGGTTTCGACTACCTGCGTGACAATATGGCATTTAGCATTGAAGAGCGTGTGCAGCGTCCACTGCATTTTGCCGTTGTGGATGAGGTTGACTCAATCCTAATCGATGAAGCACGTACGCCACTTATCATCTCGGGTCCTGCCGAAGATAGCTCTGAACTTTACGCTCGTATAAACACCATAGTGCCATCACTGACTCTGCAAGAGAAAGAAGATGAAGAAGGCGTTGAAGGTGACGGTGATTACACCCTTGATGAAAAATCTAAGCAAGTACACCTTACAGAGCGTGGTCAGTTAAAAGTTGAAGAACTTCTTACTGAAAATGGCCTGATTGAAGAAGGTGACTCACTGTACTCTGCAGGTAACATTTCGTTATTAAGCCATGTGTATGCAGCACTTCGTGCACACAAGCTATATCAAAAAGACGTAGACTACGTTGTAAAAGACAATGAAGTTATCATCGTTGATGAGCACACAGGTCGTACAATGGAAGGTCGTCGTTGGTCTGAAGGCTTACACCAAGCTGTTGAAGCGAAAGAAGGTGTGCGCATTCAAAACGAAAACCAGACACTTGCGTCTATTACTTTCCAAAACTACTTCCGTATCTACGAAAAACTATCTGGTATGACAGGTACTGCGGATACAGAAGCGTTCGAATTCCAATCAATTTATGGTCTAGACACTGTTGTTATTCCAACTAACCGCCCGATGATCCGTGATGATCGTGCTGATTTAGTTTACTTAACTCAAGATGAAAAGTTTGAAGCCATTCTTGCAGACATTAAAGACTGTCAAGAGCGCGGTCAGCCAGTACTAGTGGGTACGATTTCAATCGAAAGTTCTGAGTACTTATCTCAGTTCTTGCGTAAAGAAAAAATTGAACACAACGTACTGAACGCGAAATTCCACGCCCAAGAAGCAGACATCGTTGCTGATGCAGGTTTACCGGGTAAAGTGACTATTGCAACTAACATGGCTGGTCGTGGTACCGATATCGTATTAGGTGGTAACTGGCAAAGCGAAGTGGCTAAGCTAGAAAATCCTTCTGAAGAGCAAATCGCTAAAATTAAAGCGAAGTGGCAAGAAACTCACGATGCAGTTATCGCGGCAGGTGGTCTTCATATCATTGGTACAGAGCGTCACGAATCTCGCCGTATCGATAACCAGTTACGTGGTCGTTCTGGTCGTCAAGGTGATGCAGGTTCAAGCCGTTTCTATCTTTCGATGGACGATGCCCTAATGCGTATATTCGCAGGTGAGCGCATGACAAACATGATGCGTAAACTAGGTATGCAACGCGGTGAAGCAATTGAGCACCCTTGGGTTAACCGTGCGATTGAAAATGCACAACGCAAAGTAGAAGCACGTAACTTCGATATTCGTAAGCAGTTACTTGAGTACGATGATGTTGCAAACGACCAGCGTCGAGTTGTGTACGAGCAGCGTAATGAGCTACTTGAAGAAGGCGATATTTCAGAAACAATTACAGCTATCCGCAGCGATGTTGTGAATGGCATGATTGATCAATACATCCCGCCGCAAAGCTTAGCTGAAATGTGGGATATTCCAGCGCTTGAAGAACGCATTAAAGCTGACTTCTTAATTGAATTGCCAATTTCTCAGTGGCTGGCTGATGATGACAAGCTTTACGAAGAGACACTGCGTGAGCGTATCACTGAAGAGATCGACAGCGCATACAAGCAAAAAGAGTTGATGGTAGGCCCAGATGTACTGCGTCATTTCGAAAAAGCCGTGATGCTACAAAGCTTAGATCAACATTGGAAAGATCACCTAGCAGCAATGGACCATCTTCGTCAGGGTATCCACTTACGTGGTTATGCTCAGAAGAATCCAAAGCAAGAATATAAGCGTGAATCTTTCGAACTATTCTCTGCAATGCTTGAAAACCTTAAAACTGACGTAGTGGGTATTCTAGCTAAGGTACAAGTTCGTGCAGAAGAAGATGTTGAGAAAGTTGAAGAGCAACACCGTCGTGCAGAGCAAGCACCGCGTGAATATCAGCATGCTGAAGCAGAGCATGTTGGTGGTGACGTACCTGAAGGTGCAGTTGTGGCTTCACGCACAGAGCCAAAAGTTGGTCGTAATGAGCCATGTCCTTGTGGCTCAGGTAAAAAGTTTAAGCAATGTTGTGGCAAGTTAAAATAATCACACACGCGTAAATTATTAAAAAGCGACTGTATAGTCGCTTTTTTTATCGGAGAAGAAAATGACAAAGAAAGTAGTCGAAGTCGCAGTTGGCGTAATCAAGCGTGATGAGCACATATTTATTACTAAGCGTGATGAGTCTCAACATCAAGGTGGTCTTTGGGAGTTCCCTGGCGGTAAAATTGAAGCAGGCGAATCAGTCACAGAAGCGCTGGCGAGAGAATTAAAAGAAGAAGTGAATATCGACGTGCATAGCTCACAAAGTTTGCTAGATATTGAACATGACTATGGTGATAAGTGTGTGAAGTTGTTTATTCATATCGTTGAAGACTTCTCTGGCGAAGCAACAGGACTCGAAGGGCAGGCATCTCAGTGGGTAGCAATCAATGAGCTACACAATTGGGCGTTTCCTGCTGCAAATGTTGCCATTATTGATGCGTTACAAAAAAACTAACACAGTTGTTAGCTGGTTTGCTAATGTAATCTTAACTTAAGGCATTATGAGATAATACAAATGAAAAAACTGTCTTTAACCGCATTTAGCGTGGCATTTTCGCTTGGTTTGGTTGGCTGTAGTGAAGCGCCAAAACAGGTTGAAAAAGTTGAAGTACAGCCTGAAACAGCGCAAGTCACTTCAGCTACTCCCGAGTTGCTCTCAGGTATTGAGCTGACAAATATTGATAACAATGTGCGTGCGCAAGATGACTTTTATTATCACGTCAACGGTAAGTGGTTAGAGCAAACTCAGATCCCAGCCGATAAGTCGAACTATGGCTCATTTAGTCAGTTATATGATGAATCACAAAAAGCGCTGAAAGGTATTTTGGAAAACTTAGCACAAGCAGGTCATGATCCAAAAAGTGATGAAGGTAAACTTGCAGCTTTTTATCGTAGTTACTTGGATGAGGCAGCTCGCGAAGAGCTAGGACTCAGTGTTATTTATCCATATGTCGATGCAATTAATGGCATAAGAAGTAAAGCTGAACTGCCTCAATTAATGGCTAAAACCTTACAGCAAGGTGGCAATAACCCTTTTGCTTGGTATGTCAATAATGATGCAAAACGCTCGAGTGAGTACGCGCTTTATGTATATCAGTCCGGATTAGGCCTTCCAGACAAAGACTTTTACAGTAAGCAAGGTGATAAGTTTGTCACCATACGAGGGCAGTATAAGGAATACATTGCTCGGCTATTTCTCTCTTTGGGCTACAAAGAAGCTGAAGCTGTAGCGAATAAAGTGATTGAATTAGAAACGCAAATTGCTGAAGCTCAGTGGAGCCGAGTTGAATCTCGTGATGCGAGTAAAACCTATAACAAAATGTCTACAGCTCAGGCAAATCAGTTGTTAGGCAGCTTTGACCTAGCCACTTACTTTGCAGCATCAGAGATTAATATTCCAGAGTTGATTGTCAGTCAGCCTAGTTACCTAGAAAAGCTCGCAGATATCTATCAGCAAACTGATTTGGCAACTTGGCAGCATTATCTGACATTCCACTTTGTAAATGCGCATGCAGATAAGTTAAGTCGAGACATGGTTGACTTGAAGTTCTCTTTTTATGGTCAAACATTAAGAGGGCTAGAAGCGCAGTCACCCACTTGGAAAAAAGCGGTCGATGCCAGTAATTCAGTGTTAGGTGAGTTGCTAGGTAAAATCTACGTAAAAGAATACTTCCCGCCCGAAGCAAAAGCGCGTATGCAAGAGTTAGTTGCCAACTTAATGAGAGGCTTTGAACAATCCATTGATACGCTTGAGTGGATGAGTGCAGATACGAAAGTCGCTGCAAAAGATAAGTTGAGCAAGTTTACCCCTAAAATTGGCTACCCTGATAAATGGAAAGATTATTCTGATTTAGACATTCAGTCGGGAGATTTATTGGGTAACTATGTGCGTTATAACCAATGGGCATATGCTGATATGCGTCATAAACTGGGTAAGCCGGTTGATCGCAGTGAGTGGTTTATGACACCGCAAACGGTCAATGCCTATTACAACCCTGTGAATAATGAGATTGTTTTTCCTGCAGCAATTCTGCAACCACCTTTCTTTAATTTAGCAGCCGATGATGCCGTAAATTATGGGGCAATTGGTGCCGTTATTGGTCATGAACTAGGTCACGGCTTTGACGACCAAGGTGCTAAGTATGATGGCAATGGTAATTTACGCAATTGGTGGAGCGAATCAGATCTGAATCAATTTGAACAACGAGGTGCGCAACTTATTGAGCAATATAACCAATTTAAACCTTTTGAAGATGCATCTGTAAATGGTGAGTTGACATTAGGTGAGAACATTGGAGATTTAGGTGGCTTAACTGTGGCATATAAGGCGTATATGTTGTCTTTAGGTGATCAAGCAGCCCCTATGATTGATGGTTATACTGGTCAGCAACGTTTCTTTATGGGGTGGTCGCAAATTTGGCGACGTAAGTATCGTGATGAAGAGCTGCGAAATCGTCTAATGACTGACAGTCACTCACCAAGTCATTATCGTGTTATTGGTGTGCTGCCAAACATGCCTGAGTTTTATCAAGCCTTTGATGTAAAAGAAGGTGATGGTATGTATCTAGCGCCAGAAAAACGCGTGAAAATTTGGTAAAAATCTATTTATATTACCAATTTAATAAAATTTAATTTATCTAAACCCGCGAAATTGCGGGTTTTTTTATTTTCGTCCCATTTTGAGTAAAATATTTGATAGCGCTGTCATTTTGTCTTTACTATGATGCAATCATCGAACTAAAAGCGTAATTTTGTTTGGTTTTACAGTTTTCATTTGTGAAACGTGCAGTTCGACCTCGGTCGTCCTAAGCTAACTAACAAGGTTAAGTCGATCTCAATTAACGTTTACCAAGGAGCTAAAATGATAAACAAGAAATTTGCTCTAGCGGGTATTATGGCTGCAATGCCATTATTTGCTCAAGCTGGTTTATCTCAACAACAAGTAGATAATTTCGCAAAAGGTACAGAATTGACTTTTGCAGTTGAAGACAACTTTCATAACGGTGCAGCCAGCTTTATCGGCTCTATGCGTTTACAAAACAATTCATCGGTTGCTTTGCCAAAAGGCAAAAGTGATTGGCAAATTTACGTGCATTCGGTGCGTAAAATTTCAAAGGTTAATACGCAAGGTATTGCTATTGAACACATCAATGGTGACTTACACCGATTTGTACCAACAAACGAGTTTAAAGGCCTAAAGGCTGGAGAAAGTTTAGCTGTTGAGTTTGAAGCGGGGGCTTGGGTGGCTTCTTACTCTGACTTTATGCCACGTGCTTTCTTAGTCAGTAACAAACAAAAACCAGCAATTTTTGCTAATACTGACACCGAAGACCTAACTACATTTATTGCGCCATTTGAACGTGATAATCAGCTTTATCGTTACAACGAGCCAAAAGATCAGACAAAGCTTGCCACTCCAGCGCTACGTTTTGAGCGTAATCAAAGCAATATTGAAGTAAGCAAAGAAGATGCACTAAAACGTATTATTCCAAAGCCTCATTCGGTTGATTTCAACCGCGGTACTGCAGAGCTTGATAGCAATTGGCAAATTCGTTTCGCAGGGCGATTAAAGTCAGAAGTGGCCGTTTTCCAAGAAGATCTTGCTGACTATGGGTTGGCCCTTAAAGCTGAAGCCGATCATATTTCAGCAGGCAAAACGCCGACTATCTTCTTGAAAGTGAATGATGCACTAAAAGTCGATGGTAAAGTGGCTTCTGAGAGTTATCACCTAGAAATTGATGATGACAAAGTGGTTATCACAGGTAGCGACAATGCGGGTGTATTTTACGGTATTCAAAGCTTCTTAGCGCTAATTTCTGCAGATGCAAAAAATACAGTCTCAGTGCCTAACGTAGAGATAGAAGATACGCCGCGTTTCGCTTGGCGTGGTATGCATTACGATAATGGCCGTAACTATCATGGTAAAGATGCGCTGTTCAAAATGGTTGAACAGATGGGTCGTTATAAAATGAATAAGTTCCACTGGCACTTCTCTGAAGATGAGGGCTGGCGCTTAGAGATCCCTGGGTTGCCAGAGCTAACAGACATTGGCGGTTATCGTTGTTTCGATTTAGAAGAACGCAGCTGTTTACTAACTCAGCTAGGTACTGGCCCATTTAAGTCGGGCACAGGCAATGGTTATTTAAGCCGTGAGGACTTCGTTGAGTTATTAAAGTTTGCTAAAGCGCGCCATATTGACATCATTCCTGAAATTGAAGGTCCGGGTCACGCACGCGCTTCAATCATCGCGATGGAAGCACGCTATGATCGCTTAATTGCAGAAGGCAAACCTGAAGAGGCTAAAGCGTATCTATTATCTGATCCTAAAGATACTTCTCAGTACTTAACGGTTCAAAACTACACAGACAATTCAATGAATGCGTGTATGGATTCGACTTATGCGTTCATTGAAAAAGTTACTTACGAACTGCAAAACATGTATCGCGAAGCGGGTACGCGTTTAACTAATCTTCACTTTGGTGGTGACGAAGTTGGTGCAGGCTCTTGGGTTGGTTCTCCGGCGTGTCAGGCGATGTTTGCTGATCCGAATAACGGTGTAGCGGGTCCAAATGATTTAAAACCTTATTTCACTCAGCGTGTCGCGACTATGTTTGCCAAACGTGGCATTGCACCAGGTGCGTGGGAAGATGGGTTAATGTACGATAAAATTAACCCGTTCAAGCGTGATGAATTTCCTAATGAGGTATTTACTGCCAACGTATGGGATAACATCTGGGAGTGGGGCGTTGCAGATAGAGCACACCGTCTAGCAAGCAATGGCTATCAGGTTATTTTATCTCATGGTACGCACTTGTACTTCGACCACCCTTATGAAGCACACCCTGAAGAACGCGGCTACTACTGGGCGACGCGTTATACAGACACGAAGAAAACATTTAGCTATATGCCAGATGATGTCTATGCTAATGCCGACTATACCCGAAGCCGTGAGCCAATTGTTAATTTAGAAGCATTAGTAGGTCGTGAGCTACCGAAACTTGAAAAACCAGAAAATATTCTAGGTATTCAAGGTCAGGTATGGAGTGAAACTATCCGTACTGAAGATCAAGTTCTCCGCATGGTATTCCCGCGTATTCTTGCTGTTGCTGAGCGTGCTTGGCACAAAGCAAGCTGGGAAGGCAGTAAGATTGAACCAAAGGCATTTGCTAAAGACTGGCACACTTATGCTGCTGCATTGAGTGTGAAAGAGCTTGCTAAACTTGAGCGTGATGGTGTGAATGTTAATTTACCAGTACCTGGCGCAAAAGTAGTAAATGGTCAGCTAGTGGCTAACTCAGCGTTCCCACATTTGGTGATTCAATACAGCACAGATGGCGGCCAATCTTGGTCTGAGTACACCTCACCTGTTTCTGTAAGTGGTAAAAATTCGGTGCAATTGCGCACAACATTAAACGGCAAAAAGTTTAGCCGTGTTACGCAGTTAACACTTTAGTAAAGACTGAAACTTATCAGCAGGATTGAAAAAAGGGCTTAAAAGGCCCTTTTTTAATCTCTGGTAAGGCTAGTAATAGAACAAATTTTAACGTAAAGTTAAATGTCAGCGCTGTCATTTTTGTTTACATGATGTAAAAAGCTGAAAAGATTTTATGGCATTGTGCCAATCTGACATAATTAAAATCACACAACGAGTAGAAGTTTATGGAAGCAACTGTGTCAAATTCAACGACGACTAAAAGCAATGCCATTCCTTTGGCTATCGTTGCGGCGATGTTCTTTATTCTAGGTTTTGTTACCTGGTTAAATGGTTCATTAATGCCGTATCTGCAGCAACTTTTTGATTTGAGCCCTATTCAGGCGTCTCTAATCTTATTCTCTTTTTATATTGCAGTGACATTTACTGCTATCCCATCGGCGAAGTTTGTTAAGAAAGTGGGATACAAAAACGGTATGGCCATTAGTATCGGTATGATGATGGTAACGGCTCTGTTATATATCCCTGCAGCTAAAACTCAGGTATTTGCGTTGTTCCTAGTAGCGCAGTTTACTATGGGTATCGCGCAAACCATTCTACAAACCGCAGTTAACCCTTACGTAGTGCGTTTAGGCCCTGAAGAGTCGGCAGCGGCGCGTGTCAGTATCATGGGTATTCTTAATAAATTTGCAGGTGTTATTGCACCTCTAGCGTTCACTGCGCTTGTATTAGGTGGCTTCAATGAAGCTGCTGCAACTGGCCCTCTTACACAAGTAGAAAAAGATGCCATGGCTGGTAACTTAGTCATGCCATACTTAGGTCTTGCAGTATTCATTGGTTTATTTGCTGTAGGTATCAAATTTGCGCCACTTCCTGAAATTGAAGAGGAAGATGACAATGATAAGTCTACTGGTACAGTGAGAGAAGCTTTAGCGCATCCTAACTTAGCGCTAGGTGTTGTTGCATTATTCTTATACGTAGCGGCTGAAGTTATTGCGGGTGATACGGTTGGTTCATTTGCACTGTCAATGGGTGTTGCTAACTATAGTGTGATGACCTCTTATACCATGGCATTTATGGTAACAGGTTATGTACTAGGTATTATTTTAATCCCACGTGTCATTTCGCAACAAACAGCTTTAACAATCTCAGGCATTTTGGGCTTAGCTCTAACGCTGGGTATTGCATTTGTAGATAGTGCGGCGACTTTAAACGTCCCTACGTTTGGTGAAATGCCAGTTGCGGTATTCTTCTTAGCATTGTGTGGTTTAGCTAATGCGATCATGTGGCCGGCAATTTGGCCACTAGCTTTGTCTGGACTTGGCAAGCTAACTAGTGTAGCTTCTGGTTTATTAGTTATGGGTATCGCTGGTGGTGCTTTTGGTCCACTTTTCCTAGGTTTAGTTAAAGGTTCTGAAGCAACAGCTGCATCTAGCCAAACAGCATATCTGGTATTATTACCATGTTATCTATTTATCCTCTTCTATGCCCAAAAAGGCCATAAAATGAGAAGTTGGAAGTAAAGCATTTCTATCTAAAAGTAGAAATAATCCCGTGTGTAATGCCACCGCAAGGTGGCATTTTTTTGTCTAAAATTTGTTCTTAATATCTTTCCTATTTTCAATACTCTAGCAGTCAAACGAAAACCAAGCACACTTACATTGGCCGTTTCAGATTCCAGCACGATGCGATATGCGGTATAATCTGCGCCTTTTTTCTATTGGGGCAATTTACATGAACGCGTTAAAAGCGGAACGAGCACTGTTTTCCTATCCCAAATATTGGGC
Organism: Pseudoalteromonas phenolica; assembly: GCF_005886345.1. Classification (GTDB taxonomy): domain Bacteria; phylum Pseudomonadota; class Gammaproteobacteria; order Enterobacterales; family Alteromonadaceae; genus Pseudoalteromonas; species Pseudoalteromonas phenolica_A. The sequence goes on from NZ_PNEC01000009.1 coordinate 145,570, forward strand.
GGAATGTTATGGCAATGCACCTTTTCTTCCGACAACTCGACAAGAGATGGATGAACTAGGCTGGGATAGCTGTGACATTGTGTTAGTAACCGGTGATGCGTATGTAGATCACCCAAGTTTCGGCATGGCCGTCATTGGTCGTGTGCTTGAAGCACAAGGTTTTAGAGTCGGCATTATTGCGCAGCCTGATTGGTCAAATAAAGATGCCTTTATGTCACTGGGCAAACCGAATTTATTCTTTGGTGTAACCGCTGGCAATATGGATTCGATGATCAACCGTTACACCGCCGAAAAGCGTATGCGTCACGATGATGCTTACACGCCGGGTAATGTCGGTGGTAAACGTCCAGATAGGGCGGTTGTGGTATATAGTCAACGCTGTCGCGAAGCTTATAAAGATGTACCTCTGGTAATTGGTGGTATTGAAGCCAGCTTACGTCGTATTGCTCACTACGATTATTGGCAAGAAAAAGTGCGTCGCAGCATTATCTTTGATGCTAAGGCTGACATACTCATTTACGGTAATGCTGAGCGACCGTTAGTTGAAGTGGCTCATCGTATTGCTGCTGGTGATGACATTAGCCAGATCCAGAATATTCGCGGCACTGCAGTTATCCGTAAAGAGCCGTTAGATGGATGGCGCGGTAGTGATTCAACAGCCATCGATAAAGTAGGTAAGATAGACCCAATTCCAAACCCGTACGGTGCCGATGATGTAGGCTGTAGTAAATCTGAGTTTGCCAAAGCAGGCATAGACTTAAAAGCCGAAGTAGCTAAGCCTATCGTAGTTCAACCACCTAAATTAAAACCATGGGAAAAAGCCTACGTAAAGCTGCCTGCTTTTGAGCAAGTAAGCGTGAATAAGCCACTTTACGCTCATGCATCACGTATTTTGCACCAAGAAACCAACCCAGGTTGTGCTCGTGCACTATACCAGCGCCATGGCGACCGTTATGTGTGGGTAAACCCTCCTGCGTTTCCTTTAGAAACTGAAGAAATGGATATGGTGTTTGGTTTGCCATACCAGCGTGTGCCTCATCCTAAATATGGCAATGAAAAGATCCCTGCCTACGACATGATCAAAACTTCAGTAAACATCATGCGAGGCTGTTTTGGTGGTTGTAGCTTCTGCTCTATTACAGAGCATGAAGGACGAATTATTCAAAGCCGTTCAGAAGAGTCGATTTTAGATGAAATCGAACAAATTCGCGACAAAGTCCCGGGCTTTACCGGCGTTATCTCAGATTTAGGTGGCCCAACAGCAAATATGTACAAGCTGCGCTGTAAGAGCAAAAAGGCTGAGAGCACCTGTCGGCGTTTATCCTGCGTATTCCCTGATATTTGTAAGCATATGGATACCGATCACACACCAACGATAAACCTGTATCGAAAAGCACGTAATGTAAAAGGCATCAAAAAAATCCTCATTGCGTCAGGTGTACGTTATGACTTAGCCATTGAAGATCCACGCTATGTGAAAGAGTTAGTATCACACCATGTAGGTGGGTATTTAAAAATAGCTCCAGAGCACACCGAATCGGGCCCACTGTCAAAAATGATGAAACCCGGCATGGGGGCATATGACAAGTTTAAAGAGCTTTTTGATAAGTACTCCAAAGAAGCGGGTAAAAAGCAGTATTTGATCCCGTATTTTATTTCGGCTCACCCGGGCACGACTGACGAAGATATGGTGAACATGGCACTGTGGCTAAAAGCCCATGACTTTAAACTCGACCAAGTACAAAACTTCTATCCATCTCCAATGGCGAACGCGACGACGATTTATCATACTGAGATGAACTCGTTGCGTAATATTAAAAACAACAAAGAAGTGGTGAGCGTACCTAAAGGCGCGAGGCAGCGTCGCTTACATAAAGCGATACTGCGTTACCATGATCCTGCTGGGTGGCCGATGATCCGCGAAGCCTTACGTAAAATGGGTAAGGCGAAACTCATCGGTAATGGACCCCAGTGTTTGGTTCCGGCCGAAACACGTCAAGAAAAAGCACAGCAAAAGGGCGGTAAAGCTCAAGGTAAACAAGGGCTAGTTAATAAGGGTGGCAGACCTGCACTGACGCGTCATACCGGGTTTAACCAGTTTAAAAAGGCAAATACCAAACCCCGTGTAGGTGCGAATAAGAAAAGGTAAAACAGTAGTAAATAGTTTTGTGACTAAAAAGGCCGAATTCTTCGGCCTTTTCTACTTCAATTAGGGCGATTAAAACAGCGCCATAATTTATAGCATCTTTTTGAGTTTTTTTAGTTCGCCTTTGAGGTCATCATCTCTATCTAAGTTGTTGGCGATGTCATTTAATAAAGGTTGAGCCAGCTTAGCTTGTTTGTCGTTTAAGTAAATTCTCGCTAAACGTGCCTTTGCCCAAATTAACCAGCTGCTATCAGACCGCGCGTAATATTGGGTATAGGCTTCTAAGGCTTTAATGCCTGCTTGGCTTTCAACTTTATGAATGGCGCTCAGACGACCTAGCTGATATTGGTACTCGAGTTTATATTTATCTTCTGGCGCTTGTGCTATGGCCTTTTGGATAAGACTCACCGCCTCAGAAAACTGTTCTGCTTCTGCTGCTTGTTTTGCGCGTTCAGCCAAGATTCGGTGATCATTTGGGTACTGTTTTCTTAATTCGTCACGTAACTGCTCGGCCTGCTTATCTTCACCTTGTTTTGTTAATGCTTGTACTAACATTAACCCACCATCGAGTGGTGCACGCGCGTACCACGCTTTTGCGAGTTTAACGGCTTCGTCTTCATCCCCACCGACAAGTCCAGGGGCATTGGCATAAAAGCTGATGAGGCTTGCTAAAGTATCGTCATCATTTTTATCCAGCTCTCTGGCTTTTTTTAATAAAGCCAATCCCTCTTTGGCATAGCCTGGCGCAGAGAAAATGCTACTTTGTTGTGCCAGCATAAACTTGATAGAGGCGCTAATTCTGTGCAGTTTGGCATGATTAGGCTGTGACTCTAGCAGCGTTTCGGAGAGTGTTTCAGCCTCTTCGATTTTATCGGGTGTGCGTGCTAACGCTTTAATGTGTAACAGCTGTTGTTCTGTACTTAATGGCGAGTGCTGCGAAGTCAGTAATTGCACCGCTTTGGTGTATTGTTGTGTATCTAATAAGGTCTGAACTTGTTGATCTAGTGTGTTGGCAAGACAGGGCAGGCTGCTGGTTAGTAGTGCCAGTGCAATAAGCGAGTGCTTCATACTTTATCCTTAACTATGCGGTTAATGTACAGATAGTAACAAGTTTTTAACTTGATTGGATAAGAGAAACTGTAAGAAATTGTGGGGCCTAGGCAGGCCCCGAGCAGCCGCTATTTAAAGGTGGCAAGCAATTGTAATAAATGCTGAAGTTTTAGCACGGCATTTTTTAATTTTTGCTCGTCTAGCTGTTCCATATTGCTTAACGACTCTACATCGCCTGCCACATCGAGTACATAAGGCTTGAAACGTTTAGCTTCAAAGCCAAAGCCTGCTTCTTTGCCAAATAGCGATGTGAATTTTCCATGACCTTGCTGTTGTAATTCGTCTAATTTTTTATCAGCATCAAGTGCTTGACGGTAAACGACTTTTAAATTTTCATTGAGTTTTTCAATAACAGCTTGCATGTTTTTCCTAAAGGTGTTGCTAAATTGGCCGATAGTTTACGAGGATTCAACTAAAAAGTCAGGTATATGCTTATGAATATTTCCGGAAGTAACCTACCTGCTATGTCTGGTGCGGGCGAGAGTGGCGAAGTATACAGCGCTAAACTTGCCAAGTCGCAACAGCAAGCAGATGGTAAAGCTGCGCTTGCTTTGATTGAAGCCGCAGGGTCGAGCGCTGCTGCGCAAAGTCCTGCAAAATCAACCACAGCAACTTTAGGCAATAATATTAACGTGTACGTTTAATCGTATTTTTTGATATTAGCGCAGCTGTAAATCAATCGGTGTCTTACTTGTTTTGCCACCGATTTCTCTTACTAACTTGGGTACCAAAAAGCCAGGTAGCTCAGCCAGCATACCCGCCATCAAAGTAAGCGCAGCTTCTTCAGACATATCAAAATGACTGGCACCTTCTACTTTATCTAACAAATGCAGATAGTAAGGTAATATATCCGCTTCAAATAGTCGTTCGCTCAGTTCGACTTGCGCTTCTACAGTGTCATTAATCCCTTTTAACAAAACCGCTTGATTTAGAAGCGTGACATTCACTTGTTTGAGCATTTGCATAGCGCGTTCAAAGTCATCGTCAATTTCATTGCCGTGATTAATATGATTCACAAATATGATTTTGAGCGGGCTCGCTTTAAAGCGCTCGCATAACTCAGACGTAATACGTGCAGGGATCACCACAGGTAAACGGCTATGAATACGCAGGCGTTTAATTTGTGGCAGTTGCTCTAATTGTTCTAAAAACCAACTAATGGCATTGTCTTTGGCCATTAAAGGATCACCGCCACTTAAAATGACTTCATTCACATGCGTGTGATTTTTTAAGTACTCAATGACTTTAAGTAAAGCCTGCTTATTTACTTGGTTATCTTGATACGGAAAGTGGCGTCTAAAACAATATCGACAGTTCACTGCACAGCCGGTTTTAAACATTACCAGCACACGAGAGTGATATTTATGCAATAAACCCGGTATGGCACTTTGTTGTTCTTCGAGTGGGTCTTTGTTGTAGCCGATTTGAGTAATAAATTCTTGGTGCTGAGGTAGCACTTGCAGTAATAATGGGTCATTCGGATCGCCAAAACGCATCTTCTTTATAAATGGCAGTGGCACACGCATCGGGAATAAACGACGCGCTTCGAGGTCTTTTTCATTGAAATAGCTGTCGATGCCCAGCATTTTTACTAAAGTTTTTGGGCAAGTGACCACATTTGCCAATTCTTTTTGCCAGTTACTATGCAAATTTACTTCATTTGTTTGTATCATTAGCGGGTTTATTACTCGATAAAAGAAGATTAGAGGATACCGATGGCGAATTATAGCACCAACGAGTTCAAGGGCGGCCTAAAAATTATGATCGATGGCGAGCCGTGCACCATCTTAGAAAATGAAATGGTTAAGCCGGGTAAAGGCCAAGCGTTCAACCGCGTTAAGATCCGTAAATTGATCTCAGGTAAAGTACTTGAGAAGACATTTAAGTCTGGTGATTCAGTAGAAGGTGCTGACGTAATGGAAACTGAACTAGCTTACCTATACACAGACGGTGAGTTTTGGCATTTCATGAACAACGATACATTTGAGCAGATCGCGGCTGACGAAAAAGCAATGGGCGACAACGTAAAATGGTTAGTTGAAAACGACGTATGTACAATTACACTTTGGAACGGTAACCCAATCGCGGTAACACCACCAAACTTCGTAGAACTAGAGATCACAGATACTGACCCTGGTCTGAAAGGTGACACAGCGGGTACTGGTGGTAAGCCTGCTACACTCACTACAGGTGCTGTAGTACGTGTGCCACTATTCGTTCAAATTGGTGAAGTAGTGAAAGTAGATACGCGTAGCGGTGAATACGTAGGTCGTGTGAAGTAATTTGTAGTTATTTCTAAGACCAAAAAATCCCAGCTTAGGCTGGGATTTTTTATGGTTAGAATATATTTATAAAAGAGTTAGATAGTATGTCTGAGAACAACTGGGCACCGAGTGCGGATATTCAAACACTCAAACAGCGTGCGGTAATTATCGCGAAAATTCGTAAGTTTTTTGCTGAGCGTGATGTAATGGAAGTTGAAACGCCAAGCTTATCAGCTGCCAGTGTGACAGATGTTCATTTAGCGACCTTTGCGACAGAGTTTGTGGGCCCTGGCAATGCCGAAGGGCTGCCCTTGTACATGCAAACCTCTCCTGAGTTTGCTATGAAACGCTTACTTGCTGCAGGCAGTGGCGCCATTTATCAATTAGCCAAAGCATTTCGTAATGAAGAGTCGGGTCGTCATCACAACCCTGAGTTCACTATGTTGGAATGGTATCGCCCGGGGTTTGATGAATTTGATTTAATGAACGAAATTGATGCGCTGATGCAGCTTATATTGAACTGCAAAAAAGCCACCTCTGTGAGTTATCAACAAGTCTTTATAGATGTATTAGGTCTAGACCCACTTGAAGCAACACTGAGCGAGCTACAGCGACTCGTAACAGAAAAAGGCTATGGTGATATTGCCGCAAACGAAACCCACAAAGACACGCTGTTACAATTGCTTTTCTGTATGGAAGTCGAGCCAATGATAGGCATTGAAGCGCCTTGTTTTGTATATCACTTTCCCGCCTCACAAGCGGCATTGGCGCAATTAAATCCTGACGACACTCGCGTAGCAGGGCGCTTTGAGTTGTATTTTAAAGGTATGGAATTGGCCAATGGCTTTAATGAACTCACTGATAGCAAAGAGCAAGCAGCGCGTTTTGACGAAGATAACCAGCTTCGAGTGCAAATGGGTTTACCAAAAGTGGCTGCAGATGAGCGCTTTTTAGCAGCGCTCGCACATGGTTTGCCACAATGTTCGGGTGTAGCGCTAGGCATTGACAGGTTAGTGATGCTAGCGACGGGCAAGCCGTCAATTAAAGAGGTGATAGCCTTCGATGTCACACGTGCCTAAATCATGTGACATCTGACTTTAATTATCTCACAAAGCGGCGTAATTCGTTTTGCGTCGTTTGAGTAAGCTTTTGAGCTTGCTGACACTGCTCCGAAGCCGCATCAATTTGCTGTTTTGCTTGTTGTGCAAGTTCAACAATATTGAGTACCGTTTGATGGGTGTGGTTTTGCGTCGTTTCAAGTTGATGTACTTCACCGACGATGGCTTCGAGCTGTGTTTGGTTATGCTCAAAGTCACTACACATGCTAGCAAACCCTCCCGACGTCTCACTGATGGCTTTCTCAGCCGAGCTTGAATGACTAATCAACTGTTGTGACTCTTGATGTGTCTCTCCGACTAACACATCCATTTGGTTGATGAAGTCACTGATCTGACGCGTCGCATCGTTTACCTTAACTGATAGATTTCTAACTTCATCGGCAACCACCGCAAAACCTCGACCAGCTTCACCAGCACGTGCAGCTTCAATTGCAGCATTCAGCGCCAGCAAATTAGTTTGGTCCGAAAACTCTTCAACCATCTTCAGGATGCTGCGTATATTGTCGCTGTTCTCTTTTAGCCCTGCGACAGTATTGGCGAAATTACCAAGTAATTGCGTGATGTGCTGAATTTCACCTACTAAGGTAGACAAAGACTGTGATGAACCACGCACAAAGTGTAGGCTTTCGGTATTGGCTTGATATACATGATCGGTATTGCCCACAATACTTTGCAAGCTATGGGTCACTTGGTCGCTGGCGGCAATGATAGAGTCACTGCTCGAAATTTGTTGCGCACCTAACTCAGAGGTTTGCTGCATGGAGCGAGTGACTTCTTGGTTAGAGTTAGCAGCGACTTCAGCACTATGATAGGTGGTGTTGAGCAGTTCACTTAAGCGACTGGTAAAGTGATTATATTGCTCACTGACTTCACGGAATTCATCGTAGGTAAATTGCGGTAGCTCAGCCTCTAGATTGCCATCATCTCTATTTATTTGTTCTAACGTATCGCGCATTGCCTTGATTGGACGCACGATAAGAAAACGCATATAAAATAATGTGAAGATAAACCCGCCAATAGCGCCAAGTGCCATTAACCAAAATAAACCTGTTCCTTGTTTGTCTTCAGTTAATTCTGCATACAGCCAAAATAAAGTGATGAGCTGGAAAGCAAATAAAAAGCTTAAGTTACCGAATATTTTTCTGGAGAGTGTAAAAAAGAAACTCTGCTCAATTTGATTATATAAACTCATGTATAGACTCATATTTTGGCTCGTAAGTTGTCATTTTCTTTTAATTTTCATGGGGTTTCTTGCATTATTACGACAAAATCATTTTTGCGTAGCAGGGGTAATTACTAAAAATACCATCTACGCCTAAGTTCTGCATTTCTTCTATTTCTTGTTGTTTATCGACCGTATAGGCCATTACCTTTAGGCCTCTTTGCTTGGCATCTGCCACAAACTCATGATTAATAAAGTTCTTATCTAAATGCACACTGTAGGCATGTAGGTTTTCTGCAAAGTAGGCGTAGTTAAGCGGGATAGAGGCAGTTAATGCGCCTATTTTAACCCAGGGCAGATTCTGCTTAAGCCATTTTAGCTGGTGGTGATCAAACGAGGAAAGCAAAAGCTGTTCACGCTCTATAATGCCCTCAGCCACATTTTGTTCGAGGATTTGAACCAATTTATCTAAACCAAAGGTGTGTTTGAGTTCTAGGTTGATTTGAGTTTGTGAGCCAATCAGCTCGAGCACTTGCTGTAAATTTAGGACGTGTTGACCATTTCCAGCATCGAGTCTTGCGATTTCTGAAAATGGTGTATCAACCACGCGGCCATTGCCATTGGTTGTTCGGTCTAACCAAGAATCGTGAATGATCACAAAGTTATCGGCGCAACTTTGTACGTCGAGTTCTATGCCATCCACTTGGGCTTGCAAAGCAGCATTAATGGCAGAGGCTGTATTTTCAGGGTAGTTACCGCTTGCACCTCGGTGCGCAAAGATCTGCATTAGGCTTTTTTCCTTGTGATTGACCAAGTTTCAAAACAGGCTGCACTGACGACCAGCAAGCCACCGATTAAGGTCATCATATTTGGCTGTTCTGACAATAGCATAAAAGCCAATACGGTCCCGTACAAGGGTTGTAAACAAGAAATTAACCCTGCTGTTGTTGCAGATAAAAATCTTAAACTGCTTGCAAATAGTGCATGCGGCGCCGCGGTAAAAATAATACCTGCTAATAGCAGCAACCAAATATCTTGCTCGGGTAAGTCTGTCGGCCCAACATCAACGAAAGCACACAGCATTAAACTAGCCACAATAGTTTGATAAAGCATAGTCTGCGGGCCGCCATAAGATGAGAAGTACTGCTTTTGCAGCAAATTTCTTAACGCAAATAACAACCCTGAGAAAATGCCTGTGACTATCCCTAATGTAACGTCATTACCCAGGTTAGCTTCTGGCACTAATAAGTAAATTCCGAATAAAACCGTCACTGCACTAATAATGTCTTTACTTTTAAGTTTCTGTTTACTGAAAAAAGGTTCTAAAAATACTGTGATTACAGGATAAGTAAAGAAAGCGATAATGCCAGTTGCGATGCCTGCTAATTGCATACCAGCAAAATAAGTCACCCAGTGTAAACCAACCACAATGCCCAGAATTATGGCGATGCCGTAATCTTTTTTGTGATTTAGAGCAATGGCTTTGCCTTGAAATTTGAGCAAGCAAACTAGGGCAATAAAGGCGATGGCTGTACGGTATACTGTAATATCAAGCGCTGATAAGGCAATGAGTTTAGAAAATAGCGCAGTACCACCGAACAGCAATACGGCAGTATGGAGTTGAATAAGAGCAGATTTTTCTGAGCGCATGAGCGTGTCGTGTTGTCTTTTTTTTGAGTCTATCATTGATGACACTTGTCACTAAACAAATTATGAATAGCAGTTAGTCTATGCAATTATATGTGCCTATTATGTCTTCGAGCACTAACCCAATAACAGACTGACCCGGAACTGGAATGAACATGCTTAACAAACCCCATAATATGGCATTAGCCCACCCCAACAAGCAATTTTGGAATTGGGGACCACTGTTTTTTTCAAGTTTTTTCTTTTTTCCTCTACTGACTAATTGGCAGTCGTTATCTGTGGGCGATATTACTGCGCAGCTAGCTATCTATGCGTTTTTTGTGTTTCTATATGGTATTGCTTTGTACAAGAAAGGTGAGTCGGTAACACCTAGCTTGGCTGCTATGGCTTTACTCTGTTGCTTAGGTACTTATGTGACCTATGGCACTCACTCTCTATTTGGCTTTATTGGCTTTTTCTGTGGTTTTAATTATCGCCGAAAGCAAAGTTTTATGATGATGGCGGCATTGCTGGTGGTTATTATTATTAGTGCATTTTTATTTGTGCCAGTGAAGTCGCTGTATTTTGTCTCTCCAGCAGCAATTGTCAGTATTGGTTTATTTATTTTTGGCATGATGGAGCAAAGAGAGCGGCTTTATCGTGATCAACAAGTAAAAGACCAACAACAAATTGAGCAGTTGGGGGCGATTGCTGAGAGAGAGCGCATTGCGCGAGACTTACATGATTTACTCGGCCATTCACTGTCATCAATTGCGCTTAAAGCTGAGCTTGCTAGTAAGCTCACGACAGCCGGAGCAAATGAACAAGCTTCACAAGAGTCGGCGCAAGTGGCGCAATTAGCACGCTCGTTGTTGAGTGAAGTACGTCAAGCAGTATCGGGTTTGAAGCAAGTGGGCTTGTATGCGCAGTTAGATGTATTAGTAAAGCGCTTGCAAGATTCAGGTTTTATTGTAGAGCAATCAATTGAGAAAGTATTATTAAGTGCTGAGCAAGAATCAAACCTATGCTTTATTTTTAAAGAGGCTGTCACCAATATTATCCGTCATAGCAAAGGAAAGTATGTTAAGTTGCAGCTTAGTACCCAAAGAGGGTCTGTTAACTTAGATATTCAAGATGATGGTGTTGTTAAAAAATATCAGTCAGGAAATGGAGTCGAGGGTATAAAAGACAGAGCGCTTGCCTTGCAAGGTAAGTGTCACATAAGTACAGACTCTGGTATGGCCATAAACATTCAATTCAAGGAACTTGTAGCATGATAAAAGTATTGATTGTCGAAGATCAGGGCCTAGTTCGCGGTGCGATCAGTGCGTTATTAGGACTTGATATACATATTGAAGTGGTGGCTCAGGCTCAAGATGGTCTAGAGGGGCTAAAAGCGCTTGAAAGTCATGATGTTGATATTGTGCTCACTGATATTGAAATGCCGAACATGACAGGTTTAGAGTTAGCCGAGCAGGTGATAGCCAAGTACCCAAAAAGCAAAGTAGTGATCATGACGACATTTTCAAGAGCGGGCTATATTCGTCGCGCGATGACAATGGGTGTTAAAGGTTTTGTATTAAAAGAAGCGCCCAGCGATTACTTGGTAAATACCTTAAAGAAGGTCATGCAAGGACAAAAAGTGATAGATCCTGAGCTGGCAATGAGTGCACTTGAAGACAGTGATCCATTAACAGAAAAAGAACGTAAGGCTCTGCGTTTAGCGGGTGAAGGGTTAAAAACTGCTGAGATAGCGGGCAAACTTTTCTTGAGTGAAGGCACGATCAGAAATTATTTATCAGAAGCCATTGCTAAGTTAAATGCAACAAATCGGGTTGATGCAGCCCGAATAGCTAAGCAAAAAGGTTGGCTATAATGATGTACACAGTATACTATATTGCAAAATACAGGATAGAGAGGCTGTAGAGTAAGGTTTTCACTCTATTAAATGGCTTTAAAATCATGTTGTTATGTATTAAAATCATCCTAATTTATTAGTTCAAGATAAGTGGATTATGCTAGAGCTACATTTCGCGATGCCAATTATGTCGTTAACTGCGATTATTTCTGCTGGGGTGATGACGTTGAATTGGTTTATGTATCAAACTGCAGACGGCGTCAGGCAATGGATGTTTTCGATGCAGTTGATGGCGCTCACTTGCTTGCTACTAATAGGCATCAGTTATCAGCCTGAAGCCATTACATTTGTCGCGTTAACGTGTTTATTTGCTTCTTTTTATTTCTTTGTGAATGGCACTGAAAAGTTTTTTAAATTACCGCATTCACACACTGTGTGGATTATTATTGCGGTAGTCTATTTTGCATTGGTGAGTTGGTTTAGTTTTGTCGACTCTAATAGGGCCATGCGCTACATCGCTTCGTACTCCCTTGTTACTATTTCTATGGGCCTATCAATCCGTACTTTGATGGTTTGCACACCAAGTCATCATCAACGCCCCAGCTTATCTCGTTGGGGCTTTTTAGTTGCATGTTTGAGTGTTTTTGCCGTTTTATCAATTCATCTATTAACGCTTGATGTGAAACCACAACTTGCAGTTTTAACTAGTCTGACTACGTCGCAGGTATTGGTCATTGCTGCAACCGTATGTTTACCAATTATTTTATGTGTTGCGTTTAGCTTATTATGTGGTGCACAACAACTCGAAAAAATGGCCTTGTTGGCACAAAAAAACAAACAAGCAAGTTTACTTAAAGGGCGCTTCTTGACGATGTTGAGTCATGAGTTACGCACCCCATTAAATGCCATTGTTGGACATGCTGATATGCTTAAGCGCATTCCTCGAGAGCCACAAAAACATGCCCAGCTTTGTGATGTCATTAGTGAAGCTGCACACTCTCTGTCAGATCTAGCTAATCAAGTGCTATTACAAGCAAAAGGTGAGCAAGTCGGTGCGCAATTAAAACCGGTTAATTTACCTGAGCAAGCACGCTCTGTGTTTGAATTGCTATTACCCTTGTCAAAGAATAAAGGGCTAGAGCTCAAGTTGCGAATAGATGAGCGTTTAGAAGAGTTATATTTTTTAACAGATAAAGAATCACTTCTGCTGATTTTAAAAAATTTAATGTCAAATGGCATTAAATACACAGAGCACGGAGAAGTAATTTTGTCTGTGAATTTACAAGAGCCACAGCGAAAAGGTGACAGTTTAGAACGGCGAGTACAATTTTCAGTTTCTGATACGGGAATAGGCTTAAGCCAAAATGCACTCGATTATATCTTCGAACCATTTGCCAGCACTCAGTTAGAGCATAATATAAGTAATAGTGCAGGCTTTGGTTTGAGTTTAAGTAAGCAGTTGGTAGAAAACTTAGGTGGTGAATTGACCGTATGTAGCGAAGTCAAACAAGGCACTGTTTTTTCGTTTTCATTACAACTAAATAGTTGTGATATCCCAGCTACACAAAAAGCTGCAGATGAAAATAAGGCGCAGCAAATAGCACTCTCAACGAGCAGTATATTGGTTGTAGAAGATAACCTATTAAATCAAGAAGTACTTAAACACTATTTACAAGATAACAAAATGTACTGTGAATATGTGAGAAGTCTAGCTGATGCTACAAACGCCATTAAAGCTGAGGCATTTGATGTCATTTTACTAGATATGCATTTGCCTGATGGTCATGGCTTAGAATGGTGGCAGAATTTGCAAGGTCATTTTGAACCCGCTCAAGCACCTACAGTGATAGCCTTAACTGGCGATGCCGATGAAGAAGCTCAGCAAAAATATTTGCAACATGGTATTACTTATTGCTTAGAGAAACCGATTTCTGGCGCAATCTTGCTCTCTGTTTTGGAGCACGTTGGTACTGCTAATACTACGCAGATTAATCCATTACAACTTTTAGATGAACAAGTAGTTGCACATTTAAACAAGCAATTCGATAGTCAATTCCTTAATACCAAGCTGATGTATTTGGCAGACACGTTTGATTACGAATTTGCTCAGTTGCAAGGCTTAGCGGATATACAGGCAATTGAGCAGCTCGAAGTAAAGTTACAGACTTTGATCCAAGAATGTATCGATTTAGGTTTAAAAGCTTTGGCTCAAGCGTTAGTTGAAACTAAAGATGCCGTCAGAGCCAAGCAAGTTATAGATTGGCGCGCACTTCACCATTATGCCAAACAAAATGCTTTAGCGTTGCAGAATTATCAGAAACAATTTTGTGCTGTGCGTAATATTTAGTTCTTAAAGGTCAAATTTATTTATTGTTTATAAAAGCTTCATCTTGATAGTTAGGTCATTATTCAGAAGTGCGTTAGAATAGAGGTAACTTTATTCGAAAATAGCAGTGAATGACAAAACAGGATCCCCATCTCCAACGAGAGCAAGAAAAATACGATAACCCGGTACCAAGCCGCGAGTTTATTTTAGAGCACATCAAAAAAGCCCCAGCGAAAGCCACGACGTTTAGCCATCTTTGTAGCAGTCTTAATGTAATTGAAGAAGACCGCCAAATTGCATTTAAGCGTCGCTTGCGTGCAATGGAGCGTGACGGTCAGCTGCATTTTAATAAATTTAAGCGCTACGTGATCCCAACTGACGATGGGTTAGTGAAAGGTCGTGTGATTGGGCATCGTGATGGTTTTGGCTTTTTAGTCGTTGAAGGTGAGCCAAAAGATTGGTTTATTGCTAAACACCAAATGAACTCGGTATTACACGGTGATATCGTACTTGCAAAAGCGGCCAGTCGCGGCAGTGGCGGTAAAGTCGAAGCGCGTATTGTACGTGTACTTGAAAGTGAGCGCGCGCCGATTATTGGCCGTTATTTCGTGGAGTATGGCTCTGCGGTGGTGGTGCCAGAAGATCCAAGGATCACACAAGATATTATTATTTTGCCAGGCTCCGAAGGCGGTGCACGTCACAATCAAATGGTACAAGTGGAGATCACTCAGCGTCCAAGTCGTCAAATGAATGCAGTAGGTCGTGTGACTGATGTACTGGGTGTCCATATGGCACCGGGCATGGAAATCGAAGTGGCACTTCGTAATCATGATATTCCCCATGAATGGCCAGACAAAGTCGTTGATCAAGTTGCAAAGCACGGCGAATTTGTAGAAGAAGCAGATAAAAAAGGGCGTGTAGATTTACGTCACTTACCGCTAGTGACCATAGACGGTGAAGATGCCCGAGATTTTGATGATGCAGTTTACTGTGAACGTAAGAAGTCAGGTGGCTGGCGTTTATGGGTCGCGATTGCTGATGTCTCACACTATGTACCAAAAGGCAGCCCGCTTGATAAAGAAGCCATAGAGCGTGGTAACTCAGTGTATTTCCCTGAGCAAGTGATCCCTATGCTGCCAAAAGTGTTATCAAATGGCCTGTGTTCACTGAATCCGAAAGTAGACCGCCTATGTATGGTGGCAGAAATAACTGTGTCAGAAGCCGGTAATTTATCCGGTTATCGTTTTTACGAAGCGGTGATGAATTCACATGCACGATTAACTTACACCAAAGTACACAGCATTTTGCAAGGCGATGAAGTGCTACGTGAGCAATATGCAGAGCAAGTGCCGCATCTCACTGATTTGCACCAAATGTATATGGCGCTTAAGTCTTCTCGCCAGCAGCGCGGGGCGATTGAGTTTGAAACGGTTGAAACGCGTTTTGTGTTTAACGCACATCGTAAGATTGAATCAATCGTACCTGTTGTTCGTAACGATGCACACAAACTCATTGAAGAGTGTATGATCTTAGCGAACGTCGCTGCAGCTAAACTGCTTGAAAAGCACGATGCTCCAGCGCTGTATCGTGTGCATGACGAGCCTGATCAAGAAAAATTGAGCCACTTTAGACAGTTTTTAAATGACTTGGGTATTGAAAGTAATCTTGCTAACGATCCATCTCCGTTAGAGTTGACCGAAGCACTCGCACAATTGGGTGAGCGTCCAGAGCAAGAGCTTATTCAAACCATGTTGCTCCGCTCAATGAAACAAGCGGTTTATCAGCCTGATAACATCGGTCACTATGGTTTGGCGTTAAAAGCCTACGCGCATTTTACTTCGCCAATCCGTCGTTATCCTGATCTGGTTGTGCACCGTGCGATCAAAGCTATTTTAGCATCTCAAGGTCAACAAACATCTGGCGAATATGCTTATGAAAATGATGAAGCCGATCAGTTGGGTGAACAGTGTTCAATGACCGAGCGTCGTGCAGACGATGCGACTCGCGAAGTAGCCGACTGGCTGAAATGCGAGTTTATGCAAGATCATGTTGGCAGTGAGTTTAGCGGTGTCGTTTCATCTGTAACTAATTTTGGCTTATTCGTTCGTCTAGATGAGTTACAAATCGATGGCATGATCCATGTGTCGACACTGGGTAATGAGTTCTTCCATTTTGATGGCGCGAAACATTGCCTTGTGGGTGAGCATAGTCATCAGGTTTATCGCTTAGGTGATAAGCTACAAGTACAAGTGTCGTCAGTCAGTTTAGACGAACGCCGTATCAATCTGGTGCTTGCGGGTGAGTTAGTGCAAGACCGCTATGCGCGCCGACGAGCTAAGCCTTCAACAAGTCGCTCGACAGATAAACCGAGTCGTAAACCAAGCGTGCGAGAGCAGCTTAAAGCGGGTAAAATCCCGGGTAAATCGACTAAGTCGGGTGAGCAAGCGAGTGAAACTCGAGGCGAGAGCCGCGATGCCAAGCGCAGCTCAAGTCGTAACGAACAAGGTAAAAAGCCTAAAAAAGGCAAAAAGACGACGCCTAAAGGTAAACTAAAAAAAGCCAAGAAGGCAGCACTTGATAACCCAACGGGTGCTAAAAAGTCTAGAAAGACCAAAGCAAAGAAAACGCGCCCAGGTAAAAATGCCCGCAAGCGTAATAAACCGAGCGCAGGAGAGTAAAGACAGTGAGCAGTGAATTAATTTTTGGTTTTCATTCTATAGAAGCAATTTTAGCGAATGAACCTGAGCGCTTTTTAGAGATCTTTGCATTAAAAGGTCGTGAAGATAAGCGTTTGAACCCTGTAATTAATGAAGCGCGTAAATTTGGCATTTCAGTGCAATTTATGCAGCGTAAAGCGTTAGATAACAAAGCCAATGGTGAACAGCACCAAGGTATCATGGCACGCGTAAAACCCGCGCGTCAGTATAGCGAAAAAGATCTTGATGAAATCATTGCCCGTGAAGCAACACCTTTCTTTCTAGTTTTAGATGGTGTTACTGATCCTCATAATTTAGGTGCATGTTTGCGTAGCGCTGATGCGGCTGGAGTACATGGCGTGATTGTGCCAAAAGACAAGTCTGCAAAGCTTAACGGTACAGCTCGTAAAGTTGCTTGTGGCGCAGCGGAAACCGTACCGCTTATTCAAGTAACTAACCTGGCGCGTACATTACGTGACATTAAAGAAGCCGGTGTATGGGTAGTCGGCACCGCAGGAGAAACCGATACCCATGTATTCGATGCGAATCTAACTGGTCCTATGGCCATTGTGATGGGTGCTGAAGGTGACGGCATGCGCCGCTTAACGCGTGAGCATTGCGACGTGTTAGTTAAAATCCCAATGGTTGGTACGGTATCAAGTTTGAACGTATCAGTAGCAACGGGAATTTGTTTATTTGAAGTGCTACGACAGCGCAGCCTTTAATAAATAAGATAAAGATGTGAAAAAGCACGATTGGTATCGTGCTTTTTTTGTGTTTGCGCGTGGCATAAAGCCAAGCCTACAGACAGTTGTTAGTGAAGGAGTTGTAGGCGCGATTTTATATCGCGCAATGTTTAAATCTTTACCTACGCAGCAATTTTATCAGCTAATAACTCTGCTAATTCATACAAGGAGCTAACCTTATAGGTTGGCTCAATCCCGTCTTTACCTTCAACACACGCGTGTTGTAACCAACAGCTATCAATGCCAAAACGATTTGCACCTAACACATCGCTTTCTAAGGTATCACCCACCATCAGCACCTTACTTTTATCTGGATTACCCAGCTTTGATAATGCCGCGGCGAAAGGTTCAGGTGCCGGCTTTGCCTTGCCTATTTGCTCAGAAATGACCAAAGCCTCAAAGTAATCTGCAAAGCCGGTATGTGCTAAACGTTTTTGCTGCAATTTGGTAAAACCATTGGTGATGATCCCAAGTTTCACTTTGCCATGCAGTGATTCAAGCAGGGCTTTAGCGCCTAGCAATGGCTGACAGATCTCTGCCATGGCATCCAAAAATGCGTCGTTTAAGTCTTGTGGTTTGACGTTGAGCTCTGCCGCTAACTTTGTGAAGCGAGTGACTTGCAACGTTTCAGCATTAATCTCACCATTTTGATACTGCACCCAAAGAGCTGCGTTATCGTCTTTATATCCTTGATAATCTTGCTCACTGAATTCAACACCATAGTTTAATAACATGGTTTTCAAACCTAGATAGGCGTTGAAGCTAAATAGGGTTTCGTCGGCATCAAATAAAATATGTGTGTACTGCATCGTGCTATCACTTATCGTATAGTTCAGGGTGATTAAATGGCGCCATCGCAAGTAATAAAGCCTGCGTATAGCTACTTTCACGGGTTGCTAGATGATTGGTTAGTAAACCAATTGCACCGCATTTTTGTTTGATATTTTCGGTATTGAATAAATCATCCATCACATGGCCCAACTCCTCACCCGCCAGCAATTTATCATAAACCGATTGTGGTAGCGGCAAGTTGCAACTACGACCAATGCTGGTTTGTTTACCATCTGAAATAACCACAAAAGCAAAGGTGGCAGGGCCGTAACTAAACTGATTTGCACCGCCTTCCATTGCACAGTAAAAGTCTGCTTGATAATGTTTTATAAGATGTTTAACGCGGTTTTCAGCACCGATGCGAGTATCGTCTTCTCCTAAAGGCTGATCAGGCACGCCACTTGGGGCATGCATACCTTGGCAATCAAGCGTGTGCTCAGGGAAGTACTGAGTGAAAATTTCTTTGGCAGCGGCCACTTTGACCGGATTTTGTGAGCCAACAAGTATTTTTAAAGAAGGCATTATCCTGTGCTCCTTTTATCAGTTGAGCAACTAGTCTAATGTTTTATGAGCGACTTAACTACGTTTTAAATGTTAGAAATAATAAATAGTTAAACTGATCCCTAGATAGGTAAATCAACCGGTGCCATATTCTCCAGTGCCCGTTTTTTTACCAGCAGATCTTTTATCAGCGGGGTTAATACAAGCTCCATCGCGAGACCCATCTTTCCTCCTGGAACAACCAAAGTATTGACTCGAGACATAAAACTGCCATCAATCATTTGCAAGTAATAAGGAAAGTCTACGTTGTCGATGCCACGAAAGCGGATAACCACAAAGCTTTCATCGAGAGAAGGAATATCTTTCGCGCTAAATGGGTTTGAAGTATCAACGGTTGGTACGCGCTGAAAATTAATGTGTGTTCGAGAAAACTGTGGCGTAATATGGGTAATGTAATCATCCATACTTCGAACAATAGAGGTCATCACAGCTTCACGAGAATGGCCGCGCTCATTGGTATCGCGGATCATTTTTTGGATCCACTCAAGGTTAACAATAGGCACCATGCCGATCAGTAAATCAACATGCTTAGCAACGTCATGTTCATCAGTTACCACACCACCATGTAAGCCTTCGTAAAACAACATGTCAGAGTTAGGCTCTAAATCTTGATAGGGGGTGAAGGTGCCGGGGAGTTGGTTATAAGGCACGGCTTCATCAAAGGTGTGTAAATAGCGTCTTAGTTTACCCGTGCCATGCTCACCATATTCAGCAAATAAGGTTTCAAGACCTGCAAAGTCATTGGCCTCTTGACCAAAGTAACTGATGTGTTTGCCTTCTTGTAAGGCTTCTCGCTTTAGCTTATCCATTTCTGGGCGAGTGAAGCGATGAAAGCTATCACCCTCTACAAAAGCGGCATTCGCCTCAAGGCTGCGGAAAATATGTTTAATCGCATTGGTGGTAGTGGTAGTGCCGGCACCTGAGCTACCTGTTATCGCAATGATCGGGTGTTTTTGAGACATATTAACCTGCTGATATAGTTTTTTATGAGCGCAAATAGGTGATTTACTTGTTTGATGTTACCTGAAGGTTAAGAGATAGCAAGCATTTCAAATTCAGTGTTATTAGAGTGCTTTGGTTGTGTTTTGTTTTTGGTGAAATGCAAAAGCCTCGTTATGATAGAGGCATAACGCCGCTCATTTACTAAAAAGAGCAATAAAAAAGCATGACCAATTAAGGGATTTCCATGTATAAAAAAATGGCTTTAGCTGTCAGTTACAGTTTAGCTTTCGCAAGTTCAGTATTTGCAAATACCTTCCCCAGTAGCCAGATTTATTTGGCGACAGAACTTGAAAATGGCATTAAGGTGAAACCAATCACGGGTGCAAAGGGTTACCACAATCAACCCTTAGTGACAGAAGACGGCATCTATTTTACGCAATCAGTCGGTGACGGTGATAAAAGCCAGATGGACTTATTCTTTTATGATTTTAATCAAGCCAGCGCTGAGAATTTAACGAACTCGCCGGTTTCTGAGTACTCACCGACGTTGTATCCCCATGAGGCGGGTTTATCTAGCATTGTTGTTGAAGCTGATGGTAAACAGAAGCTATGGTTTTATCCATTCGATAAAAGCCAAACACCAAAACGCATTTTCGACCATATTGAGCCGGTTGGTTACCACGCATGGGGTAAGACTGAAGATTTAGTGATGTTTATCCTAGGTGAGCCACATACACTGCAATACACTGATTTAACCGGTCATTTACCAAAAGTAGTTGCGGGTGATATTGGTAGAAGTTTGGCGTATAACGAAAAACGGGAGCTTTATTCATTCACATATCAAGAAGATAAAGAGCATTGGTTTGCGACTTTCTCGCCTAAAACCCAGCAAGTTAAACAACATTTTGTGATGCCACAGCAAGTGCGAGATTACACCTGGATTGATTCAGATACCGTTGCTTATGCCATTGATAACCGCATTTATACACGCAATATTGAGCAGCCAAAGCAGGTGTCTCAGTGGCATAACTTCACTTCGTATTGTGACTCGCAAATTACGCGATTGAGTTACAAACAAGGCAAAATGGCATTTGTTTGTCAAAAATTGTAATTCTCAAAGCAATCTTTTTTGATGTTAGTTACAATTAACCCATTATATTTAGGACAAACAGTTTTTAGGGGCTAGTGATGGCAATTTTAGTAACAGGTGGTGCGGGTTATATTGGCTCACACACGGTTTTAGAACTACTAAATCAAGGCGACGAAGTGATTGTTGTCGATAACTTAAGTAACTCTTCGTCAGAATCATTAAAGCGCGTTGCTGAATTAACTGGTAAAGAAGCTACTTTTTATCAAGGCGATATTCTTGATAAATCATTCTTAGATTCAGTATTCGCACAACATAGTATTGAGCAAGTGATCCACTTTGCAGGTTTAAAAGCGGTCGGTGAGTCGGTTCAAAGGCCAATAGAGTACTACCAAAATAACGTACAAGGTACGCTCAGTTTACTTGATGCTATGCGTGATGCGGGTGTATTTAAGTTGGTATTTAGCTCATCGGCAACCGTTTATGGTGACCCTGCAAGCCTACCTATTCGTGAAGACTTCCCGGTCGGTGGCACAACTAACCCATATGGTACATCTAAACTGATGGTTGAAATGGTACTTCAAGATGTAGCCAAATCTGACCCGCGTTGGGCATTTGCAATTTTACGTTACTTCAACCCGGTCGGCGCACATAAGTCTGGTCGCATTGGTGAAGATCCAAATGGTATTCCAAATAACTTACTACCTTACATTTCACAGGTGGCAGTAGGTAAATTGTCGCAACTAGGTGTTTTTGGTGACGACTACGATACCAAAGACGGCACTGGCGTTCGTGACTATATCCACGTCGTTGATTTAGCCATCGGCCATTTAAAAGCGTTGAATAAAATCAACGCAGAAGCAGGCGCGCATATCTACAACCTAGGTACAGGTAACGGCTATTCGGTATTCGAAATGGTCACCGCTTTTGAGAAAGCAGCCGACAAGCCAGTACCATACGAAGTTAAACCGCGTCGCTCTGGTGACATCGCAGCGTGTTACGCAGCGCCAGAAAAAGCACTAAACGAGCTAGGTTGGCAAGCAGAGCGTGGCATCGATGAAATGATGGAAGATACTTGGCGCTGGCAAAGCAATAATCCGAACGGGTACTAGCAAATAGCATAAAAAAGGCCACACTACAGTGGTCTTTTTTATGTGCCTTAATGAAGCTATTATTAATTTTTCTATTTAATTCAATGGTTTGCTTGCTTTTTGGTCAGTTGTAAATCAACATTTCTTATTAATAAAATAGGAATAAGGATTATGAAATGAAAATTGACAAGAAAAAACCGAAACAGATTAGCAACGCCTAATATTGGTATCTAATATGACATCTCATATTAATGGTGGTGTTGCTGATGGTGGTGCATTGGGCAATTTAGATGTATGAACTCGCGACGGTATTTAGGACGAATATTACCTTTTAAATTCAATAAAATAATCTAACGGCAATAACTTATTGTCGTTAGATTTCGCTTTTGGTATTTCTTATCGAAATGCTTCAGCGACGCTAGTATTACCAACCAAACTGTTTGCATTTATTACTTTACTGTTTGACATGCCTGATGGACCCTCTCCAAATCTGAACCCACGTATATGAGTGCCAGTTGAACCAAGGGGTTGGTCATAACCAATTTCTAATTGGTAATCGAGTACCAACTTTAATCTTTCTTGTGGTGTATAGGTTACCTCTATACGCTCCATATTTGTCAGTGTGGAGCTGGACGCCTTTTCTTTACTAAGTTTAACCTTTTCATTAGCGGCTGACTCTAAATTTTTATTTGCTAATATTTTTAATAATTTCTTAGCTCGGATATAGCCGTACTCAGCTGACAAGTTCAAAAGTTCAGCAGCTTTGTTGGGGTCAACCTCAGTATGGTAGCCTTCAGCATACCAGGTAGCGGCAATAAAATAGGCGGGTGCATAGCGTTTTTTCATAGAGCGTTTTAACCAGCGCCAAGCCCTTTGTGGATCTACCTTACTTAACTCACCAGAACGGTATGATAAAGCCAGTAAAGTTTGTGAGGTTGGAGAGCCTGCTTTTGCGGTTTTCTTTAATTTTCTAGATAAAGTAGCGCATTGTTTTTTGTTACTACATTTTAAAGCGGCAATATCTGGCGAAGACAACACTTGTAGTGGAGCAAATAGCATGCTCAATCCTATGAAGGCTAAGGGTAGCTTATCCATCCGAACTCCTTGTTATAAAAATATACTGGATTGATGGTTATAACCTAAACGAATAATTTGGTGGTGTCTAGTGGTCAAGGTGTCAAAGTTCGGCAGTACCTGTAAGTGGTATTGAGTGGCAGAGTTAGATGAATGCCTATAAAGAAGCCGGTATAAAATTACATCATGACATTGTTATGTTTGCTTGCGTGCTTTGTAGTGGTATAATTCCGCACTAAGTCTATGCTTCCTACCTTATAACGTTTTTGACACCAAGCGTGTTCTCATAAATGAGGCGATGGGAGTTAGCTCCATGTTTAGCTGACTGGGAAACTTTCTTTGTGATGTTGTGCTCGTACACGCTTTTTACTAATTGGATACCTGTACTTTGACTATAAAAAAACTTGATCGCCGCTTTTCTGTTGCACCTATGCTGGATTGGACTGACCGTCATTGCAGAACTCTCCATAGAAAACTGTCTAAACATGCGGTGCTGTATACAGAAATGATCACGACCGGTGCCATTTTATTTGGTAAAGGGGATTATTTGGCGTTTGGTGAGCATGAATTACCAGTGGCGCTGCAACTAGGGGGCTCAGATCCTGAAGCATTGGCAAAGTGTGCGAAGAAAGCCGATGAATATGGATATAGCGAGATTAACTTAAATGTAGGTTGCCCGTCTGATCGTGTGCAAAACGGTCGCTTTGGTGCGTGTTTAATGGCTGAGCCGCAGCTGGTGGCTGAGTGTGTTGCTGCGATGAAAGCGCAAACTAATGTGCCTGTGACGGTAAAAACACGTATTGGAATTGATGAGCAAGATAGCTACGAGTTTTTAACCACGCTGATTGAGGCGGTTAAAGATGTGGGTTGCGATGATTTTATCATCCATGCCCGTAAGGCTTGGTTACAGGGTTTAAGTCCAAAAGAAAACCGTGAGATCCCACCGCTTGATTATCCGCGTGTATATCAGTTGAAAAAAGATTACCCAGATTTACACATCAGTATTAATGGTGGCGTTAAAACCATTGAAGAATGTCAGCACCACTTAACGCATATTGATGGTGTTATGGTCGGTCGTGAAGCTTACAGCAACCCATTTATGTTATCGCAGGTTGATGAACTGTTATACGGTGGTGAAGCGTTTACACAAACGCGCCATGAAGTGGTTCGCAGCATGTATGATTACTTTGAAGCGCAAATGAGTGAAGGTGCAAACTTCTGGCATATTGCTCGCCATATGTTAGGTATTTTCCAAAACCAACCGGGTGCGCGAGGGTATCGACGTCACTTATCAGAGAATGGGCATAAAAAAGGTTCTGGTATTGAGGTAATGGAAAAAGCACTGACGTTTGTGCCGGAACTTTAAGTTTAGATTATAAAAATACTAAAAAAGCCGCTTAAGTAAGCGGCTTTTTTGTTTTTAAATGTATGATTTTATGTCGCGTCAAAATGCGCGGGGTAAACCCGCACCTACATATTCAAAGATTTACAGTTGTTGGATTGTCACCACAAACGATGACCATACTGTCATCCTGACGAAGGTCAGGATCCATTATTGAGAAAATAGACCCTGAAATAAATTCAGGGTGACGAGGGGTTGGTTTATTACTCACAACTCGCAACTACTCCCCCATTAACTAAATTGACTACTTTTTAGTTTTTTTAACGAAATCGTTAAATTTATCTCTCTTATAAAAACACCCAGGAAACTTCAGGTTATTGTTTTTATTTGTTTTTTCTTTTTGGCACAAAGATTGGAATAGCTTTAGTAACCCAATTGCCAAATGCATAGGAGCAGAACATGGCCTTAATCGACAGAATTGAAGATCTTATTAAATCAGAAATTAATGCGTTTTTAGACAAAGCAGAAGATCCACAAAAAATGACTGCGCAGATTGAGAGTGAGTTACAAGATGCCTTGGCTGAGTGTCGTTCAACTGCTGCACAGATCATTGCAGAGCAAAAAGGCTTATCAAGACAGCATGAAGATCTTGCAAAAGGTATTGAGCGTTGGCAGCAGCAAGCTGAACTGGCGGTAAGTAAAGGTCGTGACGATTTAGCAAAAGCGGCACTTATCGAAAAGCAAAAGCTTGTAGATGCTCAGGAAGAAAATCAAAAGCAAGCGGCACAACTAGAAGACGCGCTGCAAAAGCTTAATGAAGATGCCGCCAGGCTCAGTAATAAAATTGCTGAGGTAAAAGTAAAGCAGCAGCAATTTTACAGAGCACAGAATAGTGCGGTAGCAAGATTAAAAGTACGCAGTACGCTAAATAGTGAAGAAGTACAAAATGTTTGCGCACGCTTTTCACAACTTGAACAGAAAGTGGAGCGTATCGAAGCACAAGTTGAAAGCTATGATCTTGGTAAAAATGATGTTTATCAAGAGTTCAAACAAATGGAACAAGACGAAAAGCTGAGTGAAGAGCTGGCTGCACTGAAACAAAAAATGTCAGGCAAGCAGGCTTCAGAAGCATCAGCTTCTGCACAGTAAATAAAACTTTATATCTGTTTAAAAAGCTCGGCGCGATTTAGCGCCTCTTAAATCTTCAGGAGTAGATTATGAATATGCAGCAAACAACGAAAACATGTCGTCGTATTTTATCAAGAAAGAAAATTGCAGGTGTATGTGCTGGGCTGGCAGAGCGTTTTGACTTACCTGTTTGGCTAACACGTGTATTGACTGTATTGGTGTTTTTGAAGTTTCCAGTTATGACCATCATGGCTTACGGATTATGCGCTATGTTATGGCCAAAGCAGTAAATTGAGACGGGTAAGTCTAGCTAGTAAAGGAAGTTTATATGAAAACAGCATTGATTATATTGGCAGCACTTTTAGTAATTAGTGCTTTGAGCTGGGTTCAAACACCTGTGATGTTCTTTGCTATGCCTGAGTTTATATGGCAAATAAGCTGGGTAGGCATGGAGTTGTTTGCACTCTTAGCGGGTAGTATCGCTGTCATTGCGCTAGTGGCTTTAGTCAGTGTAGGTGTAATAGGATTAGTGTTAGTTGTGCTCATTGGGCTAGTGTTAGCATTATTATTTAATTCTATTTTTATTGCATTACCGCTACTTATGCTAGTTGGCTTGGCATGGTTGCTTAAGGAAGAGTCGCTGTCTTACTAGAACTCAGATAGAACGAAGCGGTTTCTTAATTTTTCGTGCTATGATGTTGCAAGTTATACTTTTTCAAAGGAATAGGCATGTTATTTAGAACCCTTTCATTGGCAGCAGCATTATTGTTGTCAGATCTGTCTCAAGCTCATGAAGGCCATAATCATAGTCACCATGAAATGCATAAAGAGTTGATGGTGACAGATGCTAAAATTCGTACCTTTTTACCAACAGCTAAATCAACAGCTGCATATTTTACAATTCATAATCCAACCGACAAATTGGTGTCTTTAAAAAAAGCCACAATAAGAGGCATTGGTAGAGTAGAGATCCATAAACATGTTCACAAAGATGGCATGATGAAAATGCAACAAGTTGACTTAGTTGAAGTGCCGGCTCACCAACAAGTGGTTTTTCAGCCTGGAGGGTTTCACTTAATGGCGTTTGAGCCTGATGCAACTTTAAAAGTCGGAGAAAAGCGCAAGTTAACCTTATATTTTGATAACGGTGACAGACTTTATAGCTTTGTTGAAGTGGTCTCTTTAAAAGACAGCTTTGAGAAGAAAGCACATTCACATCATAACCACCATTAAGGAGTGTTTATGCAACAACACTTAGGAAAAATAGCAGCTGCTTTTGGCGGCTTACTGGTATTGGGTTATTTGCTGGCTGTTTATTGGAGCTTTGAACCTGCACCATTTAATGTTGTAGAGCAAGCAAAGCAAAACGCTGAACAGGCTCAAGAAAGCATGGTGCCTGGCTATGTGACTTCGACAGCACTCATCGAGGTGAGCGAAACCCTTTTGAATAAGTCTGGTGGGTACTTATCAAATGATAAAATGCCACCTAGTGTGTTGATGGATAATATGCCCGCTTGGGAGTATGGTGCACTTGAGATGGTGCGTGATTTAGCATTGTCGATGCGAAAAGACTTTAGCCGTTCGCAATCTCAGTCAACAGAGCACCCCGCACTGAAAAAGGCGCAGCCACAATTTAATATCAGCTCTACAGCTTGGATCTGGCCAAGTGCCGAAGGCGAGTATCAAGTAGGCATTGAACAATTAAAATTATATCGTGCGCAAATAGCTGATCCGCAAGACCGTGAAAGCCAATTTTATGCGCGTGCTGACAACCTACGTAGTTGGTTAAAAGAAGCTGAAAAGCGTTTAGGTAGTCTGAGCCAAAGACTCAGCGCCAGTGTTGGTCAAGATAGAGTAAATACCGATTTAGCAGGAGATGCAGCTGCAAATCAAGCCACTCAAGCACCAAGTCACCACGTTGTGAAAACATCATGGTGGAAAATTGATGATGTATTTTACGAATCACGCGGTGCAACTTGGGCGCTTTTACACTTTTTAAAAGCCGTTGAGCATGATTTTGCCGATGTACTTGAGAAAAAGAATGCTAAAGTTAGTTTACAGCAAATTATTCGTGAGCTTGAAGCAACCCAAGAAACCGTGTGGAGTCCTATGATTTTAAACGGTAGTGGCTTTGGTTTTGTTGCTAATCACTCATTGGTAATGGCAAACTATATATCAAGAGCAAATGCCGCTCTTATTGAACTCAGTGAACTTCTAGCGCAAGGATAAAAAATGAAAAAGTACTGTTTAGCTGCAGCATTATCAATGGCTTTCTTAGCACCGGTTGCAAAAGCAGATATGTTGTTAGGTTTATATGTAGGGGCTGACGGCTGGCAGAGTGAAAACTCAGGTAGTTTTGCCGGTGAAGGTAATGCTCAAGACTTTAACTTTGAAGACAAAACATTCTCTAGCTATTATGCTGCGCTAGAGCACCCAATTCCACTAGTTCCAAATATCAAGTTAAAATATACACAATTAGAGCTGGATGGTTCTGCACTACTTACTGAAACGTTTGAGTTCGATGGTAAAGATTATACGGTTGGCACAACAGCTAACTTGATGACTGATTTTAGTCATATGGATTATACGCTTTATTACGAATTGTTTGATAACGATTTAGTATCGATTGACTTTGGTTTGACGGTTAAGCATTTTGATGGTGATGCAACTGTGCAAGGTAAAGTTGATGGTGTATCTACTACAGAGTCGATTGATTTCTCGGCACCGATTCCACTTGGTTACCTTCGTGGTGAAGTAGGCCTGCCACTTACTGGTTTAAGTGTTTTTGCTGAAGGCAATTTACTTGCAATCGATGATAGTAAAATTCAAGATTATCAAGTGGGTGTTGCATGGGAAGTAATAGATACATTAGCGGTAGATATTGCTATTCGTGCGGGTTATCGCTCATTTATCATCGAATTAGACGATGTTGATGATATCAGTACTGATTTAGATGTGTCAGGTCCGTTTGCTGGCCTTCAGGTTCACTTTTAAGCAAGCTATTTAAGCTTATAAGTTATTCGTAAATAAAAACGCAGGCACGTTTGTACTGCGTTTTTTTATGCCTGATAATTTTAGTTTTGGCATATTTAATGCCACTCGCAGGTAAACTCGTCTTGCATTGCTTGCTCCAGTAGCTGTTTATATTGTTTATTAACTGGTGCTGTGATGAGTCGTTTTAACTCTTCACCAGTTTGTGTGAGCTTATAATAACTCAGGACTAACTCATTACTTTTGGCGGTTAGTGTGAGCTTTTTACTTTGAAAGCTAAGATTAAAGCTTTGCCCTTGTTTTAAACTCAGAGACTCTATTTCTTTTCGATATAGTAAGCCAATATCCATCAAGGTTAAGATATTAGGAAAGCTCAACCCTGCCAATGCCAGATTAATCGATTCTTTATTACCTTTTCTTAGCAAATCGAAAAATGATGGCTTTTTGTAGTAGCCAAGTATGATTAAGTAGCTCCCTTCTTGTTCAACAAAGCCACATAAAGGCGCACACTTTTGCAATGCATTGGCTTCTTTTTGTGTCATTTGCTTGAGAGCTTGCAGGCTTTTAATCGAAAACGTACCGGAAGAGATTGTTTCTCCTACTAAGATTTTTGCCCATAAAGTTTGCATAGCATGATTAGATATATCTTCAGCAAGTCTAATAAAGTGTTCAAGCCAGTCAGGATCAGGTCGACCTTTGCTCACTACATCAGGGCATAAACTGAGTGCCCCAGCCATGATGGTTTCTAAATTGTTTTGCCTTTGAATTTTTTGTAATTGCTGGCGCTTTAGTGCTCGTTTGAGTATCGAATCATTAGATTGAACTGAGCACTCAATCGTGCGCTTACCTTGTGCCGAGTAATCGGTTTGATTTAATGAGTGATTAACTTTGGCTTTTTTCACCAATGGGTAGCCCAGCTTTTCCTCAATGAGTGAAGCTAGTTTTGATTGACTATTTGCCTGCTTTACTGACATTGCATGTCCTTAATGTGCCAGCTTTAGTTGTGTATCAAGGTTGTTAATGCTGACATTAAACATATTATCAACTAATGAATGAATATAAAGCACTATAAAACCGCCGATGATAGGAGAGTGGATTGTTCCCTGAAGTGTATGACTTATTTCAGACCGACTTTTTGTTTGCTTAATGGCAAATTCACCTGACAAGCGGTGTTCTCTGTTAACTAATAAAGAGTATTTCAGAGTGTTGTTAGTTTTCGATGTTATGCTGATCTCTATTTCAGCATAGTCGGATACGATATATGCATTTGAACCTAAAATATTACCAGGTGAAGAGGTTTGAACAGCGAGTGACTCTCCATAAGTCTGCCATGCCATTAAAACTGGCCAATGGGCCAAGTTAAATAATTGCTTGCCGATAGTTGCTGTTTGGTAATTTAATTCAGCACGTTGAGAGACCATGAGCTGGCGCGGTAAAGAAACCGCCACAAGTAAGGCCATAATTAACATAACCAGGCTGGACTTGATAAATTTTGCTCTAACAGAAATATTTACACTCCTCGCGCCTAAAAGTTAGATCTGGTTTTTCTTTTATTTCGATAAGATAGACTATAATAAATTAATGGCCTAGATAAATACGCTATTATTATGTAGTTTTTGTTGTAATCACTGGGTTTACCTCTGCGAGCAATTAAGTTATACCTTAATGTAAATTTACATATCCACTTCATTTATGTTTTATTAAGAATAATAAAACTTTAACTAAAGCGGTAAAAGTTGAAGGACTTTGAATGGCGTCTGAACAAGAGGGCTTTTTGTTTTTAGATCACGATGATGATGCTTCAGAAAATACTCAGCCTCATGGGCACTGGGACATTCTGGTAGTTGATGACGATCCTGAAATTCATTCGGTTACTAAACTTGCTTTATCAGGTGTTGAATTTTGGGGTAAATCGTTACGCTTTCATCATGCATACTCGGGCGAAGAAGCGATTGTACAATTAGTGCAAAACCCGGATATTTGTCTGTTATTACTCGATGTGGTGATGGAAACAGATGATGCTGGCCTTAAAGTTGTTAAAAAAGTCAGAGAAGATTTAGATAACCATAACGTGCGTATTATTCTTCGTACAGGGCAACCTGGTCACGCACCTGAAGAGCAGGTGATCCGTGAATACGATATTAATGACTATAAAATGAAAACAGAGCTTACGCGCAGTAAACTCGTTACTTCATTGATGACTGCGTTACGCTCTTTCCAACAGATCTGTGAGCTCGAGGCTCAAAGTGAAGGGCTGACCAATATCCTAAATGCTTCAAATGCGATTCTAGGCCATAACAATATAAGCGGTTTCAGCCAAGCCGTAGTTATGCAATTAGCCAATATTCTAGCAAATGATGCCAACGGCTTTGTATGCGCGCAGGTAGCAGGCTCTAACTCTCTGGTCTTGCTTGGTGGGACGACCCAATACCATGAGTTTATAGGTCAAGGGGTTGAGCAATTAGACGACGGTCGAGCTATTATGCAGGTAAAAAACTGTATAGATCAAAGGCAACATCAACAGACTGAGCATGACCTGACTTTATTCTTGGAAAAGAACAACGAGCAAGCTGCAATTTATATCGAGCTCTCGCTTTCTCCTATGCCGCGTCAGATCCAATTCGCAGAAATCTTTTTAGCAAATGTGAGTGTTGGTCTCGATAATATAAAATTGTTTAGCCAGATCCGCGAAGTAGCTTATAAAGATCCCCTTACTAAACTGGCCAATCGCACTAGTTTTGTTGAGCAATTACAAAAAATTGAGCGTCATGAAACCTTATCACTTATTTTGCTCGATATTGCTCAGTTCTCAGACATTAATAATGGGTTAGGTCAAGAAGTTGGTAACCAACTCTTAATGGCGGTTATGCAGCGATTAGAGCAAGACATACTAAATGCGAAAAGCTTGGCGCGAATTGGGGCTGACGTGTTTGCATTTTTACTGCCTACAAGCTGTATTCATGAAGAAGCCTTGATTGACGTTTTAACTATTCCTTACCAATTAAAAGAGCACTTATTATCTATTCATTTTCATATAGGTTTTTGTAAGAGCGAAGACTTTAGTGACTCTGGGCTAGAAACACTTAAAAAG
Organism: Pseudoalteromonas phenolica; assembly: GCF_005886345.1. Lineage (GTDB taxonomy): Bacteria > Pseudomonadota > Gammaproteobacteria > Enterobacterales > Alteromonadaceae > Pseudoalteromonas > Pseudoalteromonas phenolica_A. Next base: position 176,760 of record NZ_PNEC01000009.1, read on the forward strand.
GGCTATATTGCGCTTAACCAAGCGAAACAAAGCCATCAAATTTGCGATTGGTATACCTCAGACTTAGAAGAAAAAATGGCTTGGCGACTAGGTTTGATCAGGCAGCTAAGAAGCGATTTTGAGCAACATAAACTAGAAGTTTGGTATCAGCCTCAATTCTCTTTAAAGACACAGCAAATAATTGGTTGTGAGGCGCTATTACGATGGCCTTCAGGCAATGGGCGTTATATCTCGCCAGGTATTTTTGTACCACTTGCCGAAAGTTCGGGGTTAATCGTGGAAATTGGGCAATGGGTTTTAGAGCAAGCCTGTATGCAACAAAAGCGCTTTGCTCAATTAGGCTTGGACATTTGTGTTGCTGTGAATGTCTCTGTGCCACAATTCAAAACTGTTGATTATGCGAAAACTGTTATGGATACCCTTGAGCAGTTTCAAGTGCCCAGTAGTAAAATAGAACTGGAAGTGACAGAAAGTGTCGTTATGGATGAAATAAGCAGTGTTATTGATACTTTAGATGAGCTTAAGCGTTTTGGTATTGAGGTTGCTATTGATGACTTTGGTACTGGTTTTTCTTCTCTGATCTATTTGCAAAAGCTGCCTTTATCACGTTTAAAAATTGATAGAGCCTTTGTTAAGGACATTCCTGAGAATGATTCAGGTGCGATTGCAGAGTTAATCGTTTCTTTAGGCAAGAACCTTGGCTTAAAAACCATTGCTGAGGGCGTGGAAACACAAATACAACTTGAGCGGTTACAACAAATGGGGTGTGATGAAATTCAAGGTTTCTTACTTGCTAAGCCTATGCCAGTCGATGAATTAATGACATTCATCCAAGATAAGATATAAATCTTTCAGCTATAGGTATCGTTTCTTGGAGAACAATGTAATAAAAGAAATTCTATTTTTATATGAATAGTAAAGTAGTAGACTGAAATTATTACAGAAAGTAATAAAAAAGCAGAAAGTAATAAGAAAGAAAATTGGGGCGACTGATGGGGCTCGAACCCACGACAACCGGAATCACAATCCAGGGCTCTACCAACTGAGCTACAGCCGCCGCAAAAACACACCTTGTTTGGTGTGGCGCGCATAATACATAAAATTCCTACCTTTGCAAAGAAAAATTTTTAGTTTATTTATATTTAATAAAAAATACTTCTTATAAAGGTAATGTTCATATTCCCTGTGTATGATGCGTAAAAATCATTCACTATAAAAAATCAGGAGAATGCATGGAAGTTTTACTCAACTGGATCAATGAAAACTCAGACTTGATAATTCACTATATTCTGCAAGGCATATTAGCTATTGCAATACTATTTGTTGGTGTGAAGGTCGCTAAATTTTTTGCCAAGCTAACTGAAAAAACATTTGAAAAGAGAAAAATAGATAAAACGGTCGCAGGTTTTATTTCTAACATTGTTTACGCTTTAGTTTTTGCGGCTACAGTGCTGATGGCGCTTTCTCAGGTTGGTATTGAAACGACTTCTTTTGTAGCGATATTAGGTGCTGCGGGCTTAGCGGTTGGTCTGGCGTTGCAGGGATCATTATCTAATTTTGCTTCTGGCGTGCTGATCATTGTGCTTCGTCCATTTAAATCGGGTGATTACATTGAGGTGGGTGGTCAATCAGGTAGTGTTGAGCGCATAGAGATATTTGCAACTGAACTACGGACTCCTGATAATAAAGTCATCATTATGCCTAACTCAGCCATTATGTCTGGGGCGATAGTGAATTACTCTCGTCAAAAAACTCGTCGTGTAGACTTGGTGATAGGTGTGGGTTACGACGCTGATTTAAAACAAGCTAAAGCTGTATTACAATCTGTATTAGATAAAGATAGTCGTATTTTAAAAGACCCAGAATATACAGTGGCAGTATCAGAGTTAGCTGACTCAAGTGTTAACTTTGTTGTGAGACCTTGGGTTAAAACTGAAGATTACTGGCCAACTTATTTTGATTTAGTAGAAAATATTAAAATTGCTTTAGACGAAGCAAACATTGCAATTCCATATCCTCAAATGGATGTTCACCTTCATAAAGATTAATCATAAGGTTATTGATAAATGAAATTTAAACTTTTATCTCTTTGCGTTTTAGCCGCTACATCAACTCAGAGCTTTGCTGAGCAAGCTGAAGAGCCGAAAACGTGGGATGTAACAAGTGAAGTAGGTGCCATAGTCACAAGTGGTAACACGTCAACGACGACATTGAAAGGTGGCATTAAAGCCAAGCATCATTTAGAAAACTGGCATAACGAATACAAATTCGATGGTATCTACAAAGAAGATGAAATCGAGAACGATGCAGGTGAGCGTGAGAAAGAGCGTACGAATGAGAAGTACTCAGTTTCAGCACAAGGTAACTATCAATTAAATGAAGATAATAGCCATCTATTTGTTTATGGTTCTTATGATTCTGACTATTTTGGTGCTTACCGAAATGAAGCCGTTTTATCTGTGGGTTATGGCTTAAGATTGCTTAATCGTGACAATATGTATTTAAATGCTGAAATCGGTCCGGGTATTAAGCGCTTTGAGCATCAGAAAGAAAGTTCTGATTTAGATGATAATGGTTTACCTCTAGCAGGCGAAACAGAAAGCGAGGCGATCGGTGTTGCTAAGTTAGATTACAATTGGCAGATTTCTGAAAATGCACGCTTCACTCAGCTTGTTGCAATGGAATATGGTGACACTAACACCAAAACAATATCTGAATCGGCTTTAATGACCAAGATAAATGGTTCCTTACAAATGAAGTTTGCTTATAACATTACGCATAACTCTGATGTAAGTGATGAAAAAGAAAATACAGACACTGAAACATCATTAACATTGGTTTACAGCTTTTAACAAATATTAACGGATAAAATTCCAATAAAGCGCTAAAAAGGGACGAAAGTCCCTTTTTCTATGGGCGTCAATTCGTGTAGAATATGCAATCTTTTGGCTATGACTTGTAGGGTATAAGTTTGAGTAAGTTTCTTAGACAGTTTTTTGTGGTTCTGATGGTGCTATTTACTGGTAATGCTTTAGCATTTACGCCAACACAAGAACAATTAGAGCAGTTTAAAAAGCTTCCTAAAGCGCAACAACAGGCTTTAGCCAAGCAGTATGGGATTGACATATCATCGCTCAATAATGTGACAGATAAAAGTCAAAGTACGCAAAGCCTAGATAATACAGTTCAAGCTAGAGAAATAGATTCAGACAGCGAGCTAGAGCAAAAAGATCGGTTTGACCCAACTGAAGAGGCATTAAAACCATTTGGTTATGAGCTTTTTTCCGGTGAACCAACCTCATTTATGCCCACAGAAGTAGCATCTGTTCCAGGTGATTACATTATTGATATCGGCGATTCAATTAATTTGAATTTATATGGTAAAGAAAGTCAATCACTTACTTTGCAAGTCGACGGTGAAGGGCATTTGTCTATCCCTGACTTTTCACCCGTACAAGTCGCTGGTCTTACATATAATGAGTTAAAGCTGTTGCTTAACAAAAAAATCTCACAAGAAGCGATTGGTTTGAGTGTGTTTGTGTCTATGGCTGAGTTGCGCCCTATGCGCGTAATGGTTGTTGGTGAAGCTTATAAACCAGGAAGTTACACGATATCTCCATTATCTAATGTAACCCATGCGTTATACGCGAGTGGTGGTTTAACAGACATTGCTAGCTTAAGAAATATTCAGGTTAAGCGAAGTGGTCAAACGGTTGCGAATTTGGATTTATATGATTTGCTACTCAATGGCTATGCGCAAGGTAATATTAGTTTACGATCTGGTGATGTAGTATTTATTCCTACAGCTGGACCACAAGTCACTGTGACAGGTGCTGTAAAGCGAGAGGGTATTTTTGAACTAAAGGACAATGAGAGTAAAGCTTCTTTAGTTAAAATGTTTGGTGGATTTAAAGAGAATGCATTTACTAAAAGTGTGCAAGTTCGCCGAATAGAAAATGGTTCGAAGAGCCTAGCTATATCTGCTGATTTTACAAGTGACGATGCTTTCTTACCCAAAGGTGGTGATATATACACAGTTCAAGAAGTTGCAGAGCAGGTAGTTGATTCAGTAACTTTAATTGGTGCTGTAGTCAGACCGGGTGTTTATCAGTGGCAGCCAAATTTAACAATCGATAAACTTTTAAGAAACCTTAAATCTGATTTATTACCTCAAGCTGATTATAACTACGCTTTGATTGTGCGTGAAAAGTCTTTATTAGGTGATGTTGAAGTCATTCAGTTCTCGCTTGCAAATGCATTAGAAAATAAAGATGTGCAATTAAGCAAAAACGATGAAGTCTATATTTTTAGCCGTTTTGAATACAAAGAAAATGAAGAACAAGCCCTTGCAAATTTAGCTTTGACTGAAGAGCAAAAGTTTCAACAGCACAAAGTTAAACTATGGCATTTATATGAATATCAAGAGTTTAAGAATAAGGTCCAAACTTTTGATGATGCTGTTCAATTAGAGTTAGAAAAAGCAGCGTTGGAAGAAGATGAGCTGCTCCAAGAAGAGAAAGGTGAGTTTGCTACATTTAGCCGTACTGAATTACTCACATCTCTAATTAAACGTTTGCAATTTCAGGCAACAACAAGTTTGAAAACAGCAACGATTGAAGTACTTGGGCAAGTACGTTTCCCTGGTGTTTACCCTCTTCCTGAAAATGCCACAGTAAGCAAGGCAATATTGGCTGCAGGTGGTTTATTAGAATCAGCGTATGTGAAGCAAGCTGAGCTGACACGTTTGATTAATAAAAGCGACCAACAGTTTGAACACATTCAAATCAATATTGATGATCAAGTTTCTCTAGCATTACCTCTGCAAAGTAAAGATACGTTAAATGTATTAATGCAGCCAAGCTGGCAGCATGGTTATAAAGTGACTTTAGAGGGGGAGGTTCGATTCCCTGGTACCTACACAGTGAGTCGAGGAGAAACGTTAAGCGATGTTATTCAGCGTGCAGGGGGGCTATCACAGTATGCGGAACCTAAAGCCGCCATCTTCACTCGAGAATCCATAAAAGAGCAAGAGCAACTTCAGCTCGCTAAGCTATCTGATGAATTAAGAAAAGATATCGCTTCTAAAAGTTTCCAAAAGTCTATCGGTATGAATAATTCGATCAGCTATGAAGAAATGAACAAGTTGCTTAAAGACCTTGCAAGTGTTAAAGCTGTTGGTCGTTTGGTTATTGATTTACCTGATATCTTAGACAGGCGCGATTCTCTAGTATTGCAAGATGGTGATGCGCTTTACGTTCCAGGTAAACAAGATTCAATTTCTATCATTGGTGAAGTTAATTACGCATCTTCACATTTATTCAAATCTGGCATTTCAATTCATCAATACCTTGAACTAAGTGGTGGCGTAAAAGACAGAGCTAAAGAAGAACAGATTTATGTAATAAAGGCGAATGGCGCTGTATTTATTCCTAAATCATCGGGTTGGTTCTCTGTTAATTATCAGAATGAGTTAGAGCCAGGCGATACAATCGTTGTACCTATGGATGCATCTCATATGGATAATTTAACGCTTTGGAGTACAGCAACCCAGATCTTTTACCAGCTAGGTGTTGGTGTTGCTGCGATAGCGAGGATTTAACTTATGAATCTAATTGATATTTCAAAAGTTATAGAGAAAATACAAGATCAGGAGCAGGAGAAAGACGTGTCCATCGCGGAGCTGCTTAATGTTCTCTTAAGCGTGAAATTGTATATTGCTATTTTTGTGTTTATTGGCTCCTTAGCTTCTGTTGCTCTAGCTTTGTATTTGCCTAACAAGTATGAGGCTACTATCGTTTTAGTGCCACAATCTAATGGTGATAGTGGGGCTATGTCTTCAATTGCTGGTCAGTTAGGCGGACTAGCGAGTGTTGCCGGTTTGCAATTACCATCAGGTGAAAATAACGTAAAGGTGACTTTAGAGACTTTGAAATCTCGAGAGTTTCTTATGAAGTTTATTGAAAAATATGACATTAAACCTGAATTAATGGCCGTTAAGTCTTGGGAGCAAGGTTCTGAGACATATGTATATGATGAAAAGCTTTACAACTTTGAAGATGATGTATGGGTAGTTGATACGACAACAGGTGAGACTGTTGAGCCATCTTTGTTCTATTCATATCAGGAGTTTAGGAAGCTATTAACTATCAATCAGAGTAGTGATCAGCAAATCTTTAAGTTAACACTTACTCACTATTCACCATATGATGCAGCAAAGTGGCTAGACTTATTAGTCGTTGAGTTGAATGAGCATATGAAAATGAAAGAAATGCTCGAGGCTAAAAAATATAAGCAATTTTTAGAAAATGAAGTATCGAATACAGTTGTGAAAGATATGCAGGGCGTATTATACAAGTTAATAGAAGAGCAAGTAAGAACTATTATGTTTGCAAGTGTCAGAGAGGAATTTGCTTTTAAAGTTATAGATCCCGTAATTATACCTGAGGAGAAAAGTTCTCCAAGGCGAGCTTTAATAGTTATTATTGGTGTATTTTTATCTGGTTTTCTAGCGGTTTTTACCGCCTTTGCCCACTACTTTTCCACAGCTTCAACTCGAAGAAAGTCGTAGTTTAAATTTTTGAGTAATATATGAAAAGTTATCCTCATTATAAAGGTTTCAACCTTGAGCCCGCTAAAGTTGCTCATAGATTTCGTTCACGCACACAGGCCAATAAAGAGAAAAGTATATATGTTTATTGTCCTGAAGAGCAGGTGGATTTAATACGCTCATTATTTGAAAGCTATCCATTTGATGTGGTTATAAATGATTATGATCCAGGGGTACTTTCACGAAAAGTTATTTGCCATTACCAATCAAGTAAACTTAAGCCGGAACAAAGACAATTTTTGGTTATGGCTACTGAGTTTGGTGCCTGGGTAGAGCCTTTGGTAAGCTACCTTGATAGTAGGCTAGGTTATACAGAGGTTAAGCTGCTACATAGTGGATACTTTTTGCATCAAAAAGCATTTTCAATCTTATCAAATAAGCGTACCCAAATTGTCAAACGTATTGTTGATCTCGTTTTTGCTTTTGTGTTAATTTTGATTGCTTTGCCTATTGGGTTACTTACAGCTTTGTTGATCAAATTAGACAGTAAGGGTCCTATTTTTTATAAGCAAAGTAGGACTGGTCAATATAACAACGAATTTAAAGTAATTAAGTTTCGTTCGATGAGAACTGATGCTGAGTCAAATGGTGCCCAGTGGGCCACTCAATCAGATTCTCGAGTGACTCGTGTGGGGGCGATAATCAGAAAAACGAGAGTTGATGAGTTACCGCAGATTATTAATATACTTAAAGGTGATATGTCGATAGTTGGACCTAGACCTGAGCGAGATGTGTTTATTTCTGAACTAGAAAAAGAAATACCATACTATAAATTTAGACATGCTGTTAAACCCGGTGTAACTGGCTTAGCTCAGGTTTCATACCCATACGGTGCTTCAGTTGCTGATGCGATATGGAAGCATAAATATGATGTTTATTATATTAAACATCACTCTACATTACTGGACTTAAAAATATTATTTAAAACGGTCAAAGTGGTTCTCTCTGGGGCTGGGCAATAATGGACGTACAAAATTTTTCCGCATTAGCTTCTGTTTATATTAAAGAGAATCCACAGTTTTTAGATCTAGCTCTAAATAGCTTAGTTAACCAATCACTGCAAGCATCAGAGGTCGTACTCGTTCATGATGGGCCTCTTACAAGCGATCTGTATGAAGTAATAGCGAAATATAAAAACAAGCTGCCTTTAAAAGAAGTGGTCTTGAAAGAAAACTTAGGCCTAGGAAAAGCGCTCAATGCAGGGTTAGAGCAGTGTACTCATGATCTTGTCGCAAGGTTTGATACAGACGATATAAATAGAAGTAATCGGTTTGAGCTTCAGATAGAGCAATTTACTAATGACACCGAGTTGGTGGCTTGCTCAAGCTATGTTGAGGAGTTTGACGTAGTGCCTCATGATACTGGTAGCATTAAAAAATTGCCATTATCTAATTCTGATATCTGTAATTATGCTAAGTACCGTAATCCTTTTAATCATATGGCAATGATGTTTCGTAAACAGGCTGTGATTGATTCTGGTTCTTATATGCATTTGCACTTTATGGAAGACTACTACCTCTGGCTTAGATTGATTTCTAGGAAATATAAATGTTTAAACTTAGAGGATGTGTTGGTTGACGCTCGAGTGGGCTCTGGTATGTATGGGAGAAGGAAGGGGTTAAAGTATATACATTCAGAGTATGAGCTCTATAAAATTCATAAAGGTTTAGGTTTATTAAATTATACTCAGAGAATATTTTCATTAATTATACGTATTATACCTAGATTATTATCGACTGGCATGTTGAAGCGAGTTTATTTAACTTTACGTTCAAAAAGAGTTTAGAATGAAAACAGTATTGACATATGGAACTTTTGATCTCTTTCATAGGGGACATGTAAGAATTTTAAAGCGTTTGAGTCAGTTAGGAGATAAGCTAATTGTGGGTTTATCTACAGATGAGTTTAACGCAGGTAAAGGGAAGCGCTCTCTTTTTTCATATGAAGAAAGAAAGGAGATACTCGAAAGTTGCCGGTATGTAGATAAGGTTATTCCTGAATCAGACTGGGCACAAAAAAAATTAGATGTTGTTAAATACAATGTTGACATTTTTGGAATGGGATCTGACTGGGCTGGTAAATTTGACGAGCTTAAAGATTTATGTGAAGTGGTGTACTTAGACAGAACAGAAGATATTTCTACCACTGATATAAAACAGAGTTTAAGTATTTTAGATACAAAGCATTTAGAAGAAATTCATAGTTCATTGGATACTGCAATGATAGTAGTTAATTACCTCAGGGGCGCAACAAAATAGCATGAGCAGAAAGATTGTTGCTAAGAACGTACTTTCAATGGTCTTAGCTCAGGCTATCAATATAATTGCTCCATTTTTAGTTCTCCCTTTTTTAGCGCGAGAACTTTGTGTTGATGAATTTAGTAAAGCCATATTAATGCTAACAATTTGCTCTTTGTGCTATGTTGTATCAGATTATGGCTTTAACGTCTCCAATACCTATCAAATATCAAAAAATAGAAATAATTTTAAATTTATTAACTCTCTTATTAGTAACTCTTATTTTATTAAAGTGCTAATTTTAGCTGGTACTCTAGTAGTATTAGCCACATTAAGTATTTTTGGTGATTATGAAGCCTCGTATATAGCATGGGTTTTTCTTGCTATTGCGGCGATGTCTTTTCAGCCTCTTTGGTTTTTTCAAGGAATAGAAAAAATGCACTGGGCTACGGCAGTTTTTGCAATTAGCAAGGTTGGATATGCATTTCTCGTATTGATATTTGTTTCCGAAAACAGCGATGCAGGTACTGTAGCAATGTTTTTCGCAATTGCAAATATAATTGGTGCTGTGTTAGCTCAGTATGTCATTTACTCTCAAGGTTTTCGTTTCACACCTCCAAATCTTATACAAGTTAAGAAGTTGCTAGTTGATGGCAAAGGTTACTTTTCAACTAAAATGATTGTAGCAATCTATAATTATTCAAATGTGCTCTTTGCAAATATATTTATAGGCGGGAAGAGTGTTGCTTACTATGGTGTGGGTGAAAAATTGTATAATGTTGTTCAGTCTGCTTCTTCACCAATAGCTATGGCGCTGTACCCTTATTTTTCGGTTAAAAGAGATTATAAATTACTATATGTTACTCTGTTTGGGTTATCTCTAGTTGGTATTCCTGCTGTAATAATTGTTTGGGCATATGCAGAAGCAATTATAGGTTTTATCTATGGGGAAAATTATATACATCAAGCAGATGTTATTCGTTATTTTGCTATTGCTGGTTACTTTAGTGTGCTTAATGCTATTAGTGGATATCCTGCTTTTGCATTATTGAATAAGCCCGAGCTTGCGAATAAAAGTGCCTACGTAGGTTTTGTTGTGTATTTATTAGCGATATCAAATCTATTTTTCTTCTCATTCTGGTCTGTATTAAATTTAGTAAAGATCGTTATATTAGTTGAGTTTTCTGTTTTTATTGTTCGTACCCTGCTATTTAGGCGTGAAATAAAAAGTGTGGAAAGATGAAAGTTGCAAAAAAAATTTTAAAGAATGTTTATTATAAAATCCCTTTTTTATATGAATTGAAAAATGGATTAGCTAATTTTTTAGGGGTGAATAATTCACATAGAGATATCTCTGATAAGGCCTTTTTGGTATTTGAGTTGATAAAGAAAACTAATCAACCAATTTTCCCTATGTTTGGCACTCTATTGGCACTGCATCGAGATGGTCAAGTCACAAGAGCTGATGATATGGATTTTGCTGTTATTGGAAGTCAGTCTTTAAGTAAGCAACTTGTTGAGTTTCTGGAACAGCAAGGTGCAAAACTGGTCGGTATTTCAGCGGTCGATAATGGTAATACTCTTGCCGAACTGTCTTTTGAATATGTTGGCGTTAAGGTCGATATTTTCGCGCTTTTTTCAGATAAGGATGGTATTAAGCATGTGTGCCCAAATTTTAGAAAGTCTAAGCCTTCTTGTGAGGAGGTTAATGGCCTTCAGTACATGAGATTTGATAGTCATTTTGAAGTAACTTATCCAGATTTTAACTTAAAAGAGAATGAAAGCGGTTTGTTGCTTCCAGATGATCCAACGCAAATATTTGATCTTCATTATGGCAAGGATTGGATGGTACCAAAGGAAAAAAACTTTATCGATTTTGCGGCATATAGATTTATAAAGAATCCTTCTTTTTCTGTTTATGGAAGCTCGAAGGATCTAAACACTATGCTTAATGATGTTTACTTTAGTGAGTAAAACAATCAAAACGACACAACACCATATGGTGATGTACAATCACCTGTTTTGGTTGGTTGTATCTGCTTCGGCTTTTATTTTTCCAAGTATTATTCCATTTTGTTTGCTTTTGTTCATAGTTTTTCCTATTGAAGTGAACAAAGTTGATATAAAAGCGTTTAGAGTTTTGTTGCCTTTGTTTATGGCGGCAGTTGCATCAGGATACGAAAGGTTAAATGGAACTGGTGATATTTCGAAATATATCATTTCTTTTGATTACATGAATCCTGAGCTGTTTTTTTCTTTAGATCATAGCGTAGCATATTACTATGTATATCCTATATGGTATCTATTGAATGCAGTGGTCAAATCACTAGGATTTAGCTTTGAGGTTGTGACATTTACCTGTATTTATGTAGCTTATTACTGCTTATTTAAAACATTGTCATCTTCTTTTTCAGAAAGAAAAAATATTCTGATTATAATGGCATTTATTTGTTTATTCTTTTCATTTCCTATAGTTTTTTCTTCGTATCGGACAGTTACTTGTTTATCTATTATTGGTCTAGGGTTGGCTAAGGTTATTAATGATAATAGTAGAGGCTGGTTGTTATGTATTATAGGCTTGGGAATACATCCTATAGGACTTGTACCTATAGCAATTTTAATCTTGTCTAAATTTATTGTTCCATCCAAAAAGTTACTTCTGGTATCCATTTTTTTAGGGTTAGTAATGAAGCCCATATTGATTCATGCGACTGCGGGCTTGCAGGCTATCCCAATCATAGGTGGAAAAATCTCGATGTATATTAGTGGGGAGTGGGGAAGTTATCGTTTTCATGAAGCTGGTGAATATTTATTATTTTTACAACTGTTGTTATTTAGTCTGTTCTTAATATTTATGGTTATGTCGAGTAATAAGTTTAATATAAATTTTAATTTCCAGTCTCCATACTTAAAGTTCTGTTTTACCTACTTGTGTATTGTTTTACTGTTTATGTCTTTTAGGACTATTTTTATTCGTTTGCAGTTGAGTGGTATAGTGTTTTTTATACCTTTGCTAATGTACGCATTGAGGCAGAATTTATACTCTAAAAAATTATTGGTTATTTTGTTTTTATTTGTTTGTATCGATATTAGAACCTTTATGTTTTTTAACTACACCAGCTATCAAATTGGCGATGGGTTTCCTGCAAATATTCTTCAACCTTATATAATTGAATTAATCGGTAAAAATATCTCATGAAAAAAGCATTAATCATAAGTGGCATCTTTTGGGATGACACATGGCAAAGGCATCAAAATGTAGCTAAGTTCTTGGCTGAGTCTGGTTTTTCGGTGGATTTCTTGGGTGGCGTGAAAACATCATCGGTTACTTTCAATAAAGTTATTAGCTATCTTGGGAAGTCGAGAAAAGGTCAGACAGTCAAAAATACTGTACCGGATAATTTAAGAGAGCTATCCGTATTTAATTTACCTTATGAGATTTTAAGTCAATTTTCTTTATCGAAGCTGACAACAAGCGGCCTTCATAAATATTACGATCTAGTTATTTGCTATGTACCATCACCTCTTACTAAAAAATTACTTAATCATATTGAGTTTGAACAGCTTATTTATGATTGTGTAAGAAACTTTGAAGGGTGGGAAGGGATCTCAAAAAATGTTGTTGCATATGAGTCTAAACTCGCCCAAGTGGCCTCCAGAATTTGGGTCGATTCATATTTTTTAAAAGATCGATTTGAGCGGTCATATCAAGATAAAGTGACGCAATTATTTCCCACAGTGAATCGTCTATATAACTTCCCTGTAAAGGAAACTCGAAGCATTAAACATGTAGGCTTTTTTGGCTCAGTTTCAAAGCACTTTGATATTATGCTTCTGCCTATGTTTGCAAAACTAGGTATAAAGCTTCACCTTTGGGGGGTTGATGAACTTGGCATCGCTGAAAAGTATGAGCATGTCATTTATCATGGGTATGAGACTGATGAGCGGAAGCTACTCAACTTAGTCTACAAACAATGTGATGCATTGATAATTCCTTACGTAGGTAATATGGATGGTGTAATTCCCGCAAAGCTTTTTCAATCTTTAAGTTTAAATTTACCCGTTTTTATCTCTGATTTTTATGACTCAAGAAAGTTAGATAATGTTTTATATGTTTATGAGTCTGTTTCAACTTTGGCTGTGAAATTACAAGACTTTGATTATAGTGAGTTTGAAACCCGCTTGCCTATGGCTGATGAGTTGCTAGAGAAAAGCACGTTGGAAAGTTTTAAAAATGCTATTATGCAAGATCTACAGATTCGATAAGGGTTCAATATTATGAGAATCGCAATTTTGGTAGCTTGCCATAAACAAGCGGAATTGATAAACAAATTGATCGCCCAATTTGATCCTAGTTTCTTTAAGTTTTTTATTCATGTAGATATAAAATCTGATATTAGTGAACAAATCATCATTCAAGATAATGTCGTTTTAATTACAGATGATGATAGAGTAGATGTCCGCTGGGGTCATATTTCTCAAGTTTATGCTACGTATAACTTATTAAAGCGTGCAGCAAAAGAAGATTTTGATTACCTATGGTTCATGTCAGGGCAGGACTTTCCAATCAAAAGCCAAAAAGATATTTTGGACTTTTTTGTAGAACATAATGGCCGCTCTTTTATAGATATTGAAACAAAAAGTTTTTCAAAGTATAGAGCGCTAGTGCATTATCCTTTTTTCTCAATTGGCCAAAGCTTTACTCAAAGAGTATTTAGGAAGCTATATGCAGCACTGTGTATGAAGTTTGGTTTAACCAAAAATACAAAGTTAGAGTTGATGCATGGCTCTAGTTGGTTCTGCTTTCATAAAAATATCTATTCAAACATTATAAATGACAGGGATTTTGATAAATATCTAGCACGATTTGAAAATGCACTATGCCCTGATGAAATTGTCTTTCAAACTTACATAAAACATAAAGGTTTAGATACTTTGTGTAATGATAATCTTACTTATGTTGATTGGAGTGCTCAGGATGCAAACCCAAAGTTACTGACATTAGATGACTACAACGTTGTAATCAACTCTTCCAAATTAATTGCAAGAAAGTTTGATTTGGACGTTGATAGTGAGATTATACACAAACTTTCGGCTTTAAATGAATAAGCCACTGTGGTTCTGGTTTTCTTTGAGTTGTGTAACTAGTAACCCAAGCCAACTTAAAACCCGTGAATATAAGCTTAAACTCAGCTTGTAAGATAGAACAACGAGCTCTTAAAAGCTCTAGCCGTCTTGTTGCATATTTGAATTAGTCTTGGAAAGACAAATCCTATTAATGTCTATGGAGCTTCAAAGTTAGCTGGTGAAGAAGCGATAAAACAGAATTACCCGCAGAACTCATCAATAGTGTGAACCTCTTGGTTTTTTTCAAGTCATGACAATAACTTTGTAAAAACCATGCTGCGTTTAATGTCAGAAAAAGAAGCATTAAACGTGGTGAGTAATACAAATAGGGTGTCCAACAAGTGCGAGCGGTTTAGCAAAGTACCTATGGCAATTGGCTGAACAAAAACGCCTTGAGCAAGTGTATCACTATAGTGATTTGGGAGTTGCCAGTTGGTATGACTTTGCAGTTGCAATTCAGGGTATCGCGTTTGAAAAAGGCCTATTAGATAAGAAAATCCCGATACAGCTGATACCAGGAAATGCATATCCGACACCAGTAAAGAGGCCTGTTTTTAGTTTGTTATACAAAAAGCAAAACGGAAATGCAGAGAATTGGAAGGAAGCTTTGAAAACAGTCATTACTGAATTGTTGAATGAAGCAGGTTACCTTCAAAGTTCTGACTATATTTGAATTCGAGCTAAGCAGCATTAGGCTCGACTTTGAGCTTTCATGAATTCTATTTACCCATTTCTCCAAAATTCCATTCTGAGAATCAGTGTTATATTAAGTAGATACTAACTATGCGAACACTATAACTAAAAAATTCACACTCCCATTACTTGCTAACAAAATCTACAAGTGGTTTAATTACTCAGCTTTACATAAAGGCTTTAGAAAAAGCTAATAAGAACGATTTTGGGAAGAACGAATGGCGCAACGCTATAAAACTATCATTGCTTCAGCATGTTTTCTGGCAATGAGTGGCTGTACAATCATACCGGGTGGCCATTTTGAAGGATTAAAGCAAGGTGAGCAAACTGAAAACCTTGAGAGGGAACTAGAAAAAGTCAATATCCAACTCATAGATTCAGCACTTATTAATCAACAAAAGTCAGTCTCTAAAACGAAAACCTTCAATACAGCAGCAGGCCTTGATTTATCAAATTATGACTACAAGCTTGGTGTAGGTGACGTATTGACAATCGGGGTATGGGATCACCCAGAGCTAACTATTCCTGCTGCCGTTCAACGTACTGCAGAGTTCGATGGTTTCCGTGTCCAAGCCGATGGCACCATTACATACGCATACGCCCCCAAAGTGCAGGCTGCTGGCAAAACAGTGTCTGAAGTACGAGAAGAGCTCGTTAAGCGCTTAAGCCGTGTTATTGAAGATCCTCAAATTGATGTAAAGGTAGTTGGCTTTAGAAGTCAAAAGGCTTATGTAACGGGTGAAGTTAAAAAGCCAGGTGTATATGCAGTGACTGAGACACCTCTTACTCTTGTCGATGCTCTAAACCAAGCTGGCGGCCTCAATGAGCGTGCAGATTGGAAGACAGTTACATTCACTCGTGGCGCTACAACCGAATTAATTCGCCTTGATGACTTTTATTCAAAAGGTGACATATCGCAAAATCGTTTGTTACAGCATGGTGATATTGTGCATGTAACACGTAACGATCAAAGAAATGTCTATGTACTGGGTGATGTAAAGCGTGCAGGCACAGTCGAAGTTAATCGTTATGGCCTTAACTTAGCCGAAGCCCTCAGTGAAGTGGGTGGTATTGATGAACGTTCGGCAGACGCCAATGGCATTTTTGTTTTTCGTAAACGCGATTTAGAACAAGACGGCGTAATTGCTGATGTTTATCAACTGCATGCAAAAAATGTAGCTGCATTAGTGCTAGCAGAGCAGTTTGAATTAGACCCGCAAGACATTGTTTATGTTACTAGTGCACCACTTGCACGTTGGAACAAAGTCATCAGCTTATTGTTACCAGCATTAACAACCGTTGATAGATTACAAGATATAGATAACCAGTAGTAGGCAAACCAGTATGTTCGATAGTGTTTTAATGGTATGTGCAGGTAACATTTGCCGAAGTCCTACCGCTGAGTATGTTTTAAAAAGTAAACTGGCAGGCAAGAACGTAAAAGTGAGCTCTGCCGGATTAACAGCCCTTGAAGGCAAATCAGCGGATAGCTTTGCTCAAGAATTAGCGCTGCAACATGGCGTTGATATGACAGAGCATAAAGGTCAGCAAATCAGCACAAGCCTTGTAAGTCATAATAGTGTGATCTTGGTGATGGAAAAACGTCATCTCGAAGATTTGTGTTCTCGTTACCCTCAAGCGCGCGGTAAAACATTTCTCCTTGGTAAATGGTTAGGCGACAAAGAAGTACCAGACCCATACCGTCAAAGTCGAGAAGCTTTTGAACATGTTTACGAATTAATCGATAGCGCTTGTAGCGCTTGGCAGAAGTATTTATAAGGATGAAAGAGTCAATGAATGCTCAATCAAACCTATTAAGTGGCTCGCAACAAAAGCAATCCACAGAACAAGCGCAAGAAATCGATTTAATGGCCTTGTTAGGCGCTTTACTTGACCGTAAATGGTTTATTATGGCCGTTACAGCCTTTTTTATGATCGTTGGTGTTGCAGTTGCGGTATTTAGTACGCCGATTTATCAAGCGACAGCGATGATACAGGTTGAAGAAAAAGGGGGCTCGGTCCCTGGTTTTGATGAACTAGGCGGCATGTTTGAAAGCACATCTGCTGCAGTGACTGAAATCGAACTATTAAAATCTCGTAGCATCATTGGTGAAGCGGTTGACAGTTTAAAACTAGACATAATGGCTGAACCAAAGCATTTCCCAATTATTGGTGGCAGAGCATTTCGTAAATTCACACCTATTAAAGAAGGTGATTTAGCCGAGCCAAGTTTTGGTGCATCTAGTTATGCATGGGGCGGCGAGAAGATTGAAATCTTTAAGTTCGAAGTGCCACAAAATGCCATTGGTGCTGATTTTACGTTAGTTACCTTGGCAAATAATCAGTTTGAATTATTAACAGGCAATGGCGATAGCATATTAAAAGGTAAAGTAGGCGAAGAAGTAACAAACGGCGCTTTTTCATTAACATTGAAAACGCTAGTTGCTCGCCCAGATACTGAGTTTACCTTAACTAAGCGAGATCGCTTAAATACTATTCTTGATTTACAAACTGCCATCGGGGCAAGTGAAAAAGGTAAAGACTCAGGTATCATTAACTTAAACCTGCAAAATGCGAATGCTGAATATGCTGAAACAGTATTAAACAAAGTTGCCGGTATATATGTTCGCCGAAATGTTGAGCGTAATAGCGCTGAAGCACAAAAGTCATTAGACTTCTTAGAATATCAACTTCCTCAGGTTAAAAAACAACTTGAGGCTGCTGAGCAACGTTTTAACGATTATCAAGTAAAACAGCAATCAGTTGATATAAGCTTAGAAACAGAAGGCGTATTAAGGCAGCTAGTTAAGCTCGAAACACAATTACAAGAACTTGAACTTAAAAAGTTAGAGCTTGGCCGCAAATTCAAACAAAGTCACCCAAGTTACCAGGCAGCCGTTGAGCAGATACAAGCGGTTGAGAACCAAAAGCGCCGTTTAGCTGCAGAAGTGAAGGTGCTACCAGAAACACAGCAAGAACTACTTCGCTTAACGCGTGATGTTGAAGTGAATAACGAAATTTACACATTGTTATTGGCAAAAACACAAGAACTAGACATTGTTCGTGCGGGCACCGTAGGTAATGTACGTGTGATTGACCTTGCTGAAGTAAACACTTCTAAACCAGTTAAACCTAAAAAAGCCTTAATCGTTGTTATGGCAACCATGTTGGGCGGCATTTTGGCTGTAGCAATTGTGCTTGTTCAAAAAGCAATGCATAAAGGTATTGAAGACCCGAGTGAAATTGAAGCTTTAGGTTTACCTGTTTATGCAAGCGTACCTTATTCAGAATATCAGGTTAAACTAACTGGTTTCGCAAAAGCGCGCAAAGGTAAAACGGCCAAAGCGAAATCGATACTTGCAATGGATAACCCAGCAGACCTCTCCATTGAGGCATTGAGAAGTTTACGTACTAGCTTACACTTTGCCATGATGGAAGCGAAAAACAATGTAATTGCTATCTCAGGTCCGAGCCCTGGCGTTGGTAAATCGTTTATTTCAGTAAACTTAGCTACTGTACTCGCACAAAGCGATAAAAAAGTGCTTATTATCGACGCCGATATGCGTAAAGGTTACTTGCAAACCCAATTTGGTATGCAGTGGGATAATGGATTAAGTGATTACCTTTCTGGCAGAATCGACTTAGACCAAGCTGTTAAACACAGCCAAGTTGAAGGGTTAGATGTAATGACGCGTGGGCAGATACCACCTAACCCGTCAGAACTGCTAATGCACGAAAACTTCTCAAAACTGGTTGAAGAAGTCAGTGCCAAATATGACCTTGTAATTATAGATACTCCACCAATTCTTGCTGTAACAGACCCTGCAATTGTAAGTGCACATGCAGGCAGCACACTACTTGTAACACGCTTTGGTCAAAACCATGTTAAAGAGCTTGAGCTTACTCGTAACCGGTTTGAGCAAAATGGAATTGATGTTAAAGGTGTAGTGTTTAATGGTGTAGTTAAAAAAGCCAGCAATGCCTATGGTTATTATGGTTATTACAATTATGAGTATAAGTCTGATAAATAAATGGAAATTGTAGTGAATACAAAAGGTATAATTTTAGCTGGCGGTAGTGGAACACGTTTATACCCATTAACGAAAGTGGTTAGTAAGCAATTAATGCCAGTTTATGATAAACCGATGGTCTATTACCCGATCGCAACGTTAATGAGCGCAGGCATTAAAGATATTCTTATAATTACAACGCCAATAGAGCAAGCTAGATTTGAAGCGTTGCTAGGTGATGGTAAGGAGTGGGGTATCAATATTGAATATGTTGCACAACCTTCTCCAGACGGTTTAGCTCAAGCCTTTTTGTTAGGTGAGGATTTTATTGGTGACGATAATGTTGCTCTGGTTTTGGGTGATAACCTTTTCTATGGTCATGATTTAATTAAATCTCTTCAGGCAGCAGCTAATCGCCCTGAAGGTGGTACAGTATTTGGTTACCACGTCGCAAACCCAAAAGCCTATGGTGTTGTTGAATTTGACGATAAAGGTAAAGCTATTTCAATTGAAGAGAAGCCTGAAAAACCTAAATCAAACTATGCAGTACCAGGCCTGTACTTCTTTGATAATAAAATTGTTGAGTACGCAAAAAAAGTAAAACCCTCAGCACGTGGTGAATTAGAAATTACCGATGTAATCGAACAGTACCTTGAAGCAGGTACGCTGAATGTTGAAATTATGGGGCGTGGTACAGCGTGGTTAGATACAGGTACGCATGACAGTTTATTACAAGCTGCGCAATTCATTGAGACAATAGAAAAGCGCCAAGGTTTAAAAGTTAACTGCCCAGAAGAGGTTGCTTACCGAATGGGTTATATAACAGAGCAGCAGCTTCGATATATAGCGGAACCTTTAAGAAAAAGTGGCTATGGTGAATACCTACTTGGTTTGCTGGAACAGAAGGTGTTTTCATGAATATATTCGAGACAGCCATCCCAGATGTGAAGATTCTTGAGCCAAAAGTATTTGGCGATGACAGAGGTTTCTTCATGGAAACCTTCAGAGAAGAGTGGTTTAGAGAAAATGTGGCTGATGTCATATTTGTGCAGGATAATCACAGTAAATCTTCACAGGGTATTTTGCGTGGTCTGCATTATCAAACTGAACAGACCCAAGGTAAGTTAGTTCGAGTCACGCAAGGTGAAGTTTACGATGTCGCTGTTGATATGAGAAAAGACAGCCCAACGTTTGGTAAGCATGTTGGTGTGCTATTAAGTGCTGAAAATAAGCGTCAATTATGGGTGCCAGAAGGGTTTGGCCATGGTTTTTACGTTACAACCGAGTCAGCAGAATTTGTATACAAGTGTACAGATTACTATGCCCCACAGTTCGAACAAAGTGTATTGTGGGACGACCCAGTGTTAGATATCCAATGGCCTTTAGTAAATGGTCAAGTTCCACTTTTATCTGAAAAAGATAAAGCGGGCCTTTTGCTGGTTGATGCACCTGTATTTTAAGGGAAGAGAAGTCGTAATGAATAAAACAATTTTTGTCACAGGTGGTGCAGGTTTCATCGGTTCAGCACTGGTGCGCTTTTTAATTAATGAAACAGCTCACACAGTTATTAACTTTGATAAGTTAACTTACGCAGGAAACTTAGAATCGCTGCGTTCGGTTGAAGATAATGAGCGCTATCATTTTACCCAAGGTGATATCTGTGACAGAGCAAAAGTATCAGCTGTTTTAAATCAGTATCAGCCAGATTTTATCATGCACCTTGCAGCTGAAAGCCATGTAGACCGCTCAATTGATGGTCCTGGTGAATTTATTCAAACAAATGTAGTAGGTACATATGAATTACTTGAAGCGGTTCGCAGTTACTACAATGACTTAGATTATGATAAAAAAGCAAGCTTCCGATTCCACCATATTTCGACAGATGAAGTATATGGTGATTTAGGGGAAACAGGCTTATTCACAGAAGAAACTTCTTATGAGCCAAGCTCACCATACTCTGCCTCAAAAGCTGCGTCTGACCACTTAGTCAGAGCATGGCACCGTACTTATGATTTGCCAGTTGTTTTAACTAACTGTTCAAATAATTATGGTCCATACCATTTCCCTGAAAAGCTTATTCCACTAATAATTCTTAATGCTCTAGAAGGTAAGCAATTACCAGTTTATGGTGACGGTAAGCAAGTCAGAGACTGGTTATTTGTTGAAGACCATGCTCGAGCGCTTTATAAAGTAGTCTCAAAAGGTAAATTAGGTGAAACGTATAATATTGGCGGCTTTAATGAAAAACAAAATATTGAAGTTGTCACCACGATTTGTAATCACTTAAATAATTTAATCGAAGATAAGCCAGAGAATTTATCAGACTTCAATGACTTAATTACTTTTGTTGCAGACAGACCTGGTCATGATGTGCGCTATGCGATAGATGCGACGAAAATAAATAAAGAGCTAGGTTGGCGCCCAGAAGAGACCTTTGAAACAGGTATTTTAAAAACCATTCAATGGTACTTAGATAACCAAGAATGGTGTAAAAATGTTCAAGATGGTTCTTATCAACGAGAGCGTTTAGGAAAAAACTAAATGAACGCGCTAATCATTGGTAAAAATGGTCAGGTTGCATGGGAACTTATGCAAACCTGCCCTGAACATATTAACGCTGTGGCACTAGGTCGTGATGATATCGATATTACATCACAAGAGAGTATCGAGAGTGCGATAGAGACTCACAATCCTAGTGTTATCATTAATGCATCGGCTTATACTGCCGTTGATAAAGCAGAGTCTGATCAAGTAAATGCGTATTTAATCAATGCAACAGCTGTAGAGTTTTTAGCTAAAGCTGCTTGCAAGCACAACATACGTTTGTTGCATATCTCAACAGATTTTGTGTTTGATGGTAGTAAAAATACACCTTATCAGGTGGATGATAAGACAAACCCTATAAATGTCTATGGTGCTTCAAAGTTAGCCGGTGAAAAAGCGATAAAACAGCATTACCCGCAGAACTCATCAATAGTGAGAACCTCTTGGGTTTATTCAAGTCACGGTAATAACTTTGTGAAGACCATGCTGCGTCTTATGTCAGAAAAAGAAGCATTGAATGTGGTAAGTGACCAAATAGGGTGCCCAACAAATGCGAACGGACTGGCAAAGTACCTATGGCAATTGACTGAACAAGAAAGCCTTGAGCAAGTATACCATTATTGTGACCTAGGTGTAGCAAGTTGGTATGACTTTGCTGTTGCCATTCAAGATATCGCGTTTGATAAAGGCCTATTAGAAAAGAAAATCCCGATTCAGCCGATACCAGCAAGTGCATTTCCGGCACCTGCAAAGAGACCTTTATTCAGTGTAATGTTCATAGATTGCCACACAAAACAAAATGAGCATTGGGTTCAACGGCTTAGAAATATGTTAATGAGCTGGTTGTAGTTGGTTGTTTCTTTAAGAGTATACTGTAACTTGAAGGACGATCTTAAAGTAAACGTGAGTGCTATAACAATGATAATGAGTTCTCTCATGTTAGGTTATTAAAAATAATATCCCTCAATACACTTTAATAAGAACTTGTAATTAAACGTAAGCTAGCTTTTTTAATACATAAAGCTTGTTAGTTAATGAATGGAAAAATAGGAATACATTATGTTTTTAATAGCAGGACCTTGTGTTATTGAATCTGAACAACTTGTTTTAGACACGTTTGGAGCATTAAGGGATATTACAAGTAAATTAGGTATTGAGTATATTGCTAAATCATCATTTACGAAAGCAAATCGCTCGTCTATCTCATCTTTTAAAGGGCCAGGAATAGAACAAGGTCTAAAAATACTCCAAAAAGCAAGACAGGAGTTGGGTGTTAAGGTGATCACAGATGTTCATGATGATACACCTTTAGATGAGGTCGCTTCTGTTGTTGATGTGTTACAGACTCCAGCTTTTTTAGTGCGTCAGACAAATTTCATTCAGCGCGTAGCCGCAATGGGCAAGCCTGTTAATATAAAAAAAGGGCAGTGGATGCATCCATCGGACATGCAGCCAGTTGTTGAGAAGTGTAAAGCTGTTGGTAATGAAGATATTTGGCTTTGTGAAAGAGGGACAAGCTTCGGTTTTGGGCAACTAATAAATTACATGCCTGGTTTGACCATAATGAAAGAAACAGGCTGCAAGGTAGTAATGGACGCAACTCATAGTGTACAGATGCCCGGAGCTATAAATGGTTCTACAGGTGGTAATCGTTATCATGTGCCAGCTATTGCAAGAGCTGCGGTAGCAGTGGGAATTGATGGGCTATTTATGGAAACGCATCCTGAACCAGATAAAGCACTATGTGATGGCCCAAATATGTTGGCACTTAAACACATGGAAGAGTTACTTGAGACCCTACTTGAAATCGATGAAGTTGTTCATCGCCGACGATTTGTTGAAACTTGTTTTAAATAAAAGTGCAAGAACAATGAATCTATTTTTTATTGTTAATAAAAATATTTATTTAATCAATGAAATAATAAAAGTAATAATGCAATCATAAGTTGGTAATAGTGCATAGTCTCAATTTCTATGCATCTTATATTTAAGCGGGGTGTTGTTGTAAGATGAATTATATTTCAGAAGCAAAATCTGTAATAAAAAATGAGATTGAAGGAATACTGGAAGTAGAGTCTAAGCTAGATCATACGTTTGAAGAGCTTATATCTTGTATTTCTAACTCAACAGGGCGTGTAGTAATGTGTGGAATGGGTAAGTCTGGTCACATAGCAAAAAAAATTTTTGCAACTTTAGTTAGTACAGGTACTCCCTCAATGTATATGCATCCTGCTGAAGCATATCATGGTGATTTAGGAATGATTAAAGAAGAGGATATCTTCTTTGCCATATCAAATTCTGGAGAAACATCTGAGGTTACGCAATTGTTACCATTTATTAAAAGTAATGGTAATACACTTATATCTATGACTGGTAATCCATCATCAACTCTAGCATCACTATCTGATTTTCATTTAGATATAGGAGTTGAAAAAGAAGCATGCCCACTTAACCTCGCTCCAACAACGTCAACTACAGTTTCTCTTGTTTTGGGTGATGCAATTGCTATTTCTCTAATGAAGGCTAAGTCTTTCAAAGAAGAAAACTTTGCAAAATACCATCCTGGTGGAAGTTTAGGCAGGAAACTTTTAATGACAGTTAAAGATTTCGTGCTAACAGGTACTTACGTTCAAAAAGGTGACTCATTTATTGATGTGATCAGTACAATGAGTACTAGTAAAACAGGAGTAGTTTTGGTTGGAGATGCCAATAATTTAGAAGGAATTATAACTGATGGTGATATAAGAAAATATTTAACCACATATGAAATAAGCGGTTATCAAACAGCTAAAGCCATCGATTTGATGACTGCTTCACCTAAAACAGTATCACCCCTGACTAAATGCTCTGACGCTGATTATAAAATGCGAGATGAAGGAATTAACTCACTTATTGTGAAAGACGGTAACAGAGTTCTTGGTATTTATGATAATTTAAATAGGAAATAATTATGAAAGTAGTTGCGTTTTTACCAGCTAAAGGTTCGAGTTCAAGAATTGAAAGCAAAAATATGAAGCTTTTAGATGGTAAGCCACTATTTCTCCATACCCTTGAAAAGCTAGTAAGCTCCGGTTTGTTTGATGAAGTTTATCTTGATACAGAATCTGAGGATGTGATTAATGCAGCTTCGGAGGTAGATTGCAAAATTATGAAACGTGATCCAGAGCTTGCGAGCAATAAAGTGGATGGTAATAAAATGTTTTATAATGAAGTTTTGCATGTAAATGCAGATATATATGTTCAAATACTTTGCACAAGCCCGTTCATTGATATGGAAACAGTTAAATCAGGTATTGAAAAATTAAAATCAGGGAATGAGCATGATTCAGCTGTTCTTGTTAGAAAAGAAAGGTTATACACATGGGATGATAATGGTCCTGAGTATGATATTAACTCAATACCGAATAGTGTCGATTTAGGTGATACTATTATTGAAACTATGGGCCTGTACATTGTAAAAAAAGATGCTGCGACCAAGTTAAAAAGACGAATCGGTAACTCTCCTCTATTACTCGAATCTTCACCCCTTGAAGCAATTGATGTTAATTGGCCTGAAGACTTTCAATTAGCAGAGCTTATAGCCGCAGGAAAAAGGGAAAAAAGTAGAAAGTTATTAGGAAATATAAAGAATCATTTAACAAGTTGCATACTTTCGGATTTGCTTGATGATTTAGGTTACCCTGATCAAGTTGTTAAGGGGTTAACTCCTAATATAAATGGGGTTAAGCTTTTAGGGAGAGCTAAAACCTTAAAGTTAAGAAAATTAGAGGATGGTGAATGTTTTAAGGGAATATATGACGCACTTTATAGTTACGATACGATTATTCCAGATGACATAATACTTGTTGAAAATGAGAGTCCTGAATATGCTTATTTTGGTGAGTTAAATGCGAATTTAGCAATTCGTTCTGGGGCGTCAGGGGTTGTTGTTAATGGAATGACAAGAGATAATGAAGAGGTTATCAGTACTGGGTTACCTGTTTTTGCAAAAGGCTACACTTGTCAAGATGTAAGAAAGAGAGCAACAACAGATTCATTTAATAAAACAATTTTCTTAAACGGTATTAAAGTTGAGCCAGAGTGCTTAGTTTTTGCTGATGCGGAAGGTATTATTATTATTCCAAAACATATTGAAAAAGTTGTAATTAATGAAGTTTATAAAAGAGCTGCAAATGAAAAGAAAATTCTTACTGAAATCTCAGAGGGGGTTGATGTTGACACTTTAACTAAAAAGTATGGATTTTTCTAATTGTTAGTGTATGAATATGAAATACTTACAGTCTTTGTATTAAGCAATTTGGCAGCTTTTGGCTGCCAAATTTGAGTACTGTTGATGAAAAAAGTTAATATAAATATTTTCTTTAATATTGTTTCTACAATGTTCACAGCTTTTTCTCCTTTAATTGTTATTCCAATTATAACGAGTAGCATTGGGCTTGAGTTATATGGTGAGTTTGTAGCCATACTATCTTTATGTGCAGTGTTTGTTGTTTTATGTGATTTAGGATTTGGTATGTATATACCAAAATACATGAATGAAAAAAAATTATATAAAAATGTTAATAAAGATTTGCTGATTATTTTTGTAGTAGTAAAAGTTGTCTTATCGTTATTGCTACTCACTCTTATCACTGCTTTTTCTAATTATAGTGTAACTGTACTCTTTACTATTTCTGCTTTTGTGTCTATTTCGAACTTGAACCCTACTCCAATAGTGACAGGTTTAGAGCGTTATAAGTTGTTGGCTATAACAAGTCTGATTTCTAAAGCTACTTTGGTACTGGTAGCTCTTTTAGCTAGTTATGAAGATTTCCCAGTAGAAGTGGCGATGCTTGTACAAACATCTATGGTTTTAGTCACTAATTTAATTTTGTATACGTTCTTGTTAAGAAATCTTGAAATGAGTAAAGGGCAGATAGTTGGAGCGAAAGAAGTTTATCAATTTGTTAAAGGTGCTTTGGGGTTTTATTTTGCAAGATTAACAGTTAATGTTTTAAATCAAGGTAGCACTTTTTTAGTTTCAAGATTTATTTCTAATGAGGGTACTGCTATTTACTCATTGTTAGTTCAGTTATACAAAGTTGGTCAGGCATTGTTGGGGGCAATATCAAGGGTGCTATACACGAACACACTGAAAACAAAATGCTTTAAATCGCTATACTTTTATAGTGTTTGCACTGTACTTTGTATTCTATTCTTTTCTCCGATTATATACTTGTTCTCTAATGACGTTGCAGCAGTGTTACTTTCTAGTACAAAAGCCGAGATTAATGAGTTTACACTTATTATCCTACTCTCACTTGTATTTGTATCAATCAGTAGTAATTATGGCTACCCTGCTTTAGTGGCGATTGGCAAAGAAAAATATGCCCATTTAGGGATATTTTTACCATCTCTTGTTTATTATTTAGCTTTTGGTCTTGTGATTTTTTTTGCTGAAATGACAATGTTTTATGCATTACTATGTATTCTTCTGACTGATTTATCATCTATGTTGATTAGACTCTTTTTTGCTTCAAAATTTGGTGTAATAAAATGCTTTCAAAATACGAAAAATATAAACTAACAAAAGAAAAAATCTCAAAAATACTTTTTTTTGAGAAATATATTGCAGTAGATGATTCTATTTTAGTTAGCAAAATGGCTGCTCCAGCTTTAGCAAGATTAGTATGGGGCAAAAGTAAGTTAACTAATGCATTTAAAATACTATTCAAAATGCCCCATTTTTCAAGTGAAAAAAGAGAGTTTAATTTTTTAGTAACCTATTCATTTAAAAATAGAAAAGATCATGCTGATAAATTAAAGAAGTTTCTTAGAGAAGAGAACATAGATAACAGCGAATGCGTTTTTCTTAGATCTAGACTCCCTAAAAACTATAAAGAATTCTATTTAATAATTTCAAGTCTTTTAAAAAGTTTATATGTTTGCTTAAATAATAATATAGTTGATATGAAAGTTATAATTTCGTTAGCATACGCAATCAAGTCATATAAATATTACTCATCTTTGGATATTAAGGCTTCAAACTATATTGCATATAATTCTGCAGACATGGATGAGACAATATTGACAATCGTCATGAACGAAAAGGCTAACACATATGGTTTACAACATGGGATTATGTGTAAGTTTAACAATACAGTACCCATAGATATAATAAATTATGAAAACTTTTCTGCAGCCAATGCTATCTTATGGGGCGACTTCACTTTGGCTGAAATTAAAAGTTACCTACCTGAAAATTGCAAGATAATAAAAAAATATCATTTTGGTGAGACTTATACTCATAGCAGGCCGGATAAGCGCGAAATATTAGTTTTGTTACCAAGGTTACAGTATTTAGTTAATTGCATTCAACTGTTAGAAGTGATTTCTTCAATATCTGAAGAGGACTTCTTGATTAGAAGACATCCGAGTTTAGAGGGTAAAAATGAATTAATGAAAATAGTTAATTCGAAAAGTAATATCAAGTTTACTAATGAACCTAGTAATGAACTAATGAAAAATTCAACCTTTAAATGCTGTATTTCATTCAATTCTACGAGCCTTTTTGAAGCTTTATATTTCGGTCAAACACCTCTTCAGTATATATCTGGTAATGACGAATTTATCGTTGATTTGATAAAAAACTTTAGCAACGAAGCTGAATTAAGAGCATCTTTGATGACTCTTGATAAAAATAGTTTGACTAGAAGATATTTTTTTGAGGAAAGTGAGGAAAAAATATTTGGAGTATACGATGAGAGTGTTTGAACTTTTAAAGTTGCGAAGAAAAAAAGTTTTTTTAAGTTTGCTAAGCCGTTTTCGAGGTGCGAGCTTCGAAGGGTCTAACAGTATCAAGAGATATTCTTCTGTGAATTTTTCATCGATTGGGTTTGGTAGTTATATCGGTCAATCCTGTAGGCTAGATTTATGTGTCATTGGTCCCTACTCAAGTATTGCTAATAATGTAATTGTTGTAAGCAACAATCACCCTGTAAGCTCAAATATATCAACTCATCCGGCTTTTCATAGGCCTGAAAATAAACTAATGAAGCGTCTTTCGTTGTCCTCACCAAAAATAAAAACGTACAAAGATGATGAAACTGTTGATGGAAAATATAGGGTCATTATTGGGCCTGATGTTTGGATTGGAGAGGGAGTAAAGATCTTACCAGGCCTTAAAATTGGCGCTGGTTCTATAATTGCTACAGGAGCAGTTGTAACTAAAGATGTAGAGCCTTACTCTATTGTAGCTGGTGTTCCAGCAAAAATAATTAAATATAGGTTTGAGCCTAGTGTTGTTAATTTCTTACTAGAAAAAAAATGGTGGGTCATAAAAGATCATACGATTTTTGATTTAGTCAATGAACTTAATAATGAGCTATTGCAGGTTAAAGAAAATGAGAGTTAAAAAGTTAATTTATGATTTGGGGGTTAAATTCAGAAATCCATCGTATAAAATCGCCCTTTCTGAACTTAAGTCTTCTGAACTTGACTCTAGAAAGACTTTAGAACAAGCTGCTTTTGAAAAAATAAAGAGGTTATTAGTGTTTTCAAAAGTACACAGTGCTTATTATAAAGAAGTTTTTGTAAATTCGAATTTTGACCCTGAGATTGATTTTAATAAAATTGAAGATCTAAATAAAATACCAATAATATCTAAAGAAATATTAATTAATCATAATTCAAGCATTGATACTACGGGTAATTATAAGTTTGCTAAGCTGTTTTTTTCTGAAACATCAGGAACAAGTGGTCAAACGTTAACTTTTTTCAAAAATGAAGAGTGGGACTCTTTTCATAGAGCGTCGATTGCTCGAGGGTTATCTTGGCATAATGTCAATGTCTGGGAACGGAATGGTTATTTTTGGGGTTATTCCTTTTCTATCTTTGCTAAAATTAAAACTAAGCTTTTAGACTTTTTAATGAATAGGTTTAGAGTTTTTTCCTATTCAGAGACTGATCTTGCTGGCTTCATAAGTAAGGCATGTAGTGCAAAATACCTTCATGGGTACAGTTCTATGATCTACGAAGTTGCTCGAGAAGTTAATAAGAAAAATATTAAGTTTGATAATATAAAACTTGTTAAGGCTACTTCCGAGAAGATTTACGATCACTACCAGTCCGAGATAATAAAGGCTTTTGGTAGAAAGGCTATTAGTGAATATGGAGCTGCAGAATCTGGGATAATAGCTTTTGAATGTGAACACGGAAGTATGCATGTAAACGAAGAGACCTGTTATATAGAAATTGTTAACAATAAAATAGTTGTAACTAATCTATACTCATTCTCATTCCCAATTATAAGGTATGAGTTGGGGGATTATGTCAAAGTCTCAAACGTTCAATGTAAGTGTGGTAGAAACCATAAGGTAGTAGAAGAGATCCTGGGCAGAGTCGGTAAAAATATATTAGGTAATGATGGTAAGAAGTTTCCTTCTTTAACACTCTATTATATTTTTAAAATCCTTGGAACAGAGCAAAACCTTGAGCTAAATTACAAAGCTGTTCAAAATGAAATTGGAAAGCTTGATATTTTTATTGAGCAGAAGCTTACTGATAATCAAAAGTATTTAGTTATGGAGACAGGTAATAGGTACTTAGGTGATAGCGTTGATATCATTGTATATGATGGTGAAAGCATTCATTCAAAGAATAAAAAGCTAACTGATTTTGTATCTACGCTGGAGTAGTAAGATATGTTCAACTTCCTTAGGGTTATGCTTTTCTTTCCCTCTGTTAACTTTTCTTTATTAAAAGCTGAGATTTTTCCTTATGCTGGTATTTATTACTTGCTAAAAAGGCCAGTTTTATACAGGGAGCAGTTGTTTTTTATTGTAGTTCTTTTTGTTTCACCTATATACGGTATGTATATTTATAATGATTTTAATTCTGAGGTGTTAAGATCTATCCTTGCCTATTTAAACCCATTTCTAATATTTTTTACAATATATTTCTCATCAAGATTTGATTGTGGTTTGATTGTTAAGATCATAAAGCTCGTCTTTTATTTTTTAGTTTTTCTGTCTTTTTTTCAATATACCGGCTTAGCTAACTTGTTTGGCTTTGATTTAATAATCGATCTACTAATGAGTAGGGGTAATGCGGGTGTAATGGGGCACGGACGAGGTATAAGTCTACTATCTTCTGAACCATCACGTGCAGGTATGGAATTTTTGTTTATTTATGCAGCTTTCCGATTTTGTTATTTAAGTGATGAATCTAAAAGGGTAGTTTATGATTTACTAGTTTTATTTATAATTGTATTTCTAATAAGATCGGCAACAGGGGCAATCTATAGTTTCATTTTCTTTGGTTTAATATACAAGAGATTTTCTATTATAGCTTTTCCTGTTTTTGTTTTTTTTTCAGTTAATTATTTAAGCTTTACAGGTGTCAGGACTTTAGATATAGCTTCAAATATATTTGCTAACGCCAATTTTTCATACTTTATGGAACTATTACTTAATACTTCTGGGTTCAGGGCTATATCTGTTTATTCTGGGTATCTTTCTGGTTTTTATAATCCATTTGGTTTAGGTGTTGGTTTTTGGGAGTATTCATCTTTAGAGGCTCTTATAAACTCTGGTGTTTCTGCTTCTCAAGTTAGTTTCTTTACTACATGGAATAATGGTGAATATTATAGTGTTAGGCCTACTTCTTATGTTGCTTCGATAATGCTAGATATGGGGCTCTTGGGTTTATTAGCTTTCATAATGTCATTTAAGCGTATTTTTAGTAAGATTAGAACAGAAAAAGAATTGTTACCTATTGGTATTGTTTTCTTATTTTATCTTTTTTGTCTTGGGACAATTGGTAACCCTATTCCATGGGTTTGTGTCGCTTTAATTTATAGTTATAGGGGACAATGTGGAAACTAGAACATTTTTAATTTGCATTCATTATAATAATCTAAAAATCAAAAAGTCCGTTAACAAATTTTCGAAAAAGATAGGTTTATCAGAAAGTGATATTATAATAGTTGATACCTCAGAGAGTTTGAAGTTACAAAGTGGTGTTATAGACGGTCGCGATGTTAATCGCTTTTTTGAGTTTTCAGGCTATCAATATGGTTTATTGAAATTAAAGGAGATGTATGAAAGAACTGAGTTTGAAGATGAAATTATTAACGTTATTTTTATAAACGATACTATCTTCAGTAGCCATATTACCGAACTTTTTATCCGTGTATGCAGTAAAGCAATATCTACGTATTCGCATAATAGAGTTACAGGCCTTACTTTACATAAATGGCATGGTGCTATTATACCTACTTGCTGTTTTGTTTTAAGCTCAACCACTAAAGCAATTCTTAGTACAAAGTTGTTACCAGAAGATTTCTTTAAGAGTGATAAATTAGTTGATTTAAAAGATAAGGATATAGAATCTTTGTACGTTGATAACAGGCACCGGTTTACAAACGCTGTTAAAAGCTGGCTTTTACCAAAGTCCTTTTTTTCAGGGTGGTATAAGGCGAGCCCCTGGAACCCTATTCCAGTAGCTGATTACCGTCGCAAATATTTGGCTATTTTTTTAGAACATTCAATGGTTAGAGTATTATCAATCCAAGGTTATTCTCTTGCCGAATCTAATACGGATCCTGTAATAAAAGTTATGAGCTTTTTTGATCGGGTAAACAATAACCTACTAAAGCTAAGATACCGCACTTTAAGCTTTTTCAAGTACAAAATGAATAGTAATGAGTAAAATTTCAATAATAACAGCAACATTCAATTCGCAAGACACAATTTTAGAGACTTACAACTCTCTTTGCGCACAAACCTTTTCCGAATGGGAATGGTTAGTTACTGATGATTGTTCTACAGATTCTACTTGGTCTATTTTAAAAAAAATAGCTGCCAATGACAGTCGTGTAAGTTTATGCAGGAATGAAAACAATAGTGGTGCGGCAATAACACGGAATAATTCTTTATCCCGTATTAATGGTGGCTATGTTGCTTTCATTGACAGCGACGATATTTGGTTACCAGAAAAGTTACAGGAACAACTTTTATTTATGGAGTCAAATAAAAATGTTAATTTTAGCTATACAGCTTATGAGTTAATTGACGAAGATGGTAACTCTCTAAATCGTTTTGTTGATCTTAAAACACCTGAATCTGTCAATTACAAAGATATGCTAATGAAAAAAGCAACATTAGGCTGCTCAACTGTTATGTTAAGGTCTAGTACGTTTAAAGACTTAGTCATGCCTAATTATCGAACTGGTCAAGATTACGCATTTTGGCTTAAGTTGCTGAAGTGCAATCAAAATGCATATTTATTAAGACGTGTTTTAACACAGTACCGTATTTTACCGAATTCAATCTCAAGAAATAAGCTAGGCAAAGCAAAGAGGCAATGGCAAATTTATACAGAGTGCGAAGGTATTAGTTTAATAGAAAGTTGTTGGTATTTTTTGAATTACGCTTTTAGAGCATTATTCCGTAAGTAGTTTTAAGTTTTAGTTATTAAAGGTTGTTGATTTGGATTTTAGATATGACATAAATGGCTTAAGGGCAATCGCTGTAATTGGCGTTGTGTTATTTCATTTTGAGCCAAATTTATTGCCGGGTGGTTTCTCAGGTGTCGACGTGTTTTTTGTGATATCTGGCTATCTAATGACTAAAATAATTGTGCAGGGGTTGGAGAGAGGAAAGTTTAGCCTTTTTAGCTTTTTCATTGCCCGTTTTAATCGTATAGTGCCAGCTTTAAGTTTTCTTTGTCTTATATTGTTGATATTGGGTTGGTTTTATTTAACACCAACTGATTATAAGGCTTTGGGGAAACATGTTGCAAGCAGCGTTGCCTTCCTTTCTAATTACATTTATTGGAGTGAGTCAGGGTATTTTGATGCTTCCTCACATAGTAAGTGGCTTTTGCATACTTGGTCTTTGTCTGTTGAGTGGCAGTTTTACTTTATTTACCCTATTTTACTTTTATGTATATACAATTTTTCTTCTTTAAAAGGGGTTAGATTCTTTGTCCTTGGTGGAACTGTCTTCGGTTTCGTTGTTGGCTATTTAATCAGTTTACAGTCACCAACTTTCGGGTATTACTCGCTTTTAAGTCGCGGCTGGGGGTTGATGCTTGGAGGGGTGGTTTTTCTTTTTCCGCTGCAAATATGTGACAGGCATAAGAAGCTTTTTCAAACTTTTGGTGGAGGCTTAATTCTCTTAACTTATTTTCTTGTATCCAGCTCAACAACTTGGCCAAGCCTTTACACTTTAATACCTGTTATCGGAACACTTCTTATCCTCGCAGCAAATTACCAAAATAGTTTTATTTATAATAATGGTCTATTCCAGTATTTAGGCAAGGTTTCTTACTCGCTTTATTTATGGCACTGGCCTATCGTTGTTTTAGGCTTGAAATTAGAAATTGCTTATTGGTCCTTCGTAGGAATACCACTTTCTCTTATTTTGGCCCATATTAGCTATTCCATAATCGAGACTCGAAGATTTTCTAACCCTAGCAACCTTAAGTTTTTCTATAAAAGCAAACCAGTACAATTATCACTTTTGTTTTTTTGTGTTGGAGTGGCTTTGTTTGCTTTTTCAGGAATCCCTAAGCGAGATGTAATTACCCGATTAGATAATTATCTTATTAATGAGAAAGTATTCAATTCTCTTTCAGATGAACTTCGCTTAATTAAAGAAGATAATTGTCAACTATACTATGATGATGGTGTATTTGGTAAAGGTTGTAAGAAGCTGAGTAAAACTCAGGGTGATGTAAAAGCTGTAATATTAGGTGATAGTCATGCAGGTTCATTGGCACCTTCAATTTTGAATTCGCTTCGAAAGTTTTATCCTAATCATGAAGCTAATTTGATAAATGCAAGGGCTAGTGGTTGCATCCCTATAAAGGGGGTCAAGCATAGACCTGGTTCAATGTTTTCCGGGTGTGGAAATTACAACTCTTATTTATATGAGCAATTATCTTCTGATTCATTACAAAATGTACCTGTCATTTACGTAGCACGTTTTAATCTATATTTATATGGTTTTATAGAAAATGGAGAGATTAATGAGCCTTTTATTTACTTTGACTCTAAAGAACAAGACTTCCTAACCACCTTCAGGCAAAGCTTTATAGATAGTATTTGCGAACTGTCATCTAGTAGAAATGTTTATATTGTTAAGTCAATCCCAGAGTTTTCTTTTAACGTTTTTAATAGTTACCAATCTCAAGAGTTGTTTTATAGACAGCACACCCCGTTTTTTTTAACACTTAAAAAATATAATGACAGAAATAGATTTATTATGGATGCCCTTAACGAAGCTGTTTTGAAGTGCAATGCTAATATTTTGGACCCTTTACCTTACCTAATAAGCAACTCAGGATATGTATCAGAGGTTGAAGGAGTAAGTATTTATGAAGATGCTTCCCATCTAAATGTCAAAGGAGCTCTGTTGTTTTCAGAAATTTTTGATGAGATATGGTGATTTTTCATTAGAAAACCCAACAAATAAGAGGAAATGTTTTCAATTTTGATAAATTATCCAAGCTAGTAATGCAAATACATTATGATATGCTTAAAGCAAGTATGTTTGAATTAATCAAAATCAGGAATTTTGTTATATGGATAGTTTAGTTTTTTTTGAACTGTTATTTGTATGCTTTTTTTCGTTTGCAACACTATTTTTAGTTAGAAAAGTCGCTAGAAGGTTGCATCTGGTCGATAAGCCAAGTTCAAGGAAGTTACATATAGGAAATATCCCTCTTGCTGGTGGTATTTCTATATGTATTACAATATCTTACTTCGTTTTTTCAAATCATTCCTCAATCTCTGAGCCTTTTGTATTTTTGTATTTAATGATAGCGTTAACATTTGTTGGTGCTCTAGATGATAAGTTTGACCTTAGTGTAAAAGTACGATTGTTAATTCAGTGTTTGGTTGCTGTTTTAATGATGTATCACACAGGTAACCAATTACAGTCACTTGGTGACCTTTTTGGGTTTGGTCATATAGATGTTAGCTATGCAAGCTATATTTTGACTATAGTAGCAGTAATTGCATCTATTAATGCCTTCAATATGGTTGATGGTGTTGATGGCTTGTTAGGTAGTCTATCCATTGTGACTTTTTCAAGTATTTTAGTTTTGGCTCTTGCAAACGATAATCACAGCGTAGTTTTGCTAAGTGCTTTCTTAATTGCTGCTATAGTGCCTTACTTATTTATGAATTTGGGGGTGCTAGGCAGGGAGAGGAAAGTATTTATGGGTGATGCAGGTAGTATGCTGATTGGCTTTTCTGTGATTTGGATGTTGGTCAGTATTAGTCAACCTCAGTCTTCAGGTGTTAATAATCTTGGTGTTAGACCTGTGACAGCCTTATGGATTATAGCTATACCCCTAATGGACATGGTTGCAATAATGTTACGTAGGGTGAAAAGGGGGGCGTCACCTTTTGAACCTGACAGGGAGCATTTACATCATATATTCCAAAGGCTTGGGCTAAGCTCAATTCAGACTACTTCTTTTATATTTTTTATCAGTGGTTTATTAGCTACTATTGGAGTGATTTCGGACTATTATAAAGTACCTGACTTTTATATGTTTTATAGCTTTGTTTTTTTATTTACTTGTTATTATCTGTTTTTAAGTAATGTATGGAAAATTTCGGCTTTTTTAAGGGGGAAATTTGGCCTTTTTAGTAGCTTAAAATCTCAACAGTCCGTAGCTCAACTAAATCTGGAAGGTAAAAATACATGCGATGAATCTGCGAAGGTAATCAAAAAAGCATCATAAAAACAAAAATTGCAATTTCATATTCTAGGATACTTTGGTAAATGAAGAACGTATCGTTTTGTAACCGTCTAGTTGTAGGTCTGTGTGTAACTTTCTTTCATCAATCATTTGCAGGTGAGTCTAATAAAAGCTACAAAAACTTTTCAGGTTTTTCTGGAATTATTAATACACCAATAGCGGGTAGTCAACGACCTGGTTTAGTCGACTTTTCATACAATAATCAGCTAGACTATTCAGGTAATGAATATATTAAGGGGCACAACTTTATTTTCTCTGTTGGGTTATTTGACGAATTTGAGGTTAGTGGTTTAATTGCAACAAACTCAATGCATGATAACTTATTTTCTTACGAATCAAATGAGCCTATAAGACAAATAAGGGATTTGTCATTTAATGCTAAGTATACATTACCAGTCATACCAAATAATTGGTTTTCTATTGCGTTAGGCGCTAAAGATATTGGTGGGGCAGCGAATCGTTATGAAACTTATTTCGCTGTAGCCTCAAAAGAATGGTCTGATTTTAGATTCTCATTAGGTGCTTCTAAGAGTGATCATGAAACAGGTATGATGAATGGCGCTTTTGGTGGTATCGAGTGGATGCCGCTAGACTGGTTTGCATTACAGGTAGAGCATGATGCCGAAGCGATAAACGCAGCTGCGCGCTTAACAGTGCCAAAAGAGTGGCTATTTGATATTGGTGAACTTACTTTTACTAGCCGTTTTTATAGCAATACCGACTATTCAGAAAATGATAGCACATATTATGGCGTCAACTTTACTATGCCGTTATCTAGTCAGGCACGTAAAAACTACAAAGAAATAAAACCTGCGCCTGCTATTGTTGTAGCGAAAAATTCAGAGCCTTCTGACTTATCTAAACCAACCGTAATTAACCATAGAGTGTCAGAGTCTCAAAAACCAGTGATTACTAAGGCAGAAAAATCGGAAGCTTATAGAGCTCAGTCTAAGAATAAGCAAAACGTTTCTTTGAGCAGTCAAGTACATCGCTTAAAACTCGCTTTAATTGAAGATGGGTTTGAAAACCTCAGTATTGGTTTTAACGAAACTCCAAGCGTAGTGGTTAAATTTGAAAACAGAGTATTTAATCGTAACGACCTGGATGCATTAGGTCTTGTTATGGGTCGCATTGGTGAGTACATTACCAAAGAACATGCTCGTTTCTTAATTCAGCTAGAAAAAAGTGATATTGGTTTATTGAATATTCAAGGCTCTGTTGATAATTATCGTCAGTTTATTGCTGAAGGGGTAAGCCCAGATCTTGATGTTCGCCAAGGTAGTGTTGCAACGCCATCGGGCATGACATGGGTGGGCAATACTGCAGAGCAAAGCCCGTATTTTTTACCTCGAGTTACTTTCGCTCCCGCATTAGCCGCGACCTATGCAACTGAGTTAGGTGTGTATGACTTTTCACTCGCGCTTCGTGCTGATGTAGAAGTGCCACTTTGGAAAGGTGCTGGTGTAAATGTGACCATGCAAAAAGTGCTTGCGGATACTGAAGATTTTGAAAAGGGTGATTCATTCGATGGACGTCGCCTAAAAGGCGGGCTCGATCAAGCCGTTTTCTATCAGGTGTTAGAGCTACCTTTTAATATACATAATCTGACGCAAGTGGGTATGTTCAGAAACTACCATGAATATTATGGTGTGATTAATGAAACCACTTGGGTAAGCCCTGGCGGTCGCCATCAGTTAAGTGCAAATATCGCTAAATTTGAGTATCAAGATTATGATGCTTCTCGTGATTATTATTTAGCTGAATATCAATATAATTGGTCAGAGCAAGATATTACGCTTCATGCCAGTATGGGTAAATTCTGGGCGCTTGATGAAGGTGTAAAAATAGAAAGCCGTTTCTGGTTTGGTGATAGTTATATTGCCATTTATGCGGCCGACACAGTTGCCCAACAAGTTGGTATTGCGTTTAGTATTCCATTGAGTCCACGTAAAGATATGTCTGTTACACCTTATGGGCAAATTAAAGGCAATGAAGCTTGGCGTCATGGGGTAACAACGCGTGTTGGTGAGTCGCATAATGCATTAGTTAGAGGGCAGGCGTCTAAGATGTATACGCGTATCAATATGGAACGTACATTCTTGAACCAAGGTCGTAACTCTAGTAGTTATGTGTATGCGAATTTAGCAAGATTAAGAGAAGCTTATTTGACTTATAAGTAAGATTCTAAAAGTTATAAGTTGCGAGTTAGCGAGCGTGACGTTTGCTAGCCAACGAGCTTAGTATAAGGCGCGGTTCATGTTTGTGAAGCGCGCTTTTTTGTGCAAAATATACGTTACGAAGCAAGGTTACTTTTTCGCAAGGGCGAAACGCGTCTTGAGGCTTGCGAGTGCGCGCAGCAAGACTAGCGTTGAGCGTGAGGCCTTGGATGGCCGAATCGGGCCCAGGCTACATGGAAGTATTACAACTCAACTCTTATTAAAACCGAAACGAAGTTTCGCAGCACGAGGAGGTGAGGTTATGGATACCCGATGGGCGTAGCTACATGGATGTAAAACAACATAGCATCCAGCACTTTCCATTTACAGTGCGCGCAGCAAGACTAGCGTTGAGCGTGAGGCCTAATCGTGCAAAATATACGTTGCAAAGCAAGGTTATTTTTGCGCAAGGTGAAATGAGTAACCTTAACAAGCTACTATAGAGTACTCAATTTGTAGCTTTGTAGGCCGTTATTTATGGCGGTAGTGTGATGAAACGTACGCTAGCACTGAGTTTATATTGTGCAATTCAGTTTATAACACCAACTTAAAAAATTTGTTTCGCTAAAGCAAAACCTACAGGTGAACGGTTTATTTATTGCCTTGGTCGTTATTTTTGATCAAGGTGAAATGAGCAATCTTAACAGCTACTATAGATTACTCAATTTGTAGCTTTGTAGGCCGTCATTTATGGCGTCAATTTAAAAACTTTTTTGAGCTGTAGGTCAGCTTACAGACGGCTTGTTGAATTTTATTTAAGCCTAAGTTCATGTCGAAAAGCTTGAATGTTATTACTGCCAAATTATTAATAATATAATATGTGGCTTTTCATGTATTAATGAATAGATAGGTGGTTTGAACTCCTCAATTAATACTGTAATATAATTCCGTTTTTGAACTGTAAATATGGAATTTTAATGAAAATAACAATAGTTGGTACAGGCTACGTAGGCCTCTCGAATGCTTTATTGCTTGCTCAAAGTAACAAGGTAGTTGCTTTAGACATTGATGAAAATAAAGTCCAACTATTAAAAGATAAGAAATCCCCGATTGTCGATACTGAAATATCTCACTTTTTAGCGAATGAGCCAGTAAATTTTACAG
Organism: Pseudoalteromonas phenolica; assembly: GCF_005886345.1. Taxonomy (GTDB): domain Bacteria; phylum Pseudomonadota; class Gammaproteobacteria; order Enterobacterales; family Alteromonadaceae; genus Pseudoalteromonas; species Pseudoalteromonas phenolica_A. Next base: position 216,052 of record NZ_PNEC01000009.1, read on the forward strand.
CAACTACAAATAAAGATTCGGCACTACAAGGTGCTGACTTTGTCGTGATTGCAACACCTACTGACTATGATCCAGAAACAAACTACTTTAATACAAGTAGTGTTGAGTCTGTAATCGCAGATGTTTTAAAAATAAATTCAAGTGCGACTATGGTAATCAAATCGACAGTACCAGTAGGTTATACAAAATCTGTAAACGAAAAGTTTGGTGTTGATAATGTTATTTTTTCACCTGAGTTCTTAAGAGAAGGTAAAGCGCTATACGATAACCTGCACCCGTCAAGAATTATTGTTGGTGAACAAAGTAAAAGAGCTGAGGTATTTGCTAACTTACTAAAGCAAGGTGCCAGAAAAGAAGAGGTTGAAGTATTATTTACCGATTCTACTGAAGCTGAGGCAATTAAGCTGTTTTCAAATACTTACCTTGCTATGCGCGTGGCGTATTTCAATGAACTTGATAGCTATGCTGAAGCTCACGGTCTTGACTCTAAGCAAATTATTCAAGGTGTAGGCTTAGACCCGCGTATTGGCAACCACTATAACAATCCATCTTTCGGTTATGGTGGATATTGTTTACCTAAAGATACTAAGCAGTTGTTGGCAAATTATAAGGATGTGCCAAACAACATGATTAAAGCAATTGTAGATGCAAATACTACACGTAAAGACTTTATTGCTGAATCAGTGTTAAAAAAGAACCCAAAAGTAGTTGGCATTTACAGGCTAGTGATGAAGTCAGGGTCTGATAACTTTAGAGCGTCTGCAATTCAAGGCATCATGAAGCGCATTAAGGCGAAAGGTGTAGAAGTCGTGGTTTATGAGCCTTCTTTTGATGGTGATTCTTTCTTTAACTCGAAAGTGGTTAAATCATTAGAAGAGCTTAAAGCGACAGACGTAATTATTTCTAACCGCATGAATGAAGAGTTGTCTGATGTTGCAGAAAAAGTTTATACCCGAGATTTATTCGGTAGCGATTAGTTGTAAGCGGGCAATATCAGTTCTAAAGAAGCGTTGGTTTATCCAGCGCTTTTTTGTATTAGTGAAAAATATGCGTTGCGAAGCAAGGTTACCTGTGCGTAAGGGCGAAACGCGTCTTGAGGCTTGCGAGTGTGCGCAGCAAGACTAGCGTTGAGCGTGAGGCCTTGGATGGCCGAACCGGACACAAGCTACATGGAAGTATTGCGACTCAATATTAATTAAGTATCGAAACGAAGTTTCGCAGCACGAGGAGGTGAGGGTATGGATACCCGATGGGCGAAGCTACATGGATGTAAAACAACACTGCATCCAGAGCTTTTTATTTACAGTGCGCGAAGCAAGGTTATTTTTGCGCAAGGTGAAATGAGTATCCTAACAGCTGCAATAGAGCACTCAATCTGTAGTTTTGTCGTTATTCATAACGACAAGGTGTTTTACGTTTCGGTAGCACCGACTTTATGTCGGGTAATTCAAATATAGGGGAGTTGTAAAAACCATGTTGCGCTAAAGCACAACCTACAGGTGATTGGTTTAGCTACTATGGAGTACTCAATTATCCAATTTATTTCTTCACCAACCATCGTTTTCTTCACTTTACCCAAGCCTGTAACTTAGATACTGTTGCTCTTGTTTGAAAAAGGAGCACATTATGCCAAACGGAGATGGCGAAATAATTATTAAACACCATGGCGCAACCCAAGGGGTAACTGGTTCTTGTCATGAGTTGGTTATTAATGAGCAATCTAGCTTGCTCATCGATTGTGGCTTGTTTCAAGGAGGAGAATCACGGCAATCTCTAAATATCGAATTTGATATTCAAACCGTCTCAGCACTTATTATCACCCATTGTCATATTGATCATGTAGGCCGTATTCCATATCTGTTGGCAGTCGGGTTTAACAAACCTATTTAATGTAGCCCTGCAACCGCCAAATTATTACCGCTGGTGATAGAAGATTCACTGAAAGTAGGTGTTACACGAGAACAAGCATTAATTAATATCTGCCTCAAGTTGTTACAAAAACTGATTGTACCTTTAGAGTTTAATCAATGGCATAAAGTTAATTTAAGCTGCGAGTCTGAGACAAAAGTACGATTTCAGCGTGCAGGTCATGTATTGGGTTCTGCCTATGTTGAAATTGATATAGGGCAATACCAGAAACAAAGCAAAAGCGCTAAGCGCATTGTTTTTTCAGGTGACTTGGGTGCGCCTTACACGCCCCTTTTACCTACGCCAAAACCTCCTTATAAAGCCGATGTGCTCGTAATGGAATCAACTTATGGTGACAAAAACCATGATGGCAGAAAACAGCGTACTAAAAAGCTAAAACAAGTGATTGAGAAAGCGGTTAGTGATAATGGTGTTGTGCTTATCCCTGCTTTCAGTATTGGTCGAACTCAATAGTTATTGTATGAACTAGAGCAAATTATTCATAGCGTACCTAAAAAGTCAGTATGGCAGGTATCGAAGTCATTATCGACTCACCTATGGCAGCCAATTTCACAGAGTTTTATCTAGAATTTAAAGAACTGTGGGATACCGAAGCCAAACGACGTGTAAAACAAGGGCGACACCCTTTGGACTTTTCTAGTGTTGTCACAATAGGTAGCCACAAAGAGCATGTTGCAGTGGTGAATTATCTAAGAACGCGAAATAAGCCCGCGATTGTGATTGCTGCTGGCGGCATGTGTAATGGCGGGCGTATCGTGAATTACTCAGAAGCATTTTTACCCGACTCTACAGCAGACGTTTTATTTTTGGGTTATCAAGCTAAAGGTACTTTAGGGAGAGATATTCAAAAATATGGTTCGAGAGGTGGGTACGTGTTTATTAATAACCAACATGTAAATATCAAGGCTGCGATTCATACTATCAGCGGCTATTCAGCCCACGCAGATCAAGCAGGCCTAATTCGGTTTGCAACTAAGATGAAAAGCCCGCCAGGCGTGATCAAGCTTGTACATGGCGATACATTTTCAAAACAAGCACTTAAGAATAAGTTAGCGCCTTTATTATCAAAAACAGAAATACAAATTCCAGAGTAGTATTCGTTAAAATACTTTAGGGTTTGTAATTCGCCTCAAAAGCCCGTTAAAATAACAAAAATGCCAAAGAATATGGCGATAAATAATAAATTGGACGAATTATGAAAGCAGTTATCCCAGTAGCGGGCCTTGGTACTCGCATGCTCCCTATGACGAAAGCTATTCCAAAGGAAATGCTACCTTTAGTCGATAAGCCTCTTATTCAATACATTGTGAAAGAGTGCGTTGCTGCTGGTATTAAAGAGATAGTGTTAGTCACACACTCTTCTAAAAATGCCATCGAAAACCACTTTGATACAAGTTTTGAACTTGAAGCTACATTAGAAAAGCGTGTAAAGCGTAAGCTTTTAGATGAAGTTCGCGGTATTTGCCCAGAAGACGTAACCATTATGCATGTACGTCAGGGTGAAGCTAAAGGATTGGGTCATGCGATTATGTGCGCGCGTCCAATCGTCGGTGAAGATGATTTTGTTGTGGTACTACCGGATGTAATTCTAGATGAGTACACGGCAGATCAAAGCTCTGAAAATTTAGCTGCTATGATTGCTCGTTTTAGAGAGTCAAGTGCTAGCCAAATCATGCTTGAGCCTGTAGCACAAGAAGATGTGAGCAAGTACGGTATTGCTGATATCAACGGTGCTGAGCTAAGAGCTGGTGAAAGTGCGCCAATCAAGACAATGGTTGAAAAGCCTGCAGTTGCAGATGCACCTTCAAACCTTGCTGTAGTAGGGCGCTATGTGTTGTCTAAAAACATTTGGCCACTCCTTAAGAAAACACCAATTGGTGCTGGTGGTGAAATTCAGCTAACCGATGCAATCGATATGCTAATGGAGCAAGAGACAGTAGAAGCTTTCCATATGAGCGGTCGAGTACATGATTGTGGTGATAAAATGGGTTACCTAAAAGCCATTGTTGAATATGCAATGCGTGACGAAGCATTAGGTCCTGAGTTCACAAAATTCATAAAAAATATTTAGTGCCTGTAAGCTAATATCTAGATGTAAAAAGCGTGGTTTTGACCACGCTTTTCTATTTTTAAATTCTCCTTACTGTTCACTAACAATAACTTTCTCAACTACAAACTTACCTTAAAAACTCATGTTTTAACGTGTTAATCACTTTCCCCCTCTTTCACTAATAGCGAATATTTTCAGTCTATGCGGCTATTTTAGTATGACTTTATGGCCTAATTTCATCGTATTTTTGTATAAGTGAATTTTATGTAACTTTATGAAATATATAAAAATGATAAAAAATGAAGTATTAAACACATAGAATTAACGGGTCTTGCTTGCTCCATAAAATTAACTTATTTATCACCTAGCATTAACACAGCAGCATAAGCGCTGCTCAATAAATCATAACAATAATCTAGGTAACATTATGACAAGGTCTTTTCAAAAAACCGTGCTAGCCACTTCATTGGCCATGGTCATGGGAAGCACATCAGCAATTGCGATTAAACCAAACGCAGAGCTACAGCCAAGCAAAGTAGTAAATACTCAGAAAGGTTCAACACCAAGAGATATATCAGATCTTTATTTTATTCACTTCGAGCAAGCTCCTTTGGCGAGTTATCAAGCCAGCTTGAAGCGAGTGCGCAAGCTCAGCATTTAAATAAACACCGTAAACTGAATGTGCACTCTAGTGCCAGCCAAACGTATGTAAAACAACTACAACAACGTGCGAGTTTACTTAGCCAAGTACAAAGCGTGCTGAAGCGCAATCTGGTTATTGAAAATGAATACAATTATGTCGCGAATGCGATTACAGCAAGGCTTTCTGAAGAAGAGGTTTCGTTGCTACAAAATCAAGCAGGTGTAAGGTTCGTACACAAGGTACAGCTTAAAGCCTTGCATACAGATACTGGTCCTGCATTTATTAAAGCGCCGGCTGCATGGCATGGTACGTCAGGCACTTTAATGGGGAGTATGGGGGAAGGGATGATTGTGGGCGTACTTGATACAGGGATCAATCCACATGCACCATCATTTGCTGATATAGGGGCTGATGGCTATGACCATACAAACCCATTAGGTGAAGGGAACTATTTAGCGGATTGCATTGAATATGAGCAATATTGTAATGACAAGTTAATCGGGATCTGGTTTCTGGGCAAGAGCAGTCAATGAGCGCATGTTATTACGAGCGCTTTCATCGAGGTTTAGACTGGGCAAAAAGTGGCAAATACTTGGTTATTAGTGATTTTACTGAGCAAAATACGCCTGCATTATTTCGCTTCGAGCCAGACACGAACGCACGTCAGCAAATTTCATTTCTTAAACGCGGTGAAAAAGACACTCAGATCAGTATTCATCCGAATAGCCAAGCAGTTGCCTTTATTCGTACCAAAGACACGTTATCAGATGTGTATCTTATTGATGAACAAGGTAAAGAGTAAAGGCTAACCAAGCTGTCAGTGCCTATATATGGACTCGCGTGGACCGCGGGTGGTGATCACTTACTTATTGATGCCTTACATCAAGAGAGCGCCAGAACATGGCAATTAAACCCTGCGACTCAAGCCATCAAGCCATCATTTAAAGATGGTACTGCTTTTAATTTGGCAACCCACAGCCAAGAAAAGACCGTTTTATATAGCCGCCATAGATCGATTGAGCAGATTGTACAACGCGATAATTTGGGGGCGACTAAAGTAAGCATAAGCTCTGCTGGCCGTGATTTATATGCATCGGTTCAGGGCAACAACATGGCATTTATTTCTAGTCGTAGCGGCACCTTTGATATTTGGCATAAGAATTTAGCCACAGGAGAAAGTACGGCATTAACGAATAGTGAAGGGGTCGTTGGCACATCCGTTATGCTAAGCAATAATATGGTCGTGTACCCACTTAAGCCTAATGCAGAGTCGAACAGTCATGTATATCTGCATGGTGTGACTAAGAACACACGGACCAAATTACTCAATGATAACTTTAACTATAAGCACCTATCGTGGAATGAGTCATTAATTACACTTTTGATGAGTAGTGATCGTTCTGGTGATTGGCAGTTATGGCAATTCGATTTAAATACCAAGCAACTTAAACAAGTAACAGCTAATGGTGCTGGTTTTGGTTATTTAACCTCGCGAGGCGTGTTTTATAGCAAAGAAAATAGCCAAGGTATTTATCAGCTAAACGATCAACAAGAAACACAAGTTATTAGCACATTACAAGGCGAAGATTGGGGTAATTGGCAAGTTACAGAGTCAGGCATATATTATGTACAACGTAACCAGCATACAGACAGTGTATATTTCTATGACTTTGAGAGTCAGGTCAGTAAAGAAGTGTTTGCTTTAAATCGTAATGAAATTAAACGTAATCGCTCTTTGGTTGTGAATTAACAAGGGATCTTTTTAACTTTAGTTGGTGCGCATCAGGCAGACATAGTTAAAATTACAACGCAATCAAAGCTGTAAAGTTGCGCTTTTAGTTCGTGCTTTAACAAGGTACTAGGTAAAGAAAAGATAAATTTTATAATTGGTGGTTTATCTTTTTTTTAAAGCATTTAAACTTAAGCTGTTAAATACTTTACCCATAAGGTTTTGCTTTAGCTTATGAAAGTGCACTTAGGCCGCCGAGCGTTTTCGGCTATGGAGCTACATACTTTGTTTCATGGCTATATTTATGGTGATGAAAAACAGAAGCGCGAGCAACCGAAGCACTGGCATTTTTGGTTACCTCTTATTGCCTACTATACGGGTGCTTATAGCGATGAAATTGGCAATTTAACCCTTGATGATGTGATCAAAGTTGAGGGCGTACATTGCTTTAAATTTGCGACACACCAGAAAATTCAATCCCGAGTAGTACCTATTCATACCTCGTTATGGCAAGCTGGATTAGAACCGTATCTAGAGTTTGTGAAAAGCCAAAACGAACAGCGTTTGCTATTTGACCTGCCAGCCAAAACAGGGCGTTACAGTGAAAAAGTACGCATTTGGTTTTCTGGTGAAGGTAAGCGTTTAGGGTATTTACAAAAGTGCGATATTCCAAGTATTGACCAGCAAGGTCACAAAACATCTGTGAGTAGCTTACGTTTGAACTTCGAACAGCAAATTCGTATTTCAGCCATTCAACACTTAAACAAACCTGCATTTCATTATTTATTAGGTCTAAAAGATCACGACCTATTAAAAGAACCCTCTCCACAGTTATTAAAGAAGATCATTGCACCAGTGCGCGTAATCAATTCATCAGTGTATTGGCAACGTTTTTTAGAAAGGCACTGAGCTTGTTAGATTGATTGCACACTTTAACTTTTAGTCACCCAGAACTTATTTCAGGGTCGAAAAAACTAAGAAATAGATTCCGAAACAAGTTCTGAATGACAAGGTGGAGTCGGAATGACGTAGATGAGGTTGGTGCTTTATCAGTCACCCTGAACTTGTTTCAGGGTCTAAAACTAACAGATAGATTCCGAAACAAGTTCGGAATGACAAGGTGGAGTCGGAATGACGTAGTTGAGATTGGTGTTTTAGCAGTCACCCTAAACTTGTTTCAGGGTCTAAAATTGTTATTTTGAAAGGAATTCAAAATGTCAAAAGCTGTGTATATTCTTGCCTCCAAACCAAAAGGTACTCTATATATTGGTGTTACTAGTAATCTAAAGCAGCGCATCTATCAGCATAAAGCTCATCTAACCGATGGGTTTACTCATCGTTATAATGTGTGTCAATTAGTATATTTTGAACTATTTGAAGATATGTATCATGCAATTACTCGTGAAAAACAGTTAAAGAACTGGCATCGGCAATGGAAGATTAACCTTATTGAAGGAAATAACCCTGAATGGTTAGATTTATATGCAAATTTATAGATTCATTTTAGTGCTATAACAAATGCTTAAATTATTACATTATCTTGAATTTATTTTAGGGTCTACTAACTAAGCAATAGATTCCGAAACAATTTCGGAATGACGAGGTTGAGTCGGAATGACGTAGTTGAGCTTGGTGTTTTAGCAGTCACCCTAAACTTGTTTCAGGGTCTAAAAAACTAAGAAATAGATTCCGAAACAAGTTCGGAATGACGAGGTTG
>NZ_PNEC01000090.1 GCF_005886345.1 Pseudoalteromonas phenolica
CAAAGATGAATTCGTTGACAATCGGGGGAGTCCATGTAGCTTGCCTAACCGGCGAAAAATAGCAGGCTAAAATTAGCGACGAAGGAGCGCAAGCCTGCTGTTTTGCGTCCTTTGGTTTAGGCACTTGTTATATTTATTTTTGCTCTTGTTTTATTGTTACTTTTATTTCAAAGCCATTAAACCCTTGCTGATTAATGACATATTTTTGCACAAATATCATGATTGCAATAAAAGTTAAATTTTGAAACAAAGAAACAATTGAAGTGTCTAGACCAAAACCCTTGCCCAGTAAGAAACCTATCAGAAAACCTGGAACAATGAAAATTACTACACTTCTCCAAATTATTGCCCACCAAAGGACTAGTGATTGGCTATATGTAAGTTGATTAACCTTTGGGTCGTCCATGAGGAGATCTCCAAGTAAATATAACGCCCGATTAACGGG
>NZ_PNEC01000091.1 GCF_005886345.1 Pseudoalteromonas phenolica
TGCGCAGCTCAGGTTATTTATTAACAATCGTTTACTTTATCGCTGTGTGTTGTTTGTTTATCGCCCACTATTAGAGGTACAATCACTACTTTTCGGCAAGAAGTGCGCATCGCTTTTTGTCTATTTTGTGTTCTCTATGTTAAAAAAGGAATAGCATGGCTAACTGGACTAAGTTAGGGCTAATTTCTTCGGCGGTTTTCGCTAGTCTCACGGCATATTGTGCTGACTCTCAAAGAGTGACGAGCCTTAATCAAGCTGAAGTAAAGGCTCTAATATCTGCTCAATCTACTTTATCAAGTAATAATACTTACTTTGCGCCTATCAATAATCATGGTGTAAAACAACTAAAAGCAACTCACCAGCGTATGCAGCAATTTGTGCTTAATACGCCGATATGGGGACAGCAATTAAGTGTTCAAACTGCATCACAGCATGTTTCGGGTTTTTACGCTGCAAACCTTGATGTAAATAAGCTAAAACAACTTCAAACTCAGACTGTAAATGATAACGATTTTGCACAAGCAATTCTAAAAAAAGCAAAGTTAGATGCTAATACAGATTATGAGCTTCATGAAACAAAGCGCTACGTATACCTAGAAAATGGTGATGCCGTATTTGCACAATTGGTTCAACTTGAGATTAAGTTGCCGAATGAAGTGCTTAAGCCTACAGCGCTAATCACTGAGCACAATAATAAAGTTGTAAAATACTGGAATGATATTCATCACGCTGAAGCAACAGGGCCTGGCGGTAATGAGAAAATGGGTCGAGTAGAGTTTGGTGATGACCTACCTGCTATGCAAGTGACGCAAGATGGAGATACGTGTTACCTAGAAAATGAGAAAGTAAAAACGGTATCGTTAGAGTCTAATGACAATAATACAGAAGCATTCTCATTCCCTTGTAGTCGCAACACGCATAAAGAAATTAATGGAGCGTATTCTCCATTAAATGAAGCCCATGCGTATGGCACGGCCGTATTTGATATGTACAATGATTGGTACGGTACGGCTCCATTAACTTTCCAACTATTAATGCGTGTGCATTATGGTAATAGTTACGAAAATGCCTTTTGGAATGGCAGCGCGATGACCTTCGGTGATGGCGCAAGTCGATTCCACCCACTTACCTCTTTAGACATTGTGTCTCATGAAGTCAGTCATGGCTTTACTGATCAAAACTCAGATCTTATTTATAGAGAACAATCTGGCGGCATCAATGAAGCGTTCTCTGATATTGCAGGTGAAGCCGCGGAGTTCTTTTTACGTGGTGAAAATGACTGGTTGATTGGCGCCGACATTATGAAAACCGCCACTGCGATAAGATATTTTGAAACCCCATCTTTAGATGGTGCTTCGATCGATCATGCTGATGATTATTATGGTGGTATTGATGTTCACTATAGTAGTGGTGTATTTAATCGCGCTTTTTTCTTATTAGCGAACACAGAAGGTTGGGGCGTTCGCAAAGCATTTGATGTGATGGTACGCGCAAACCAGCAATACTGGGTTGCAAGTACAGACTTTGTAGATGGCGCATGTGGTGTAATTAACTCAGCGATTGATTTAGGTTATGAAATCCCTGATGTGGTCTCAGCTTTTGAGCAAGTGGGTGTTGAGTGTGACAATATTCAGTTTATTGATGCTGACCAAGATGGCATGGATGACAACTGGGAGTTGCTATATGGCTTAAATCCAGCAGACGCGAATGATGCAGAGCTTGATTTAGACTTAGATACTTTGAGTAATTTACAAGAGTATCAATTAGGTTCATTCCCAAATAACACCGACAGTGACAATGATGGCTTGCAAGATGGTGATGAAGTAAATCAATACAATACATCGCCAGCAAATGCAGATTCTGACTCTGACAGAATGCCAGATGGCTGGGAAGTACAATATCAATTAGATCCTACTTCTTCAGCAGATGCGAATCTAGACAATGACGAAGATGGGTTTAGTAATGTAATTGAGTATTTCAACGATACCGATCCAACTGACGCGGCTTCTTTCCCTGAAGGTACTTTAGAACTTTTCTATAACTTTGAAGACGGTCTAGTGCCAGAAAGCTTTGTACATTCAAATCAATCTTCACCTTGGTTTGTAACTGAAATCGAAGGTCAAAAAGTTTTAACCAATAATGACATCGGCGACAGTCAACGAACCAGTACTAAGTTTGAGTTTGTTGCTCAGCAAGGTGCGATTAGCTTTGATTATAAAACAGATACTGAGCAGGGTTATGATTACCTTGAAGTTTATTTGAATGGTGAGCAAGTTTTAAGAACTTCAGGTCAGCAAGAGTGGAGCTCTTTTAATTACTCAGTATTGCCTGGAGCCAATGAGATTGAGTTCGTTTTCGATAAAGACGCTAGTGTAAGTACACAAGCCGATGCTGTTTATATCGACAATATCTATATTGGTGATAATTCACTAGATACAGACCAAGATGGTATGCCTGACTTCTGGGAAGTGCAATATGGTCTAGATATCAACGATGCAAGCGACGCAGCGGGCGACTTAGACAATGATGGCCTGTCTAATCTAGCTGAATACCAAAATCAGACTGCGCCGAATAACTCTGATTCAGATTCGGACGGTATGCCTGATGGCTGGGAAGTACAATATGGTCTTGCGCCTAATGATCCAGAAGATGCGACATTAGACGCTGATAATGATGGCTTTAGTAACTTAGAAGAGTTTACTCTTGGCACCGAGCCAAATAATGCAGATTCGTTCCCTGTAGCATTAGATATAACGACGTCTTTTGAAGAGAATACTTTACCTGAATGGTTAACGACACCAAATGACTCAAATGCAGCTTGGGTGCTTGACACTGACATGGCTACTGATGGACAGCAAAGTATCAGATCTGGAGAAATCACTAGTGGACAAACGAGTTCATTTGCTATCACTGGATACTTTGATGAAGGTCTTTTATTATTTCAGTCATATTTAAACATGGGGCAGGGCGGTGATTTTTTTGCCGTCATAGTCAATGGTGAATATTTTTATTCAGATTTTATTGTTCCAGAATGGAAAACAGAAATTGTTAACATACCTAGTGGCCTTAATACGATAGAGTTTCTCTACTACGAGGATACTGATAGTAACTCCACAGAAAGGTTTATTCTTTTAGATAACTTTATTTGGTTACCAAATGGCAGCGATAGAGACTCAGACAGTGATGGCATGCCAGACCATTGGGAAGTTCAATATGGCCTAGACATCAATGATGCAAGCGACGCAACCGGTGACTTAGACAATGACGGCCTTTCTAATCTAGCTGAATACCAAAATCAGACTGCGCCGAATAACTCTGATTCAGATTCGGACGGTATGCCTGATGGCTGGGAGGTACAATATGGTCTTGCGCCTACAGATCCAGAAGATGCAGCATTAGACGCAGATAATGATGGCTTTAGTAACTTAGAAGAGTTTACTCTTGGCACCGAGCCGAATAATGCAGAGTCTTACCCTACATCACTGGATATAACGACGTCTTTTGAAGGTAATACTTTACCTGAATGGTTAACAACGCCAGATAGCTCAAATGCTGAATGGGTTATCGATAGAGATATGACATCTGATGGCCAGCAGAGTATTCGTTCAGGTGATATTTCTGATGATGAAATAAGTTCATTTGTTGTTTCAGGCATATTTTCAGAAGGCAAACTTCTTTTTGATTTATATCAGGATACTCAACAATGGTGCTGTGATTATTTGCAGATATTCATTAATGATGAGGAAGTTTACAAATCCTATGGACTGCCTCAACGAACTTGGTTATATCAGCATATAAGCATACCTGAAGGGTTAAATACCATTGAGTTTAGATATCGTAAAGATGGTTCTTATTCAACTGAAGAGGATCTGGTTCGTTTAGATAACTTTGTATTTTTGACGAATAACAGCACTCGTGATAGTGACAACGACGGTTTACCTGATCTGTGGGAGCTTGAATATGGGCTAAATTGGAATGACTCGGCAGATGCGCAGACAGACTCAGATATTGATGGACTTACTGCGTTACAAGAATTCCAAGCTCAAACTAGCCCAATTAACTCTGATACTGACTCAGACCAATTGCCGGATGGCTTTGAAGTAGACAATACGCTTAATCCACTTAATGCAGCTGATGCCGCATTAGACAACGACGTCGACAGTTATACAAACCTTCAAGAGTTTTATGCTAACAGTGATGTGAATTCATCGGCTTCACTACCACGTCAAATCTCACAGTTATCAGAAGACTTTGAAAGTGATTTATTACCAGAGTGGTTTGTTCAAACAGCTGATTCAACTGCCGGTTGGGAGCTATCAACAGAGTGGCATCAATCAGGCAGCCAAAGCCTTAAAGTAAACACTGATGACTACAATGATATAGCTGGCTTTGCCATTGCTGGTGAGTTTGAAGCAGGCTTAATTGTGTTTGAAAGTAATGGTCGGAATATACAAGTATATTTAAATGATCAGCTAGTCAAAGATGTTAACTCATATCAAGAAACAATGAGTGCTATCTCATTGTCAAATGGTTTCAACGTGGTTCGTTTTATTGGTAGAAGGTCTTCTCATATTGATGATATCTCTCTTGGCATTGAAATACCTGCAGATAGAGATTCAGATAGTGATGGCATCCCCGATGTTTGGGAACTAGAGTATGGATTGAACCCTCGAGATAGCTACGATGCAACTCATGACGTCGACTATGATGGTTTGACCAATATTCAAGAGTACAACCTAAATTCTAACCCAGCAACTAACGATACTGACAATGACGGTGTTCAGGATAGTGAAGACTCTCACCCTAACGATGCATCTCAAGGTGAGAATCAAGCCCCTGTATTTGTAGACTTAAGTGAACAAAAAATTGAAGCGCGTTCAGATAGAACACGATTAAGAGATATTTATATCCCTGAAGTAACAGACAATGGCCATCTAGAACCTAATGTCTATTTGGTGAGTAGTAATTACTTAGAGTTGGGGCCGCATCAAGTTACTTGGCGTGCTCGTGATAATGTAGGTAATGAAACAGAAGATCATGTTCAAACAATTAATATTGTAGATACCACTGCACCTGAATACCGCAGGGGATTATCAGACGCGGTTGTAAGAACGCATGAACAGTTGGCCGCTTTACTCACTGAGCGAAATGTATTTTATGACAGAGTAGATCAGTACGATGTAACAGTAAGTATTGACCCTAGTGTTAGTTTACATTCGGGTAATCGTCGTATCCCTGTATCAGTGACTGATAAGAGTGGGAACTCTGAGACTCACATAGTAGATGTGGGTATTTTACCTGAACTAATTATTCCTGAGGCGATAGTGAGCGCTCAAGAAGGTGAATTGAGCTTGCCACTAATTTTAGATGGTGAATCACCTTTTAGCTCAATGAGTTTAGACCTAGAAGTAGATGGAAACCATGTTCTTGGGCTTTATATTGATAACGGTGATCTAAAACTATCACCGCAAATTAAAGTAGAGTCATCGTTATTTATAGAAGGTGCAAATATTAAAGTTAAAAATGTAAGTGGTGCTTATGTCGCAGAGCATGACACATCAGTACTGTCTGTTAAACCAGCACAATATACGCCTAACCTTACTGCTAGTTTGATGGTCGATCAGCTACCAACTTCAGTTTTGGAGTCAACCCAAACTTATGCTGAGCTAAGGTTTTTTGTTGAAGACTTGAACGTGGGTAATGAACATGAAGTTGAAGTCAGCCCTGCACTTTCATCAGGTTACTTGGACTACTCTACTTGGTACCGAGATGGTACTTATGGTTTTAACCCAAGTGAGTTAGAGGTTGGGACACATAACTTCACAATCAAGGTGACCGAAACCAACACTGAATCACCACTTTCAAGTGAAATAGTGTTACCAATCACTATTGTTGCTCCTCTTGAATTAACTGATGCAGATACCGATAATGATGGTATAAGTGATGCTGAAGAAGGGGTAACAGACAGAGACCGTGATGGTATCGTTGATTATCTTGATGCAATCAGCAGCCCAAGTATCGCAACACTCGGTGATAACCAATCTCTTAATGTGTTAGATATGAGCGCACGAGTTACTTTAGGTCAAGTTAAGTCAGGCCTTACAGATGGCTTTGCAACGGATATGTCAATCACTGCTGAGATGGTTGAGCAATACAGTGAAACGGCATTTGGTAGTACTGAGCAATTATTTGACCCTCATTACAGAGACATCAGTAAAACGGCTAGTGTGACTGCGGTTTTACTAGCGGGTAATACAAGCGCGACGCTGACCTTACCAAGCCAAGTTACGACGTTACTAAATACAACACCTAAAGTACGCGCATTAACGTCAAATGGTTGGATCACTCTAGAAGAAGTTCAGACTGATGAATCATGTACTCATTGTGTTGCATTTAATGTAACTGATGGTGGTGATATGGACTTAGATGGCTCAGTAAACGGCCAAGTAGAGGTGGTTGCTAAGCTCGCTATTGCTGATGCTAACCGTTTACCTGAACTGGTATTAGAAGCGCCAGAAAGTATCAATGAAAATACGTCATTTGAACTCGATGCGTCACAAAGTTTCGATTTAGACAAAGATGAGATTAGTTACACTTGGTCAATTTCGAATGCGGCTATTGAACTTGAGCCAAAAGATGACGGTAAAGTAACACTTACTGTCGGCGAATTAGCTGAGTCTATCGATACGGTGTTAACTTTAGTTCTAAATGATGGCTATGGGATTGTTGAACGTGAATTCAATATTACTTTCAATCATGTGAACGCATTGCCTGTTATCACGCTTACTGACTTTATTCAGGTGAATGAGCAAACAGCGGTGGCAGTGTCAGCATCAGCGACTGATAAAGAGTCAACTTCATTGAGTTATGAGTGGACGCAAAAAATGGGCTTGGCTGTTGAAATTCAAGATGCAACATCACAAATCTTAGCTTTCACAGCACCAAGTGTGACTGTAGATAAGGACCTAGAGTTCGAGTTAGCAGTAAATGATGGGTCAGATATTGCTAAGTCATTGATCAAAGTTAAGGTTTTGAATAATCAAACAGATGGTTCAGGTAGCGGAAGCACAGATGGCGGAAGCACAGATGGCGGAAGCACAGATGGCGGAAGCACAGATAGTGGAAGC
>NZ_PNEC01000092.1 GCF_005886345.1 Pseudoalteromonas phenolica
TGTACCAGAGCCATTGTCTGTGCCAGAATCTGTCGTTGGTAGCATAGCTTGCGTGATCACATAATCACTATTTAGCTCTGTTAACGCCGCCACACCTAAACAGGTATTTTGACTATCCATTACTGCCATACGGTCGCCTTGAGACCAAAAATCAGCGCTATATACTTCGCCATTACTCAAGGTTGCATATGGGTTCGCTAAATCAGCAGCACCTGTTGCTGGGTTCACCCAGTACAAAGTCACAGGCTCAGCATACGGGTTAGTGATTGAAACACTTGCTTTTGCCGTGCCGCGCTCATAAGTGGTCAACAACTCACAACCAGAGAATACACCTGCAACAGGGTCTGGTAGTACGCCTGGTGCAACCGCGTCGGTGTTTGCAACCATCCAATTGATAAAGTCATCATTATGGTCTGTCGCAATTTGGCCCAGTAGTGTTTCAAACTGTGTGCTGTCACTTAACTTCAATGCATTTGAAAGCGCCAAAACACTTTGTTTATGGTTTTCAGCTAAGTAACGCATGGTTAAGTAGCTCCATGGATATAAGTTATCAAACCCATATTCCATGAACAAAATACTGCGCAATGACGGAACAGTCTTACCTGCAATGGCATCAAAGTTACGCTTGTTATACTGGCCTTTGGTTAAGAACTCCGCCCACCCCTCGGCCCAAGAAACCGTATTATTATGGTGTGCGAACATGCCATATAAGTTATAACGACCATCTAAATAGTGAACGTATTCATGCTCTAAGTTATAGACTTCACCTGCGGTGTCACATGAAAAGCCAACCCAACTTTGTGGACATTGCATTGCATGGAAGCGCGGAATATTGCCAGCAACACTTGGATCACCCTCAAGGTAAATACCGCCATTATTGGTATTATGACCAAAGAATTTATAACCATAGGCTTCATAGTCTTCAGGCGTTGCATAAACAATCACTTCAAGTTTGTTGTTGTTATCATTGTTCACCGGCTGCATATTGGTATTAAAGAACTGGTGGAAGTTGCTGCCTACGTCAGCCATCTTGCTACATGCTGTTGCAAGTTGCTGGTTTGTCATTGCTTGTGCACGAATGGTGATAGCATCATTACATTGGTAGGTAATGGTTAAAATATCTTCCACCTTTTTAGGCACAGAACAATAACCGTTCAGTGCATCGCTACTGTCACAGCTACGATTAACGGTTTCAAGGTAGCTTTCTGTGATTTTCTTCTTCACTTCCTCTGCGTCAACTTGTGCCGATGTTACGTCGAAGATTTCCTTCACAATACCATCAATACGAGCCTGAACAGCTGGCTCAGCAAGGTTGGCAACATGACCTAACGCTAAAAACTCGTGCGGCATGATCCACATGCGATCTGCATCTGCATTCCAGCGCATATCTAAGCCTGTTTCGCCTAGTGCATAACTACGAAGCACAGACATCACGGCAAGCATATGCTCATTAAATGCCGCTTTAATTACCGCGTTTTGCTTACCAATGTAAGCTAAATCATAAAATGCTTTTAAGATTTGATTGGTGCTATAGCCAAAATTGTCGTTTACATATGGGTTAGATAGACCCGCATAAAACTGAGTCAGCGCCATTAAGTGTGGCAATTGTTTAGTAATAAACTGTGCGCCTTCGGCTGTGGTTAAATTAATTAAAGCAGTTGCATAGCTTTCATGGATTAAGCCAGCCGGCGCACCTGTGGTATAAAACTCCGTCATCATAGCAACCGCATGAAGCGCATCACTGATTAACTTAGCATCAGCTTGGCTAAACTGAGTAAAGTCACCATTTGCTGCAAAATTACGTAAAAAATACAGTAATGTATCTAGGTCTTTGTCTTTTATGTCATCTTGCTGTGCAAGGAAATGAATGGCTTTGGCGACATCCGCGACTACACCTGGAGTGTTTGCTGAAATCTCGCCCCACTGCGCCCAAGTAGAGACAATGATCTGCTCAACATCTGAGCTAAACTCTGCTTTTGAATTAATCGCTGCAGCCGGTATAGACACCACAACTGGCTCTACAACCACAAAGTCTGCTGTTGCAGGATCTGTTGGGTTTACTGGATCTGGGGTTGAAGTCCCAGTTTTAACAGAGAAGTTCACGCCATCATTTTGGCCCATTACACTGACGTAAAATAACCCTTTATTAGCCGTCACTTTTAATGTTTCATTGGTGCCAGCATTCGCAGATGACGCAGTATAGCTACTACGTGTTGCCCAGCCACTATTGTTGACAAAAATATCCGCTTCACCTTCACCGCCCTGAGTTTCAATCGTTAACTCAGTGTTGTCTTGTGGTACGTCAACATAATAATAAAGGCCATTACCACCAATACATAACGCTTCATTTAGGGCTATTTCACCACTTTGTTGTTTTGCTTCAAGGCATTTATCTTTGGTTGGTTGTTCACCAACTGTTTGCGTTAATGCAAGTTGGACTTGCTCATGTGTACCAAAAACACTGATATATAAACGACTCTGATTGGCTGTGATCTTTAAGGAATCGTTTGTACCTTGAGTATTCGTTCGAGCAGTGTAGGCACTTGATGTAGCCCAGTTACCTGTATTGACGAGAATATCGGCCTCACCTATACCACCATCAGTGGTAATATTAAGCGATGTGCCATCCTGTTCAATATCAACATAGAAATAAAGTCCATTTCCTGAAATACACTCAGTCTGACCAAGTGTCAAAGCATTGCCTGTTGTTGTCGTTGTACCGCACATCGCGGCCGCAGAGGCGTAAGTTGGTATGGTAGAAACAGCTAATAAGCTTGCTCCCATAAACAACTTTTTAGGTTTATACATCATACTTCTACTTCCAGATATTTATTTACTACAACTGTGCTTCAAACAAATAGGCAATTAACCTGCTGCTCTGACACAAAAAACTGCCTTAAATTGCACGTAAGCCAGCAGAAAACACGACAAAAAGAATATTGTATGCAATAAATTCTACTTTCATTTACATTTTTGTAAACAAGATGAATCTTTAATGACAAATTGAGAATACTTAAAACCATCTACCAGAACACACAACAAATTGTTTTAATTGGATTAAATAAGAAAAGTAATGATGTGAAAATTTGTAAACAGTAACACCCTAACAAATACATAACTTTTGCAAAACACACTGGTTAAACCAGATGAAATGCAGTTAATATTCACTAAAAAGCTGCTTGTGAATACTAAATACAGTGAGGGTAATTTAAATAAATACGATAGGTGTTAATGAACTTTTTAATGACATTAATTTTGACTTTGTTAAAGTCCAATTCTAATTCCACATTTAAAGTTGCATTTTTTGCAAGTAACAACTCGGAGCTAGATTATAAGTTTTTACTAGAATACTTATTCTTCTTGTATTCTCTTCTGCGCTGTAAGCACCTTTCACATAATATCTGATGTTCAGCAGTGGGATTGAACTCTAAAGTGCACTCCTGACAAATACGCGGGCTTCGGATAAATTTGCAGTACAAGTTATATAGCCATTTCATAAAGAGATTTTTGCGTTCAATAATAGCGGTTATGGTTTATAAGAGTTTTTTCTTATACTATTTACCTTGAACACTTTATGTTTAGCTTCTGCTAAGTACAACACGTATCTTGTCTCAGAGACAATTTAAAGACTTACCATCAGTTAAAAAGCAAAAAAGGAATGAAAATGACACCACTAAGAGACAGCGTAAAACGTGTCTCCGATACAAAGGGGTTAAGTGTTAAACAGATCGTAAACCTTTGCGAATGCAGCCGTTCGCATTTTTACAAAGTGCTAGATGGACAAAGACTACCAAGTGATGCGTTGCAAAATAAACTGATGCAAGTTTTAGAGATTGATAAAGTAACGCTTGAAGCTCTTATTGAGGCAACTCAACAAAGTAAAGAGCAACTCAAAAACACAAAGGTTCAAAGCACAAACCAAAAGCATTTACAGCAATATAAGATTAACTCAAAACTGCTTGCCTGCACTTTAGTCCTTCTGCTCACAGCCATTGCATACCTTTTATTTCAAGAAAACCAGTTAAGCAACTCACAGAAGGTCGAATTACAAACTGGCTTTGCGACTAAATTTATTAAAGATGTGACTATTCCTGATGGTACACCTATTGCTGTAAACACAAGTTTTACCAAGACTTGGCGAGTACAAAACATTGGCTCAGTGCCTTGGCAGGATAAACGGTTAAAGCGCATGACGCCGCAAGATCCTAACTTATGCTACTCAGTAGACAGCATAGCTTTACCAACCGTAAAGCCAGGTGAAATAATAGATATCTCGATTGAGTTTACAACTCCGCGCTATCCAGGTACCTGCAGAACTGATTGGAAGATGGTAGATACGAGTGGTAACTTAATTTTCCCCGCAAAAAAAGCACTCTACAGTATCGTGCATGTGGTTGAAGAAAAGCTATAACTTCAACCACATACCTAACCATATCTAGGTTAATTAAGCACGGCCTAACATGCGCAGTAATGTCGTGTCTTTATCAAACACATGATGCTTAATGGCACCCAGCATATGTAATGCAATCAGACCTGTTAACGCGTAAGCAATATAAGAGTGTGCAGCTTTAGCAACTACAAAAATAGTTTCATTGAAAGGCACTGCGCCATTCTCTGTATAGTTATTTGGCACTAAAGCCAGGCCAAATACATCGATACCATACCCACCAAAGCCTGAGTAAAGCATACCGCTTACTGGCATTAACAAGGTACCTATTAGTAAACCCCAATGGGCGAAATGAATGGCTTTATTAAGTGCCTCTGATGCATTGTCATCAGCAGGTAAGAAGCCCTTTTTAATACGGTAAATTGCACGTGGTAATACTAACAATAGCGCGATTACACCTAGCGCTTTGTGAATAGGATACAAGGACCATACTTCCCAGTTCACCATGTAATAACCCACACTAATCAAACCTAGCATAGTGAGTGCAACCGACCAGTGTAGTAAGCGAGTCGTTAGAGTAAGTGACGGCTTATTCATATTGTTTTCTCCTCAGAATTTTGATGATGAAAACTATATAAAATTGATTCTACCCAACCCAGCTCTATGTGACGAACTCATAAGGTTTGGGACAAAAGGTTATTCATCCATTCGTCCCTAGCCTTTATTTTTAAAGGCCTAAGAGCATTTTAGTTGTTGAACGATTACTTTTACTGACTGGCACTTCAATGTCGTTATTGAGCACCAATAGACCATGACCCGAGCGCGCATTGACTAGCTTTGCACTATGAGAAAGATTGACAAGGTAAGAGCGATGGCAGCGATAGAAAGCCTGAGCAGGTAAGCTGTTTTCTAACTCTTTCATGGTTGTGCGAACCAGTGACATACCTTGCTTGGTATGTAACTCAACATAATTGCCCGCGGCTTTTGCAAAGTAAATATCGGCAAACGCAATATCAAACTCTTCTATTTGCAACCTTTGTAGCTCTGTTTTTTCTTCCGCTTTTTGATTAACAAATAATCGAGACGTTTGAGCAACTGAGTCACTACTTTGAGCCCGATTTACATCGACAAACCGGCTTTTAAAATGCACTAAAGTGACGATGGCCAAATAAGCAATGGCATGTTTATGCCAATTATAGAAAAGGCTTTCTTGCCATGCAGTCTGCTCTATTAAAACATCAAGGCTCGTGTTTACAGTTAACACGCATGTAAGCGCGAAAAAACCCACTGAGATTAATTGTTTTAATTTCATACTGCGCTGTAGAGCAAAACAAATAAACGGCGTGATCAGCAACCAAATACCGAACTCTTGCAATGACCAGAAAATAGAAGAAGCAATATCAACTCGCTGTTTAGCAATAAATAAGCTATGCACTGTACAGTTTAAACAAACCATACATAGCATGGCTAACCAACCTAATGTGAGTAATTGATAGTCTTTTAGTTTCACAATTTTACTAAACATAGTTTGGCCCTAAATTTTAAACGGCGAGAAAATAAAAACGTAAGGATAAAAAATCCTCAGATAAATTCAAGACCAAAGCAAAAAAGCCTTGGCACATATACCAAGGCTTCGACATCTAAAAAGCAAATTCGTTCTTTTTAATTACATTGCAGCGCGGAAGATTTCTGAAATCTCTTCTGCAGTAGCCTGAATTGGATTAATAAAGCCACACGCATCTTTCAATGCATTTTCAGTTAAGGTCGGAATATCATCAGCTTTGGCACCTAGCTCCTCAATATCTGAGGAAATACACTCATCAGCCGATAATTTAACAATTGTATCAATCGCCGCTTTATCGACCAGCTCTGCATTGGGTATGGTCACATCGACCCCAGACGCTTTTGCAATATCTTTTTAATCGTACTTAGGAACATACAGTTTAGTTGTAACGATGAGAAGATAACCATGTTTAATTTGAAAATCAGCGAAGTATGTTCTTCGCTGATATGGATGTAAAAATCAGATGATTAATGTTGATGATGAGATGCACTCAAGCTTCTATAAAACAAAGTGGCCACTCGCTCTTCTGGTAACCAGTTTGAATAAGTTAAATTCAACGCTGACAGCGGCTTTGCAGTAAGCACTTCTTCAAGCGATTTACCGCCGCTCATTGCTGATACCATTACACTTTTAGCTTTTAACAATAATGCACGATACGCTTCGAGCGCCGACTTGTTAGTAACAGGACCGTGACCTGGGATCACTTTAGTATCACTATCTATTCTCGCTAAAGTTTGTTCTACAGCATTTATCACGCCATCGAGCGAACCACCACTGTCGACATCAACAAAAGGTAAACTTCCTAAATTAAAGAAAATATCTCCCATGTGTACTGCATTGGCATTTTTGTAAAAAATGACCGCATCGCCATCAGTGTGAGCATGGGCGTAATGCCAAAGCTGCGCGTGTTCATTGTTAAAATGGAGCCTCATATCTTGGCTGAAACTTAAAATAGGCAAATATTTAGACCCTTCACCATGCTTTTCTTTCAAGCGGTCATACACATTATGATGCGCTATGACATGACTCCCCGCTTTGGCAAAGTTTTCGTTTCCTCCTGTATGATCGCCATGGTGATGTGTATTAATCACAAACTCTGGCGCATCAGGTTTTAACTGGCTAATTTGTTTTTTTATGTCATCACTGAGCTTTGCAAATTGGTCGTCTACTAAGTAAATACCATCATCTCCGGTGCTAATGGCAATGTTACCACCTCGTCCATAAAGCACATGTAGGTTTTCAGACAATGCCTCTAGCTTAAATTTGACGTTTGCGATGCTTGTAAACGACGCGCTGAGTAAAGACGCCCCGATTAATATCGATAATGTTTTCATGATGACTCTCAGTTTTCGTTATTATTAACTGCTTATATACCCAAACTTCCTCAAGATGCATGATTCAGAGCGCTGCCTTCTGTTCTAGTTCAAGGAAAAGGACGCAGCGTAA
>NZ_PNEC01000093.1 GCF_005886345.1 Pseudoalteromonas phenolica
TCTTGCATTGTGCAATATCAGTGAGATAGTAAACTGGTTACTCTCTTTAAAGCCTTAGCATTTATGCTAGGGCTTTTTCATGTTTGGTCTTATCTTACCGATTTGATTGGTCATGTCTGTTTGACTTGTCTGGTCGCATACCTATTTTTAGCCTTGCTAAAACAATAGCGCTCCTGCTTAAAACTCATCATTTTACAAACAAGTTGTACCTATGGGACAAAGATAAACATCATAGGATAGATCATTAGCGGCATCACACCCTGTATTCACTTCAAAATTAATTTTTTTAGTCACAAATGGGTGATATTCCTCAGCGAACACCACAATACTCACATCAAATGCTAAGTTATTATGTTCTAATATTGCATGGTACGCGCCAGTTTTTGTATCCTCATTGCGATCATCTGACGAAATAAACTCTGGCTCCACAGTGCTTTCTTCATTTTCACTTTCCATCACCACTCGTACAGATGCATTTTCAATCAGTACATCACTGTTCAATGACTCTCTAATAAATACATTTATATAAGGTGAGCCAAACCCTGTACAAGTATTTTCTCCGCCATCAACTGGTGGGGTTTCTATCTCGTTTCCAGCGTGGGCATCACTACCGCAGCCACTGACATGTAATGCACTGAATAATACTAAGCCCATTGCTTTTAGATTCATCTCAACATCCTATTTAAGAAACTTATATAATTTACTAAAAATCATTCTACCTAGAAGGGATACGTAGATAAACCGCTGTTTACATTAAATAACATTTGATGTCTGCGAGTTATACTCTACTAAAGTGACTTAAAGTTAAGTTCTTTTAAAACCTGTTAAGCCTGAACAGTGCTATTATAAAATAATGGGGTCAGGTCTTGCAT
>NZ_PNEC01000094.1 GCF_005886345.1 Pseudoalteromonas phenolica
CTTATACAGATCTGAGGTTAATTAATTTGTTAGGTGAACAAAGAACCAAGCTTATGGTTGCGATTTTATTTTATGCCCACATTTGCAGCAGTAAAAAAACTTATACACGAATTCATTGGGTAGTAGCCATATTTGAAGCTTACTACGATCAGTTTCGAGTCGTTTAACTACAACACCTGAATGAACCAATGCTCTCTTGTTACAGCTAGGACATTTATAAAATGCTGTAACCATTATCGCTGACCAACCAAGAGCCACTGTAAAAATTAGAAATGGTACAAAGAACTCTTGAGAGATAAAAATAACTGGGACAATTAGCCAAAACAATTTAGCCGTTACAGAAGATGCCAACCAATAATAATTGTACAAATATTTATTCAAGACACCGATCCCGAGTGTTCACCTAACGCCTCGCATAACGGGCTAATAATGCTTGGTTAAAATTGGTGAGGCACGAACCAAGCCAAGCTTTATTAGTCCATGCGTTGATGCGTTTGTTAGCTGTATGGTTACTCATATTTAACTACAACTTTATTAAACCATCCATAACTAGTTTCTGATAAATATTCTTGCCCATTAAGCCTTTGAGATATCTTTATTGTAGAGTTATCCAACCACTCCACACCTGGCGCCACTTCGTTTGGGTGCCCTGGTATGATGAATATATTGGCTGATTCATTTGGTAGCTTAACATCTGCGCCTAAAATAGAAATCTGAGTAGAAAACCCTGTAGTTGCACCACAATCACGCTGGAACACTACTATCCGATTTTTGTTATCAGGTGAATAAGCTTCCGCATGGAGATAATTGCCACACATATCGGGGAAAGTAAAATATACCCATAAGATAAAAAGTGTAGAAATTACCCCAGCTAAAATACCTAGCCGAACTATAAGTTTTATTATGAAGTCCATTGAATACAGCTAACGAATGAGATGGACTCC
>NZ_PNEC01000095.1 GCF_005886345.1 Pseudoalteromonas phenolica
TTCCTAGTGCGTATAACGCCGCAAATAAACGGCAAAAATTAGTTGGCTAAAATTTGTGAGGCACGAACAAAGCCAACTGATTTTTGTCCGCACTTTTAATTTGCTTTGTTATGTGTACATTAAACCTAACTAATTAAATAACCAAGTAAAACAAGTGCTAAAACAGAGTAGATTAGTACAAGGCGCAACTTATTAAACCTAAACATAAATTCATAGCCACAAACAGGACATGAATTTTTTGTATATTGAGGAGAAACGTATTCTTGTTTAGGAATTACACTACTCTGGCATTTAGGGCACTTCAAACGATAATCACTTATACATTTTGCTGGGAAGTATTAAATTTACTGATAAATTTTCGGTACACATAACGCCTCATTCAGGGGCAGTAAAATAGCTGGTTAAAATTAGCGAGGCACGAGCAAAAACCAGCTGTTTTTGTCCTGCTGAAATGACTTGTTATGTAACAAAACGCCACCCATACACAGCGAACATAGATATTGTTATAGCTGAATATAATAGCCTTTTATCTTTAATGTTCTTCGGATAAATACCTGAGTGAGCGGGTAATAATAAGAGCATGAAAAAACCTGCTGAACAAATAAAGGCAAATACGCCTAAGATAGCTAAATTCATTAAATCAGGTGATGTGGGGTGACCAATAATAAAACCGTACATCGCACCAAAAAATGGAACTACAAACCCCAAAGCTGTGGCTGGTAACCAGTAAAATAGTAACTTTTCTAATTTAGAAAGAGGGTTTTCTACTTGCCCTTTTATGTACACGTATATTGTAACTAACAG
This sequence comes from Pseudoalteromonas phenolica, assembly GCF_005886345.1. Lineage (GTDB taxonomy): Bacteria > Pseudomonadota > Gammaproteobacteria > Enterobacterales > Alteromonadaceae > Pseudoalteromonas > Pseudoalteromonas phenolica_A. The sequence goes on from NZ_PNEC01000095.1 coordinate 805, forward strand.
AATATTTAAAAAGACAAACATTTCAAAAACGAATTGGTTACTAAAACCAAGAATGCCTTGCTCCATATCAGACTGCGTGTCACCAGAAGCATATTGGTAAAGAACACCAATAACGATTCCAACCACTAGAGGTAAACAGGTTAATGTTAAAAAGGTTTTTAAATAGAATTTCAAATTATAGCCTTGTGCGAATTTGTTACATAACGCCGTTGTAACCGGCAAAAAATTGTTGGCTAAAATGTGAAGCGAAGCGTAGCAGCCAACAGTTTTTGTCCGCGTTGACGACTTTGTTATGCGTTGACACACCTCTTTCAAAGCGCTTGCGCCTGCACCAACGAGCTAAATTTTTATTTAAAAAAGCACTCACCAAACCAAAAATTGCAAAGAAGCGTTAGACTGGTGAATGACCTTTCTGGCCACAGCTTAAATTGAAAAAGAAAAGCCAAGACCAACTTAAAATTTGATTACGCCACTGTAACTAAAAGCTGACCTTAAGGAAAGACTTGAAGTAAAAACCGTTTTAAAGACAGCAATTTAAAGTGACGCATAACGCCCGATTAACGGGTTAAAAATAGTGGGCTAAAATCGAGCGAAGCGAAAAGCCCGCTGTTTTTAATCCCTGTTTAATTGCTTGTTATGTGTTGGTAGCAGCCTTATTGAACTTTTCGCTTGTAATATATGATAAACCCAGCCAAGCCAAAACCTAAAATCACAGAGAGAATTATAGCAATCAAAGAATGATAGCTTGGTAAAACTGTATAAGCTCTTGGTAGAATCTCAAGAGTAATATAGACAACAGCTAATGATATTACGCAACCTAGAACAACAAATTTAAAAAGTTTATACAACGAACTCAACTTTCATTCCCTGAAACACTGGTGTTACCCACTAAAAG
>NZ_PNEC01000096.1 GCF_005886345.1 Pseudoalteromonas phenolica
GAGATCCTTTCATATATTGATACGCTAAATCTTAAGTATGATTCTTCGTTAGAAAATGATATTTCAAAACTTGCTCAGGACGCACAGAAACAGTTTAAAGTTGAAAGCATAGCCAAGTTAGAAAAAAGCACTGAAGTGGCAGGGAATCCGAAGTTATTCGAAAGAATGCTTCCTGATGTTGAAGCTGAAATGGCCAATAATTTAGCTATATTTCAAAATAACCTCAACGCCAAAGTGTTAGATTTGAAAGAAAACACTATCAAATCTCCTATAGAAAAATCTCTTTGGGTTGTAGAGTTTATGTTTTTGGCTATATCAATATTCATAGCTGGGATGTGGTTCAAAGATCCAGAAGGTAACTATGAACCATTTTTAGTTGGTTAAACTTCAGCTATGCTTTTAACATTATTAATAATCAAGCGTATAGGTAAACAGTAACCTAACAAGTGCCTAAACCA
>NZ_PNEC01000097.1 GCF_005886345.1 Pseudoalteromonas phenolica
AGAGGACTCATTTGGTTCAGAAGATTCATTTGGTTCAGAAGATTCGTCAGGAACCGGTATTGACACCTTCCCGACTAATGCGACAACAACCAAAAAAGGTGTGTTGTTTATGGAGCGTCAAGTTGATGAATTTGTCGTTGAAAACCACGTGGTGTGTCTCAAAACAAACAAACGATTTAGTATTGGACAAGCATCAGATGACACAGCTCTAAATTACAATGTAAATTACATAGTAAATGGGGTATACAAGAAGAAAAAAGATAAACTTATTTTACGGCTAGCGTTTGATAATTCAAAGCCAATTGAGAGCATTAAGTTATCTCTTACTGACGACCCTCAGTATCAATTTTCAGGTACTTGGAAAGTAAAAAAAAGTGTGACAACAGTCAACGTGTCTTACCAAGGGGAACAGGCTTATTATCAGTATGGCTGTGGTACGACTTTTGGATTCTAACTTCTCTTAGTAAATAGCACTTCAAAGTCACTTTGAATGTGCTATTTCCGAACACTTTCTCTCAGCAATATGTTTTAAGCAGTTTTTGATACTTTTACGTTGCGATGGGCTAGAATAACCTTATGCTATTACTAGGTATTATTATACCCATATTTAATTGACTATTTTTAATTGTTAGGTTAAAAAGTAGGCGCTTCCTCATGGCCAAAGCATGTAAATGACAAGTCAGTTTAATAGATACCAAGCACTAGTGTAACTCCCCCAAAAAGTGAAACAGTTCATAAGTAGAATTTTCCATTAACTAAAATAACCTCAGATCTGTATAAGAATTAAAGTCGAGTCACTTTTATGCTCGGCTTTTTAGTCTGAAAAGTGTAGGCAGATCGGTATCGCGTAGTG
>NZ_PNEC01000098.1 GCF_005886345.1 Pseudoalteromonas phenolica
TTTTTAATGCCTGAGATTTGCCAGAACCGGTGAAGATGGCGCACTTTACCAAATAGGTGCTGGTGTTGTAGCAACTATTGTTAAGTAATATCGACTTTAGTTAATGCCACAAAGCATTAAAAAACGCGAGCTTAGGCTCGGGTTTTTTTGTTTTTAGGCTATAAGATTTAGAAATTTGAGTAGTGGTGAATCTTACTTCTGGCTAGTTTTAAGTTGTAATTCAACCATGAATCTGGGTTCCTCAAGGCCTCTTATAAATCTGATAGCAGGTTAGCTATTGTTAAATTGGCTTGCATCACCTTGCGCAAAAGGAATGAAGTACTGCGTGCTTGTCATTAAACTTTTGCACCACTCTTGAGCAAAAAGACCGCCATTACTTCGTTCGCAGTGGGTAACCTTTTTCACCGTACTTGCGTAAAAGGAATTAAAGTACAGCTATCATCATGTCCACAAACCTTAGCAACTAAATTAGTAGTCAGAAATCCTTATATAAACTCATAACCAATTAGATGCTCTGAAACTACTCACAAACATAAAGTAGATACAGCATGAATAAACAAAATAGATCTGTGAGGATTCTTTTTAGATAGATATTAAATCCTAATATGGGTGTAAACCGAATTTATTGCTTGAAATAGCGCAATAAATGACTGTGAAAGTATCAAAAATAGACGTTTCGTTTAAAATACACGCGAATAGTTAGTTTTTTGCATTTTTATTTAAAAAAGGGCTTGCGTAATTTTATGCTCTCCCTATAATGCGACCCCACTGACACGGGGCGAGACGCTGAAAAGCAAATCAAAATGATGTCGAGTCAAATAAAACTTAATCTTAAAAACTTCCTTTACGAAAAAGATTTAAATTAAGTGTTGACATAAAAGGTGAAGTCGTTATCATGGCGCTCCACTTCGCAGCAAGGCTGCGGCGACAAGCAAAAGCTTAGTCGCATTGTTCTTTAAAAATATGAAGC